>NZ_JBFAAJ010000051.1:0-27157 GCF_040639695.1 Amycolatopsis sp. NPDC023774
AGGTATGGGCGTCGGCATGCAAAAACCCCTGGTCACTGACGTGACCAGGGGTTTCGTGCCCCCGGCAGGACTCGAACCTGCGACCTAGAGATTAGAAGGCTCTTGCTCTATCCAGCTGAGCTACGAGGGCCCGGGTCGACGACGGTTGCCGATCTCCAGCACCGGCAGCTTAGTCGTCGCCATCCTCTCGATCGTTCGACACCGTCGAATCGTTTCAGGTCTCGTTCGCCGGATTCGCCGGATGTCGCGCCCCCGCCCGTGCCCGCGCGGGTGATCTTGGCCGTCGCCGCGAAGATCCGGCGGCGGCGCGTTCACCAGCGGTTCACCTGGCGCCCCAGGCTTCCTCGCGGCTGTTGCCCTCCCACGCCATCCCGCTCGAATGGGTGGGATCACCACGATTTCCCGGCGGGGGGTCTCGGCGGGGTGGCGAGAGGTGTGGTTTCGGCAGGTCGCCGGGCACGGGGCGGGGCGCATGGGGAGTTCCTCTCGGGGTGTGGTCGGGACTTGCGCAGCGGTGATGAATGGGTGAGCTTGTCGGCGCACCGGGTTGGTGCGCCGGGACGGTCGCGGAGGTCGAAATCGATGTGAGTGATCCTGCGCGGCCACGGAGGAGCGTGCAGCTGGGCGCTCTCCGGCCAACGCGGTGCGGTGCTGTTGAGGGCGGGCGGGATGCGCGGCCGGAGCGCAGGGACGGAGACGAGTTGAGATCGGCGCACGGTGGCTGGGTAGCGGTCGGAGCAGCGGTGCTGGGCTGGGCGGCTTCCGCGTCTTGAGCGGATCCGGACCAGCAGAGGGCGGGGGACAGCGGTAGGGGGCGGGGACAGCCGTGGGGACCGGGGGACAGCGGTGGGGACCGGGGAGGGCCCCGTGGGCGCGCGGACACGGGGAAGGTGGCGCGCCCACGGGGGTGGGGCCGTTCGGGGACGGCCCCGGGGGCCGGTGATCGGTGGGGCGGCGCGGTGGGGGCCGCAGGATGGCCGATCAGCCGGTCCCGGTCAGGTGGTCGAGATTCATGTGACGAGGAGGCGAATGGCCCCGGGGCACGGTGGTGCGAGTGTCGCCAGGGCGGGCAGGGCAGGACGGCAAGGCGGGCGGGGCAGGGCAGGACGGGCAGGGCAGGACGGCAAGGCGGGCGGGGCAGGGCAGGACGGGCAGGGCAGGACGGCAGGGCGGGCAGGGCAGGCAGGGCAGCCATGGCGTGGTCGCTCCGAGGCGCCGCGGTCAAGGCCGGTGGAGGCGCGGGTTCTTCGGGTGGTCGTGCTGGTTGGGCCGTCCTGTGGTCAGTGAGGTGGGTGAGTTTCCACAGGGTGGTGTTGTTGGTTGGGAGCGTTCCGCGGGAGGTCAGTTGGGTGCGTTGCTGCGGGTGGGCTGGGCTCGCTGGTTGGGGGCCTCCTGTGGTGAGTGAGGTGGTGAGTTGCCTCGAAGTGGGCTCCTTGGTTGGAGCGCGCCCGAAGTGAGCAAGATCGGGAGTGCGCCTCGGGCGATCTCGTTGGTGAGTGCGCTCCGAGGCGGCCAACGCCGGTGGAGGCGCGGGTGCCGCGGGTGTGCACGGCGTGTGGGTGCGCGGCGGCGTGTGGGTGCGCCCCGGGTGGGCACGGCGGGTGGGTGCAACCCAGGTGGGCAAGGAAGGTGGGTGCGCGGCGGGTGGGCACGGCTGGTGGGCGCGCCGCCGGTGAGCGAGTCGGGTGGGTGCGCCCCGGGGTGGCCCGCAGGGGTGCCTGAGCCCCGGGGTGCGGCGGCGGCGTCAGTTCCAGACTTTGATGGCGCGCACGACGAAGGGGGATTGCGGAACGTAAGTGCCGCCACCCGGGTAGGTGGTGAAGTCTCCCTCGGTCGTGCATTCTTCGCTTTGGTAGACGGTGACGTCGCGGGTCAGGCGGTTGACGAAGGAATGCCCTTCGAATCCCTCGGGCAGGGGAATGCAGTCTTCGGGATTGGCGGTGCGCAGGTCGTAGTGCTGAGTGGTGCCGGAGTAGGTTTCGGCCGTCCAGAGGCACAGTTCGCCGACGGTGCAAGCCGGGTCCGGAGTGGCGGTCGCGGCCGGATTGGTGAGTGCCGAGCCGGGAGTCGCGGGGGCAACGCGCTTGGCCGCCGGGAAGGCGTGGGTGGCGCGGTGAGCCGACAGAGCCGCAGAAGCATGGGTAGACGCGGCAGACGCGGCCTGGCCTGAAGGCGCGGCAGAAGCCATCCCCGTCCCCGCCAGCAAGCCGGCCGTCGCCAGGAGCAGGACGCGCGGCAGGCGCGCCGGCAAACCCGGCAGGCGGAGCGGGGTCGTGGGCCGGCCGGAGTGGCCGGGGAACGCGGGCAGCTTCGGCAGCAGGCGTCGGAACATCGTGGGAACTCCCCCCTCGGTGGCGACCGGAGTGGGCCGCCGTGGAATGTGTGGTTCCTACGATGGCGGGTGGGGGTGGGTTTGTCTGCCCGCATTCCTACGTCTGTGGACAAGTAGTATCCCGTCGCTCGAACGGCGCGAATTGTCCACAGATCGGTGAACGGTATTGCTAAACGGCGGCCGTGCTGTTTCGGCGGATCAACGACACCGGAAGCACTACCGGCGGAGGCGGGTTCCCGCCGGACATCGAGTGCAGGATCAGCTCGCCCGCGGTGCGGCCCTTCCCGGCGAGGTCCTGGCGGACGGTGGTCAGCGGCGGCTCCGCCCAGGCGGCCTGCGGGGTGTCGTCGAAGCCGACCACCGAGACGTCGTCCGGCACCCGCAGGCCCAGTTGCCGGGCGGCGGCGACGGCCGCCAGCGCGAGCTGGTCGGACATGCACAGCAGCGCGGTCGGCCGGGGCGTACCGGTCAGGAGCTCCGCCGCGCTGGCCCGGGCGGTGTCCGCCGACAGCCACGGCGCCTCGGACACCGCGACGTCGGTCACCCCGGCCGCGGAAAGTGTCGCCAGGTAGCCCGCCAGGCGCTCGCGCGTGCCGTGGAACGAGCTCCCCCGCGCGGACTCCAGACCCGAAGGGCCGTCGGGCGACAGCCGCGGCGCGGACAGGATCGCGAAACGCCGGTGCCCCAGCTCCAGCAGGTGCCGCGCCGCGAGCGCGGCCCCGCCGCGGTCGTCGCAGCCGACGCGGGCGGTGTCGGGCAGCAGGGGCTGGTCGATGACCACGAGCGGCAGGCCGCGGGCGCGCACCGCCTCCAGCGCGAGGCTGCCGTCGGCCAGCGAGTAGGCCACGGCGATGTCCGCCTGCGCCGCCAGCACGCGCTCCGCCGGCGGTCCGCCGTGCGCTTCGCCACCGGGCAACAGCAGCAGTGCGTGGCCGGTCGGCTCCACGGCCTTCGCGAGCGCGTCGAGCGTGATGGACAGCGCCGGGTCCGAGAACGCCGCCGAAAGGGACGCGTCGAGCAGGAACGCGATCGCGCCCGTCCGGCTCGTGGCGAGGCTGCGCGCCGTCGGGTTCGGCCCGGGGTAGCCGAGCTCCTTGGCCGCGCGCAGCACCTGCTCCCGCAGCTGCGCGGACAGCTGGTCAGGCCGGTTGTAGGCGTTCGAGACGGTCGCGCGGGACACCCCGACCGCCTCGGCGACGTCGTCCAGCGTCGGACGCCGGCGCCGGGTGCTCGTCATCGGCGGAGCATAGCGCGGCCTTGACCCTCTGAAGCGCTTAAGTCATTTTGGGCCAAAGGCTCCCGGCAGAGAGGCAGGCGGCGATGCGCGATCGGACGGCGGTGTTCGCGGTCTTCGCGCTCAACGGGGCGGCCCTCGGTTCGTGGGCCCCGCGTACGCCCGCCATCGCCACCCACGTGCACGCCGTGCCGGGCGTCTTCGGGCTCGCGCTGCTCGGCGCGAGTGTCGGGATGCTGTGCGCCGCACCGGTTTCCGGACGGATCACCGAACGCGTGGGTGCCCGTGCGGCCGTCGCGGGCAGCACCGTGGTGGCCGCCGTCGCACTCGCGCTCGTCGGGTTCGCGCCGAACGTGCCGTTGCTTGCCGGCGCCCTGTTCGTGCTCGGTGCGGGCGTGGGGTCCCTCGACGTCGCCATGAACATCGCGGGCGTCGCCGTCGAGCGGCGCACTGGCCGCGCCGTGATGCCGACGCTGCACGCCGGCTTCAGCTTCGGTGCGCTCGCCGGCTCCCTGCTCGCGGGGCTGGCCGCCGGCCACGGCTGGTCACCCGCGCGGCACCTCTCCGTGGCCGCCATGACCGCCCTGTTCGTGCTCGTCGTCGTGCTCAAGGCCGTGCCGGGAGACCGGCCGCCGAAGGAGACGGCGCCGCCGGAACGCGGGAAGGCGCCGATCCGCCGGCCCGCCCTGTGGCTGCTTGCGGCCGTCGCGCTGTGCTCCGCGATCGCCGAGGGCGCGAGCTCCGACTGGTCGGCGCTGCTCATGGTCACTGCCCACGGCGTCGGCCAGGGCGCGGCGGCCCTGGCCTACTCGGGGTTCTCGCTCGCCATGGCGCTCGCCCGGCTCGGCGGCGCGTGGAGCCAGGAACGCTTCGGCGCCACACGATCCCTCGCCGTCGGCGCGGGGATCGCGGCGATCGGCCTCATCGGCACTGCCGTGTTCGCGCCGGCGGCCTTCGCGTACGTCGGCTTCGCGCTCGCCGGCGCGGGCCTTGCCGCGGCGTTCCCGCTGGCCCTCAGCCTCGCCGGCAGCGCAGGGAAACGCGCCGACGGCGGAGGCGGAGAACGCGAACTGGCGTTCGTCAGCACTATCGCCTACTCCGGCTTCCTCGCCGGTCCGCCGATGATCGGCGGCATCGCGCAGGCGACGTCCTACTCCGTGTCGTTCGTGGTGGTCGGCCTCATCGCGGCGCTGATCGTGCCGGCCGCCCTCGTCGCGGCCCGCGCGCGCCGGCGCGAGGACCTAGCCCTGGGTCTCCCCGTCCGGTGACTCGCGCCACTGCCCGAACGGGCGGTCGAGCGACCACTTGTCCCCGTCGTGCTCCAGCAAGCGGTGCTCGCACGTGCGCAGGTTCGACAGCGACTCGAACAGGTCCACGCTCCAGCCGAACAGCCGGCGGCAGAGCAGCCGCAAGGTGAGGCCGTGGGAGACGATCAGCACGCTGCGCGGGTGAGTTCCGCCACTGTGCAGCAGCTCGGCCAGGAAACCGGCCACGCGGTCGTCCACGTCGGCGCCCGACTCGCCGAAGGGCAGCCGGTAGAAGAAGTGCCCGAACTCGTGCCGCCGCTGCCGCTGCACCTCCTGGTCCTGCGGGTCCTGCAGGTTGCCCCAGTCCTGCTCGCGCAGCCGCGGCTCCTGCACCACGCGGTCGCAGTCGCTCTCGATGTCCAGCAACCGCAGCGTCTCGCGTGTACGCAGGTAGGGGCTCACGTACACGGCCGGGCGCTCGCCGCGCAGCAGTTCCCTGATCACCGGCCCCGTCGCGACCGCCTCGGCCCGGCCGGTCTCCGTCAGCGGGATCGCGTGGTCCGGGATCCGCGTGTAGGCGAGTTGGTCGACGCTCCCGAGGGACTCGGCGTGACGCAGCAGGATGATCCGCACGAAACCATCATGCCTGGCCGCACCCCCGTGCCGCGCAAAACGAGACCGGCCTAATCTCGAACGGTGAGCACCGACGCAGTGACGAAACCCGAACCGGCAGCGCGACGCAGGACCAGTGTGCTGCCGCTGCTTTCGGTGGGCGTGGTGCTCGCCGCCGTCGTCGCGGTCGGGCTCGTGGCGCTCACCGGTGGCGCCGGGTACCTGATCGCCGGTCTGCCCGACCCGGGGCTCGTCACGCGGTACGGCATCACGGTCGTCCGAGTGCTCGCCGAAGCCGCCTCCGTGGTCTGCGTCGGCGCTCTGCTGCTGGCCGCCTTCCTGGTGCCGCCGCAGAAGTCCGGCACGCTGGGGCCCGAGGGCTATGCCGCCGTGCGCGCGGCCGGCATCGCCGCCTGGGTCTGGTTCGCCTCGTCGCTGCTCTCGGTGGCATTCACCGCGGCCGACGGAGCCGGCAAGCCGTTCCTGGAAGTCCTTTCACCCCAGACGCTCCTGGACCTCGTCGACGCGATCGAGCAGCCCAAGGCGTGGCTGTGGACGGCGCTCATCGCGGTGCTGCTCGCGCTCGGCTGCCGGCTCGTGCTCACGTGGGGCTGGACGGCCGTGCTGTTCTTCGTGGCCGTCGCGGGCTTGGTCCCAGTCGCCGTCACGGGTCACTCCGCGAGCGGCGGCTCGCACGACATGGCCACCAACAGCCTGCTGTTCCACCTGATCGCGGCCGCGCTGTGGGTCGGCGGGCTCGTGGCGCTCCTGGCTCTCGGCTGGCGCCGGGGCGCGCACCTCTCGCTGGCCGCGCGGCGGTTCTCCAAGCTGGCCCTGGTCTGCTGGATCGTGATGGCGATCTCCGGCGTGATCAACGCACTGGTGCGCATCAACCTCGGTGACCTGTTCACCACCGACTACGGCCTGCTCGTGGTGGCGAAGGTCGTCGCGCTGCTGCTGCTCGGCGTGTTCGGGCACCAGCAGCGCCAGCGCGGCGTGCGCGACCTCGTCGACGGCAAGGGCGGCGGCCAGCTGCTGCGGCTGGCGGCCGTCGAGGTGCTGATCATGTTCGTGACGCTCGGCATCGCGTCCGGGCTCGCCCGCACGCCACCTCCGGCCGACGCGGTCACGCAGCCCTCGACCACCGAGCTGCTGATCGGCTACAACCTCGACGGCGCGCCCACCTTCTGGCGCCTGCTCACCGACTGGCGGTTCGACCTGATCTACGGCACGGCCGCGATCGTGCTGGCCGGGCTCTACCTCGCCGGCGTTCGGCGGCTGCGCAAGCGCGGCGACTCGTGGCCCACCGGCCGGATCGTCGCGTGGCTCGTCGGCTGCCTGGTGCTCCTGATCGCCACGTCGTCGGGCATCGGCCGCTATTCGCCGGCGATGTTCAGCGTGCACATGGGCACGCACATGCTGCTGTCGATGGTCGTGCCCGTGCTGCTGGTGCTGGGTGGCCCCGTGACGCTCGCGCTGCGCGCCCTGCCGACCGCAGGGGCCGGCGCGCCTCCGGGCCCGCGTGAGTGGCTCCTGGCGGCCGTGCACTCGCCGGTGTCGCGGTTCCTGACACACCCGGTCGTCGCGCTGCTGCTGTTCGTCGGCTCGTTCTACGCGCTGTACTTCTCCGGCCTGTTCGACTCCGCGCTGAACTACCATTGGGCGCACCTGGCGATGAACGCCCACTTCCTGCTCGCCGGCTACGTCTTCTACTGGCCGGTGATCGGCGTCGACCCGGCGCCGCGCAAGATCCCGCCGGTCGGACGGCTCGGGATGATGTTTGCCGCCATGCCGTTCCACGCGTTCTTCGGCGTGATCCTCATGAACATGCAGTCCGTGATCGGCCAGGAGTTCTACACGTCACTGCGCCTGCCGTGGGTCGGCGACCTGCTCACCGACCAGCGCCTCGGCGGCGGCATCGCGTGGGCCGCGGGCGAGGTCCCCGTGCTGCTGGTGCTGATCGCGCTGCTGGTGCAGTGGGCGCGTGCCGACGAGCGCGAGGCCAAGCGGAAGGACCGCCGCGAGGAGACCACCGGCGGCGAAGAGCTGGCCGCCTACAACGCGATGCTCAAGAACCTGGCCGACGGCAAACGGGCGGAATGACCGCGCCGATGATGTCGTCCGCGTGATGTGGGCATGACCCTCGGTAGCGCGGTGGTGACCGCCGTCAGGGCGCGGATCGGGCCACTCTACGATCGCTTTCATGGCCGAGTTCATCTACACCATGAAGAAGGTGCGCAAGACCGTCGGGGACAAGGTCATCCTCGACGACGTCAGCACCGCGTTCTACCCCGGCGCCAAGATCGGCGTGGTGGGGCCGAACGGTGCCGGTAAGTCCACCGTTCTCAAGATCATGGCGGGGATCGAGCAGGCCAGCAACGGCGAGGCGTTCCTGCAGCCGGGTGCCACCGTCGGCATCCTCATGCAGGAGCCGGAGCTGGACGAGACGAAGACCGTCCGCCAGAACGTCGAGGAGGGCCTCGGCGAGACGAAGCAGAAGCTCGACCGGTACAACGAGATCGCCGAGCAGATGGCGACCGACTACACCGACGAGCTCATGGAAGAGATGGGCAAGCTCCAGGAGGAGCTCGACCACGCCGACGCGTGGGAGCTCGACTCCACGGTCGAGCAGGCCATGGACGCCCTGCGCTGCCCGCCGCCGGACGAGCCCGTCGACCACCTCTCCGGTGGTGAGCGCCGCCGTGTCGCACTGTGCAAGCTGTTGCTGTCCGCGCCCGACCTCCTGCTGCTCGACGAGCCCACCAACCACCTGGACGCCGAAAGCGTGCTGTGGCTGGAGCAGTTCCTCGCGAACTACGCCGGTGCCGTCCTGGCCGTGACCCACGACCGGTACTTCCTGGACAACGTCGCCGAGTGGATCATGGAGCTCGACCGCGGCCGCGTCGTCGGCTACGAGGGCAACTACTCCACCTACCTGGAGAAGAAGCGCGAGCGTCTCGAGGTCCAGGGCAAGAAGGACGCGAAGCTCGCCAAGCGCCTCAAGACCGAGCTCGAATGGGTGCGGTCCAACGCCAAGGCCCGCCAGACGAAGTCCCGCTCGCGCCTCGACCGCTACGAGGAGATGGCGGCGGAGGCCGACAAGCACCGCAAGCTCGACTTCGAAGAGATCCAGATCCCGCCGGGCCCGCGCCTGGGCAGCGTCGTGGTCGAGGTCGAGAAGCTGCGCAAGGGCTTCGACGAGCGCGTGCTCATCGACGGGCTGTCGTTCAACCTCCCGCGCAACGGCATCGTCGGCGTGATCGGCCCCAACGGCGTCGGCAAGACCACGCTGTTCAAGACGATCGTGGGGCTCGAGGAGCCGGACGGCGGCACGGTCAAGATCGGCGAAACCGTCAAGCTGTCCTATGTGGACCAGAACCGCGCCGGCATCGACCCCAAGAAGACGGTGTGGGAGGTCGTGTCGGACAAGCTCGACTACATCCACGTCGGGCAGACCGAAATGCCTTCGCGCGCGTACGTGAGCGCGTTCGGCTTCAAGGGGCCGGACCAGCAGAAGCCGGCGGGCGTGCTCTCCGGCGGTGAGCGCAACCGGCTGAACCTGGCGCTGACGCTCAAGCAGGGCGGCAACCTGATCCTGCTGGACGAGCCGACCAACGACCTGGACGTGGAAACCCTGGGCTCGCTGGAGAACGCGCTGGAGCAGTTCCCCGGGTGCGCCGTGGTCATCTCCCACGACCGGTGGTTCCTCGACCGGGTCGCCACGCACATCCTGGCGTGGGAAGGCACCGACGAGGACCCGGCGAAGTGGTTCTGGTTCGAGGGCAACTTCGAGGGCTACGAGAAGAACAAGGTCGAGCGCCTCGGCGCCGAAGCGGCGCGGCCGCACCGGGTCACTCATCGCAAGCTGAAGCGCGACTGACGCCGGGGGCGGGAGTGGAAGCCAGCAGGCACAACCGGTCGAGCTCGCCCGCACCCGCGGGCGGGCGGCTCGCTGCTGCCGGCGGGGCGACCCTCTCCGACCTCGGCCGGCTGATCGAGCGTGCGGACGCGCTGCACCTGCGCGCGCCCGAGCTCGCCTTGGTGCTGGGTGAGCGCGCGGCCGCGCTCGCCGAGGCCGCGGGCGCGGACGAGCAGTGGATCCGCGCCGAGAGCCTCGTGGTCGCGGCGCGGGTGCGCCTCGGCGGTCGCACGTCGACCGTCGGTCGCGCTGTCGCCGCCCTCCGGGCCGCGGAGCACGCCGGGTACACCGACACGGCCGCGCGGCTGCGGATCGACCTGGCCGTGTGCGCGCGCAGCCTCGGCACGCCGCTGACCGGGCTCGTGGCGCTGCGGCCCGTGCTGTCGGAGCCCGCGGTTTCGGCCGTGCACCGTGCGGAGGCGCTGTGCCACCTCGTGGGCTGCCTCGCGCAGTTCGGCCGCAAGCCGGAGCTGGACCGCGTGCTCGTGGAGGCCGACAAGCTGGTGGTCGCCGACGAGTCGCTCGACGCCGACACCCGGCTGCTCGTGCGGGCGTTGCTGCGCAACGGTGCGGCGGCCCACCGGCGCCGCCACGGTGACCTCACCGCGGCCGCCGACGCCGCCCGCACCGGCCTCGGTTTCCTGGAGAAGCTGGACAAACCCGGCGCCGACGGTGGCCTCGTGCGCGTGCGGCTCGTGCTGCAGCTCGTGAGCACGCTGCTCGACCGCGGCGACACCGACATGGCGTACGACATCGCCGAACCCATGCTGAACGAGCCCGTGCGCGCGGCGGGGGTCGCGCCCACTGCGTGGCTGCGGCTGGCCGTGGCCACGCGGATTCACCTGCCGGCCGGTGCCGGGGACGCGGCGTCCGAGCTGGTGCGCGAAGCCGTGGCGAGCACCGATCGCCACGGACTGTCCGCCGTCACCTCGCGGCTGTGGCTCGAGCTGGCGCAGATCGAGGAGCGGTTCGGCAGCGCCGAGGAAGCCATCGCGTGCCTGTATCGCTCGCGCGCGGCGGAACACGTCCACTCACGGGCGCGCCGCCAGGCGTGTGGCCTGCTCGCGGGCGAGTTCGGCGCCGACACGGTGGCACCGCTGGACCTCGACGACGTGATCGCGCGGTCGGCGCCGCAGGGTGGCCGTCCGGTGCCGATGGCCGTCGAGCCGCCGGCGCGCGACGTCGAGACGACCGCGTTGATCCGCGCCATCCCCGCCGAGCCGAGCGCTCCGGAACCCGCCGCCGCCAAGCCGGCCGCGGCCAAGGCTCAGCGTGCGGAAGCCCAGCCGAAGAAGGAAACCCGGTCGCGGGCGGAAACCCCGGTGCGTCCGGAAGCGCAGCCCCGGCCGGCCGTTCCGGCGGAGCCGGCGGATGTGCGCGCGGCCGGTTCGGTGCCGGAGAAACCCGTTCGCAAGCCTGAGAAATCCGGGCCGAAGACGCCGACGTGGTCCTTCGGGCGAGCGGCCGCGGAGTCGGAGGCCGAGCGGACGTCGGTGATCCCGGTGATCCGCGACGAGCCGGAACCCGCGGCGTCCGCCAAGCGAACCGCGGCTCCGGCCGAACAGGTCGCTCGCTTCACGCTGTCCGCCCCGCGCGCCGAGGCTCCGGCGCGAGCGCGCGTCGCCGAGCCGCCCGCGCCGCCGGCCAAGCGGCCCGTGAACGGGTCGCACTCGTCTTCTCATCACGCTCCTGCGGAAACCGGCCGCCGGGCGGCACCCGAGCAGTCGGCGGCGTTGCCGGGCTGGGTCAAGCCGTTCAAGAAGCCCGAAGCCGCGCCGGCTCCCCAGCCGAAGCCGGAACCCGTCGCCGAGGTCGTGCGCGAAGAGCCGGCGCCACAGCCCCCGGCTGTGGCCGAGGACCTGCCGCGCCTGTCGCTGCCGGACCTGTCGGACATCGTGCCCGAGCTACCGATGGCCCCCGCGCCCGCGGACGAGCCCGCCGCGCCGCTCTGGGAGAGCGACGAGTGGGCCCGCGAAGAACGCGCCCGCCGCGACGAGGTCTCCCGCGGGCGCAAGACCCGCCACGACGCGGAACACGGTTCTGTCGCGGCCCGGTCCGTGCTGGACCGCCTGGGAATCTCCGCCGGCGGTGGTGGTGGTCGCCGACGCGCGGACGAGGCCGGGGCGCGCGAGGAAACCGCGCGCACTGAGGAGCCCGAGGCGGTCTCCGACGTGACGGATCCACCGTGGAAGCGCGAGACCCCGGAGCTGGCGCCGGCCCCGCGTGCCGAAGAGGTGTCCGAGGAAGCCGTGGACCCGTGGCTGCCCCGGCTGCGGATGCCGCCGGCGCTGGACCCGCTCGAGGACTTCGACTCGTGGACGCCGACGTCGCAGCCGTTCCCGGAGAGCTACGCCCGTGCGATCGCCGAGGACGAGCCACCGCCGGACGCCGGGCTGGCCGAGCTGCTGGCCCGCGCGCTGGCCGAGCACCAGGCCGGGACGGCGAGTGCCGCCGCGCTGGTGAAGCGGCTGGGGTCGGAAGACGACAACAAGCGCCGTCCGGTCAACGGGCACGCGGCGGGGGAGCGCAAGCGCCACGGCGACTGAGGTCGGCGCCAATCCCTGTCGGGGCAACACACCGTTCGCTACCCGGAAAAACCGATGAGGTCCACCGGGTTTGCCGACGCCGACTTCGGGGTATCTTGCGGCCGGATCACGACGCGGCCGTCGCCCGTCCGGGCGGTTACGGTGTGGGAATGCTCGCAAAGCCGGAAGGCAACCTTTGCCGGTTTGGCCGCCGGCTGCCGGGCGGCCGCTCCCGCACTGAACCGATCACGAACCCGCCCCGGCACCACCGGACGCCTCGGGCGGCCCCGGGGCGCGCCCAGTGCCAAGGGATTCCTCCTTGAACGGGTATCACCCGACTCCCGGGTAGCTGAACCGATCAACGCCGAAAGTCCTCATCCTGTAAGGCAAACGTAAGTCTGGACAACTCCTGGTCTTTGTCACGGGCCCGGCGGGGTCGGATTAGTGTGGGGGTGTCCGCCACGTTGTGGTGACGGATGCGTCTCGATCTCGAAACTGGAGAGTTGCCTCACATGAGCTCGACGGGAGTCTCGTCCCCGCCCGGAACAGATGTCGGTGCCGAGGTCGGCGCGTTGCGTCGCACGGCCAGCCCGGAACAGCTCCGGGACGAGCTGATCGACGCCGCCGCGGCGTTGGCGCCCGAGATCGGTGACCTGATCCGCCTGTACTACCGCCACATCCCGGCGGAGGAGATCGTCGGTGACGACCCCGTGGCGCTCGTCGGCGCGGTGCGCTCGCACCTCCAGCTGGCGAAGCAGCGCATGCCGGGACGCCCGGCGGTCCGGCTGCTGAACCCCACCGCGGCGCAGGACGGCTGGACCCGCGAGGCCACCGTCGTGCAGGTGGTCACCGACGACATGCCCTACCTCGTCGACAGCGTGGCGGCCGAGTTCGCGCGCGACGGCGTGCAGGTGCACCGCATCGTCCACCCGATCGTCGTGGTCAGCCGCGACGTCACGGGCGAACTCGCGGGCCTGCACCCCGACGCCGACCCGGCGAACCCGCCGGCCATGTCGGCGGCCGAGTCGTGGATGTACCTGGAGATCGACCTCGTCACGGACCCGAACCGCGCCCGCGAGCTGGACAACCGGCTGACCTCGGTGCTGGGTGACGTCCGCGAGGTCGTCGAGGACGCCGACAAGATGGCGCAGACCGCGTGCTCCGTGGCGGAGTCGCTGGAGCAGAACCCGCCGAAGCTGCCGGAACCCGCGCAGATCGGAGAGGGCGCCCGGCTGCTGCGCTGGCTCGCCGACGGCCACTTCACCTTCCTCGGCTACCGCCGCTACGAGCTGGTCGAGAACCCGCACCCCGATTCGGACGAGCCGGCGCTGCGCGCCGTCCTCGCGTCCGGTCTCGGCGTGCTGCGCCAGGACAGCCTCGCCGCCCGCAGCCTCACCGCGGGCCCGGACGACTACGCCAACGCGCTGTCCCCGACGCTGCTGGTGCTCACGCAGGCGAGCGCGCCCTCGACCGTGCACCGCCCGGTGTACCCGTACTACGTCGGCGTGAAGACGTTCGACGACGAGGGCAACGTGACCGGCGAGCACCGCTTCCTCGGTATGTTCACCACCACGGCGCTGCACGAGAACGTGCTGGACATCCCCGTGGTGTGCAAGCGCGTGCGCGAGGTCATCCACCGCGCCGGCTTCCCGATGGAGTCCTTCTCCGGCCAGCGGATGCTGGAGGTGCTGCAGAACTGGCCGCGCGCCGACCTGTTCTCCGCCGACACGGATTCGCTCTACGCCACCACGACCGGCGCCATCACGCTGTCGGACCGCCGGCGGCTGCGGCTGTTCCTGCGCCGCGACCCGTACGGCCGCTTCTACTCCTGCCTGGTCTACCTGCCGCGAGACCGCTACACCACGCGCTCGCGGCTGGCGATGCAGAAGGTGCTGCTGGAGGAGCTGGAAGGCACCCAGCTCGAGTACAGCGCGCGGATCGGCGAGACCGTGCTCGCGCAGGTGCACTTCATCGTGCACACCGACCCGGCGCACCGGATCGAGCCCGACACGCTGCGGATCCAGGAACGCCTCAACACGGTGGTCCGCAGCTGGGACGACCGCATGGTCGAGGCGATCCTGGCCGAGCGCCGCGAGCGCGCGGGCGACGGCCAGCCGATCGGCGTGATGGGCGAGGAGTCCGCCGTCGACCAGGGCCAGCGCTTCGCCGCGGTGTTCCCCGAAGGGTACAAGGAGGATTTCACCGCCGACGAGGCGCTCGCCGACCTGCGCAAGCTCGACACGCTGGCCGACGAGGGCGACCTGGCGCTGTCGTTCTACCTGCCCGCCGACGCGGAGCCGGGCGAGCGCCGGTTCAAGCTCTACCTGCGCGGCGAAGGCGTGACGTTGTCGAAGGTCCTGCCGGTGCTGCAGGCCATGGGCGTCGAGGTCGTCGACGAGCGGCCGTACGAGCTGTTCCGCGAAGACGGCGGCGCCAGCTGGATCTACGACTTCGGCCTGCGCATCGAGGCGAAGTACCTCGACGAGAGCAGCAGCGTCGCGCTCGACGCGCTGCGCGAGCGGTTCCAGGACGCGTTCCACGCCGCGTGGCGCGGCGATGCGGAGGTCGACGGCTTCAACGGCCTCGTGCTGCGCGCCGGTCTCACGTGGCGCCAGGCCGCCGTGCTGCGCGCGTACTCGCGTTATCTGCAGCAGGCCCGCAGCCCGTTTTCCCAGGCATACATCCAGAACACGGTCCTGAAGCACACCGAAGTGGCCACGCGGCTGCTGAACCTGTTCGAGACGCGCTGCGACCCGCAACTGTCCGATGTGGACCGAAAGACGCGGGAGGACTCGCTCGTCGGCGAGATCACCGCGATGATCGACGAGGTCACCAGCCTCGACGAGGACCGCATCCTGCGCCGCCTCATGGCCGTGATCAACGCGACGCTGCGCACCAACTACCACGTGACGGACGCGGACGGCGCCGCGCGGCCGTACTTCGCGATCAAGCTCGACCCGAGCGGCGTGCCGGAGCTGCCGGAACCGCGGCCGAAGTTCGAGATCTTCGTGTACTCGCCGCGCGTGGAAGGTGTGCACCTGCGCTTCGGCGAGGTCGCGCGTGGTGGCCTGCGCTGGTCGGACCGGCGCGAGGACTTCCGCACGGAGGTCCTCGGCCTGGTCAAGGCGCAGGCGGTGAAGAACGCCGTGATCGTGCCCGTGGGCGCGAAGGGCGGCTTCGTGGTGAAGCGCCCGCCGGCTCCCACCGGCGACGCCGGCCTCGATCGCGACGCGCAGCTCACCGAGGGCATCGCGTGCTACCGCATGTTCATCTCGGGCCTGCTCGACCTCACCGACAACCGCGTCGAGGGCAAGACCGTGCCCGCCCCGGGCGTGGTGCGCCATGACGCCGACGACAGCTACCTCGTCGTCGCGGCCGACAAGGGCACCGCGAAGTTCTCCGACATCGCCAACGAGGTCTCGGGCCAGTACGGCTTCTGGCTCGGCGACGCGTTCGCTTCCGGCGGCTCGGTCGGCTACGACCACAAGGCGATGGGCATCACCGCCAAGGGCGCGTGGGAGAGCGTGAAGCGCCACTTCCGCGAGCTGGGCAAGGACACCCAGACCGAGGACTTCACGACCGTCGGCATCGGCGACATGATGGGCGACGTCTTCGGCAACGGCATGCTGCTGAGTGAGCACATCCGCCTGGTGGCCGCGTTCAACCACATGCACGTGTTCCTCGACCCGAACCCGGACGCCGCGTCGTCCTTCGCGGAGCGGCGCCGGCTGTTCGACCTGCCGCGCAGCTCGTGGGACGACTACGACCGCTCGCTCATCAGCGAGGGCGGCGGCATCTACCCGCGCTCGGCCAAGACGATCCCGATCAGCCCGCAAGTGCGCGAGGCGCTCGGCATCGCCGACGGCGTCACGCACCTGCCGCCGATGGAGCTCATCCAGGCGATCCTGCTGGCGCCGGTCGAGCTGCTGTGGAACGGCGGCATCGGCACCTACGTCAAGGCGGAGGCCGAGACCCACGGCGACGCGGGCGACAAGGCCAACGACGCGATCCGCGTCAACGGCAACCAGCTGCGGGTGAAGGTCGTGGGCGAAGGCGGCAACCTGGGCCTGACCCAGCTCGGCCGCATCGAGTTCGCGCGGGCCGGCGGAAAGATCAACACCGACGCGCTCGACAACTCGGCCGGGGTCGACTGCTCCGACCACGAGGTCAACATCAAGATTTTGCTCGACCACCTCGTGGCCACCGGGGACCTCGAGCACACGCGGCGCAACTCGCTGCTGGAGGAGATGACCGACGAGGTCTCCGACCTGGTGCTGGCCGACAACTACCGGCAGAACGCGGTGCTCGGCGTGAGCCGGGCCCACGCCGGTCCGATGGTGTCGGTGCACGCGCGGCAGGTTTCGTCGCTCGTCGCGAAGGGCGCCTTCGACCGCAAGCTGGAAGCCCTGCCGAGCTCCTCGGAGTTCCGCGCGCTGGAGAAAGCGGGCGAAGGCCTGTCGTCGCCGGAGCTCGCGACGCTGCTGGCCCACGTGAAGCTCGACCTCAAGGACGAGCTGCTGGCCAGCGAGCTGGTCGACTCCGAGGTGTTCACGCGCCGGCTGCCGGAGTACTTCCCGAAGCCGCTGCGCGAGCAGTTCGCCGACGCGATCACACAGCACCCGCTGCGCCGCCAGATCACCACGACGCTCGTGACCAACGAGCTGGTGGACGGCGGCGGCATCTCGTTCGTCTTCCGCCTCATGGAGGAGATGAACGCGACGGCCACCGACGCGGTGCGCGCGTACGCCGTGGTCACCCACGTCTACGACCTGCCGAAGCTGTGGGCCGAGATCGACGCGCTCGACAACGTGGTGCCCACCGCAGTCGCCGACGCGATGGTGCTGGAGACGCGCCGCCTGCTCGACCGCGCCGCCCGCTGGTTCCTCACCAACCGGCCGCAGCCGCTCGCGCCGCTGGCCGAGATCAACCGGTTCGGCCCGGTCGTCGCGGAGCTCGGCCCGAAGCTGGGCGACCTGCTGCGCGGCCGCGAGCTGGAGTCCGTGGAGGAGGACGCCGGCAAGCTCGTGGCCGACGGCGTGCCTGCCGACCTCGCCCGCCGCGTGGCGCTGCTGCTGCACAGCTACGGCCTGCTCGACGTGGTCGAGGTCGCCGAGCTGGCCGAGCAGCAGGTGGGGCTCGACGCGCTGCACAGCCCGGCCGACACCGCCGAGCTGTACTACGCGCTCTCGGACCACCTGGACATCGACAACATGCTCACCGAGATCAGCAAGCTCGAACGCGGCAACCGCTGGCACGCCCTCGCGCGGCTCTCGCTGCGTGACGACGTGTACGGCTCGCTGCGCGCCATCACGCTCGACGCGCTGCGCCACAGCGACCTGGACGTGGAGACCGACGCGAAGATCTCGCAGTGGGAGAAGACCAACGCGTCGCGGCTGTCGCGCGCCCGCGTGGCGCTCGACGAGATCACCCGCTCCGGGCGCCTCGACCTCGCGACGCTGTCGGTGGCGGCTCGCCAGATCAGGAGCACGGTCCGGTGACCTACGTTTCGCACGTCCGGCCGCGCTGGTCGGACATGGACGTGTACGGGCACGTCAACCACGCCAACATGGTGACGCTCCTGGAAGAGGCGCGGATTCCGGTGCTGTTCGGCGACGCGGTGAAAGCCGGGCTGACCGAGCTGCCCAAGGGCGTGGTCGTGGTGAAGCTCGGCGTGCACTACCGCGCGCCGATCGTCGTCACGCCCGAGACGTCGGTGCGGGTGGAGATCACGCTCACCGAGGTGAAGGCGGCCAGCATCACGCTGGCCTACGTCGTGCACACCGGGCCCGAGGTGTCGGACCCGGTGGCTGTGACGGCGGAGACCGTGCTGGCGCCGTACGACACCGTCAAGCTGCGTCCGCGGCGCCTGTCCGCCGAGGAGACCGAGTTCCTCAAGAAGGTGTTCGCCGATGCCTGAGCTGCGCATCCCCGACGCGGGCGACCGCGACACGCTCGGCGCGTTCGTCGCCCGCGCGGTGCGGCTCGACGGCAACACGGCCGTGCGGCTGCGCAACCGCCCCGACGGCGGCGTGGTCGAAGCGTGGACGGCCACACCGTTCGAGGTCCTCGCCACCCGCGCGGTGGCGGGGACCGTGACCCCGGCCGACGTCACCGTGTCGGGCAACGAGCTGCTGGCGGCCCTCACGGTCGCCGGCGGCGAGGTCATGGACCCCGGCCCCGCGCGCGACCTGCTCTGGCACGCGGAGCTGCCCGCGTCCGGCCGCTGGCAGCTCGTGGACGACCTGCCGGTCGGCGTGGTGTCCGACCTGGCCGACCGCGGCGTCACGCTGGCCCGCGACAACGTCGGCCCGCACGGCACGCCGCCGGCGTCGCTGATGGACCAGGCCGTGCTGACGGTGACCGGCGGCGAGCTCGAGGTGAAGGTGCAGTTGCGCTGCCTGTTCGCCTTGTCCGGCATGGGGTTGTTCGACTCGTCCATCGCCGGCGACGTGGTCCGCGTGACGGCCACGGACTCGTGGTTGCGGCTCGATGCCCGGTATGGGGCGGTGCTGAAGCGAAGGCACGCGTTGTTGCCGCTGCTTTTCTGAAATCCGCCTGATTCTGCGACACTCACTCCGGTCAAGTTGTCTGTTCGCTTTGTCTGGAATTGCGCGAAGAATGCACCCGCCATTGCCCCTTCGCTTCTGATTTTCTTGCGATTTCCTTGCGGCCGTGGTGATTTCCCGGCGACGGTGCGAGGGTGGGGAGATGACCGACCCCGACGGTGACCCGACGGCGGATTTCCTCGCCGACGTGCGAGCCGAGCAGACGCCGTGGCGCACCGACCGCCCGGTGGACGCCGAGGGGCCCGAGCCGGCGGGCCAAACCGGGCGCCCCGGGCGCTTTTCGAAGGTCGGCCGAGCCGTGGGTGAAGCAGCTCCGTATGTCCAAGCCGCGTTGTTCGCGGCGTGGATCGCCACGTCAGTGGTCGATTCCGGCGACGGTTCGGGTGGAATGAACGGAGGTCAGAGCGGTTAGGTGGTCCCCGTGGACCGAAACTCCGGGTAGAGTCGGTGCCGGATCAGCCGCCGATGTCCGATTCGGCGCGACCTCGAACACCGCACCGCCGGTTGTCGTGGCTTTTTGCGCGCACGCGGTCCGCAGGCCGTTTTCGCCCGCTTGAGCCGAATTGCCGGCGGTGGAGGGGAGACCCATGCTCCTGTCCGGTCCCGATCGTCTGACAACCGAAGCCGTGCACGAAGATCCACTGGTGCTGAGACGGGCGCTGGTCGGCTACGTCCGCGCGGTGGCCGAAGCCGTGGACGTCTCCGTGGAGGGGACGTCGTGCGAGGTCGCCGACACCGTCACGGCTTACGTGGCGCTGAGCCGCCGCTCGCCGCGCTACCCCGGCCGTGACTTGATGTTGCTCTGGAACTCACGGCAGGGTTGGACGCTTTCCGTGGAGACGCGGCCGGCCGAGCCGCCGCTCGTCGTCGCGCGCCTGGGCGGAGACGTCGTCCCGGAACCCGCCCTCGTGGGCCGGTTCGTCGCCCAGGTGGTGTCGGCTTCTGGCAACGCCGGGTGGACCACGCCGCCCAGCCGCGCCGCCGCCGACCGAGGCGAGCTGGCGGCCCAGCTGGAACGACGTGTCCGGCCCGTCGTCAGGCGGTCTTGAGCTTTCGCGCCAGCCGCTCCGGGCGGGGCCAGCGAACCTGAGACGCCCAGTTCAACTTCTCGAACAGCCAGATGAGCCGAGCTGACGTGTCCAGTTGGCCCCGGCCCACGCCGTGGCGGGCGCCGGTCGGGTCGGCGTGGTGGGAGTTGTGCCACGACTCGCCGAACGACAGGATCGCCAGCGGCCAGAAGTTGGCCGAGCGGTCCCGCGCCTCGAAGGGGCGCTCACCGATCATGTGGCACAGCGAGTTCACCGACCACGTCACGTGGTGCAGCGCTGCCACCCGCACGAGCCCGGCCCAGAAGAACGCCGTGAGCGCGCCCCACCAGCTCATCGTGGCGAGGCCGCCGATCAGCGCCGGTGCCAGCAGCGTCACGGCGGTCAGCACGGGGAAGAGGCTGTCGACGCGGCGGATGTCGGGATCGTCCAGCAGATCCGGGGCGAAGCGGCGCGAGTTGGTCTTGTCGCGGTCGAACAGCCAGCCCATGTGCGCGTGCCAGAACCCCTTGGCCAGCGCGGCGGGCGTGGTGCCGTAGCGCCACGGGGAGTGCGGGTCGCCGTCGCGGTCGGAGTAGGCGTGGTGGCGGCGGTGGTCGGCGACCCACGAGATCACGGGGCCCTGCATCGCCATGCTGCCGGCCACGGCGAGCGCGATCCGCAGGCCGCGGCGGGCGCGGAATGAGCCGTGGGTGAAGTAACGGTGGAAGCCGATCGTGATGCCGAGGCCGCTGAGGTAGTAGAACCCGACGGCGAGGCCGATGTCGAGCCAGCTGAGCCCCCAGCCCCAGGCCAGGGGCACCGCGGCGATGACCGCAAGCAGGGGGAGCACGGCGAACAGCTTCACGAGGAAGGCTTCGGTGCCCGTCTTGCGGCCGGCGAGCATGGGCTGGGGCGCGGGCCGTTCACGGACGGCTGTCGCTGTGCTCGATGACGTTGGGGCAGCGGAAGGAAAGGTGGCGCGAGGGGTGTCGATGCTGGAACGCTCCTGTCGAGCTGGTCCGGTCGCTGCACTCTGCAGGACCGAGGCCGGTTCGGCGGTGTGCCCGGGCGGCCCTGGCAGTTCAGGGAACGCGCCGTTGCGCGGGAGCACACCGTTCGTGCGGTCCGGCCCTCGAGGGCCGGCCACGACCTTCTCCTTCAACGAACCGTTCGCCGGCAGGGTTCCCGGCGGACTTGCCCCGCACTTCCCCGAGAACGGCCGAGGGGCCGGTGCACGTGGCACCGGCCCCTCGGAAACCGTTGTGACGTCAGAGAATCGTGACGGAAGTGGCCTGCGGCCCCTTCTGGCCCTGGCCGATCTCGAACTCCACGCGCGCGTTCTCCTCCAGGCTACGGAAACCGTTGCCCTGGATCTCGGAGTAGTGCACGAACACGTCGCCACCGCCGTTGTCCGGCGTGATGAAGCCGAAGCCCTTTTCGGCGTTGAACCACTTCACGGTGCCTTGCGTCATAAATGTCTCCACCACTGAAAACGATCGAGGTACCACTTCGGCACCCGGGTCGAAGACCGACGGTTTGATCTTCCGGTGACGGAGAACCACTACGCCCGCGCATCTTGCGAGCGTGGCTGCGGGGAGTACCCACCGCACGAACACAAAATATGACCGCGGTCAGTTAACCATGCCGGACGCGGTCGCACCAGCCCACTGATCAGGTGGGGCCACGGTGGCCGGAGGCCCGTTCGCACTGTCTGTCCCTTGTGGACCGAAGGTGGACCGGCGCCGGTACTGACCAGTGCTTCATTGTGCACGCGGGTGCACGTCGTGTAACGTCGGTTACGTCGAGAGAGTTCTTCCCGCGCGCCGGCAGCAGAGCCGGCGTCGTCTTCGGCCGACCGCGAGGCCTGAGCCGGCTGCTCGGCCGGCCGTCGTCCCACCTGAATCTCGACGACTGCATTTCACAGAGGAGCCAGATGCGCTCGGAACGTCGTCCGCTGTCCCCCGACACCAGTGAGTTCGCCCGAGCCCGCGTCTCCGCGGAGCTGGGCCTGCGCCACCAGCGCAACCAGGCGGCCCGGACCGTCGCCGGCCGTGCCCGCGACGTGGACGACCTGCGTGGCCTGCTGGCCATGCTGGGCCTCGAGGCCGGGGCCCGCGGCTAGCCTTCCCGCTTCACCACGCTCAGACCAGCCACGCCGCCGAGTCCGGCGGCAGCCTGCCGTCCACGAGCGGGCTGCTGGACACCAGCAGCTCGCCGGGCGGCAGGGCGATCGAGCTCGCCGACGTGTTCAGCGCGCAGATCAGGCCGCCCCTTCCGCCGCGACGGAACGCGAAGCAGCCGGCGGGCGCGCCGTACCACTCCAGCTCGTCACCGACCCGGAACGCGGCGTGGGTCTTGCGCAGCTCGACCGCCCGCCGGTACAGCGAGAGCGTGGACGACACGTCTTCCAGCTGGCGTTCCGCCGTCAGTTCCGCCCATTCGGCCGGCATCGGCAGCCACGTCCGCGGGTTGCGCGAAAAGCCGAACGGCGGCAGCGAACCCTCCCATGGCATCGGCACGCGCTCGGGATCCCGGCTGAACTGCGGGCCCTGGCTGCGCGCTCGCGGGTCGGCCATCGCCTCGGGCGGGATCTCGCCGTTCGGCAGGCCGAGCTCTTCGCCGTTGTACAGGTAGACCGCACCCGGCAGGGCCAGCTCCACGAGCGCCATGGCCCGCGCGCGCCGAAGCCCGGCCGTGCCGCCGCCGAAGCGGCTCACGGTGCGCCACACGTCGTGGTTGGACAGCGTCCACGTGGCGGGCGCGCCGGCCGCGCGCGGCACGGCCAGCGACCGCTCGATCGACGTGCGCATCGCGTCGGCGTCGAAGTGCGTGAGCACCAGGCGGAAGTTGAACGCCAGGTGCAGCTCGTCGGGCCGCAGGTAGCGCGCGAGGCGTTCTTCGTCGTGCACCCAGATCTCGCCGACGGCCATCGTGTCCGGGTACTCGTCGAGCACCTTGCGGATCATCTGGTGGACCTCGTGCGCGCCGTCGTCGTCGAAGCGCGGGTCGTAGTGCTCGCCGCCGCCGAACCCGGCCGCGCGCGGGTCCATGTCGGGCAGGCCGGGCGGCTTCGCCATGCCGTGGGCCACGTCGATGCGGAACCCGTCGACACCGCGGTCGAGCCAGAACCGCAGCGTGCGCTCGAGGTCGTAGCGCACGTCGGCGTTGGCGTAGTTGAGATCCGGCTGCTGCGGGGCGAACAGGTGGAGGTACCACTGCCCGTCGGGCACGCGCGTCCAGGCGGACCCGCCGAACACGGAAACCCAGTTGTTGGGCGGTTCCGAGCCGTCGGTGCCGCGGCCGTCGCGGAAGACGTAGCGGTCGCGTTCGGGGCTGCCGGGCGCGGCGGCCATCGCGGACTTGAACCACGAGTGCTGGTTGCTGGTGTGGTTCGGGACGATGTCCACGGTCACCTTGATGCCGCGCTTGTGCGCCTCGGTGAGCAGCACGTCGAAGTCGCCGAGCGTGCCGAACATCGGGTCCACGTCACGCGGGTCGGACACGTCGTAGCCGTGGTCGGCCATGGGGGAGCGGTAGAACGGCGTGAGCCACAGCGCGTCGACGCCGAGCAGCTCAAGGTACCCCAGCCGGCTGCGGACGCCTTCGAGGTCGCCGACCCCGTCGCCGTCGGAGTCGGCGAACGAGCGCACGTAGACCTGGTAGAAGACGGCGTCGGACCACCACGCCGGGCGGGGCCGGTCCTCCGGGGACCGGTGGCGCCCCGCCACCGGGGGTCTCATCAGACGAAGCTGTTCATCATGCTGTGGGCCGCCATCTCGAGGTAGGCCCACAGCTGCTCGCGGTACGGCTCGGGCAGGTTCTCCTCGTCGACCGCCACGCGGATCGCGCGCAGCCACGCGTCGCGCTCGATCGGGCCGATCTTGAACGGCGCGTGGCGCATCCGCAGCCGCGGGTGGCCCCGGCGGTCGGAGTAGGTGTGCGGGCCGCCCCAGTACTGGATGAGGAACAGCCGGAAGCGTTCCTCGGCCGGGCCGAGGTCCTCCTCCGGGTACAGCGGGCGCAGGATCTCGTCGGTCGCCACTTCCTGGTAGAAGCGCGCGACGATGCGCCGGAACGTCGGTTCACCGCCCACGGCCTCGTACAGGTTCGCGGGTTCGGAGCCACTCACAGTCGACACCCCTCCATCTTGCCCTTACCGCGGCTACTTGTCGGCGCCCGGTGCGGACAGGTACCGGCCGAGGGGCGGCTCGAAGCCCGCCTGCTCCAGCGCGGCGAGCAGGTGCGCGCGCAGCGCCCGCTGCACGGCCCACTGCTTGCCGGGCCGCACCTTCACCGTCAGCCGCAGCTGGATGCCCTCCGGCGTGACCTTCTCCACGCCCAACATCTCCGGCGGCTCCATCACGTTGGCGGCGAGCGCCTCGCTCTCGGACGCCTTCGTGGCCGCGTTGGTGAGCACGGTAGTGGCGAGGTCGACGTCGGCGGAGTAGCCCAGCGGTACGTCGACCACGGCTACGGCGAAGCCCTGGCTGGAGTTGCCGACGCGCAGCACCTCGCCGTTGCGCACGTACCAGACGGTGCCGCCGAGGTCGCGCAGCGTGGTGATGCGCAGGCCCACGGCCTCGACGGTGCCGGTCGCCGCGCCGATGTCCACGACGTCGCCCACGCCGTACTGGTCCTCGATCATCATGAAGATCCCGGACAGGAAGTCGCGCACGAGGTTCTGCGCGCCGAACCCGAGGGCGACGCCGACGATGCCCGCCGACGCGATGATCGGCGCCAGGTTGATGCCCAGCTCACCCAGCACGAGGATGAACGCCAGGCCGTAGATGAGGAACGTGGACATCGACTTCAGCACCGAGCCGATCGTCGCGGCGCGCTGCCGGCGCCGCTCCACCACCGCCGGGCCGAGCACGTCGGGGGCGCGCTCGCGCAGCGGTCTCAACAGGGCGGGCAGCTTGCCGTTGCCGGCGCGCGGCAGCGTGGTCACGCGGTCGATGAGCCGGCGTGTGAGATACCGCACCACGAACGCGAGAACGAGGATCAGGATGATCCGCAGCGGCTTGGTCACGAGCCAGCCCGCCGAACCGGCGAGCCACTCGTTGTGCGTGATCGAAAAGACCTGCGAGCACCACGTGCTGGGGTCGGAGATGCACGCTGGCGGGGCGCTGAGCACGGCGTTCACGGGGTGGAACAGTCCTTCCGTCGCTTCGGTTCACCCAACGGCAAGTGGATGTTGGGTCGCGGGCACGTGACACGTCACGTAACACACGTGCACTTTGGGGCTGATGTGTGGTCGACTATGCCTGCACCGGTGGAGGTGGTCGAGTGCCAGACCGACAACCCGTCCCCCTCGGCGGCGCCGGCCAAGCCATGGCCGAGCAGTCGCCGGAGACGGTCCTGCGCGCCTGCCCGGGAGGTTCCGCACCCGGCGGAACGAACCCGGCCGGGCCGGGGACCCGACCAGGGGGAATTTCCCGTCCGCCCGGACAGCGTAGAGGCCGGGACCCGGCGACCCCGTCCTGGGGCCGCCGTCGCGTATTGCTGCTGAACGCCACCTTCGAGCCCCTCACCGCGTTGCCCATGCGGCGCGCGGTGGTGCTCGTGATGTGCGGCAAGGCGGAAGTTGTCCACGGTGACCCGGGCGGTGTGGAGCTGCACGCCGCGACCGTGTCGCTGCCCGTCCCGTCCGTGATCCGGCTGAGCACGTACGTGCGCGTGCCGTACCGCGCGAAGGTGCCGCTGACCCGGGCCGGGCTCATGCACCGCGACCGGTACCGCTGCGCCTACTGCGGCGGCCGGGCCGAGACGATCGACCACGTCCTGCCGCGCAGCCGCGGCGGACCCCACAGCTGGACCAACTGCGTGGCCTGCTGCGCCAAGTGCAACCACCGCAAAGCCGACAAGCTCCTCTCGGAGCTGGGCTGGCGCCTGCGCGTGGTGCCGCGGGCGCCGCACGGCCCGCACTGGCGCCTGCTGGCGCACTCCAAGGAGGCCGACCCGCTGTGGCGGCCGTACCTGGGTTCCGCGGCCTGACGGACTGTCTGACGGGCCCGTGGGAAAGGCTCTGACACGTCGGCGCCCCGGCTGCCTGTGCGGCGGCCGGGGCGAGCCGATGAGTCGTTGAGCCCTGTCCGCGCGTGTTCCCGCGCGGTGGTTCCACCTTCACGCGCGCCCCTACGCCGGGTGCGCGCGTCCTGCTTTTCTCAGGCGGCCAGCGCGAAGTCGGCCTGCGAAGTCACCCGGGTGCCCCGGGTGACTCGGGTGCCGCACGTGACTCGCGTGCCGTTGGTGACGCGCGTGCCGCGGGTCACGTGGGTGCCACTCGTTACTCGGGTGCCGGCCGTCACGCGGGTGCCGTTGGTGACGCGCGTGCCGCGGGTGACTCGAGTGCCCCGCGTGACCCGCGTGCCCCCGGTGACGCGGGTACCGCGAGTGACCCGGGTACCGCGGGTAACCCTTGTGCCGGACGTCACACGCGTTCCGGTCAGGAATTCGGTCTCGCTGGGTGACGAAATGGGATCGGTGATCGCCTGAGCGGGGGGCTGGACGTTCTGCATGACGTGGCCTCCTGGGACCGGTGCGTGACCTGCTGGGGCTGAGGAGCGGACCGCAAGGCCCGTACAGGTGAAAAAGCTACGAGCATTTCAGTGCGCCGACAAGACAGGGGCGACCGGTACGGCCGCCTGTACGTTGAGTTGCAACCTTTCGGCCCGCCCGGCTTCGCCCCAACGTTCCAGCGCGTGCGAGCCAAGCGGCGGACGGGCGCTCCCGCACGACGAGCGGTCGCGTCCCGGCGCGGCGCCGTGCGGTGGCCACCAGGGCCATCCGATACGCTCACCGGCGTGAACGTTGTCGAGACGATCCTGGTCTACGCGGTCATCCCCCTGGCCATCTACTTGGTGGTCGGTGCGGCCACCCTGCGGAAGAAGTTCTCGGGGACGCCGCGGTACCGGCCGGGACAGCCGTGGGAGTACCCCGCGATGTGGTGGACCGCCAACCCGGAGGGTGTCGGTGCGGGTCACCACGCCGTCGATCCGGACTCTGTGGAGCCCTCGGGCACCCTGACCGCTGCCGGAGGCGCACGTGGCAAGTGGTGAACTCGCGCACTCGGCCTCGGCCGTGGACGTCGCCGAGAAAGACCTGCCCTTTGGTGAGGTGATCACCAACAGCGGCCGCCGTTCCGCGGCCAAGATGTACGAGCCGGCCGAGCCGACCAGCCCATTTTCGGTTCAGCAGCTCGCCCGCCTGGACGAGGCACTGACCTTCGCGACGCGCGAAACCGGCGTCGCCTTCAGCGTGTACCTCGGCGACCTCGGCGAGGACACCCGCGCCGGGGCCGAGAAGCTGCTGGCCTCGACCGAGGACCCGGCCAACGCCGTGGTTGTCGCGGTCTCGCCCGCGCAGCGCGCGATCGAGATCGTGATCGGCGAGCGCTCGCACGTCCGCCTGCCCGACCGCGGCGCAAACCTGGCCGTGGCGAGCATGGTCGCGTCGTTCAAGGAGGGTGACCTGGTCGGCGGCCTCGTCAACGCCCTGCGCATGCTGAGCGACCAGGCCGGGCCGGACCCGAAGCACTGACGTCGTCCTGACGCACCGAAGGGGGCCTCCTCGACTGTCGAGGAGGCCCCCTTCGGCGTTCGGGGTGGTGGGCCGCCCCCCGGCGGGCCCCCCCCCCCCCCCCCGGCGGGGGGGGATAGGCCCCGGCGGGGGAGGCGGCCAACAGCGGCGCGCGA
>NZ_JBFAAJ010000052.1:0-26917 GCF_040639695.1 Amycolatopsis sp. NPDC023774
AGTCTTTCTGGGCGTACTGGCGGCAGATCTCTTCGGTGCCGTCGGCCGACGCGTTGTCGGAGATGACCAGTTCGAAGTCCTCGTACGTCTGACCGTTGACCGTGATGTCGGCGGTGCCGTCGACGTGACCGAGGTTCAGTTGCACGCCTTCGGCCGGGTTGGCGTGCCAGCCGTCGGGCAGCGTGGTGTTCGCGCTGTACGTGCCCACGCCGGACTCGCCGTTCAGCTGCGTGATGTCGCGCCAGTCCTTGAGCCGGAACTGCTGGAACTGCGAATCACCCAGCCCGTTGGGAATCGAGACCGTCGCGCTGCCGGTCGGCGTCACCGTCTTCACGGTCAGCCCCCACGTGCTCCACTGGTCGATGGTGGAGGGCCGGCTGGACGGAATCCCGGACAGCGGCTTGTCGTCGTCCGTGCGCACCACGGCGTTGACGTCGGTCTTGCGGCCGTTGGAAAGCTGGAACGTCTGCCCACCGGAGTCGGTCGCCCGGAACACGATCTTTCCGTTGCTCACCAGGAAGGACCCGTCTTCGGGCAGACTGCCGGTGACGTGGACGGCCGGCTTGGCGTTCGTGTTGATCGCCATGACCTCGGCTTGGCCGCTCTGCAGGGTCACCGGAACGCTGGTGCGTCCGTTGCCGGTGGCGTACTGGGCGATCGGCGAAATCGAGCCGTCCCAGAGGTTCATCTCAGCGGGCACACCCTGGACACCGAACGACGGGGTGAAGGTGACCGGGTGGTCGGAGGGGTTGTAGAAATAGACGTACGCGCCACCCTTGACCTCACGCCACTGGGAGAGGATCTGGGTGCCGCCCGACGCGACCCGCGGAACGAGGCTGAGCCTCTTCAGCGCGCCGGCGGCGTCGTTCTGCGTCGCCACCTTCGTCGCCGAAGGCAGCCGCAGCGTCGCCGCCACGTTGTTCCTGACGTCCGCATCGCCCATGGCGCCGCTGGCGTACGTGGTGTCGTGGTCGGGGAGCGAGCCCACGAACACGACGCGAACACCGGCCTTCGCGGCCCGCAGCACGGCGGCCGAGGCGTCGCTGGTGATCGACCGCTGGTCGATCACCAGCGCTCGGTAGCCGCTGGTACCGCCGAACAGTTCACCGTGGTCCGGCCGGGAGTCCTGGGCCAGGCCCTGCGGGTCGAGGTACTCGACGGAGTAGCCCTGCTCCTCGAGCCGCGCGGCGTCGAACGGCGACTGGTGGCCGCGCGGCGACAGGAAGGAATCGCTGTAGACCGCTACGTCGGTCTTCGCGGTGCCGGTCTCGAGGACGCTGGTGCCGCGCGCGAAGTAGCTGTTCAACGTCGACCAGCTCGACCACTGCGGGAAGTTCTTGTCGTTCCAGCTGTCGGTGACCGACTCGTTGAACCGCGTCGTGCCGGGCCAGGCGGCGTCGGGCGTCTGGAGGGCGAAGCCGTGGATGAACGGCTGTGACACCCCCGCCGCCCACTCCTTGCCCATCAGGTCGCGGTAGTCGTCGAGATTCATGCTGTACGCCGGCTTGAAGAACGCCCCGAGCTCCACGCTCAGCAGGTCACCGCCGCCCTGGTGCACGCCGGACGCGATCGTCTGCTGGAAGGCGAGCGAATTGCGCCAGGCCGGGTCGTCGGGCGAGATTGGCAGGTTCTCGCCGGCGTCAAGCGACTCCGTCTCGGACCTCGCGCCGAAGTTCTGCAGCGAGCGGAAGCTGCGGATCGGTTCGAGGTCCTGCAGGTACGCGGCCTGGGCCTTGTACTGCATGCCGTACTGCTTCGCCCAGTCCTGGAACACCTTGAGGTGGTCGGCGATGTACAGGTCGGTGAGCGTCTCGTAGTAGTCGTGGCGGACCTTGCTCGCCGAGCCGTCGGTGAGCGAGAAGTCCGGGGTGGGTTCCTTGGGCGGGACGGGGAAGTCCGACTCGCCCTGCACGAACATCAGCGGCAGGTACTTGGCCATGTCGTAGCCGCGCCGGCCGCGGAACTCGCTCTCCATCTTCGGGGTCCAGAAGATGGACGTGGCGTGCAGTTCGAGCGAGTCTTCGAACAGGTCGGCGCCGGCCTTCTTCAGCTTCGGCGCGTTGTCCTTGCCGATCTGGATCTGGTCGAGGTCCTGAGTCGCTTTGCGGGACGCGTCGGCGTCGAAGGGGTTCGTGTAGTTGCCCTTGTTCTCCCGTGACCAGAATGCGAACAGCTCCCAGTCGCCGCCCGCGGAGGGCGCTTTCCACGCGAGGGCGCCGTCTTTCACCTGCGCGGTGAGGTCGGTCAGGGACTGGGGGTCCAGCACCGTCGACTTGGCCGGCGGCTGCCCGGGCGTCGTCACGTCGGGTCCGGCGGACACGACGCGCGCCGCGGTGACCGCGACCAGCTTCGCGGCCTGGGTCTGCTGGGCGGCGTCGATCGCGGGAGGCACCGGCCCCGAGAAGCTCTGGCCACCCGTGACGTGAACCCGGCCGTACTGCAGCTCCTGCGACGCGAACCCACTGCTCACCCCGGTGCCGGGCGTCTGCACCGGCCAAGCGGCGCCCATCGTCATCGACACCTTGATGCCGAGCTGCGCGGCCTTGTCCACCACGTGGCCCAGGATCGTGCGCTGTTCGTCGGTGGCCCAAGCGCCTGAGGAGAACGCGATCTCGACTTCGCCGAACCCAGCGTCGGCAATCACCTGCAACTCGCGCAGGGCCTCGGTGTCGTCGAGCGGCTTCTGCCACCACCAGCGCATCGCCGGCTTGAACCGCGTGTCCGGGTGAGCAAACTGCGCGGGGGAGAGCCCACCCGCCAGCGGCTGCAGCCCGTCGGTTCCTTGCGTGAGCTCAGTGGCCGCCTGTGCGGCACTGCGCAGATCCGACTGGGCGGTCCCGGTGGGCGCGAGAGCCACCAGCGCGGCAGCGGTCACAGCCGACACGCAGACGGTCAGCAACGACGATGTTCTCTTCGGTGGTTTTGCGAACACTTCACACCTCCATTGGTGCAGTGGTTGCGGCGTGGAGCGGGCCGTTGCGGAGATCGCACTCCACAACGGCCCGCTCGGATCAAAAAGGATTGATCAGCGCTGTGTCACCGTGATCTGGTATGTGCCACCGGGGACGGTGAGGACGACGGAGCCGCCGGACGTCTTCGCCCGGGAGTCGAAGTCCTTCGCAGCGCGGCCGTTGACGGTGATCACCGAATTACGGCCGACCGGAACCGTGATGGTGCCGGTGGTGTGCGCGGGGGTCTGCGCGGTGAGCGTGAACCGGCCGGACTTCGGGTCGGAGGTCCACTCGGTCTTGATGGTTCCGTAGGCGGTCGGCACGGCACCGCTCGCCCAGCGGACGGTCCCAGGGCGCGGAGCGATACTCCACGACTGGTAGCCGGCGCCCACGGCGGTCACGCCGAGGAGCTGTTCGGTCAGCTGCACGGACGGCGACGCGGCCCACCCGTGCGCCAGACTGGCCGTCGCGCGGTTGACGCCACCGGTGCTGTTCTTGAACTCCCAGAACGCGCCGGTGTAGAGGGGGTTGTTCTTGTCGATCATCGGCCCCCACGTGCGCCGCATGAGGTCCAGCGCGCCGGCGGTGTCGCCGGTGGCGAACCGGCCGGCCGTCTCCATCCCGTTGGCGAAGGGCTCGATGGTGTGCCCGGTCGGGTCCTGCAGCCCCGGGCCCATGATGGCGCCGTACGGAGTCCACAGTGTCTTCATGGCAGTGAGGACGCCGGCTTCCTTGCCCGCAGGCACGAAGCCGTACTGCAGCGCCAGCGCGTTGGCGTCTTCGACGAGCATGTCAGGCTTGCTGCTGCTCTGGCCGTACGCGCCCAGCGTGGGGTTCCACAGCTTGGTCATGACCGCGGTCTTGATGGCGTCCGCCTTCGCGTCATCGGCGTCGGCGAGGGCGGCGGATCCGACGGAGCGCTCGAGCCACGCCATGTCCTTCAAGAGGATGTAGTAGTCGATGCTGTACTTGGTGACCTCGCCGGTCTGGCTCGCCTGCCAGTAGTCGCGATCGTTGGAGACCACGAGGTTGTCGGCCGTGCGGAACGTGTCGTTGTAGGCGAGTTCCTTGCGCAGCGCGGGAAGCGCCGCGGCGATGTAGGCCTTGTCCCCGGTGTAGCGGAAGTAGTCGATGAACGCGCGAGCCCCGTAGCCGGAGTAGTTGTTCGAGTAGAACAGGGGCGAACCCGCGGGCGAGGTGCGCTTCGAGAAGTCCGGTGAGCCGGGGAACGCACCGTCCGCGCGCTGGGTGGCCAGCAGCGTGTCGAGCGACGATTTCACGTACGGCTCCCCGGCACTGCCGAGGCTCGTCAGCAGGGTGGGGATCTGGACGAGCAGGTCACCGGTCCACACGCTGCGGTCGCGCTTGGCGCCGTCGTAGATGCGAGCGTCGGGCAGGCTGTTCAGGCCCGGCGCCTTCATGTTCATCTGCAACGTGTACGCGCCGGAGTACCACATCCGGTTCAGCTGGTCGTCGCTCGAGAGGAACCAACCCTGGTAATCGGCGGGCGTGGCGCGGAACGCCTGGAAGTTCACGCCGAGGGAGGAGAGGCTGACGCTGCCGGGGGAGGAGACGGTGAGCAGGGCGAACCTGAAGCCACCGTGGAAACCGCCCGTGACTCGTCCTGCCCCGGTGGGCTGGAAGGTGTCCGGACCGCCGACGCCGGCGAGGCCGCGGGACTCGTCGGAGCTCGGCGCCCCCGGTGACGTGGAGACGGTGGTGCCCGCGACCAGATCCGTCGGCAGCGCGGGTGTGACGGTCACGGTCCGGGCCGTGCTGTCGAAGGCCGTGATCATGCGGGTGACGGGCTTGCCGCCGGCCGCGGTGAAGGTGATCGTGTTGCCGACCTCGAGGTTCGCCGCCGACGCCAGGGTGACCTGGGTGGCCCCGCCGGCCGCCGCGGCGGACACGGTCGTCGCGGCGGGCGTGCGGATGTACTGCCGCGCCTCGGAAGTGACCAGGGTCAGGGTGGGGGAGCCGGTGACCTTCGTGAGATCGAGGTACGGCGTCCCGCCGACCTCCTTGCCGAAGTCGAGCAGAATCGACGCCGGCGCGCCGCCCGCCTTGGTCGTGAGCGTCGTCGCGGGGCCGTGCGACTTCAGCAGGGACTGCGGGTGGGCGACATCACCGCGGCCTTCGGCTCCGACCGGGTGGACGTCAGGCGTTGACGGGCCGAGCACGTACGACTTCCAGGCGGAGGTGTCCAGGCCCGGCGCGCCGGCAGCGTGGAAGCCGATCGCATACGCCTGACCAGGGGTGGCGACGAGCGCGGGGGTGACGGCGGCGAGGACTCCGACGGCGGCCCATCGGCAAAGTGACGAGGTTCTGAATCGGGTGAATCGTTTCAATTCGACTGCCTCTTTCTCCCCGTTGAGCAGAGGGATCGGTGGGGACGGTGCGAACGAGCCGCGCCCTGGCGAGGGCGGACAGGGAAATCTTGAGGACCCTCCGGATGAAGGAGCAAGGATTTGTCCGGATCCGGACGCACGCGCGGTCCGGCCGACGTGGTGCGGGGCGAGCCGGCATCACCCGCACCTGCACTAACATGGACTTGAAGCTCGTGCGGGGAGAGGAACAGTCGGCTGAACAGGATCACCATTCGTGACGTTGCGGAGCTGGCAAGAGTGTCCCCGGCCTCGGTCTCGAACTACTTCCACCGGCCGCGGAAGCTCTCCGAGGGCACGCGCCAGCGGATCCGGCAGGCGGTCGACACGCTCGGCTTCGTGCCCAATGACGCCGCGCGCACTCTGCGGACCGGCGTCAGCCCGGTCATCGGTTACATCGCGTTTGAGCTGGCCGGCGCCACCACCCCGGAGATCGCCGCCGCCATCGAGCAGCGGGTGTCGGCCGAGGGCATGTACATGCTGATGGCGAACGACACCGGGTCCGAGCAGCGCGAACGCAGCTACCTGCAGCTGTTCGCGAAGCAGCAGGTGAGTGGCGTGATCATCGCCCCCGTGGGCAATGTGGAGGCCGAGCTGGCCCGCATGCGCGCCATCGGCATCGCGAGCGTGCTCAGCGCGCGCAGAGCAGAATCCCCCGCTCAGGCGTCGGTGTCGATCGACCACGTGGCCGGCGGCAGGCTGGCCGCCGCGCACCTGATCGAGCAGGGACGCAAACGCATCGGCTTCGTCTCCTCGTCACTCGAGCTCAAGCAGGTCGCCGACCGGCTCAACGGTGCGCTGTCCGCCGTCCATGGGGCGCCCGGCGTCACGCTTGAGGTGATCCCGGTGCCGGAGCGCTCGGTCGAAGCCGGGATCGCCTGTGCGGAGGCGCTCGTGAGACGCCCGGCCACGGAACGCCCCGACGCGTTGTTCTGCGCCAACGACCTGCTGGCCATCGGCGTCGTGCAGGCCTTCGTGGCGGCGAAGGTCGTCCGCGTGCCTGCCGACATCGCCGTGGTCGGGTATGACGACATCGAGTTCGCCCGGTCCACGATTGTGCCGCTGACCACGATCAGCACTCCGCAAGCGGAGTTGGGGGCCGCCGCGGCGGATTTGCTCTTCTCCGAGATCGACGCGCTGAACTCCGCCGGCAACGCGTCCGGCGGTCTGCCCAGGCCGCAGATCGAGTTCTCCCCTGAGCTGGTCGTGCGGGCGTCCACCGTCGCGCAGTGACGTCCGCCTGCGGACGGCCCGGCGTTATTGAATCGTTTTACCTTCTCACGCATCCCAACCTTGACGATACCCAGAGCTCATGTGGTGTGATGCCTCCCGCGTCGAGGTAAAACGTATTACCACCGGCGTGCTGCTTCGACGAAGAAGGAGACCTCATGGCCGAGAACACCGCCGCGGGAACCGCCGTGCTGCAAAACAGACACTGGATGCTCGCGGTCGCCGCGGGAATGGCGTCGCTCCTGGACTCCGGGGCGATCATCTCGGTGGGCCTGGGCCTGGCGCTGTGGAAGAAGGCGTTCGAGCTCGATGTGTGGACCGTCGGCGTGCTCGGCTCGGCGTTGACGTTGTTCATCGCCGTCGGCTCACTGGCCGGTGGGCGCCTGGCCGATCTCGTGGGTCGCGGCCGGATGTTCTCGCTGACGATCCTGCTGTACGCGGCCGCGGCAGTGACCGTGGCGCTGGCCCCCAGCGCACCCGTGCTCGTGACGGGCGTGATCGTGCTGGGTATCGCGGCCGGCGCCGATCTGCCGACCTCGCTCGCTGTGCTCTCTGAGCGGGCTCCCGCAGGAACGCAGGGCCGTCTCGTCGCCTTCACCCACGTCATGTGGACGATCGGTGTCGTGATCGCGACCCTGCTGGGCTTCGCCGTGTCCGGCCTGGGTGTCCCCGGCATCAGCCTGATCTTCGGCATCCTCGCCGTGCTGGCAGTGGCCACGTTCGTGTTCCGCTCGTTCTACCGGCCCTTCCGCCGGCTCGAGCGGGAGGCGCAGGTCCGGTACACCGCGGCAGGCGTGGATCCTGGCACGGCCTTGCCGCTCGGAGCCTTGCTGCGCAACCGGACTTCGCTCCTGCTGATCGCGCTGACCGCACTGTTCTACCTGTTCTTCACCTTGGTGGCCAACACCTTCGGGTCGTTCAAGACCTACTTCCTCGTCACCGTCGGCGGTACGACGCAGACGGTCGCGACGGGGCTGTCGTTCGGCACCACGCTGGTCGGCCTCGTCGGCACGATCGTGTTCACCCGCATCGCGGACACGAAGTGGCGCAGCCGGTTCTTCGCGGCGGGCGTGGTGGTCTTCCTCGCCTGCCAGCTGCTGATCGCCGTCACCGGCGGCGTCGTGCTGCCGGCGATGATCGCCGCGTTGGTGCTGTACAACGTCTCGTTCCCCTTTGTGGGCGAAGCCCTCTACAAGATCTGGACCCAAGAGTCGTTCCCGGTCAACGCCCGCGCGACTGTGCAGGGCTTCACGATCGCGATCGCCCGATTCATCGCCGCGGCCTTCGCGCTCGTCACGCCCGCGCTGATCGCGTGGAGCCCGGCCGGCCTGTACTACCTGCTGGCCGTCTTCTCGCTGGTGTCCGGCCTCGTCGGAATGCTCATCATCCGTCGGCTGCGCACCGGTTCCGGCCCAGCGCCGGCTTCGCCGTCCAAAACCAGCGCCCTCACCGCCAAGGAGGCTCTTTGATGACGAGTGATGCTCTCGTCACAGTCAACGCTCCCCGGATCGGCTCGTCTGCCGAACCGTTCGTCGCGACCGCGTCCCCGCGGCTGTCGTGGACGACGGTGGCCGGCACGGACAACTGGGTCCAGGCGAGCGCGGAGGTCGAGCTCACCCTCGGCACCGCGCGCACGGTCGCGACGATCGAGGGCGACGAATCGGTCCTTCTCGCGTGGCCGTTCGCGCCGTTGCAGCCGCGCGAGACCGCCGGTGTCCGGGTGCGGGTGCGGGGAACCGACGGGTCGGTGTCGCCCTGGAGCGCGCCGACCGAGGTGACGGCCGGGTTTCTCGATGCCTCCGAGTGGCGTGCCCGGTTCGTCGGGTCCGGTTCGGACGAACCGCAGCTGTTGCGTACGAGGTTCGAGGTACGTGGTCCGGTCCGGCGGGCTTTCCTCTACACAACGGCCTTCGGAGCCTACGACGTCCGCCTCAACGGGGCCGCGGTCGACGACGCGGTGCTGAAACCAGGCTGGACGAGCTACCAGCGGCGGTTGCTGTTCGACGTCACCAACGTGACCGCGCACCTCCGGCAGGGGGCCAACACCGTCGGGATCGAGCTGGCCGGTGGCTGGTACACCGAGGCGTTCGGGTTCCGCGACCGCGCGCGGCGGTTCTACGAAGGCAACCCGGCGGTCGCGGCCCAGCTGGTGATCGAGTACGAAGACGGCACTGCCGACACGGTGATCACCGACGAGAATTGGCGGTGGTCGTTCGGACCCGTTGTGGCGGCGAGCATCTACCAGGGCGAGACCTACGACGCGCGGCTGAGCGACCCGGAGTGGGCGAGCCCCGGGGCGTACGACACCTGGAGCCCGGTGGTGCCGGTCGAGGTTCCGGATGTGCGGCCGGAGCCCCGGACGAGCCCGCCGGTGCGCGTGATCGAGCGCAGGGAGGTCGTGCAGGTCCTCACCACGCCGGCCGGCAACACCGTGCTCGACTTCGGCCAAAACCTCGTCGGCTGGGTGAGGATCGCCGTCACCGGCCCTCGGGGACACACCATCACCCTGCGCCACGCCGAAGTTCTCGAGCACGGTGAGCTCGGAACGCGGCCACTCCGTAACGCCGCCGCCACCGACCGGTACACGCTGCGCGGCGACGGCGAGGAGACTTGGGAGCCGAAGTGGACCTTCCACGGGTTCCGGTACGTCGAGATCCACGACTGGCCGGGTGAGTTCTCCCCGTCTGCGATCTCAGCCGCGGTGGTCCACACGGACATGCCGCGCACCGGCGGGTTCTCGACCTCGCACGCGCTGCTGAACCGGCTCCACGAGAATGTCGTGTGGGGGATGCGCGGCAACTTCCTCTCGATCCCGACCGATTGCCCCCAGCGCGATGAGCGGCTCGGGTGGACTGGAGACATCCAGGTCTTCGCACCGACGGCGTCGTTCCTCTTCGACTGCAACGCGTTCCTGCAGTCCTGGCTGGAGGACGTGCGCCTGGAGCAGAAGGCGGCCGACGGCGTGGTCCCGATGGTGGTTCCCGCGGTGATCCCCCAGGTGCCGGGGCAGCTGGAACCGGTCGCCGCGTGGGGTGACGCGATCACCGTGGTGCCGACCGTCCTCAGTGAACGTTTCGGTGACGACGGTGCACTGTCCGACTCCTTCGACGCCATGAAGTCCTGGGTGGACACGGTCACCGCGCGCACCGGAGGAAATCCTTTGTGGGAGAGCGGTGTCCAGTTCGGTGACTGGCTCGACCCGGACGCCCCACCGGACCAGCCCGGCCGTGCCAAGACGGACCCCGGGCTGGTTGCCACCGCCTACTATTTCCGGTCCGCCGAGCTCACCGCGAGGGCCGCCGCGCTGCTGGGCAATGCCGAGGACGCCCAACGCTACGGAGAACTGGCCGCACGCATCGGCGAAGCGTTCCGCAACACGTACGTCACGACCGCGGGGCGCATGATGTCCGACGCGCCGACGGCCTACGCGGTCGCGATCGCCTTCGGCCTCGTCGAGGGCGAGCAGAAAGCCGCGATGGGGGAGCGGCTGCGTCACCTCGTGCGGGCATACGGCTATCACATCGCGACCGGGTTCGTGGGCACCCCGATCATCTGCGACGCGCTGACCGTGACCGGCCACGTGGACACCGCGGCACGCCTGCTCGCCCAAACGGAGAGCCCGTCCTGGCTCTATCCCGTCACGATGGGCGCCACCACCATCTGGGAGCGGTGGGACTCCATGCTGGAGGACGGCTCGATCAACCCGGGCCAGATGACGTCCTTCAACCACTACGCGCTCGGCGCCGTCGCGGATTGGCTGCATCGCGTCGTCGCCGGCTTGGCGCCGCAGGAGCCCGGGTACCGGCGCATCCGCGTCGCGCCGATCCCGCTCGATTTCCTGGACGACGCGTCGGCCTGGCACGAGACACCGTACGGGCGCGCGTCGTCGGCCTGGCACCGCGACGGCGAGCTGGTGCGGTTCGACATCGAGGTGCCCGCCAACACCCGCGCCCTCGTCCGGTTGCCCTCCGGCGCGGAACACGAAGTCGGCAGCGGCACCCACACCTGGACCGAGCGGCACCCCCGGCGCCGCCGAACCCGCGCGGAACTCGGGCTGGACAGCGACCTGGCCACCATCGTCGACGACGTCGAGGCCTATCGCGCCGTGATGGGGGCGATCAGCGCGATCGATCCCGGCCGAGCCGCCGCGTTCCGGCGAACGACGAGGTGGACACCGGGGCGTTCGCTGCGTGATCCTCTCAGCCACACCCCGCTCGATGTGGTGTACGCCATCGCGAAGGCGCTTGTGGCGCTCCCTGCGGGCGAGCTGTCGTGACATCGGGGCCGGCGACCGGTCCGCGTCCTGGATCGGCCGGGTCGCTGGGACCGATTCGCGCACTTCGTCGAAGTGCCGACGGGAACAGGCCCGGGGGAGTGCCTCGTGCGAGTGAGCGTCTACAGTGGACGCCTCCGCTGGCGGACACCCGGCGACCCCGGAACGACCGATGCCCGACGACGCAGGGTCGCCGCGGCCGGTTCGGGGGACAGCGCTGCGGGACGGCGTCGAGGAGGCGGGTGTGCGGGCGCTCGGGGCGGAGACGCTGCCCTCGCCGAACCTGGTCGCCGGTGCCGGCGGTCGGATCGGCTGTTCGTTGACCACGCCGATTTCGGGATCACCGGCGTAGCTCTATAGGATCTCAGCCGTATCGGCCAGTTGCTCGGACACCCGGCGAGTTCGTGTCCACTGTGGAGTTTCCGTTGATCAAGGCGTCGCGATCCCCCCGGCCGCTCCACCTCCAGCCCGACGACCAGCTCCTTCCCGGGGCGCGCCATGTTCTCGCACAGCCGCGCGTCGCGCCCGTCGTCCACCCCGAACACGGCCAGCTCCGGATACCGCGATTCGGCTTCGCGGCGCGGCATCCCGCGCCGCACCCCGCGGCTGCGCGCCACCGCCGTGCACGCGACGACACGATTCGCGAGGAACCCCCGCGGCCGGCCGGGTCAAGGGAGCACCTGCCGCCGCTGTCGTCGGTGGACCTGTCAAGTCGGTGCCTCGCTGGCCGACGTGTCGCCGGCGCTCGCGCGGGAGGTCGCCGCGTGGGGTTCGGCGAGATCTACGCGCGGCCGCAGCCCGCACACCGCGACCGGAAGGTCAGCCCCACCAGCCACAACACCAGTTGCGAGACAGCCCTTAGACGCTCTGCGCTGCCGCGGGCGCCATCACGGTCGGTTTCCTCGCTCTCGTCAGCCGCAGGAGCCGCCGGGAATAGTGCGTTGGCCTCTCTGCGCGGGTGACCAAGAACGCCGGCGTTGAGCAGGACGTGGCCGGATCCTGTCTCGGTGGTTCACACGGCCGGCAAGCTGCCGATGCGCGCGCGGATCGTCGCGGCCGCGGCCACCTCGCGGGCCGCGGCGCAGCCCGTCACGCAGGTCGCCCACAACGCACCGGCCGCTCCGCCACCGGATCCCCGGCCGCTCCGCCACCGGATCCCCGGCCGAGCAAGGAAAACCACCGTCCGGACCGGCTCCGCTCCGGACCGCCCGAGCCGCCCAGGCACGTGTTCGTGGCTGTGGTTACCCGGTCACTGCTGACCTGTCGCAGCCGTGCAGTCCGCGATGATGTCCGCGACGCGGGCCGGCGCCGACACGAACGCTGAATGCGCCGTGGACAGCTCGAAGACCGTCGTGGGGTTCGAGGGGAACGCCGTGTCCGCCTGGGCGATGAAGAGCCGCTGGAGACCGGCCGGAAGGGTGCTGACCGGCTTTCCCTTGCCGACGCTTTCCAGTTGCGCCACCAGAAGGTCGGCGACGGCGTCCAGCCCGACGCCCGAGACCGGCGACGCCTCCGTGGCGTAGGCGACCGAGGCGAACGGACGTCGGCCGGCGGACGCCGGAGAGGTCGTGTGGAGACCGTGCGCCGCCATGTCGACCGCGACCGCAGTGCGGCCCCGCCCCGCCAGTTCGGCGATCACCTCCGTCCAAGCCCACGCTCCGTGGTAGAAGCCGTGCAGCAGAACGACCGGCTCGTTCGACATGAATCCTCACTCTCGATGCGGGGGTAACGAGGACATTCCGCCGGAAGGTACCGAATCCGCGCCCTTCGGGGTCATCGTCATCCGACTGCCGCCTGCGTCCGCGGCTCCTGTTCACGGCCCACTGTCCACTCACGACCCCTGCTGGCTCCTGCTGGAGGCGACGGCCGGACTGCCCTCCACCACTCCTGACCGCCGCAGGCGGGGTTGCCACGCAGTTCGAACGGACCGTGCGGCTGCGGCGCGGTGGTGGGTCAACGTTGCGCCTTGCCCGGTTCAAGTCAACTGACTGTGCGGATGACCGCGGCTCCGGTCGACCGCGGCCGGCCGCGAAGACCGGCGGATGCGGAACGGGCACGGCACCGGCGCGGGGCGGGCACGCGCCGCCACGCGCGGCCGAGCTGCGGAGACACCGAAACCTGTCGAACGACTGCCCGAAACGACGCGACGGCACCGAATCCTTGTGGCCATCCGACGGAAGCGGGCGGGCAGAGCCGCGCTGGATCCTGGGGGCCCCGCCGCGGGACGTGTGCGCGACCCGCACCGAGGCGGCTTTCGGGGAGCGCCGGTCAGGCCTGCTCCGGTGAACAGAGCGTCCTAGTCCAAGGGAAGGTCCGCATGAATGATTTCTCCGCCAACGAGGCCGAGACGATCGTGCTGGTTCACGGCCTGTGGGTGAATTCGCGCAGCTGGGAGGGTGGAAACACCATTACGAGGGTCGGGGATACCGCGTGCTCGCCCCGGCCTGGCCGGGGCTCGACCGCGAGGTGGAGGAGCTTCGGCGTGACCCCACAGGGATCGCGGGAGTCGGCCTTCGCGAGGTGGTCGACCACTACGAGAACATCATCCGCGCGCTGGATCGACCGCCGATCATCGTGGGCCACTCGTTCGGCGGCACCATCGTCCAGATGCTGCTCGACCGCGGGCTGGGCAGGGTCGGTGTCGCGATCGACTCGGCGGCCGTCAAGGGCGTCCTTCCGCTGCCGCTGTCGACCCTCAAGTCGACCTTCTCGGTCCTCGGGAACCCGGCCAACAAAAACAAAGCGGTCTCGCTGACGCCGGAGCAGTTCCACTACGCCTTCACCAACACGCTCACCGAGAGCGAGTCCGCTGCGCGCTACGAGCGGTATGCGGTCCCTGGCTCGGCCCGCGTGCTCTTCCAGGGGGCGTTCGGCAACTTCAATCCCCGCGCCGCGACCCGGGTCGATTTCCGCAAGCGCCAGGCCCCGCTCCTGTTCATCGCGGGGGAGGCCGACCACCTCGTGCCGCCCAAGGTCAACAAGGCCAACTGGCGGCTCGCCGGCAAGTCCGCGGCCCTCACCGAGTACCAGGAATTCCCGGGGCGCTCGCACTTCATCATCGGCCAGGACGGCTGGCAGGAAGTCGCCGACTACGCGCTGAACTGGGTCGAGGAGCACGCCCCCGCCCGGGTGTGACGGCGACGCCTGCGCCCGCCTCGGCACAACGCCGGCTCCGGGCGCGGGGTGGTCGCCTCCGGACCCACCACCACGAACCCCCGCGGGCAGACACGTCTGCGGACAGCAATGACAACCTTTTCGAACAAGGAGAAACCGTGCGAAAACGTCGTGTTTTCCGCTCCGCCGTCCTCGGCGCGACCGGGATCGCCCTCGTCGCCGGCGTGACCACGCTGGCATCGGCCGCACCGGCCCCCCAGGCCGCGCCTGTCGCGCTCTCTCACCCGGCCAAGGCTCCGAAGCCGACGATCGTCCTCGTCGACGGAGCCTGGTCGAACTCCCAGAGCTTGGGCGATGTGACCAGGTCCCTGCAAGCGGCCGGCTACCCGGTCGTCGCCCCGCCGACGGCCCTGCGCAGCCTCTCCGGCGATTCCGCCCTGCTGGCTTCCTACCTCCAGACCATCCAGGGCCCGATCGTCCTGGTCGGGCAGTCCTACGGCGGAGCCGTCATCACCAGTGCCGCCACGGGCAACCCCAACGTCAAGGCTCTGGTCTACATCTCGGCCTTCGAGCCGGACATGGGTGAAAACATCACGGCCCTGACTGCGCAATTCCCGGGCAGCCACATCACCACCGATCCCACCGCGGTGCCTCCCACCGCCCTCAGCCCCGTACCCGTCCCCTACCCCAACCCCGACGGCAAGCCCGAGATCGAGCTGTACGCCAAGGCGGCTCAGTACCGGGACCTGTTCTTCAGCAACCGCGTCTCCACGGCCACCGCCGCGGAACTCGCCGCTACGCAGAACCCCGTCGCCTCGACGGCCCTGGGCGAGAACCTCACCGGCGAGCCGGCCTGGAAGAAGATCCAATCGTGGACCCTCGTCTCCACCGACGACCACTTGATTCCCCCGGCCGCCGAGCGCTTCATGGCCACCCGCGCCCACTCCCACATCGTCGAGGCCAACACTCCCCACGCAGCACAGGTGACCAACCCGGGGATCGTTGTCAACCTCATCGAACGGGCCGTCGCAGGCACCCTGTGACGTGACCCGGACGACACCGCCGGTCGGCCCGGCGGTGTCGTCCGGTACCGGCCGGGTTATTCCGGCGTTCGTTCGGAGGAGTCGGAACCGGTCCCGCCGCGCCACGACCGTGGCGAACTGCCATAGGCGCGAGAGAAGGCCCGGCTGAAGGCGGCTTCGGGTGTAGCCCACGCGGGCCGCAATCCGGCCGACCGGGACGGCCGTGCCGCGCAGCAGGTGCGCCGCGTGGCCCAGCCGGCACCGCAACACGTACGAACCGGGCGTTTCCCCGACCGACTCGGCGAATCGCGTCGCGAACGCCGAACGCGACAGCGACGTGAGCCGCGCCAGCTCGTCGACGGGCCAGTCACGACCGGGGTCTCGGTGGATCGCGGTGAGGACCGGTGCGAGCACCGGGTCCAATGCTGCCGTCAGCCAGCCGGCGTGGCGCACATCGCCGGATGAGGCCCACGACCGCAGCGACCAGATGAAAAGCAAATCGAGTGCTCGGGACACCATCACGCGGGCGCCGGGTGCCGGGTGCGTCACCTCGGACATGAGCAGCTCCTTGATCGGCGGGAGCCACGCCGCGGATCCCGGGCCGCCACGGATCACGATCGCCGGCGGCAGAACACCGAGCAGCGGCGCGGCGACCACCGTCTCGACGAGGAACTCCCCGGTCACCCAGCTCGCGTGCGGCGTCGCCCGGACGAGGTGGGCATCCCCCCGCACGAGCAGCACCAGGTCCCCTGCGCCCAGTTCCACGCTGTTTTCGCCCGCGACCTCGACGCTGAGCCCGCCCTCCTCGACGATGTGCAACAACCTGGCCCCGGCCGGGTGCCGCTCACGCGGGTTCGACCGGCGGCGCACATCGCCGCCCTGCAGGTGAATCGCCTGCAGCACGTCCGAGAGCGCATCGTGCTCGCCGTAAGCCGGCGGCTGTGGAGAATCGGCAAAGTCTTCCGGATCTTGAGCCATGTTTTTGTTCGAACCTCCATCTAGGCTGCGACGCTGAATGGGCGAGTGGTTCCGCACGAGCGGCCCCAGCGCTGCCGACAGAGGAGCCAGGATCATATGACATCGGATCATTTCACGCGATCTAATCCAACCTTGGACGATCCAGCTGCGGATGATACCGTCTGGCAGTGTCTCCGAAGAACGAACGCCGTGGCGCGTTGCCGCCACCCGACGCCACTTCGGCGAGCGGTGACCTGACCTGGCTGGCTCATCGGGCGGCCGCAGCGCTCGGCGACGCGTTCAACGAGGTCTCGCGCGATGCGGGGTTGAACGATCTGCGCGACTGGCTCGTTCTCGAACTCATCAGCAAGGGCCCGGAGCGGACGCAGTTGGAGATCGCCACGGAGCTCGGTGTCGACAAGACCACGTTGGTGTCGATTCTCGACCGGATGGAGCGCGACGGGCTCGTCGTCCGCGAACTCTCCGCTCGTGACCGGCGCGTGCGCCTTCCCCGGGCAACCGCGAAAGGCATCGAGGTGAAAGAGCAGGTCGCCATCGCTCGCGATACGGCGATCATGCATCGGCTGTCCTCGATTCCCACCCGTGACCACGCGAAATTTCACGCGATGCTGTGGAGCATCGTCCAAAATTACTGAAAGCCCAAACGTGGAACGAGTGCTTTAACGCCAGGAGTGCACGATAACTGACGTCAGCACTCCGCGTGGCCAGGGTGAAGGATTCGTACGTTGACAGCCAGAAGTGAATACCGGGGAATCGCTTGTGGACAGTCCGATCCGCCAGGTCGCGCACCAGGCCGGGAAGTCTCGGCGGCCCGCGTGGGCGGGGGAGCGTGATCCAGTGGGCGACAACGGTCTCTTCGAACACAGCGGTGTCGATTTCCTCGTGGGACGCGGCGTGGCGCTCGAGCGCATCCGCGGCTTCCTCGACGCCACAGATCGTGGTGGAGCGCTCCTGTTGTCGGGGGCGGCGGGGGTGGGGAAGACCGTACTGCTCAATGCCGTGGCGGAAGCGGCGGTCGCGAGCGGCTCGCGGGTCCTGCGTGCCGCGGGGGTCGAGTTCGAGGCCGACGTGAGCTATTCGGGGCTGAACCAGGTCCTGTTCCCCCTCTACGAGGCGTTCGGGGAACTCGAGAAGCCGCATACCGATGCGCTGCAAGTCGCCCTGGGCTTCGGGAGCGGAGCACCGCCGGAACGGCTCGTCGTGTCCAACGCGACCCTCATGCTCCTGCGGCACGTGGCCAAGGCCGGCCCGCTGCTCCTGATCGTCGACGACCTGCCGTGGCTCGATCGAGCCAGCGCCGCCGTACTGGGCTTCGTCGCACGCAGGCTCAACGGCACCCGCGTCACCTTCCTCGGCGCCATGCGCTCGGGAAGTGAGACCTTCTTCAACCGCGGTGGCCTGCCCGAGTACGAGGTGCCGCCGTTGGACGGAGAGTCCTCACAGCTGCTGCTCAACAGCCGATTCCCGACGCTGGCCGCTCGAGTGCGTCAGCGACTGCTGTCGGTGGCCGAGGGGAACCCGCTGGCCCTGCTCGAGTTGCCCACGGCGCTGAGCGGGCAGCAGCGCGTGGCCCTGGAGAACCTTCCCGCAGTGCTCCCGCTCAGCCAGCGGCTCCAGGCGCTGTTCGTCTCCCGGGTGTCTGTCCTCTCACTCGCCGCACGGCGGCTGTTGCTGCTCGCGACGCTGGAGGGAACGGGCAACCTCGCGGTCCTGCAGGCATCGGCGCGGCAGGCCGGCTACGAATCCGACCTCGAAGACCTCGCCTCGGCCGAGCAGGATCGGCTGGTGGCTTTCGACGAGGGCACGCGCCGCCTCGTTTTCCGGCACCCCTTGATCCGCTCGGCGGTCGTGGACGCTTGCACGAGTGCCGAGCGCCGAGCGGCTCATCGAGCGTTGGCCCAGGTGCTGGTGAGCCACCCCGAGCGGCGGGCCTGGCACCTCGGCGAAGCGTCCGTCGAGCCGGACGAGCAGGTGGCCGTCCTGCTGGAACAAGCGGCGCGTCGCATCGCCGCCCGCGGAGACGCCGTCGGTGCGGTGGCGGCGCTGGTGAGGGCCGCCGATCTGAGTCCCCACGGCTCGGCTCGCGCTCGCCGGCTCGCCGAGGCCGCCTACGTCGGCGCCGACGCGACCGGGCAGCTCCGCAACGCCTCGGAGCTGCTCGAAGGCGCCCGCTTGGCCGACCCGGAGCTGATGGGTTCCCTCCACTTCTCGGCGGCTGCTGTCTTCCTGATCATCAACGGCGACGGGGACATCGACACCGCCCACCGGCTGCTCGTCGGCGCCGTCGAGTCCGGCATGCACCACTACGACGCCCAGGACGGCGCCCTCATCGACGCGCTCCACCTGCTGCTGCTCCTCTGCTTCTACAGCGGCCGTGCGGAGCTGTGGGATCCGTTGTACGCGACGCTCCGACGCCTGCGACCGGAGCCACCCGCCCTGCTGTCGGTGGCCGCCAAGACCTTCTCCGACCCGGTCCGTTCCGGTGCCAGGGCTCTGGACCAGCTGGAATCCGTGCTCAGCGACCTGCAGAAGGAAACCGACCCCGGCCGGATCGTTCGCGCCGGTACCGGCGCGCTCTACGCCGATCGCCTGGCAGATGTCCGCGAGCCGTCGTGGCGAGTCGTTCTCCAAGGGCGCGACGGCGGTCCCCCGCGCCGGCACGTCGGCGCGCTGATGCACCTGTGCCTCGACGACTACCTCACCGGCAGGTGGGACGAATGCCTGGAACTGGCCGACGAGGGAACCCAGGTGTGCCAGGACTCCGGGTACCACTTCTTCACCTGGTACTTCTGGTACTGCCAAGCCGTCGTCGCCGCGGCCCGCGGCGACGACGAAGCGGTCGACCGCCTGACCGACCAGATCATTCGCTGGGCCACACCCCGGGGAGTGGGGGCAGCACTGCACTACGCCCGGCACGTCCGCACCGTCGCCGAATCCGGCCGCGGTGACTTCGAACGCGCTTATCGGAACGCGACGGCCCTGGGCCCAGCGGGTACGTTCGCCTCCCACGTGCCGCACGCCATGTGGGTGGCCTTGGACGTCGTCGAAGCCGCGGTACGGACTGACCGGCACAGCGAGGCCGCAGCTCACGTACGGGCCATGCGGGAGGCCGACATCGGTGCGCTGTCCCCGCGGCTCAGCCTGCTCGCCGCCGGTTCGGCGGCGCTGTGCGCCACCGACGACGACGAGGCGGTGCGCCTGTTCGAGGAGGCGCTGGAGAGACCGGGCGTCGAAAGATGGCCGTTCGATCTGGCCCGTGTGCAACTGGCGTATGGGGAACGGCTGCGACGCGCCCGGGCCAACGCCGACTCCCGAGAGCCGCTGCGTCTGGCGTACGACGCCTTCACACTGCTCGATGCCGGGCCCTGGGCGGACCGTGCCGCCAAGGAGCTCCGGGCCACCGGATGGGGCGCGCCGAGAACCACGGCGAGTGGGGAAGTGCTCACGCCCCAGGAGCGGGAGATTGCGGATCTCGCGGCTTCCGGCTTGAGCAACAAACAGATCGCGGAGCGCTTGTACCTTTCGCACCGGACCATCGGCGCACACCTGTACCAGATCTTTCCGAAGCTCGGGATCACCTCCAGAGCTGCACTTCGCGACGCGCTCGCGGCGCTCGAGGAATGACACCGCTCCATTGATGAACGGCGAGTCGGCGAACCGCTCGTCGACGCGGCCAGGTCGACCGCCTACCACACGGCGCCCTGGCCGGACGCGGCGCTGGGCCGGCCGGGAGCGGTCCTCAGTGGACGGGTGCCCTTGGGGCTGCCGACGACGGCAGTGATGGCCTGGGCCGCGAGGGCGACCTCCGCGCCCGTGAGCGCGTGCTCGGCCAGCTTCGAGTCCACCCGGTGGACCAGGCCCGGGTATCGGCCCTCGTAGGCTTGAACCGTCTCGGCGTCGTCCGGATGGAAGATGCGCACGCGCGGGCCGGTCTCGGGGACCAGGAATCCGGGGACGACGATCGTGGTCTCGACCCCGAATTCGGTCAGCTCCCGGGCGTAACTCGCCGCGAGATGGTCGATCATCGTGACCGCTTCGGAGTGCAGCGCGAGGTAGGGAACGCCCTCGGCTTCGTGGTTCGTCGGCACCACCCACACCAGCAGGCCTTCCTGTCGCTCGCGCATCTGCGGCAGCACGGAACGGTTGACGCGCTGAGTGGACAGCACATGCGCGTCGTAGACCTGCGCCAGCTGGTAAGGGGTGAAGGATTCGAGCGGCCCGCGAGGCACCGGGCCGACGGCGTGGACCACTGCGTCGATCCTTCCGGCTTCCGCCAAGATGTGGCCGACCGCGGTCGAGACCGAGCGCTGGTCGGCCAGGTCCAGCGAAATGGGGCGCAGGCGCGTGCCGTGGCCGCTCGGCTCGGCGAGGCGGCCGGCCGGGTGGACGACAGCCGGGCTGATCCCTGCGTACGCGGTGTGGCCTGAACCGGCCAGCGCGTTGGCGGTGGCAGCTCCGAGGTCACTGGAAGCCCCGGTAACAAGGACGATCTGTGACATGGTGCTCCTCGTTACTCTTCGGCAGATCATGGAAGCGGAGCGGCGCCCGAGAACGGTCGGCACGGGCTGGCCCACCAGCACCAGCTCACTCCCGGCTGTCCCATCAGTGTCGGCATGACGAAATCCGTTCGCGTAAGTCGAATGACTGTCAGCGAGACTGTGGCTCATTGATCCGGCCCCGAGCACGTGAAATGCTCAGGCGCGCCGATTGCACGGTGACGGGCAAGGGGATTTCCGTCGATCGCCGCCCGAATCGGTTCAGTGTGCGCGTAGATCATCACGAAACCTGATTTCGTCAGCTCGTCCTGACCGCGCCGACCTGCGGACGAAGCGTGGCACGGAGGAATGACTGCCTGGCGTGGAGTGTCGCGCTGCGCGGCGGTGGTCTTCCGACGGAAGCGGCTCCCCGCCGATCCCGGCGAGGCTGTCGAAGAGCGCCAAGAGGCGAATTCCCCTCGACGGGCGCGGAATCACCGCGCAAGAAAGGCAAGACATGGCAGCGAGTTTTGTGCAAACACCGGGGGAGACGGTGGACGTCGGCGGAACGCCGTTCGCGTACCGCGAGCTGGGTCCGACCGCCGGCGTGCCGCTGGTGCTGCTGAACCACATCACCGCGGTGCTCGACGAATGGGACCCCGCCGTGGTCGACGGCTTCGCGGCTGAGCGACGCGTCATCGCGGTGGATCTCCGGGGCGTCGGCGGCTCCGGCGGCACCACCCCCGACAGCATCGAGGCGATGGCCGCCGACACGGTGGCCTTCCTCGAGGCTCTCGGGCTGGACACCGTCGATCTTCTGGGCTTTTCCCTGGGTGGCATGGTGGCCCAGTCGGTCGCCCAGCAGCGACCCGATCTGGTCCGTCGGATCGTCCTGGCCGGCACCTCGCCCGCCGGTGACGAAGGGCCTGCCGGCTGGGGCGCCGGGCTGCAGAGCGCGTTCGGGAAGTCGGCCGCTGAAGGCAAGCACCCCAAGCACTATCTCTTCTTCTCGCCGACGCCCCGCAGCCAGGCCGCCGCGGATGGTTTTCTCGCTCGCCTGGACGAGCGGACCGACGACCGCGACACGCCCGTGACGGACGAGACGATCGGTGCCCAGCTGACCGCGGCCACCAAATGGGAGCAGGGCACCTCACCCGCCGGGCTGGCCGATGTGGACAAACCCGTCCTGGTCGTCAACGGCGACAACGACATTCTGGTGCCGACGATCAGCTCGTTCAACCTCGCGCGGATGCTGCCCAACGCCACGTTGAGCATCTACCCGGAAGCGGGCCACGGCGCGATCTTCCAGTACCACGAGCTGTTCGTTCAGCAGGTGCTGGAGTTCCTCCGCGACTGACAGGCCGCCACGGTGCCGTCGGCGATCGGCACCGTGGCCGCCATCCTCGCTTGTCTCACCGGTTCCCCCGACAACACCCATGACCATCGAAGGACGGCAACGCGATGCCCGCCAGCGATTCCCATTCAATCCAGACTTTCGCGCACGACGTGCTCCGCCTGGCCATCCCCGTCACGACGACCTTTTCGGAATTCCGAGACGATTACGAACGCGCGGTGCCGGTACTCGACGCTGCTCGAATCGAGCAGTTCAAGAGGGAACGGGCCAGCTGGGACGTCGTCCGGGAGGCTACTGAGGAAAACGCCCCGCACAGCTTCATTCGGTACTGGGGCACCGATGTCGGCTCTCTGATGGAATTGGCCGCCGAATCGCGTCCGTGCGCGGAGTACCTGATGGGCAATCACGTCTTCGCCCAGCGCATGTTCCGGCACGACCCCTCGGTGATGCTCTATGCGCCACTGCGCACCGCGATCTACGTGGACCACGACGACCGCACCTGGTTCACGATCGACCAGCCCAGCACCCGATTCGACAGCTTCCACGATCCGCGCATCGCGCAGGTCGGGCGAGAACTCGACGCCAAGCTGGCCGCCCTCCTTAACCACCTCGGCCTACCGGTGCCGACCGAATTGATCACTGACGCCCACCACAACTGACGATCAGCGAGCAATCCGGAACGACCCTGCGCGGGAGTGTCGTGGATGTCGGCGATTTCGCCGGTCTCGCGGGCCGAGGGCTTTGCGACGATCAGGAAAGCCGGTGCGTGGGTTGTGCCGTCGGGAGGCGTTCCTGATGTGCGGGGGACTGGGTGCGGCCCGGCAGACGCACCAACCGCGGCGCGGTCCCGCGCGACCTGGGTCACCTGTTTCTACGCAATCCTCCCGTCTGGCATGGCATCACCCGCCGGTGGAGGGAGTGCCTTTCGCTGGGCGACGGCTGGATGGTCGTCGCCCAGCGTCGCACCTTCGCTTGTCGGCAGCGCGATGCAGGTGGATCTCAGCTCCCAGGCGGCGTTTAGGTGAACGGGCGGACCGGATGCCGGCGGCATGGTCGGCAGGTGACTGGGAAGATGGCGAGCAGTTGCCCTATCTGAACCCGGTGTCGTGTCGGTTCCGGCCGGATTGGTGGGCGACAATACAACGAACATGATCACGGCCAGCGCAGCGAGGACGATGGCTCCGACCAGTAAAAGCCCCGATCGTGAAGTCACGCTGTCCCCTCGTGTAGACGACGCGTCGTGACGGGTGGGGCAGTGTTGCTCCCATAGCTGATCTTCATCGCCTGCCGATTACACGAAAATTGAAACGGCAGCCGACGCGTAAGACTGAAGCCGGCGAGTCGGGTGGTTCGTGGAAGCCACCTGGTAGCGGTGTGGCGCGTTGGCGTCCGCGAGAGGCGCCGGGCGACCTCGTCCCGACCCGAGACCTTGGCGAACAGACCCGCCGACTACTCCGTCGCCAGCAGCTTCACACCGCTCGAACTCGTCAACACGGCTTGGTCCGGAATGCGTTCACCACAAGGACCCCGCGTGCGCGTCGCGTCGTTGGCGGAGGGCCATCGAAGGCGGCGACGTGGGCCCGATGCTCGAGTTGCTGCGTGTGCCTGCGCCGGCCCGCCGGGACCTGGCGCTTGGAAGAGGTCCATGACCGCCGCTTTCACCGTCGCGTGCGCGCTTGGTCGGTCCCACCTGAACCGTCCCGTCTGCGATCTCGCCCACCAGCCACGGTGATGCGCACGTTGTTCTCACAGCGGACCGCTCCAGGTCGTTGTCAGTCGAAAGCCACGTCTTTCAGCTCAAGCAGCTGTGCGACGCGTTTTGACGTCCTCGGGTGGCGATCGCCAGTAGGCGTCGTGCCCGTGCGCACGATGACGAGTACGGCGCCTTCTTCCTCACCCTTGATCTGATGGTATGCGCAGGTGAAGCGAGCCAGTCGGCGCCTCCGGCAAGAGTTCCGCGGTCTTGCGGGGGAGTTCGCCCCGGTCGATGCCGCGCTGGATGACTGCGCCGACGCGGGCGAGGCGGGCAGCGAAAGACTGCTGCAGCGCTGGCTGGGGAGACGGGTCGCAGACCAGCTTGAAGAAGCAGCCCGCAAGCCGGTCAGCCTCGACCGAGCCCACGAACGCCAACCGGTCGGACTGTCAACCTCGGCCTGCCGATCATCGTCGACCGAAGCCCTACACCGACCTGGGACCATTCAGCTGACGCTTGGCAGGAGGACCGGACTGTCCACATCGGACAAAGTCCGGTCCTCTGTGTAAATGCGACGATCAGCTGGCGCGAATCATGTCCTGGGACCAGCACGGGCGCGTGCGGGATAACGCGCTGCGCATATGAGACCAGCTCGTACCCTTCAGGAAAAACACGCCAGCCTGCCGCTACCCGGCCCCAAGGGTTTCACCGGCCGGCTGCCCTGCGACCGGCGGTCCGGAAGGCGACGGCGGGGTGGGGTCGGCGAGAACCGGGTCGGCGCCGCCCTGGTCGAGTCGGAACGGCGGATAGCGGTCGGTCATCAGCGCGGTGTAGGCGGCCACACGCAGCGCCCAGCGGTCGATGCCGAGCACGAAGTCATACAGCGACTTCGGGTAGCGGCCGGTGAACAGCAGCACAATCGCGGCGATCAGCAGGAGCAGCGTGACGAGGCCGGCACCGCTGGCGCCGGCGTTCCAGCCAGGGGCGGTGGTGGCACCGGAGCTTGCCCACAGTCCGCCGCCGACCAGGATCGACAGCACGATGAAGTGCGGCAGGGCCAGTAGCCACCACTTGACCAGCACCAAGCCGCGGGACAGCCGCTCGGGGTAGGGCACATCGAGGTGCGCCGGATAGTCGGCCACCTCGGCGAGGGTGAAGGTCGGATAGCGGTCGGTGCCCAGGGCGCCGTAGCCGTAGTAGTTCACCCGCCAGCTCCAGCGCAGCACGCCGACGTTGAAGTCGAACAACGGTCGCGGATAGCGCGCGGTGATCAGAATGGCGAAGAACGCGATCACGCTGACTACACAGAAGGCGACCCACAGGAAGAACAGCACGACGAAGTGCGGGATCAGCAGCAACCATTTGACCAGCCACAGGCCGCGGGAGCCCGACGGCTCGAGTGCCGCGTCGACGCGGACGGGGTAGGGCGTACGGGGATCGGTCATGGTGTGCTCCCTGTGGCGGGTGCCTGGGGGAGGACGGAGACGACGAGCTTGCCTCGGGTCTTCCCGTCGAGCAGGTGGCGGATGGCCGCGGCGACCTCGGCCAGTGGGTAGGTGCGGTCGATCACGGGGGTGAGCTTCCCGTCCTCGATGAGCGCGCCGAGCGCGATCAGGTCGACGGCGGTTTCCTTCGCGACGAAGGTGCCCAGCTGCTGGCGGACGAACAACGAAAGCAGCTTCGCCCGGATCTGGCGATCGCTGCCGCCGAGCAGCCGGCCGCCGCCCTCTCCGCCGACGATGACCAGTCGTCCCCGTGGTGTCAGAGCCCGCCGTAGATCGGAAAGCCGGGCGTTGCCGCCGATGTCGAGGACGACGTCGTAGCGGTGTCCGCCGTCGGCGAAGCCGGCGCGGGTGTAATCGATGACGTGGTCGGCGCCCAGGGCACGGACCATCTCCACCTTGCCGACGCTGCAAACGCCGGTGACGTCCGCGCCGAATGCCTTCGTGATCTGCACAGCGAACGTACCGACACCGCCCGAGGCGCCGATGATCAGCACTTTCTCACCGGCCCGGACGCGTCCGTGGTCGCGGACCGCCTGCAGGGCGGTTGCCCCCGAGACCGGGACGGCGGCCGCCTGTTCGAAGGAGAGGTTTGCCGGCTTCGGGGCGAGCTTGCCGGGTCGGGCAGTCGCATACTGCGCGAAGGTGCTGGTGGACATCCCGAACACCTCGTCGCCCGGGACGAAGCCAGTGACGCTGCGGCCGACCGCCTCGACCGTTCCGGCCAGGGCCCGACCTGGGTTGGCGTACTTCGGGGTGCGCAATCCGAAGCCTGCGAGCCGGATCGGATAGGGCAGGCCGGACATGATGTGCCAGGTGCCGCGGTCCACGCTGGCCGCGTGCACCCTCACCACGATGTCGTCGTCCCCCATGGTGGGTGTGTCGGTCTGCGTGACCCGGAAGAGAGCTTCGGGAGCGGAGCTGTAGTGGTCCTGCACGACCGCCGTCATCGTTGGCCCTCCGGTCTCGCGAGGGGGACCCCTGAGGTTCTCGAGCTGCGTTGTGCGCATCGTGACCCTTTCGCTTTTGTCGATCACTGGACGGTGTACATGATTTGTACGCCGTACAAAGAACCGTCTACCCTGCTGGTACCGAAGTCAAGAGGAAGAAGACACCATTGTCCGAATCAGGTCGGCGACGGCCTCGCGGTCCGCGGCGCGCCCTCACCGAGAACGAGATCCTCGACGCGGCGCTGAGTCTGCTCGACCAGGGCCCGGATGCGGCGTCCGTGCGGGCGATTGCCGCGCGGGTGGGCGTGGTCCCGAACGCGATCTACACCTACTTCCCGGACAAGGCCGCCGTGGTCGATGCGCTCGTCGAGCGGCTGCTCGGCGAGGTGGACCACGACGTCTTCGCCGACCGTGCGCAGCCCTGGCGCGAACGCGTGGAAGCACTGGCCCTGGAACTGCGAGCGAAACTGTCCGCACATCCGGGCGCGGTCAGCCTGATGGTCGGCAGCCGGATGGATGGACCCATCGCGCAGGCCCTCACCGAACGGCTCCTCCAGCTGCTGGCCGACGCCGGACTCGACGCCACCGACGCCGCGCGGGCGTCCTACCTGCTGTTCGTCTACATCTTCGGCTCACTCGTCCTGGAAGTCGCCGATGTGCAGCACAAGGTCCCGCTGCCGGCGGAGTCGGAACGGATCGCAACCCGCCAGCTCGCATTCTCGGCGAGACCGCCTGAACACTTCCCGCTCAGCGCCGCAGCGGCGGCAACAATGGCCGGCTACATCTCCACCGAGCAGTACCTCTGGGGCCTTCGCCGGATCCTCGAGGGCCTCGCCGCCCGCGTGGCTACGGGGCGGAAGTCCGTCGGATCCGGCTAAGCCGCTTCCCCTCGAGCCGGCGTTTGAGGAACATCGGAACTGTGATTCTTTGACCGGTGATCCGGCTGGGTCGGGTTGCTGCCAGGCTGACGCTGGCATCGGGGCATGACCCG
>NZ_JBFAAJ010000053.1:0-26262 GCF_040639695.1 Amycolatopsis sp. NPDC023774
CCCGCTCACGCAGCTCGTCGCTGTACTTCTTCGGTGCCGCCATGCTCCGCATCCTCCATGGGATCAGAGCCTGCACCAGACCCGGGGCGCATCACTTCAACGAGCGTTTCGGCCCGTTCGAGTTGCTGCCGGTTCCGCAGGCCATGTTGGACAAGGTTGCGGTCGTGCCTGATGCGCAGGGTCGCGGGGTTGGCCGCCTGCTCGTCCGAGAGTTCGCGGCTGGCATGTCGTCGAGGGGATGCACACACGTTGCGCTGATGGTCGACCAGTCGACGCCGTGGGAGGGGCGCGTGAAGTTCTTCGCGTCGTGCGGCTTCCGATCGCTGATCGAGGGTAGCGACGATGACCTGCTCGGTGCTGAGATCACGGCGTTGCGCGGCGTCACGGCCCCTTGAGTTCGAGGCGCACCACTCTCGGATTGGAGCATACGTTCGAAGCAACGGTATCGTGTGCCCGCCGATGGAGGCGCGACCCGCAACAGTTAGTGCCGCGCCCCAGAAGGTTGGCGAGGTAATAGCCCATGGCCTGATCCGCTGGTCGCGCCTGGCAGGCTGCCCCGGTGGAGGTGGTGCCCGTGGCTCGTCAGCCCGAGGTGTTCGTGCACGAGTTAGAGCCCGAACAAGCACAACGCTTGGTGAAGATCACCAGGTCGACGCGGGACCGGGTTCGATTACGTCGCGCCGGGATCGTGCTCGCGTCGGTGCAGGGCCGGTCCGTCGGTGAGATCGCGATGATGTTCGCCGCGACCGAGAACTATGTGCGGGAGGTGATCCACGCGTTCAACGAGCAGGGGTTCGCGGCGTTGGACCCAAAATGGAACGGCGGCCGACCGGCTAAATTCGGTCCCGCCGCCCGTGAACTCCTCTGCCGCATCGCCCGCAGCGCTCCCTGCGAACTTGGGCAACCGTTCACCACCTGGAGCCTCACCAAACTGGTTGCTTACCTGCGCAAACACCACCGGCTGGCCGTCTCCGCCGAGACCGCGCGACGCATCCTGAACACAGCGGGCGTCAGCTGGCAGCGCACGAAAACGTGGAAGGCCAGCCGCGACCCGGACTTCGCCCTCAAGATGGCGCGCATCCTGGACCTCTACGACCATCCACCCGTCGACGGGCGGGTGCTTTGTGTCGACGAGTTCGGGCCGTTGAACCTGCAACCCCGGCCTGGTCACGGCTGGTTCCGCCGCGGCCAGCCAGCACGCCTGCGCGCCACCTACAACCGCCATGCCGGTATCCGGCAGATGTTCGCCGCACTGGATCTCGCGTCGGGCCAGGTGTTCTACCGGTTCCGTGACCGCAAACGCTGGCCGCAGTTCCTCGACTTCTGCAAACAACTCCGCCGCGGCTTCCCCACCGGGAAGCTCTATCTGATCTGCGACAACTACAAACCCCACGCCAAGGCCGAGGTCACCGGCTGGTGCACCGACCACGGGATCGAGCTGGTCTACACACCGAGCAACGCGTCCTGGCTGAACTGGGTCGAGTGCGAGTTCACCGCGCTGCGCTACTTCGCCCTCGATGGCAGTGACTACCCGAGCCACGCCGCCCAGGAAGCCGCCATCGCCGGCTATCTCCGGTGGCGCAACCGGCACTGCCACCCGAAGCGACACTTCGCCGTCGGCTCGAAGATCCGCCGCCCGAATCACCTACCCAACGTTGCGTGACGCGGCACTAGCTCTAAAACTGACTGAGGTTGTTGACAGTCTTGGGCTCCTGATCTAGGGAGGCCTATGGCTGAGCGAGTGTGGAGTGAGAAGGACCTGGTCAGGCGTGCGAACCGGCGTCTGGCCGTCCTCCGTCACGCCGAAGAAGCTAGTGGCAATGTCGCGGCCACTTGCCGGTATTACGGCATCAGCCGCACGGTGTTCTACCGGTGGAAACGCCGCTACGAGGACGAGGGCATCGACGGCCTGAAAGATCGCTCCAGCGCCCCACTGCACTGTCCGACGATCACTCATCCGCAGGTGGTAGAGAAGATCATCCACCTGCGGCAGCACTACCACTTCGGCCCGCTGAAGATCGAGATGTACCTGCGTCGCTACCACGACGTCGAGATCGCTGCGTCGACGATCTACCGCATCCTCAAACGCCTGGGCATGAACCGGTTACCCGCCTCACAGCGCTACCAGCGCCACCACAAGCGGTGGAAGCGCTACGAGAAACAACGCCCGGGCCACCAGCTGCAAATCGACGTCAAGTTTGTTGAACCGATCACCACCAGTACCGACCAGCGCAGGCGCAAGTTCTACCAGTGCACCGCGATCGACGACTGCACCCGCCTGCGCATCCTGCGGATCTATCCCCGCTCGGACCAGAAGACCGCGATCCAGTTCCTCGACTACGTACTGTCCCGGCTGCCGTTCCAGGTCGAGAAGATCCAAACCGACTACGGTGCGGAGTTCCAGACCGCTTTCCACTGGCACGTCCTGGACCAGGGCATCGGCCATGTCTACATCCGGCCCGCCACACCGCGGTTAAACGGCAAGGTGGAACGCTCCCACCGCATCGACGCCGAAGAGTTCTATCGCCTGCTCGATGGCGTCGTCCTCGGCGACCTCGGCGCCTTCAACGACAAACTCAAGGAATGGGAGGACTACTACAACTTTCACCGCCCTCACGGCGGCCTCGCCGGCCAGACCCCGTATGAGAGGCTGCTACAGAAGACCCAACCCCACGCCCAACCTGTCAACCACCAACGACAGCAGCACAACTAGCTGCTGATCTGGCGTGGTCGCCGCACAGGATCCGCGAGCTACTCGGCTCGCGTTGTGACCGTCCGATGCTGCACCTTGTGCCTTCGCGTCACCTCATAGGCATCCCAATCGATTGCGGTGCGGTCACGATCGTGACTGCGGCGTAGCGAGCAGCTAGCCACGCGCGATCTTCCGTCCGTCGCAGTGATCAGGAACGCCCCCGAGGCATAGCGGTGCTAGGGGAGCGGAGAGAGGGAGTATGGGTTTGCATATTTCGCGGATCGAGATCCGCAACTTCCGCAACTTCCGGCACCTCGTTCTCGCCGACTTTCCTTCTCACGCTGTGATCGTGGGAGAGAACGGGGCGGGAAAGTCAAACCTGCTCGAAGCGATCCGTCTGGTGATCGACCCCTCCTTGCCGGACTCGCGTCGCATGCTCCGCGACGAGGACATCTGGGAGGGACACCCGAAGGGCCTTGCCGGCGGCGCACAAGTGACAATCAAATTGGAGTTGCAGGGCTACGACGCCGACGACGACGCCAAGAGTGTCCTGTCCGGCGCCGCCGTGGACTACAGCCCTTACACTGCGCGGCTCACCTACCGTTTCGCTCCGCGCGCGGACGCCACGATGTCCAACTCCGCCCTACGGTCCACCGGCCGACCGCTGACCGCGCAAGATTATGAGTTCGTCGTGTTCGCAGGCGACAATGAGGCCAGCGATGTGCGAAGTATCCGGCGCGAAGTAGCTCTGCGTGTCTTGCCGGCGCTGCGCGACGCCGAGGGCGACCTGCGGAACTGGCGGCGTAGCCCGTTACGGGATCTTCTTGAGCGCTTGCCCTTGGACCAGGCCAACCTGGAGGCCACGGCAACAGCGATAGCCACCGCGGTCAACCAACTTACTCAGGACAAGAACGTCGCCAAGCTCGAGAACCACCTCGTGGACCGCCTCGGCGCGATGTTCGGGCCCCGATTGGCGGTGCAACCCACACTCGGCTTCGCTTCGTCCAAGCCAGATGAGTTGATCCGCGCCGTCCGCCTGTTTTTCGACGCCGCGCGTCGCAGGAGTATCTCTGATGTCAGCTTGGGAAGCGCCAACGTCATCTACCTCGGTCTGCTGCTGGAAGTCCTCAGTCAGCAGCGCGTGGACGAGCAGTTCGTCGCCACGTTAGTGGCGGTCGAAGAGCCTGAGGCACATCTTCACGTCAGCCTGCAACGTCACCTCTTTGGCTATCTGCTGCGGACCGGTCCTTCCCTCATACTCACGACGCACAGCCCGCATATCGCTGCGGTGACCCCCGTCCGGTCCTTTATCGTCCTGCGTGATACGAAAAACGGCACTGTCGGATCCACGACGGCGGCGCTACCCGTCACTGATGACGATGCGGCCGACCTGGAGCGCTACCTCGACGTGAGCCGGGCGGAAATTCTCTTCGGCTCCGCTGTCATTCTGGTCGAAGGACTAGCCGAGCTGTACATCTTGCCTGCCCTGGCTGTGGCTGCGGGTTTCGACCTTGACGCGTACGGAGTTGTCGTCGCGAGCGTCCACGGGACCGACTTCAAGCCTTACCGCGCCCTCCTCGGGTCGAAGGGGATCGAGACTCCGCATGTGATCGTCACAGACGGAGACGCCGCCCCCGACAAGCGGGGCCGCCGGGAAGCGGGCCTCAAACGGGGTGCGAACCTCCACTCCGATCAGGCGAAGACGACGGCGCTGTTGAGCCAGATTGGAAGCTTGCCTCAGGCTGAGGCGGCCGACTACCAGCAGTCTCGCGGTCTCCTCACAACCGAGCTGGCGGGCGTTGGTGTGTACGTCGGCGGTCAGACGCTCGAAACCGATCTGTGCCCGCTGTTCGGTGATGAGATCGTGAAGGCCTTCCAGGAGCTAAGCACCAACGCTGCCGCCCTCGAGGAAGTGCGTCGTGGTGTCAGCGACGCGCGGAAGGCGACAGCTGATGCCGACGCACGGAAGGCCATGTTGAAGCGCATCTCCGAACTGGGCAAGGGACGTTTCGCGCAGAGGCTCGCCGCGCACATCGAGCGTATCGATGTCGCCGCCCGGATTCGTGCCGCGGCAGGCACCGCTGGTGATGCCAGACCGATAGACGCCAATGCCTTGCGCGCCTCGGGCGCTGCTGCCTACCTGCTGCTGGCGCTGGACCACATATCCCGTGTGGTTCGCGAAACGGGACTGTACGCCACCGGATCGCGTGTTTCCGACAACGTCGGCGGCTGATCATGTTGATCAGCGACCCTTTGCTTGCCGAGCTTGACCGTCTGCACCCCAAACAGCGTGCTGCCGTCCTGAGCCCCGGCAACGTTGTTCTGCGAGCTGGGCCGGGCAGTGGGAAGACCCGCACGCTCGTAGCACGTATTGCCTACGTGCTGCAGACACAGATCTCCGCCTTCCGTGGCGTCGCCTGTATTACCTACACCAACGTGGCGGCCGATGAAATTCGCCAGCGCGTTCTGCGCAGCGGCGTGCACGCAGAGGGACGGATCAGGTGCTCCACCGTTCACGGTTTCTGCCTGAATGAGATTCTGCGCGCCTTCCCGCTGCTCACCGGACAACCGGCACCTCAGGCAGGACAAGTCCTCAATGGCACAGCAACCAGGCTGCTCCTTCAGGACTGCTTCGATCACGTCGGCATCAGTGAAATGCCCGCCCGAGAACGGATGAACGAGAACACTCTGGTTCGCCGCGCGCTCGCCTGCGGCGAACCACTGACCTCGTTCGACTCGCGAGAGGTACAGGCAGCTCGCCTCTACGAGGCGCAGCTCGTGGTCCGGGGACAGATCGACTTCGAAGCTATGGTGGCGCGAGCCCTGGCCACCGTCCGCGAGAACGAACCTGTCCGGGATCTGTTGCGCGCTCGCTTCCCTCACCTCATCGTGGATGAATACCAGGATCTCGGCGGAGTCCTTCACGAACTGGTCCTGGCGTTGCGTGACTTGGCGGGCATCACCGTCTTCGCCGTCGGAGACACGGACCAGTCCGTGTATGCCTTCGCCGGCGCCGATGCAAAGTACCTGACTGCCTTGGCCGCTCGGGACGACTTCGACGACATCGAACTCGAAGTCAACTATCGCAGCGGACAGCAGATCATCACTGTCGCCGAAGCTGCCCTCAGCACGCCTCGGAGACGACGCGCTCGCGAGGGGGCACCTCCCGGAATCGTCAAACTCGACCAGGTCGCAGGAGGGCTCGACGATCACGCGAGTCTGGCTTGCGACTACGCGCAGCAGGCGCTGCAGAAACAGGTCGCCCCCGAACGGATCGCTGTTCTCTATCCCCAGCGTGGCCCTCTGCTGGAAGCTCTGCAAGGCGAACTGACCCGCCGCCAGATGACCTACCTGCATGAACGTGACGACAAGCTGCCGCCGGGGAGCCTGTCACGCTTCATCCAGCGCTGTGCCAGTCGCGCCGTCGCGAACTATCAGATCCACGCTGCGGCCGACGCCGCGCAACGCCGGGACATGTTGCGCCGGACGGACGCGCCGTCGATCGCTACCCTCGCTCGTTCGCTTACCACGCTGCGTACCGAGGCAAACGTCCCTCGAAGCACGTCTCGGCTGCTCCTGCCGAGGTCGCTGCAGGGGTGCCTCGATCCGCAGCCGGCGTACCCGGCTGACGCGCCGGCCTCCGAGTGGGTGCAGCGGTTGCGGAGCGATTTGGCCCTCGATGAAGTCGCCGGAGCTCATCCTGAGCAAGACAACGGCACGAGTCTTGGCGATCTCGTGGACCTATGTCAGTCGAAGAATCTTCTACTGCAGGACCTTGCACAGGGTGTGCAGGTGATTGGCAAGATCCTCCTCACCACGTACCACTCTGCCAAGGGGCGCGAGTTCGACACGGTGATCCTGCCGGGACTGCTTCAGGGGATCATTCCGCACAGCGTGCGCAGCGCGGGCGGCTGGCGAAGCCCCAACGCGAAGGAACTGGACGAGCAGCGGAGAACCTTCTACGTTGCCTTGACTCGCGCCGAGATGGGGCTACACCTGATCACCGGTCCGGGGTATCAGACCAGGAACGGCTACTGGCGAAATGAAGGACCTTCGGAGTTCCTCCGTGAGATGGCGCGGCGCTTGTCGCCGCCTCCGAGCTCAACCTGAGTCCACCGCCTCGAGCGCAGGGCCGGGCGCTTCGCCGCCAAGTCGGCACGCCCGGACGGGGAGCGAGGACTGGACTTTGCAGCTGTAAATGGCGTCAGCCAAGACGGTCGTGCCCGTGGCTGCGAGCGTTCCACGGATGCGGAAGGTCACCGTGGAGGCGCCGAAGCCGCAGTTGGCGTGCGTGTGCGTGCCAGCCGGCCTCGGTGCGCAGGCGCGGGAGGTCGGCAAGCCCATCAACTCGGCGAACTACGCGACCCGCCAATAAGGTCCGGCCCGCAGACGGGGGTAATCATTCAAATTGCGGCTGAAGGCGACAGCCGCACGTTAGAGCAGACCGACGACGGCCAACGCCTTTGACATGTCTTCGGGCTGGTGTAGCACATGCCCGTGTTCAAGGCTCTTCAACTGCACACCGCCCTTGGGGACGAGATCGGCGTGGTAGGTCGACCATGCGCGGCAAACCGGGCAAACCTCGCCCGTCAGGAACGGGCGTAGCAGGTGCAGCTCATGTGTGGGGTCCCGCAGGTAGAGACTGCCGGGTTCCAGGTCGTGTCTCGACGAAGTGACAGCCTTGGTCGGCACAATGGGATGGTCCCCCGTTAGCTCGCGGTAGCGGACGTCGGCCGTTCTGGCGAGGCTGTCCCAGCGGGTCTCGGTGACGTGCCAGAGCGGGAAGTCGGTAAGAAACCGGGAACGTTCGACGAGCAGGGTCAAATCGGCGAAAGCTTCTGCGACCGCGCGCGGGAGATCTATGGGATCAAGACGACGGAGGTGGGCATCGTCGTTGCGGCGGTCGCTCAACCGCTGGCGTGCGTCGGCGGCCTCTTTGTCGGCGAGCAGGGAACGGATGCTGTGGATGGGATGCTGATGTGGCAGTTCGCGGAGTTTGCGGCTTGTGGCTGCCTCCTGCATCACGGCCGCCCAGTCACCGAAGCCCGGGCCGCTGCGTCCACTGGTGAGTTTCTCCTTAATCGCCGCGGTGGAGCCCAGCGGGATCCCGGCTTCCCAGGCGAGCGCCAGAGTGAGCAGTGCCATGTAGCAGAGCAAGATTTCGGCGGTGTCCAGCACGGCGTTGTAGGCCGCCCGTTGGTCGCCGGCGCTCATACGAGCTTCGGTTTCACGCCATCGGTAGGCGATGGGGAGGGGGAAGCGTGTGCGCACGGTGTGCCCGAGGTTGTCGAGCAGTGCTGCGGCCTCCACGCGCAATCGCAACCCACGGCCCTGGTCGATGATCCTGTTCCGGGCTTGAACCGCTGTTTTGTACGTGAACGCGGATTCCAGAAGTGTTTCTGCTTCTTTGGCCCAGGTCTCAAGGTGGTGGCGGGCGGCATCAAGATCGTCGAGAGCCGTGGTCAGGGCTTCGTCCGGCTGCGGTACGGGTAGTTCTTGTAGCCGCTTCAACGTGATGTGAAGGCCGGACCTGCCGACCAGTCGGTCGGCTAGCGGGGTACGCAGGAACTGGACGGTCAGTCTGATCTGCTGCGGCGTGATGGCAGTACGAGGGCGTAGGGCGATTGTCGTGTGGGCGGGCGCGGCGGGGAGGTCTTGCTTGGTTATCTCGGCAACGATCAGACCTGGCGGGTCATGTGGTCCGTGGATCTCGCGGAGGAGAAGGTCGCCTGGTCGCAAGAGGTATTCGGGCGGCGCCTTGACCCAGTAGCTGTCGTCGGCGGGCAGCGCGATGGAGCCGTCGCGCCGTACGTCACGGCCTCCTAGGAGCCGGATGGCGTCGGGCTGCTCTTCGGAGCTGATCCAGTGCGAGTCTGCCGCCAAGTGGATGCGAGGGACGGTCTCGTACAGCTCACCCAGCGCGGTGAGGCTGCCGAAGCCTGCCAGTTCGGATTGCTGCGATACGACGTCCGGATGGTGACGGTCGAAGTCGAGGCTCTCTATAGCAGGCGGGACGTCACGGATGACGTAGCCGTACTGGGTACTGCCTCCTCCGCGCTTGAGCAGGAGCTGGAAGTCCTTCTCGGCAGACGGGTGGTCTCCGCGCGGCGCCCGAAAGATCTTCAGCGGAGGCCGGTGTTCCTGCTTGACCTTCAGGAAGCAGGCAGCCACGACGAAAGACGGATGGATCTGAGGAATCGCACCCGTGCTGTAGATGACGGCCAGGATGTCCCAGTGCTCGGCCAGCGTCCTGCGCAGCTCTGCTGCTCGCGGCGATTCCGAAACCCAAAGTTCGGCAGGGGTCAGGACCGCCATGCCGCTGGTGGCGTCTGCGGGACGGCATGCACGAAGAACATCGTCGTACACGTAAAGGGACACATCCCGACGCGACTTCCGGGCGCCGGTGCGGCGTTGCCAGGGCGGTATGAGGAGAAGCGGTCCCTGCCTCAGGAGGCGTACAACGCCCGACCTGAGGTCCTGCCAGGACGGTTCCAGAACCGAGCTCCACTCCGAGGGCAGTTCGAAGAAGGGCTGGCCTTCTTCCGAGCTGGTGGTCAGCACTGTCACAGGGCCGGGCGCCAGTTGCGCGAACGCCATCTTAAGGATCCGCTCGAACGACGGGCTGAGCGATCCGTACCCCTCGGGCATCCTGCCCTCCCTTCGGCCCTCGGCCCTAGACTCTCGACAGACGCTCTGGCGATCACGCTTCCCGCGTGTACGAGCGGTGATCTTACCGTCAGGTGGAGGCTCGATGGCGGTACTGGAGACGTAGAGGTGAGACCGGCAGGCGCCGGCGGTGGCTGGAGGACAGTCACCGTCGTGGCGGCTGGGCCCGTCGGGGCGCGGACTGGAGGCTGCCGCCCCGTCTTGGAGGGACCTGGCGGGCCGGGTGCGAGTTGTAGCAGCGTTGCTGGCTGTGTTGGCGGGCGGGCCACCAGGCCAGCCGGTGCTCAGAGCCAGGTGCTGGGCGCGGAAGTTCGGCGGCTGTGCAGCAATGACTACGCCACCCTGATGAGATGACCGACGGCAAACATGCTCGCGGTCGCGTTAGACATGATGTGTTTGCCAGCAGAAACGCGCTTAGTCAGCGCAGCGTGAGCGTTGTGGTTAGCGAGCAAGATCGTCCTCGGACACGTAGGCGTCTCCCTGACCAGGAGTTTTATCTGCGAGTTGTAGCTTGTGGTCAGAAGATGCCCTGCTCAGCGACGTGGGGGTTCAAGACCCTTACGGGCACGCGCGTTAGCCACATAGCCGGAGCTGTCAACCTCGGGCGAGAAATGCGCGACCGCCTGCCAGCAGGTCGGGGCAGAATCGATGAGTTTGAGCGCGATTGCCAACCCTGCACCTTGTGAACCCGGATCCTTGGTGACGTTTGTGCGGGCCGCACGGTGGCGAAGGCCAGCTCGATCGTGGATCCAGTGCTCGGCCGGATTATCGTAGAAACCCAGCTTGCCTTCGCCGACAGCCAGCCTCGGCACAGCAGGTCGCCGAGGTGAACCACTGGCGTCTGCTCGTTTCAGGGTCGACGCGCCTGTCGGTGACTCCCGGCAGGGTCATTTCCATCGAGCCGACGCGGGTCAGCACCTCATCGGGGGCAGCCGTTATGCACGACCAGGCGATGGCCGTGCTCGTCGCGCTGCTCGGTGAACGTGGCGATGGAGGCGTCAACCTCCGCCTCGAGTGCCTTGGCCAGCAGCCGGCGGGCGTGCTCGCGGACGCTCTGGTCGATCAACGACGCTTCGCCCGTTGCTGGGCGGTCGTTGTCATCGGATGCGGGCCCGGGGACGACGGTCAGTACGGGCTCGCCCTGCCAACCGACGCGCCAACCTCGGCTTGTTGAGACTTCTCTCGATCACCGGGAAGGTACATACCTCCGCCGGCCGATCGACCGGCCGCACACGGTCGCGTCAACGGCAGGGTGAGCTTCCCCCCGAACCGTGGAGTGCTCCTCTATGCGGCTCGGTTGGCCGCAGTGGTCTCGTAGTCGATCGGGGACTGCATGTCACAGGAACTGTGGCGACGTCGTCGATTGTAGAATTCAACGACCCATTCAACAATAGCCTGTTGTGCTTCTTTTCGGGTTTTGAACTGATGGCGAGATAGCACTTCGTGTTCCAAGGTTGAGAAGAACGACTCAGCCGCGGCGTTGTCGAAACATGACCCGGTCCTGCCCATCGACTGTCGGATACCGAGCTTGTTGCAGAGCACAGTGAAATCGTGCGCGGTGTAAGTAGAACCGCGGTCGGAGTGGAAGATCACACCGGCCACCCGTTCTCTTCCGCCGCGGGCGGCGACGGCCATTTTGATGGTCTCACCTGCGAGTTCAGCGTCCGGATGGACGCTGGTGGCGTAGCCGAGCAGCCGGCGGGAGAACAGATCGATCGCCGTCGACAGGTAGAGCTTGCCCTCGTCGGTCGGGATTTCGGTCATATCGCCGACCCACTTCGTGTTCGGTGTCGGCGCGGTGAAGTCCCGTTTCACCAGATCCGGGAACGGCACCGCCCGCTTGTCCGGCCGAGTCAGATTCTTCCGCCGCTTCTTCGTTCGGGCGACCAAGCCTTGGCGGGCCATCGAGTTCGCCACCGTCTTCTCACTCACCACCCACCCCGCAGCGCGTAAATCAGCGTGAACACGCGGTGAGCCATGCAAACCATGGGAGGCCTCGAACGCCTCCGCGACGGCCGCGTCAACCTCCGTCCGCCGCTGTTCGGCCAGCGTGGACGTCTGCTGGTGTCGACGAGAGTTCCACTTGTAGAACCACGATTCCGACACGGTCAGAGCCCGGCAAGCGACAGCGTGCGGCACGTCGTGAGTGGTCCTCTGGTCGGCGATGAACCCGGCCAGGCTCACCGCGTCGCCTCCTTCACCCACAGGACCACGGATCGCTTGAGGACATCGCGCTCCATCCGCAGCTCGGCGTTCTCCGCCCGAAGCCGGGCCAGTTCAGCCCGCTCGTCGCCGCTCAGGCCTTCACTCTCGCCACGATCGATCTTGTCCCGCTTGACCCAGTTGGCCAGAGTTCCGGCATGAATCCCCAGGTCAGCAGCTACTTGGGCGATCGGTTTGTTCGTCTCGCGGACGATCCGGACAGCTCCTTCACGGAACTCCCGGTCGAACTTCCGCCTCTTCTCGGGCATGACACATGATCCTCATAGTCCATGCCTCCACGATCTTGGGGGAAGCTCAGGGGGTCAGTGCAGTTTGGTCCAGGCTTCGTCGATCATGGCCGCGCAGACGGTGGGGTCGAGGTATTCCTTGGTGTCGTCGCCGAGGGGTTTGAGCTGGATGGTGAAGCCGGGATCCGTGCGCTGGCACAGGAAGACCGAGGTCTTGTCGGGGGTGAGTTTCTCGTCGAGCGGGGTCAGGTTGTTGCGCAGGACACAGGATACGTCGCCGACCTGGCGGAGTTCGTTGGTGGGTGCAGCGAGGCCGTTGTCCTTGTCCTCATAGGCGATCGCGAGCGCAGGAGCGTGGGTGCGGATCGCGGTAAGCGTGAACGAGTGCGAGAAGTCGACCGCGGTGTAGGTCTGTACCACCGCCGGCGCACCGTACGCGGCCGAAATGCGGGTGGTGTTCTCGCGGTCGTTGGTGGCGTTGCGCTGGGCGAACTGGCGGTGCGCGAAGTCGTCCTTGAGCTTCACAGGTTGCACGTCGGCCTTGTCCACGCCGCCGAGCGTGTCAGGCGCTTTGAGCGGTAGGCCGCTGACGATTCCGGAGTCGTGCGCGGTCAACAGCCACGGGACGCCGACGCCGATCGCGCCGATGGCAAGACCGATCGCGGCGGCGATCACGAGGGAAACCCGGCGTGAACGACCCTGCGGCGTCGCGACGGCGGGTACTTCCGTGAGTATCGGTACTTCGGCGGTCACGGGGTGATCCTTCGAGTCGATGGGCGATGTCGATCAGTGGATCGGCCGGCTGTCGATGTTCGTTACTGGTGCTTTGTGATGTCTTTCAGACGGTCTGGACCAAGTGGGGCATCCGCTGGTCCGTTCGGCGCACCCTCGTTGCTGCAGGTCAGGACTATATCGCCATGAATAGGACATAGTTCCGCGAAGTATGTCTGTTGTGGATCGTGATCACCCGATCGGCGGCTTTGCGGTGCCTTGGTGATCGTGGATTGTTCTTTTTACTTTTGGGTCGCGCGGGTCGGGGGACGCGCGCAGACCAGGCCGAGGGGGCCGTCTTTCGTGGAGTATCGAAGACTTTCGCGTGGGTTCAAGCTGCGCGTGTTCGGGTTGGTTGTGCTCGTGCTGGCGGGTGTGCTCGTGGTGGTGACCTCGAGTACGCCGTCGCGACCAGGGGTGACTCCGGTGGCGTCCGCGCCTGATGCCGGGGCGGCGTTCGCCGCGGCGAGGCTGCAGGGGATGCCGGTGGAGGTGGCAGACCAGACGACGGAAACCAAGCGGATTTTCGCCCAGCCCGATGGGCAGTTGAACGCCGAGTTGGCTTCGGCACCGGTTCGTGTGCGGCGCGGTGGCGGCTGGGTGCCGGTGAACACGACCTTGGCCAACTCCGCGGATGGAGCGGTGCGGCCTGGTGCCACTGTAGATGATCTGTCGTTCTCCGACGGCGGCGACGCACCGTTGGTGACCTTCGGCAGAGACGGTAAGAAGTTGTCGCTGTCGTGGCCGGCGAAGCTGCCCAAGCCGAAACTCGACGGGTCGACCGCGACGTACCCCGAGGTGTTCCCGGGCGTTGACTTGGTGATGCAGGCCACTGCGGGCGGGTACAACGAGCGGCTCGTGATCAAGAGCGCCGCCGCCGCCGAAAACCCGGCCCTCAAGTCCATCCCGTTTAAGCTTTCGGCCGATGGCCTCACCGTGACCAGTGACCAGTCGGGTCGGATCAAGGCGGTCGACGCGGCCGGCAACCTGGTTTTCGCGGCTCCCGCATCGACGATGTGGGACGCGCGAGGCCCTGAAGTGGCCAGCGCGCCGGTCGGGGTGACGGTGCAGGATTCGACGCTCCTGCTGCACCCTGCGGTCGCGATGCTCACCGACCCGGGAACACGATTCCCGGTGGTGGTTGACCCCGACATGCGGTCGTGGAACCAGTCGATGTGGGCGAAGGTGTTCAAGGGCAAGCCGACGAACTCTTACGTCAACGGGACGAACGACGGCGACGCGTGGGCCAAGGTGGGTTTCTGCGACTTTGCCGATTGCAACGGTATCGGTGTCGCGAGGACGTACTTCCAGTTCGACACGAGTTTCCTCTCGGGCAAGATCATCAACGACGTCAAGTTCGACACCACCGTGGTGTACGGCCCTAAGTGCAACATCACCAGCGCCCACCAGTTGTTCCTGGCCGGGTGGGGCCTGTCCTTCGACACGAACTGGAACAACATGCCCGCCGGCCACCAGGTTGGTCAGGATGCGCAAGTTCCGACCAACTACCCGGGCTGCGATGGCTTCAAGGGCGTCGGCTTCCAGCTGACCCCGGCAGACATTCGGGCGGGAACGACGACCAACTACTTCCTCCGAGCCGCGAACGAGTCAGATTCTGACGCCTGGCGAAAGTACGAAGTTCCGACGACGTTCCTCCGGGTCAAGTACAACACGCGCCCGAACCCGCCGTACGAGCTGAAGACCGATCCGCCGCTGCCGACCCCGTGCAAGTGGTGTGGCGGCATGCCCTATGTCGGCGATAGCTCGATCCGGCTGATGGGCCGCCTGTCGGACCCGGACGGCAACGACCAGCTGAAGGCGATCTGGGACATCTACGGTGGCCCGACTGTCGATCACCGCGAGCCTGACATCTACCAGGCCTCCGGAGCCTTCTCCAGCGCGACGGTCGACCTTTCGGCCCGAAACGACCAGTCGATTACCTGGTCCCTCACCGCGTTCGACACCGCTGATCGGGGGAACCCAAGCTCAGGCCCCGGGTTCAAGGTCGACGAGGTCGGAGTCGACAAGCCGCCTGTCGTGTCCGCGCCGGTGTATCGCGAGGACAACACCTGGCACGGCGGAGTCGGGGTATCTGACACGTTCACGTTCACCGCGAACGGCGTGCCGGACATCGACCACTACTTCTACGGCTGGAATGACGCGCCGTCGACAAAGGTCGATGCGGACGCGCTGGGCGGCAAGGCATCCGTGACGTTGACTCCGCCGGGGGACGGGCCGCGTGATCTGTTCGTGCAGAGCGTCGATCGCGCCGGCCATCGCAGTCCGATGAAGGCGTACCACTTCTATGTGAGAGCCGGGAACGGGCCTCTTGCCCAGTGGTCGTTCGACGGTTCCACCAAGGACTCCGCGACGCTCGGCTTCCGCGACGCCACGTTGCACGGCACACCGACCTACGTGCAGGGATCGATTGGGTCTGCCCTCAAGTTCAACGGCTCGAACGACTACGCGACGGCTCCGGTTTCAGCGAGCACGGCCGCCGGGTTCACGTTCGCGGGCTGGGTGAATCTCTCGGCGAAGACGCAGGGATGGGCGACGATGCTGAGCCAGAACGGTTCGGCGGCCACCATGGTCCGGCTCGGCTACACCGGTACCGGTACTGACAAGTGGGCGCTCGAGCTGCGGCCTTCGGACTCGGCATCAGCCGTGCCGACGACCGTGCTCTCGTCCGAGAAGGCGCAGGCAGGAGCGTGGACGCACCTCGCCGGGGTCTATGACGGCGCCGCGAAGAAGGTTCGGCTCTATGTCAACGGTGACCTCACCGGGACAGCTGACTGGACGTCACCGTGGCCGGCCAATGGGGAGTTCGCCCTGGGCCGGAGCACCCCGGCGGGCACCGGTGCTGACTATCTTCCGGGCGCCGTCGATGAGGTTCGCACCTATGACCGCGTTCTGTCCGACTCCGAGGTGAAGTCCATCGTCACGCTCGACAACGTGGCCGCGGGTTATTGGAACTTCGACGAGGCCGATGGCACCACGGCGCGCAACAGCGCGGCCGGGGGAGAGATGGCCGCGTTGCACACCGGAGCTGCGTTCACGCAGCAAGGTGCCGTCAACGGGGCGCTCACTCTGAACGGCACGCAAGGCTACGCATCGACCGCGGGTCCGGCGGTACGCACGGACCAGAGCTTCACCGTCAACGCGTGGGTGAAGCCGAACTCGATCAGTGACATGGCGGCGGTATCTCAAGACGGAGTGAACGCCAGCGGCCTGTACCTAAAGCAGATCGGCGGTAGCTGGGTCTTCGGTATGAACGCCGGCGACGCAGCAGGTGGCACAGCCTCTGAAGCGCGGTCGGCCGCGAACACTGTCCAACCGGGAGTATGGACGCACCTGTCCGGTGTGTACAGCAGTGCCGCGAAGACGCTCACGTTGTACGTGAACGGCGTCCAGGCCGGGGCGGCGACGGCGCCGGCCACACCGTGGATGGCGAACGGGCCGTTCGTGGTCGGACGTGGGCAGTACGGCGGACCGACCGGCTTCTGGGCCGGCGCGGTCGACGAGGTCCGTGCCTACAGCCGGCCTCTCGGCGCTTCCGAGATCCAGGGCATCGTGGCGCAGAACAACGTCCCGGCGGCTGCGTGGACGCTTGACGGCGATGCGAAGGACAGCTCGAGCCGCGGCCTCAACGGCACGGTCAATGGAGAGGTCGACTGGGCGCCGGGGCAGAACATCAACCCCGACCCCAAGGACCTCGCGGCGAACTTCACCGGCGCGGACGGCGCAGTGAGCGCCCCTCCGGCGGTCGACACGACGAAGAGTTTCTCCGTGACAAGCTGGGTGAAGCTGGGTACCAAGACAACCACAACGGGAACGGTGGCCAGCCAGAGCGGCTCCCGGGCCTCATCGTTCATCCTCGGCTACACCGGCAGCTCGATGGATCGGTGGATGTTCGCCATCAGCTCGGCCGACCAAGACGGGTCGTCCGCCGTGCTGGTCCAGTCCGACCAACCGGTGCAGACCGGGGTGTGGACGCACCTTGCGGCGAGCTACAACGCCGCGACCAAGGAGATGCTGCTCTACGTCAACGGGAGCCTTGCGGGCTCGACCACGACGAACGCTGTGTGGAACTCCTCTGGAGAGTTCGACATCGGCCGAGGCAAGGACAGGGGAGCGTGGACGAGCCAGCTCACGGGGGCTGTCGATGACGTGAAGGTCTATCCCCGTGCCCTGTTCAGCGACGAGGTCCGCACTATGGCGGGCAGGGAGCTGAACCTGGTCCACAACTGGCAGCTCGACGAGTCCAGCGGCATGAACGTGGCGGACTCGACGGGAGCGCGGCCGGGCTCGCTCACTGCCGGTGCGCACCTGGTGCCGGGCCGGGTCGGCAACGCCGTGTCGTTCGACGGTGCGAGTGGCGCCGTCTCCACAAGCGGCGTCGAGCTCCGCAGCGATGACAGCTTCACCGTTTCGGCGTGGGTGTACCTCGATCGCAAGAGTGACATCACGTCGAAGTTCACCGCGGTGAGCCTGGATGGTGTCCACACGAGCAAGTTCCGTCTCGGGCACGTCGCCGATGACATGTCGGCGTTCTGCTTCGACGGGATGTCGGATGATCCGAACGCTTGCGGGAAGTGGGTGTTCGAGATGGCGGGCTCCGATGTGGACAGCCCCGTGATCGCCAAGGCGGCAGTCTCCACGTTGCCCGCGGAAATCAATACGTGGGCTTTCCTGACCGGTGTCTACGACAAGCAGACCGGCAAGACGTGGCTCTACGTCAACGGCAAGCGCGTGGGCGACGGCACGCTCGACACGGCGTGGGAGGCGAGCGGAGGTGCCGCGCTCGGCCGGGGCAAGGTCGCCGGCGCGCCGGCGCAGTACTGGCCCGGCCGCGTGGACGACGTGCGGTTGTACTCGGGCGCGCTGGACAAGGACCGGATTTTCTCCCTCTACGCGGCCTACCCGGCGCTGGATGAGACTGTTCCGGATCTGCCTGTGGCCGACACCGCCTACTGGAAGTTCGACGAGAACACCGGTACCGCGGTGTCCGACTCGAGCGGCGGTGGGCACAACGCCACGATGAAGGGTGGAGCGTCGTGGTTCGGCGGCCGCTCCGGTGCGGCCGAATGGCTCGATGGCACGTCGGGCTACGCCGAGTCCACGGGCGCGGTGCTGGACACGACCAAGAGTTTCTCGGCGACAGCTTGGGTGGTCCTCACCAAGACCGATACCGGCAACTACGTTGTCCTGGGTCAGGACGGTAGCCGCGCCAGTGTGTTCCAGCTGCGCTACAGCGGTGATACCGGCAAATGGAGTGTGGTGGTCCCGCAGGCGGACCAGGACAACGCTCTGGTCACCACGATTGCCTCGAACGTTAGTGTCACTCCCAGCGAATGGACTCACCTCGGAGTCGTGTACGACGCCGCAGCACATGAGGTGAAGCTCTACGTCAACGGCGCGCTGACGACGGTCGAGGTCGGTATCACGGTCGGCGCGTCGAACGGTCCGTTCACGATCGGCCGCGGTAAGTGGAACGGCCAGAACACCGGCTTCTTCGCCCAGGGCATCGACGACGTCCGTGTCTTCGGCAAGGCACTGAGTGACGGTGAAATCCGTCGAGTGGTCGCGGACGTCTCGGAGGCGGACGCGGGCCAGTGGCACTTCGACAACGGCACCGCCCGCGACTACTCCTGGCGCCACAACGACGCCACCTTGTCCGGCGGTGCGTCGATCGTGGCCGGTGGTGTCATGGGCAACGCGCTGCAGCTCGACGGCACTGCCGGAGTCGCGACCACATCCGACGGGGGAGTGCCGATGGCGCGCAGCTTCACCGTCTCCGCGTGGGCGAAGCTGTCGCGGGCTGACAAGGTCGCCACGGTCGTGAGCCAGGACGGCACCCGGATGAGCGGGTTCGTCCTGCAGTACCGGCCGCAGCTCAACCGCTGGGTCTTCGGTGCGGCGACGCAGGACAAGGACGCAGCGCCGCTCAACTACACGGCGTCGTTCCAGGTGCCCGAGGTGAACCGCTGGACTGCGCTGACCGGTGTTTACGACGCCGGTGCGGCTCAGTTCCGGCTGTACGTCGACGGGCAGCTCGGCGGGGTGCAGAACAACGTCGCTCCGTGGCCGGCGACTCGCGGCCTGGCGATCGGACGCGATCTGGTCAACGGCAGCCCGGCCGAGTTCTTCCCCGGCATGATCGACGAGGTCTCGACCCACTATGACGTGATGTCCGAGGACGCCATTCAGCGGCGGGCCAGCTGGCCGGCTCCGGTGACTGGTGAGCTTGGGCGGTACGCCGATGGAGCGGGCCGGCGGGGGACCTACGCGACATCCGAGCCGGCTCCGGGCGGGTACCACTTCGACCAGAGCCTCGGCATGCTGGTCGACGGCAGCCAGCCGAATACCCGCACGTTGTACTCGTGCTACCTGGGGGCCGACGCGTTCACCTCGCCTGACCCGGCATGCGAGGGCCAGACGGTGGCCGGGCCGATCGGGTCGGTGTATACGGTTCAGCCGACGAACATCGCGACGGTCGCGGTCTACCGGTGCAACAACGGTCCGGATCACTTCGAGTCGCTCGACGCCGCGTGCGAAGGTGCGACGGGGGAGGGGATCCTCGGCTATACGCTCGCCTATGCGCCCCTGCTCCGCTACAACAGCAGTACGACGGACGACCATTTCACCACGGCGGAGGGCGTGCGGCCGGGGTACATCCTCGAGGGGCAGCACGGGTTCGTGGCGCTGAATTCGCCGTCCGGCACTCAGGCGATCACCAGCTGTGTGACGGACACGGATCAGTTCGTGTCGACCGATGCTCTCTGCGATGGCAACACGGTGATCGGTGCGACGGGTCGGTTGTGGACCGCGGCCCCGACCGGCGTTGCGGCGAACCCGATCTACCGCTGCGTCAGTCCGGCGGGGGAGTCGATGATCAGCACAGTGGCCACCTGTGAGGGCTGGACTGTCGACAAGCTGCTCGGTTATGCGCTGGACAGGGTGCCGGACGTCGCGCCGTCGTTCCCGGCCGGCGCCCGCTCGGCCTCAGCATTGATCCTTCCGGACAAGTCGACCTCGACCCCGGCGAGGACAGCCGTTTCGCCCGGTTGATCCCTTCCGAACCGACAACGGCGATGGGTGGTGTCGGGCCACCGTCAGCACCCATCGCCGCCTCGCCCCGCGTTTTCAGGACCCTGTCCTGTCCAGCCTGGAGGAACCATGCGCACGTCGCCGACGCACCGCGGTCGTCGCGGTCTGATCACGGCGCTCGTCTGCTCCCTGGTGTTGACCGCCGTCAGCACGAACAGCGTCGCCAGCGCGGCCGGCGGCCCGAGCGTGCCGCTGCCTGACTACCCGTCGACAGCGGTGACGCAGCAGACCATGACGCCACGGTCGGCCGACCCAGCGTCTCTCGCGGCCCTCACCGGTGACCAGAAGGCTCCCGATGGGTCCACGGCTCCGGACGGCGCGGGAGACACGCGGGCCACCTCGCTCAGCCCGTCGGCAACGTGGGACGTGACCGGGCAGACCGGCGACTTCAGCTGGTCGTACCCGCTCGACGTGCCGCCGGTTCCGGGGGATCTGACTCCGAGTCTGGCGCTTTCGTATTCGTCGTCCTCGGTTGACGGGCACACCAGCGCCACGAACAACCAGGCCTCGTGGATCGGTGACGGTTGGGACCTTGCCCCGGGGTTCGTGGAGCGCACCTACGGCTCGTGCCAGGAGGACAAGGAAGGCGGCACCACCCCGCCCAAGGTCGGTGACCTGTGCTGGAAGTCCGACAACGCGACCGCTGCGTACAACGGCTCCGGCGGCATGCTGATCCACGACACCACGAAGAACGTCTGGCGGCAGCGCAGTGACAGCGGGGCCCGCATCGAGCACGTGACCGGTTCGGGCAACGGCGCTCAGAACGGCGAGTCCTGGAAGATCACGACGGTCGACGGCACCCAGTACTTCTTCGGTTCGACCGCCTCAGCGAACTCGACGTGGACCGCTCCCGTGTACGGCGACGACGCGGGCGAGCCCTGCCACGCGGCGAACAACGTTTTCGAGGACTCTTCGTGCGTCCAGGGCTATCGCTGGAACCTCGACAAGGTCATCGACCCGCATGGCAACGAAATCCTCTACACCTACGACGTCGAGACCAACAAGTACGGCCAGGACGGCAAGGACACTCCCGTCTCGTACGTCCGCGGCGGCACGCTGCGGGAGATCCAGTACGGACTGAACACCCACGTCGCCGCCCCTGCCGTCGGCAAGGTCGTCTTCACACCGGCGGACCGGTGTGTGCCGGGCAGTCTGTGCACGTTCGACAAGCCCGAGAACTGGCCGGACGTACCGCTGTCCGATCGATGTGACGCGGCCAGTTGCAAGGACCACCCCAGCCCGACGTTCTGGTCCACGAAGCGTCTCGCCAAGATCACCGCGCAGGTCCGGTCCGGATCCGGCTACGCCGACGTGACCAGCTGGTCTCTCGATCAGCAGTTCCCCGATCCCGGGGATGGCGAGAAGGCGGCGCTCTGGCTCAAGAGCATCACCCGTACCGGTCTTGTCGGGACCCCGATTTCTCTTCCTCCAGTCACCTTCGAAGGCAAGAAGCTCGCGAACCGGGTCGACAAGGCCGACGGCATCGGGCCGCTCAACCGCTACCGGCTCTCGGCGATCGTCTCCGAGTCGGGCGGCGTGACCACGGTCAACTACGCCGATCCGGACTGCACTGCGACGTCGTTGCCGGCGAATCCGGAAACCAACACCAAGCGCTGCTTCCCGGTCACCTGGGCGCCGAAGAGCTTCGCTGAGCGCACCGACTACTTCCAGAAGTACGTCGTCTCCTCGATCGTGCAGTCCGACCGGATCAGCTCGAGCACCGAGCAGCTCACGAGCTACGAGTACCCCGAAGGCGCGGCGTGGCACTACAGCACCTCGGAGTTCACCCCGGACGACAAGAAGAGCTGGGACGAGTTCCGCGGCTTCGGGAAGGTAATCGTCAGAACCGGGCGGCCTGACGACCCTGACGGCCCGCAGACCTACACCGAAACCCGGTACTTCCGGGGCATGAACGGGGACAAGCTCCCCAACAACGGCAAGCGGTCGATCTCGGTGGCTGACGACGAGAACGGCAGCTACGTCGACGAAGACTGGTTGCAGGGCTTCACGCTCGAGAGCATCACGAAAAACGGTGCCAACGGGGCTGTCGTCGGCAAGTCCATCACGGAGCCGAGCTGGCAAGGTCCGACCGCGACCCGGGCTGCCTACAACGCGTACATCGTGCACCCAGGCACTTCCCGGTCATTCACCGCTCTTGCCGCCGGTGGCTGGCGAACCACCAAAACGACGACGACGTACGACGCGAACGGCCTGCCCACGCAGGTGAACGACCTCGGGGACGTCAACGACGCCACCGATGACCGCTGCACGACCACGACCTATGCGCAGAACACCACGCTGTGGCTCCTGTCGTACCCATCGCGAGTCGAGAACACAGCTGTTGCCTGCGGAACTCCTCCGGTCTACCCGCGCGACGTCACCTCCGACACGCGGTCCACTTACGACAAGCTGACCTTCGGCGCCGCTCCCACCACCGGTGACGTCACAATGGCGGAGGACCTGGACGCCTACGACGCCGGAAATCCCGTGTACCGGACGGCGGCGAAGACCGAGCGCGATGTCTACGGCCGCACGACCAAGGTGATCGACGCAGCCGGCCACGAGGCCACCAGCACGTACACACCCGCCACCGGCGGACCTGTCACGCAGCTCGAAACGGCGAACACGCTCAAGCAGAAGACCACCACGGTCTTCGAGCCAGCGTGGGGCGCTGCCAAGACCACCACGGATGCCAACGCGCGCGTCACGGAGATCACCTACGACGCGCTCGGCCGCAACACCGAGGTGTGGCAGCCGAACCGACCTCGTGCGGACAATCCGCACGGAAGCCTGCGGTATTCCTACGACATCCGAAACGACGCGCCGAGTTCCGTGTCCACGACCCAGGTGAACGCCAACGGCAGGTTCACCACGTCGGCGACCATCTACGACAGCTTCTACCGGCCACGTCAGGTCCAGACACCGGCGCCCGGCGGCGGTCGGCTTCTGGTGGACACCCGCTACGACTCGCAGAACCGCGCGTACAAGACGACCCAGCCGTTCTTCAACGACCAGAACGTCGACACCAAACTCTGGGTCGCCAGTGACACCGACATCCCCGGCCTGACCTTGAGCCAGTTCGACGGGGCCGGCCGGCCGATCGCCTCCATTTACCAAGCGGGAGGCGCCGAGAAGTGGCGCAGCACGACCACGTACGGCGGTGACCGGACCAACGTGACCCCGCCGGCAGGTGGGGTCGCCACGACCACCATCACCGATGCACGCGGCCACACCACCGCGTTGCGGCAGTACCACGGCCCGCAGCCCACCGGCGACTACGACGAAACCACCTACAAGTACACGCCCGGCGACCAGCTCGCGTCGGTCACGGACTCGAGCGGTAACCACTGGGCTTACACCTACGACATCCACGGACAGCTGAAGCAGGCCGACGACCCCGACCGCGGCGCGACGACGTACACGTACAACCAGCTCGGTCAGCAAACCAGCACGACCGACGCCCGCAACGTCACCCTCGCCTACAGCTACGACGACCTGGGTCGGAAGACCGGCGAATACCAGGGCAGCACCACAGGTACGAAACTCGCCGAATGGGCCTACGACACCGCGTTCAAGGGCGTTGGCCAGGTGGCCAGCTCCACCCGCTGGATCAACGGCAACGCCTACACCGAGAAGGTCAACGCGTACTCGCCGCTCTACCAGCCAGCAATCCAGACGGTGACCATTCCGGCCGTCGAGGGACCGAAGCTCGCCGGCTCCTACCAGACGTTCCTGTCCTACAACCCCGACGGCAGCCTCGGCGGATCAAGCTTCCCCGCCACCGCGGACGCGACCGCCGAGAGCATGCTCTACGTCTACGACGACCTCGGCGACCCGCTCACCACGACCGGCGACGACGACTACGTCACGTCCTCCGACTACAGCCCCTACGGCGAGGTTCAACGTCTGCAGCTCGGTGAAGAAGGCCACCGTGCCTGGCTGACGTACCTCTACGACGATCACACCCGCCGTCTCGACCGCACTGTCGTTGACGCTGAAGTCCCCCACCCGATGCAGGCGGATACTCATTACGCCTACAACCCGGCCGGCAACATCACGTCAATCTCCGACACACCGCTCGACCAGCCTGCCGACAACCAGTGCTTCCGCTACGACTACCTCCAGCGCCTGACCGATGCGTGGACTCCGTCTGCCGGCGCTTGTGACAACGACCCAAGTACGGCTTCTTTGTCGGGCCCGGCTCCGTACTGGCAGTCCTTCACTTACGACAAGTCCGGCAACCGGCTCACCGACACCCAGCACACGGGTGCCGGCGACGTCACCCGCACGTATAACTACGCCGACCCGGGGGCCGCGAAGCCGCACCTGCTGAACTCGACCAGCACCCCCGGCAAGCCGGACGCTTCGTACACCTACGACCAGGTCGGCAACACCAAGACCCGCCCGGGCACGTCGGCAACACAGAATCTCGACTGGACGGTCGAAGGCCAGCTCGACTCCGTGACGGAAGGCACGACCAAAACCAGCTACACCTACGACGCCAACGGCAGCCGCCTTCTCCGCCACGACCCCACCGGCACCACTCTTTACCTCGGTGGGCAAGAGGTCCACGTCGACAACACCGGCCAGGCCTCCACGACCCGCTACTACAGCCACGGTGGCGCGACCGTCGCCGTCCGCGCCGCGGGTACGTTGACCTGGCTGGGGGGTGACCACCAGGGCACCAGCCAGGTGGCCATCAACTCGACCGACCTGAGCGTCACCCAACGCCGCCAAACCCCGTTCGGTACCCCTCGCGGCCCCGCTACCGATCTCCCTGGCGACCGCGGCTTCGTCGGCGGCACCGAAGACGCTTCGACAGGACTCACGCAGCTTGGTGCCCGCACGTACGACGCTTCTACCGGGCGTTTCGTCTCGCTGGACCCGGTTTTTGATGCCGTCAATCCCCAGCAAATCAACGGTTACTCCTATGCGAACAACAGTCCGATTACGCAGAGCGACCCGACAGGTCTGGACCCGTCGTATGGTGCTGGTTGCGACACTCGGGAGTGTCGAGACAAGATGTACGGGACATACGGACCGATCCCGGACAAGCCGCAGAATTCTGACCCGACGCGCGCAGCGGCCAACAACGCTGCCAAGGACCAGAAGCAACGTACGGCTTCTTGGGCGAAAGCGTGGGCACCCAAGACTTCCGAGCGTGACGACCTTATGTTCTGGTTTGATTCTGTTAGGCATCAGTCTGGGGGTGACTGGTGGAGAAACGAAATATCTGATCACGAGGGTATTTGTTTTGGGCGCACTGGTTGCGAAAAGGCGCGCGGCTACCTGATTACCCACGAGAATGACGTCGAAGGCGCAAAGATAATTGCAGCAACTTACTGTGTGGATAATTACGATAAGTGCCAAAGGGACTCGCGCATAGCCGGTTTTGGTGAAGAGTTGCTCAGTTTGGTTCCTTCGGTTGTTGGAGAGGGAGTTTCGCGCCCGAGAATAGAGATTCCTTCGGGGAGTGAAGCTGCAGCTGAGGTTGTGCAACGAGCCGCGGGTGCGACGTCAACGCCGATATATCGAGGCCTGTATCCAATGCACGTTAAATTCCACGATGCCGAGAACGGTATCGCTAGCCCTGGCGATGTAAATGGCCATGCTGACGTGTATGCGCACAACAATGACGACACGTGGGGAAGTAGGTTTACCTCATGGACGACTGACCGCGAGGTTGCGGAGGGTGCCTCTGGGAAGAGGGGTGTAATATTGGAAACAACGTTGGAGGAGATGCAGGCCAGAGGTGTCAATATTGTGGAATCGCCGGATCAATTTGGTGAGAATGAAATTCTCCTTGAAGGAAGGATTACAGGTTTGCGGGTGACAAGTCCGTGACATATCGGGAGGTTGACCGCTCGGAGGTTCTAGAATCACTTGGCGAAGGTGGGGACGATCCAATTTTGCGGACGTCTATCGCAGCGCTGCGGCTGTATGCGCGCCCGCGCTACACCATCGGTGGAACGCCGGCAAATGTTTTGCGTCAAGGACTCGAGGTGAAGTACCGACGGGCCATGAGTCGAGGAAAGGATCTGGTGGGTGATACGGAATTGCTACTGCGTTTACACGATCTGGGCAGTGAACCTGTTTCTGTAGTTTCAGCTACTCATGGAGTGGCTCATTATTTTGTGTATGTTTATCCATTAACTCTCAAGCCAGTCGGCGCGGTTATCATGTACGATTCTCCTGAAGTCATCTAATGATTGATTTTCATATAGTGGTCGATCTCGAAATTCAGTCAGCGGTTTCGGGGTCGTGCATGACTGAAGGAGGCCCCCTTTTTTTGGCTCTGTTGATTTATGTGTGGGTGCGGTCGGGTAGTTCGGGGCGGTAGCCGCCGAGGGCGAGGAGCGCGAGGGAGATCAGGGCGTCGGGGTGTTTGAATCCGAACGCGAGGCGTGTCAGCAGTCGGATCTTGGTGTTGGTCGACTCGATCAGTGCGTTGGACAGGCGGTGATCGAGGGTCGCGTGGATCGCCGGCAGTTCGGACTGAATGGTTCGTGCGAGTTTGACGAACTCCGGTATTCGGCACCCGCCTGGCCCAGGACAGCCATCGTTGCAAGGCGTCTT
>NZ_JBFAAJ010000054.1:0-25436 GCF_040639695.1 Amycolatopsis sp. NPDC023774
CCCCACCACCCCGACCTCGCCCGCCAAATCGCCCACATCAACACCGAAAGCGGCCGCATCCGAAACCAAGCCATCTCCGACCGACGACGCCGGACCACCGGCGGCGCGCCGGGGAGCACTCCCGGAACAACGGAATGACCACTTACCGCGGCGCCGAGCGGACCGCACTGCGCACGTACGGCTTCGGCTGCGGCCCAAACCGCGACGTCGCGTCACTCTGGAGCCTGCGCGGCCGAGACGCCATGACCGGGCGGGTGTCAAAGCACGGCAACCGGTCAACTGCCGGCGCGCGGACCACCGCCCGGCCTCGTGGGTGGCCCGCTCCGCGACCGGGCCACGTACCTCGTGCACGACCCGCGTCAGCGACCCCATGCAAGCGGCTCGTCGCGACAACGAGCGGTTCGCTGCCGGATGTGATCTCCGGCCCCGCGTGGACTGCGCGTAGTGGAAGGTGCGCCGCAACTAATGTCCTCAATGGACAGTAAGCAGAGAAGCGCGGGCAAGATAACCGTTCCACGCGCACTTTTGTGACGGGTGCGGTGATCGGTGAGCGACGCGGCGAGCGTTCGCCACGTGCCACCCCGTCTTGACCGCGAGCCTGCGATCCTCGAACGTGTTCGACGCGGGCCAGCAACCGTCGATCTTGTTCTTCCACAGCCGGTTTCGTGGAACGTGTCGCCATCGCCGTCCGTGAGACGGGCCTGCTCCCTTGATCCGGCCGGGCCTGGATGTCCGCCGCCGACCAAATCATCCGCACCTGGGTCGAGAACCTGCGTTCGGGCCACGGAGCACTACACCGACCAGCCACGTGCCGGCCCGGGCCTGCCGAAGGAGCCGGCCGACCGCGGGTGGGTCGGCCGGCTCCTTCGGTGCCGCTGGGATCAAGCGAGGTCGAACCGGTCGAGTTCCATGACCTTGGTCCAGGCCGCGACAAAGTCGGCCACGAACTTTTCCTGGGCGTCCTGGCTGGCGTAGACCTCGGCGAGCGCGCGCAGCTGGGAGTTGGCGCCGAAGATCAGGTCGACCGCGGTGGCGGTCCACTTCAGCTCGTCGGTGGCGGAGTCCCGGATCTCGTAGACGTTCTCGTCGGACTCCGAGGCCTTCCACCGGGTGCCCGGGGCGAGCAGGTTGGTGAAGAAGTCGCCGGTGAGCACGCCAGGCCGGTCGGTGAGGACTCCGTGCCGGGTGCCGCCGGCGTTGGCCCCGAGCGATCGCAGGCCGCCGACGAGAACGGTCATCTCGGGGGCCGTCAGGTTGAGCATGTAGGCACGGTCGACGAGCAACACCTCCGGCTGGAGCTTTTCGCCGGCACGCAGATAGTTGCGGAAGCCGTCGGCGCGCGGCTCGAGAACCGCGAACGACTCGACGTCGGTCTGGTCCTGGGTGGCGTCGGTGCGGCCCGGGCGGAACGGCACGGTCACCTCGACGCCCGCGTCGCGCGCCGCCTTCTCGACGGCGGCCGAGCCGGCCAGCACGATCAGGTCGGCGAGCGAGATCTTCGCGCCGCCGGCCTCGTTGAACTCCTGCCGGATGCCCTCGAGTTTCTCCAGGACCGCCGCGAGCTGCTCCGGCTGGTTGACCTCCCAGCCGCGCTGCGGCTCGAGGCGGACACGGGCCCCGTTGGCACCGCCGCGCTTGTCGGTGGAGCGGAAGCTCGCGGCGGAAGCCCAAGCGGTCGTGACCAGCTGGGCGATCGTGAGGCCGGAGTCGAGGACTTTCGCCTTGAGGGCCGTGATGTCGCTGTCGCCCACGAGCTCGTGGTCCACGGCCGGCACGGGGTCTTGCCACAGCTGGGTTTCCGGGATCCACGGACCCAGGAAGCGAGTCACCGGGCCCATGTCGCGATGCAGCAGCTTGTACCAGGCCTTGGCGAACGCCAGCGCGAACTCGTCGGGGTTCTCCATGAAGCGGCGGGAGATCGGGCCGTACGTCGGGTCGAAACGCAGCGCCAGGTCCGTGGTGAGCATGGTCGGCTTGTGCTTCTTCGCCGGGTCGTACGCGTCCGGGATGATCTCCGGCGCGTCCTTGGCGACGTACTGCTTGCCGCCGCCGGGACTCGTGGTGAGCTCCCACTCGTACCCGAAGAGGATCTCGAAGAAGCGATTGCTCCACTCGATGGGCTTGTCGGTCCACGTCACCTCGAGGCCACTCGTGATCGCGTCGCGGCCCTTGCCGCTGCCGTGGGTGCTGAGCCAGCCGAGTCCCTGCGACTCCAGTGGTGCGCCTTCGGGCTCGGGGCCGACGTGCTCGTCGGCGACGCCGGCGCCGTGGGTCTTGCCGAAGGTGTGGCCGCCGGCGATGAGCGCGACGGTCTCCTCGTCGTTCATCGCCATCCGGGCGAAGGTCTCGCGGATGAAGTGCGCCGCCGCCAGGAAGTCCGCGCTACCGCGAGGACCCTCGGGGTTGACGTAGATGAGACCCATCTCGGTCGCGCCGAGCTCGGGCACCATCTCGGTGTCGGTGGCGTAGCGCTCGTCCCCCAGCCAGGCGTCCTCCGGGCCCCAGTAGATCTCCTCGGGCTCCCAGGTGTCCTCGCGGCCGAAGCCGAACCCGAAAGTCTTGAACCCCATCGACTCCAGCGCGACGTTGCCGGCCAGCACGAGCAAGTCGGCCCACGAGATCTTCTGGCCGTACTTCTGCTTGACCGGCCACAGCAGCCGGCGGGCCTTGTCGAGGTTGGCATTGTCGGGCCAGCTGTTGAGCGGGGCGAACCGCTGCGCACCGTCGCCGGCTCCGCCGCGGCCGTCGTGGATGCGGTAGGTGCCGGCGGCGTGCCAGCTCATCCGGATCATCAGGCCGCCGTAGTGGCCGAAGTCGGCCGGCCACCAGTCCTGCGACGTGGTGAGGACCTCGACGATGTCCTGCTTGAGGGCGTCGACGTCGAGCTTGGCGAATTCCTTGGCGTAGCTGAAACTCGGCGCCAGCGGATTGCTCTTCGAGGAGTGGGCGTGCAGCACCGTCAGGTCCAGCTGGTTCGGCCACCAGTCCCGGTTGGTGTGCGGCCTCCCGCCGGTCTTCGGCGTCGGCGAGTCGATCGCCGGGTTCTCGCTCTCGCTGCCGTGCGAGGTGACGGAGTCGTGCGCGACCGGGCAGCCCTCGGCGGCCTTCTTGTCCACCCCCTGCGCGCTCGACGGGATGTTGTCCGGGGAGTCACTCATCTGCTTGCCTTCCGAGCTCGCGGATCACTGGGTCGTGCTTTCGGCCGAGCAATCGGGGCAGGTGCCCCAAAAGACGACCTCCGCCTCGTCGATCACATAGCCGTGGTCGTCCGATGCGGTGAGACAGGGCGCTGAGCCGACGGCACAGTCGACGTCCGCGATCGCGCCGCAAGAGCGGCACACGACGTGGTGGTGGTTGTCGCCGACCCGGGACTCGTAGCGGGCGTTCGCGCCGGCGGGCTGGATGCGGCGCACCAGACCCGCGTCGGTGAGTGCGCGCAGCACGTCGTAGACCGCCTGGTGCGACACCGTCGGGAGATCGGCCCGCACCAACGTGATCACCGTCTCGGTGTCGACATGCGGGTGGTCGCGCAGCGCCGCGAGCACGGCCAACCGCGGCCGCGTCACCCGCAACGAGACCGACCGCAACTGTGCCTCGAAATCGCGCATCACCACAAGCACCGTAGGTTCCAGTCTGGAATGGGTCAAATCATGTCGTCCAACTCCGCCACTGGTACCCAGCGAAAGCCCCGACCATGCCGCCGATCGCCGACGAATTACGGCCCGGCGCACTTGGTCGGCATTTGTCGGGCCAGTCGGGTATCGTCGCTCGTAGGCGAACGCACGTTCGAAAGGAGGACCCCGTGACGGACCACATCGACCCGAACCCGCAGAAGGACCCGAGCGACTGGACGACCGGCGACGAACCCATGACCGGCCCGCAGAAGTCCTACTTGCGGACGCTGGCGCAGGAGGCCGGAGTGGACGTGCCGGAGGAGCTCACCAAGGCCGAGGCATCGGAGCGGATCGACGAACTGCAGCGAACCACGGGCCGCGGAACCTGAGAACTGCCTGGCGGTCGGGACACATCTCCCACCACCCCGCGATGGTGACGCCCGAGTGCAGCGCGAGCCCATACCCGGGCGACGGCGTCCACTCGCACGTCAGTGACACCCACACAGTGACACCCACGCGGTGACACCAGCCGCCGCCATCGGTCGTCGCCCGGGGGGACTCGGCCGCTTTCCAGGCGCACCAGGGTTCTTCCGTGGTCGGGCTCGCTCACGCCACACCGGTATGCGGAGGCGGGAGCGACGGCGTAGGCCGCCAGTGCGCACCGCAGGCCGTTCCCGGACGCCCGTAGGTTCGACCCCGGGCGGCTGCTCGGCACTGCCCAGCGACGACGACCTCGCCGCGACGCTCATCCGCGACCACCGGTCGCTGCCTTCCGCCTTCCCGCTCCGGTCAGGCGGCGCACCCACACCGGCCGCCTCTGCAGCTGACCTCGGCGCATCGCGCCGGCCGCCTCATGCCGTCACGGGTATCAGGTCACGCAATTGCCCCGAAGGCGCTGAAGGTGAGCGGCGCATGCGGCAGTACTTCGTTCTCTGTCGCTGAGGGCTGCCCAGCGGCGACGCCGGGGGCCCGCAGCGGGGGCGTACCCCATTGAGGGTGCAGAACGCCCTTCACCAACCCGCGCGGGCGGGATGGGGCGGCTACCGCGTAATCACCCACCAGCTTCGGCCATGGGTCCTCCTCGGATGCGGACCGACGGTATATATGCCACCTGGTGCAGCGGTCACGCAGCAGGCTGAAGCAGGATCTTCTGCGCGCCCTCGAGCTTCTTCTGGAAAATCTCGTACGCCCGCGGCGCGTCGGCCAGTGGCAGCTTGTGCGTGGCGAAACCCTCGACACCGAGTGGATCACCGTCGGCGGTGAGGACCGGCATGATGTCGTCGATCCAATGCCGCACGTTGGCCTGGCCCATGCGCAGCTGAATCTGCTTGTCGAACAGCTCCATCATCGGCAGCGGGTCGACCATCCCGCCATACACACCCGAGAGTGAGATCGTGCCGCCACGGCGCACGCTGTCGATCGCGGCGTACAGCACGCTCAGGCGGTCGATACCCGCCTTCTCGGTGATCTTCGCACCGACCTGCTGCGGCAGCATCGCCACGAGGTTCTGCGCCAACCGCCCGATCGGCGCGCCGTGCGCCTCCATCCCCACCGCGTCGATCACCGCATCCGCGCCCCGCCCACCGGTGAGCTGCCGGATCGACTCGGCAATGTCCTTGTGGTCGCGAAGGTCAAGGGTGGTGGCGCCGTGCGAACGCGCCCGCGCGAGCCGCTCCGGTACGAGGTCGACACCGATCACCTCACCGGCCCCGCGGTGCCGCGCGACGCGGCAGGCCATCTGCCCGATCGGCCCGAGTCCGAACACCGCGACCGAACCCCCTTCGGGCACGTCGGCATACTCGACGGCCTGCCACGCCGTCGGGACCACATCGGACAGGTAGACGAACCGCTCGTCCGGCGGGCCGTCGGGGACCTTGATCGGCCCGTACTGGGCCTGCGGCACCCGCAGGTACTCCGCCTGCCCGCCGGGCACTTGGCCGTAGAGCTTCGTGTACCCGAGCAGCGACGCGCCCTTGCCCTGACTCGTCACCTGCGTCGTCTCGCACTGTGACTGCAGACCCTGTTCACACATCCAGCAATGGCCGCACGAGATATTGAACGGAATCACCACACGATCGCCGGGGTTGATCCCGGTCACGGCCGCGCCCACTTCCTCGACCACACCCATCGGCTCGTGCCCCAGGATGTCGCCCTCGGTCATGAACGCGCCAAGTACCTCGTACAGGTGCAGATCCGACCCGCAGATCCCGGTGGACGTGATCCGCACGATCGCGTCCGTCGGCTCCTCGAGCTTCGGGTCGGGCACGGTGTCCACGCGGACGTCGCGCTTGCCGTGCCAGGTCACTGCCTTCATCGATCTCCCTTTCACCGTGGAGAAAGCCAACTGGTTGCGGGATTTCCTCACTACCGCCCGGGCAAACGCGATTCACCTGGCTGGAATCCGCCGTGTGCTGCCCAGGCTGTCGCGTCCCTTGTGCACCCGCTCCGCGATCGGGTCCAGCTACCGCTTCGGCGAATACGTCTTGACCGACGGCCCGGGGTTACGGCAGTGCGGTTGTCAGCGGGTGCCAGGCCCCCTGTCGGCGTGCGGTGTGGCGACGTTGCGTGCTTCGCGTCCGGTGAGCAGGCCCAGCGCGATCATGCCGATGCCGAGACCGAGGTGGAGCCAGTTGTCCGCGTTGTTGAACGGGACGAAGTTGGCGTCACTGCCGTGGTCGATCAACAGACCGTAGAGCCACAACACGAGGTAGACGACACCTCCGACGAGCAGGAAAAGTCGTGCGGCACCTGCGGTGCGGGTGCATGCCAGGCCGACGACGCCGAAGAGCAGGTGCACGATGTTGTGCAGGGTGGAGACCATGAACACGCCGAAGAGCATGGCCGTCGAGCCGTGCCCGGCGAAGCTCATCTGGTTGTAGTCGGTGGTGACGCCGGGGATGAATCCGAGGATCCCGACCAGCAGGAAAACGACGGCGACGATGCCCGCGGCCACCTGGGCTGAGGACCGTCCGATTGCGGTGTGTGACGACGTACGTGTCGACATGGGCTTCTCCTCCCGCGAAAACGGGCTCGGGTGGGGCCAGTGCGGCCACCACGTTGGCCGGGTACGTACCCGGCGGATGACCCGCTAATCCCGATACGCCAGACGAGCGGTTCCGTCATCCGAAACCTCGCGATGGTTATCTCTCCTCGCGACGGGCATTCGGGCGGATCCGCGGCCGGAGATCGCCGGTTGCCACGTCAGGGAAAGAGGTTGGCTCGATGTTCCGACACACCAAGCTCCTGCAGTTCGAAGCGAAGCCCGAGAAGCCGGACCCGGTGTACGCGCACAAGCTGCAGGAGCTCATCGGCGGTGCGTTCGGCGAGATGACCGTGACCATGCAGTACCTGTTCCAGGGCTGGAACTGTCGCGTCGAAGGCAAGTACAAGGACCTGATCATGGACACGGCGACCGAGGAGATCGGCCACGTCGAAATGCTTGCCACCATGGTCGCCCGGCTGCTCGAAGGCGCGCCTGCCACGGTGACTGCCGAAGCGGTGAAGGACCCGGTGATGGCCGCGGTGATCGGGGGGATGGATCCGCAGCAGGCCATCGTTGCCGGGGGCGGGGCATTGCCCGCCGACAGCAACGGCACCCCGTGGAACGGCAAGTACATCGTGGCGTCGGGCAACCTGCTGGCCGATTTCCGTGCCAACGCCGCGGCCGAAGCTCAAGGCCGGCTGCAGACCGCGAGGCTGTACAACATGACCGACGACCCGGGCGTCAAGGCCATGCTTCAGTTCAACCTCGCCCGCGACACCGTGCACCAGAAGCAGTGGCTGGCCGCCATCGAGGAACTCGAAGCCGACGGCCTGGAAGGCGACATCGCCCCGAACGCTCTGTTCGACGAGGAGAACCAGGAGCACAACAACACCGTCTGGCACCTGTCCGACGGCCCCGACGGCGCCAAGGCCGGCTGGACCTTCAACGGAGGATCCATCGAATACCTCATGGACCCCAAACCCCTCGGCGGCCCGGGCACCGCGCCCAAGCCCGACCCCGCGCTCTACGGCACCTACGCACCCCTGCAGAACGCCAAAGGCACGGCGAAAGGCAAGGCGAAATCCGCCAAGAACAAGGCCAAGTGATCACCCGTGGCGGCCCGGTACCAAGCCGGGCCGCCCACACCACCACGCTGTGTCCGAGTCGGCCCCGGCGCAATGCTGCGATCCTGTGCCGCCTCGCCGCGCGCGCAACCGCGGTCGAAGACAGGTCCGCCACCGGCCGACGACCCGCAGCGGACGTCGCGCCAACCCTGGCCGAGGACGGCGCAGCTGGAACCGTTCGCGGCCCCCCGGCGCCACCGACCGAGCCGGGCAGGCCGGCCCAGCTGTGCGGCCTGGGCCGGGTGCGGGACCAGGCGGGTCCCGACGCCCGAGGCAAGCCCCTGGCCGGGTTCGGCTGGCGGTGTGCGGGACGGAGCGAGCAATCCCCGCAACGACGGGGGCACCGGCCACGGCGCTGAGCCCACCCCGCTGCTCGCGAGGGCTTCGGCTGCGGCAGCGACCGTTGACGTCTCGTCGCTGCGGGAGCTGTAGCGGCGCGACCGCGTGGTGCTGTTCGGCTACCTCGGCTAAACCAAGGTCGGACTTGCCGCATGGGTAACCCTCGGCTGAGGACGCTGTCACCCGGCACGCGCGGGGGCCACGGTAGCCGGTGAGCGGCCCGCGCGACGGTCCCTCGGCGCCCATTCGCGTGCGCCCTGCTTGTCGGCCAGGCGTCCCAGGCGAGCGGCTGGCTACGACGACCAGCGGTTCGTTGTCGGGCCCGCGGGTGATCTGCCGTCGCAGAACCGGCGCGCCGCCCACAACCGCACCTAGTGGGCCCCGCCGGCATGCCGCCATCCGCGGCGGTCTCGGGCCCCGGTGACCAGCGGACGGACAGGTCATCGCCGCCCGCGGCGGCCAGCGGGCCAGACCCGCGAGACCCTTCACCTTGGGCCCCTGCGTGCCGGTGTGGGCCGCAACCAGTCGTGGACACCCGGTACCCGCCCGCGGGCGCCCAAGCCACGGGGTTCGGCGGAGCACAGATCGGGTACGGGGAGGACATGCGCGACGGCACCGAACACCCCGAGATCGCCCGGCCCACCACGCCCGACCCCGGCCGCGCCGGCCACGACAGTCTCTACGACCCCGGCGAGGGCCGGCCACCCGAGGACGTCGACGACGCCGAGGACACTGGACAGCGCGTGATCGGCGAGCAACGCGAACGCCGGCGGGAGTGATCGCCGGCCGCACTCATCGCCGTGCGTCCCCGCGGTCGCTTGTACCGGGGCCGCCCGCTTCGAGCCTGCGGCCGCGTGCCGGCCCAGCATCGAATTCGGCATCGAGCATCGCCGCGACGGGGGAGATCCACGGCCATACCGGCAACACGATGGCCCAGACGAGCGACCCGTGGGTCTTGGTGTACGAACCGGAGTCGGCCACTAGCGCGCGACGTCCGCCGTTGCGGCGCGCACGTGGTCGACACAGCACCCTGCCCTCCGTCGTGAGCCACCGGAAAGCTCGGCTGCCGCACGTGGGCCCAGCCGAGTAGCGCAGCGCGAACTTACGAGCCCCGCCCTCGCGACGCTCCGGCACGACCTGGTTGACGTCGTCGGTCACCGTCTGCGTCGCGCCCGGACCGAGCACGCCCAAAACCGCGATCAGCACCCACCGCAGCGGCTCCGGTCGCCATCAGTTCACCGGACCACCTCCGGTTCGGACGTTTACCGGCGCGAACCGCGGGAACCACGGCCGCACGGGCGGCGCCAGACCGGCCCGTGGTTCGTTCACCACGGTAACGTTCGAGAGGAGCGGCTTATGGCTACCGGAGAGACTGGCTTCGACGACGTCACATACGACCTGGTGTCTGTGCAGTACCACTCGTTGAAAGCCGGACACGATTACGGCCAATACGTGCGCGACGCCGACAATGCCGAGCGTCAGGACATCGCCGACTTCTTTCGCCGTGTGATGGAAGAGGACTCGGCCCGGGCGAAGCAGTGCCACGAGTTCATCAAGGAACTCTCGGGAAGCTCCGAATCGGGTCCGGCGGTTACCTGACGAAGACACTGCGGGAGGTGCCGGTCTCCGGCACCTCCCGCCGTACCAGCCGGCGTCCGAGGCCCAAACCCGGTCCGGCAACGGGCCCGCCTGCGGCCGGAGCGTCGCTGCAGGGCGAGATCACGGGAGGACGAGCTCGACCAGGTTTCCGTCGCAGCACCTCAGTTGCGCGCCGGCCTGGCGGTCAGGGCAGCTGCGAGCAGTTCGTCGACGAGCAGAGCACGACCCGCGCAGCACCTCTGGCGGTGGCCAAGCGTCGACGGCGCCTGAATATATGCGCGTTGCCGATCCGAAATCCGCTCCGGAAGCTGTGCCGCTCTTGGACAATCGGCCTCGGGTGGCGCCGGTTTCGTCGGCGCCCTCGCGGGTAATCACGTCGCGAGGTGCCACCGCACGCCGCCTTGGCCCGGTCAAGCGAAAGGGAATCCAGCGACATGCCTGAACGTGACGCCTCTGCCTCCCGGCGGCCGCGCCCCGGCCCGGGAGCCTTGCGGCTGGTCGTGCTCGTCGTCGGCGTCGTCTACCTAGTGCTGGGTGTGCTCGGCATCTTCGTGCCAGGCAACTTCGGTTCGACCGGCTCCGGCCCGTTCACCAGTCACCAGCCCCAGTACACCCTGTGGATCTTCAGTGTGGGCCCGCTGCTGAACGTCATGCGCATCCTCATCGGCGTGCTCGGGCTCCTCGCCTCCCGCAGCAACAGCGGGACTGCGATCTTCTCGTTCGCCGGCACCATCTGGTTGGCCGGCGTTAGCGCCTACAGCATCCTCGTCCTGACCCTCGGTACCGGCGACCGGCTCAACGTCAACTGGGCCACCGCGATCCTGCACCTGGCCACCATGGTCGTCACCGCCGCGGTCGCCGCACTCGGCATGCGCGGCCGACCCCGGCGGGAGAAGTCCGCCGGCCGCTCGGATCTCCGGGGTCGCCGAGCGAACAGCCCGTAGCCGCCCGGAACCAGGCTCGGCATCCGAGAAACGCGCCGGCGTCCGATCGCTCGCTGTTGCACCACCCGAACACCCTGCCTGAACCGCCTGGGCGACCGCACCTGCGGTCACCTCGCACGAGCGCCGAACCCTGATCGGGTCCGAAGTAGACTGTCCGCGAAGGACACGACCAAAGGATCGTAGCCGCGGCAGATCGGTCGCACCGGGCAACCGTCAGTCGCGGGCTTGGCCCCAGGGCCCCACCCCGATGCGGGTCGACGCGGACCGTTCACGGCCGGTGACCGACGCCGGCCGCCGGCTCCTGAGGGCCCTGTCCGCCCGGCGCCGACCACGGGCTCGGTCGCAACGTGGAATGATCCCGACCCCGGTCGGAGCACGCCGCGCCGGATCGCATCGGTGAGGTCGATGCTGTCCATTCGCAGGCCTGGATGGCTGGCAGTACCGGCAGCAAAGACGGACGTATCAGCCTGCTCGGCACGAACGGGCCGCCGAACAGCGTTCGCTCCTCCCACGCGGCTGCCGCTCAAAGGCGGACCCGGGGCGTACGCGGTCCACGCGGACGTCCGGCTGTCCTTGCTCGAAGTTGTCCCGGCACCGCTCCACGTAGGCCACTTCACGCGGGTAGGCCGCGCCCGGCGGGCCGTGGGTGGACCAAGTGACCTCGGGCCGCCGCGTGGGCTGGAAGAGCCGGCCAGGTGCACCACCGCGTCGGCGCGGCGCAGGATGGGGAGCAAGTCGTCGCTGGCGACAACGGCCTGGTTTCCCGGTCGCACCGGTGCCGACGATCCGCCGAGCGGTCATGCCCCACCTCGGACCAGCGCGCCCACCCGCTCGGCGACCACGTGATTGATGATGATCACCAGATCGACGGCCGGGTGGTCAGTCCTCGTCGATCGCCAACAGCGTCGCGAGCGGAAGCAGTCCCAGCGCCCGCCGGACCTGGCGGGCTTCGCCGGCGTGCACGGCGAAGCGCACACCGAGTTCGCTCGCCAAAAGGTGAGCGCGTTCCAACGCGCGCAACCCGGCTGTGCCGAGGAACGTCACCGCGGAAAGGTCGAGCACCACAGCGCGCACTGTGCTGCGCAGCCGCGCGTCGAGCAGCTCCCGGAGCCGTGGTGCCGAGGCCGCGTCCAGATCGCCGGCCACCCGGACCATGACGAGGTCGCGATCCGGGCGTTCGACGGAGAGCCGGAGCGGTTCCACGCCGATGGATCGGGTTGGCACGGGTCCAGCGGAACGATTGAGGGTAGTGGTCAAGGTGGCCTGCTTTCTAAGCCCACCGGGATCAACCGCTGACGCGAGATCCCGACCACGCGTCAGCTCGTGCCCGGTGCGCAAGGAGATCACGGGCACGGCCCGCTGTTGGACCGCTCTGGTCACCATAACTCGTGCCAGGACGGCCGACAAGGGCCCGAAACGCCGCCAGTAAGGTCCACAAAGGAGTCCGGGCCCCGTCGAAACCCCCGCTCACCGCGAGGATGCCATCTCTCACCGCACACGTTTCTCCGGAGAACGTCGCCGCCGTCTCAGTGGTCGCACACCGGGCGCGTCCTGATGGCCGTGCACCTCGCCTTGGCCTCCGCGGGCGGAGCACACCGCGTCCACTGGGTGCGCGCCGAGCAGAAGGCGAACGGTGTTCTCCGAGAGCGTGCGGCAGAACGGTTCTGCCACTAGCCTCGAATTCATGCTCAGGCTGGGTTTTCCGGTGATCGGTGTTTCCGACCTGCGGCGTGCGGTCACGTTCTGGACGACGGCCCTGGACCTTGCGGAGACCGAAGAATGGGCGAGTGCTCGCTGGCGCACTCTCGACCACGCGGACGGGTCCGGCCACGCGCTCGGCCTCATGTACAGCGAATCGCCCGTTGAAGAATACCCCCGGCTGCACCTCGACCTCGTGGTCGACACCGCAGAGGAGCAGGCCGCCGAGATCGCGCGACTCGTCGAGCTGGGCGCGCACCAGGTCGACTGGAACAACTACCCACCCGAAGCGGACTTCGTCGTCCTCGCCGACCCGGACGGCAACCGCTTCTGCGTCGTCGACCTGAGCCGCGCTCCCTCAGACAGCTGAACAGCCTTCGCGGCACCGCCCGGTCAACGGAACTCCGGCAGAACGTGCTCCTCCCAGCCCCGGAAGAACCCGTCGTGATCGGGACCGATCTGCTGGACGTAGATCTCGTCCGCCCCCGCCTCGACATACTGTCGTACCCGATCGAGGTGCGCCTTCGGATCGTCCCCGCACACGATCGCTTCACGGACGTCGTCACGCGGCACCAGCTTCGTGGCAGCCTCGAAGTCCTGTGGCCGCGGCAAAACCTGACCCAGCTGACCGGGCAAAGCGTCATTGGCCCACAGGCGATGCGCTTCGTCGAGCGCCACGTCGACGTCCGGGCCCCACGCGACCTTCATCCCGGCCTGCACCGGCTTGTCGCCACCACCGGATTCTCGGAAGGTGCGCACCAGGTCCGCGTCCGGGAGCACCGTGCAATAGCCGTCCCCGATCCGCCCGGCGAGCTGGGCGGCTTGCGGCCCGAACCCGGACACGTAGATCGGCACTGGCTCGTCCGGCACCGTGTAGATCCTCGCCTCCTGCACCTGGTAGTGGCTCCCCTGAAAGCTCACCTGCTCGCCGCGCGCGCCCGCCGAGTGCAACCGCCTGATGACCTCGACCGCCTCTTCGAGCATGGCCAGCCGCTGCCCCGCCGACGGCCACGGGTCGCCGAGGATGTGTTCGTTCAGTGCCTCCCCGGACCCGACGCCGAGCACGAAGCCGCCGTCCAGCTGAACGGCGGCGGTCGCGGCGGCCTGCGCGATCACCGCGGGGTGGATTCGCACGGTCGGACACGTTACGGCGGTCGTCACCGGGAGCGACACCGCTTCCGACAACGCCCCGATCACCGACCACACGAACGGACTCTGGCCCTGCTGGTCGTGCCACGGGTGAAAGTGATCCGAGATCCACAAGCGCTCGAACCCCGCGCGCTCGGCAGCGCGTGCCTGGGCCACGAGTTCTCGCGGGCCGTACTGCTCGCAGGAGAGGAAGTAGCCGATCGATGTCATGACCGGCGAGTACCCCTTCCTCACTCGCGCACACACTGTGCGGCCAGCGTGGACACCTCAGTAGTCCGAGAGGCCCTCCACCGGCGCACCCGCACGCGGAGGACACCTGAACGATGGATTTTCGCACTCGTCGGCGCGGGTAGCCCACATTCATGGAGGAACCGGCTGGCCAGGGCGCTCACCGGGCGGGACATCCCGTCGGCGCGGCGGAGGGAACAGCGGAGCACGCTGCGGTGGACGGCGAGATGCCATGGGGAAAACCCGGCAGACCAGTCGACCGTCGCTCACCGTTCTTCATCGGGTTGACGGCAGCCGCGAGAGTGGCGGTCACAGCCGGCGTGGTGGAACTGCTGCTCGCGGCCGGCAGCGTGATCCTGCCCATCGGCGTCGCGTTCTTCATCGCCGTCGGGGTGGAGCCGGTGACAGCGTGGCTGGCCCGGCGGATACCCCGGCCGCTCGCCGCCGCGTCGCCCGTCCGAGCGGACGGTCTGGTCTGCCGGGCGAATCCGTGGGTCACGTGAAGAGGGGAGCAATGTTGCGGAATCGGCTCGCTGTCGTCGCCGTCGTCGTCGCGGTCCTGCTCGGGCAGGGCCCGGCCGCGTTCGCCGTGGGCGCGCCGCGGTTGCTGATCAACCAGGATTTCCCCGACCCTGACATCGTCAAGACGGACAACGGCTTCTTCGCCTTCTCGACGAGCACTGGTTCCGGCAAAATCCCCGTCGCGACGTCGCACGCGCCCGAAGGTCCGTGGCGCATCACCGGCGACGCACTCGCTTCCCCGCCGAAGTGGGCGAAGCCGGACGGTGGGTTCTGGGCGCCCGACGTCACCTCACTGCCGAGCGGAAAGTTCGTGCTGTACTTCGCCGCGGCAGTCGCCACGAGCGGGCAGATGTGTCTCGGCGCGGCCACCGCGTCACAGGCCGGCGGCCCCTACCAGCCGACCGGCGACCAGCCGCTCGTCTGCCTTACCTCCGACGACGGCGACATCGACCCGCAGACTTTTCTCGATTCCGACGGCTCGCGCTACCTGCTCTACAAGAGCGACGGCGCGGCCACCGGTCCACCCGCGGCCATCTGGCTGCAAAAGCTCGGCGCCGACGGCCTGTCTCTGGTCGGCGACCGCACCGAGCTGCTGCGCGCCGACCTGACGGCCGAGAAGAACGTGGTGGAAGCCCCGTCGGTGGTGAAGACACCATCCCGCTACCTGCTCTTCTATTCCGCCGACACCTTCCAAAGCACCGGGTATCACACCTGTTACGCCACCGCCCCCACCCTGACCGGCCCCTTCGTGAAGGCGGACGCCCAATTTCTCTCCACCGATCTCCTCGGCGGCAAAGTGGACGCCCCAGGCGGCGCCGACGTCGTCGACGGCCACCTCTACTTCCACGGCTGGCTCAACGGAGGCCGCTCGGCCCGCGGCCTGTACGAGCTACCGATCACGTTTCCGGGAGACGTGCCGCAACTCGGCTGAAGAGGCGACTGACACGGCCACGCGGCATGGGCGAGCACGCGAAGGAGTGCTCGCCACGCGGCAGTGCGGACCGCCCGACCGTGTGCAGTACTCCTCTCCGAGCGGACCTGGCGTTTTGCCGATGCGGCCGGCGGGTAATCCCGGTTCAGATGCGAGGAGGAGCTGTGCCTGAGAAGAGTGGGAGCACCAAGCGCGAACGTCAGTACGAGCACATCAAGTCGTCGCAGAAGAAGCAGGGCGCCAGCACGGGCCGAGCCAAGAAATCGCCGCACGGACGGTCAACAAGAACCGCGCGCAGTCCGGCGAATCCCGTACCGCCAGCAAGAGTTCGACGCGCGACACCTCGCCCCAGAAGCGTGGCGGGAAAAGGTCCGGCAACCGGCAGGGCTCCGGCGGGCCGACCAAGGAGCAGCTCTACAACGACGCCAAGAAGCGCAACATCAAAGGCCGCTCCACGATGGCCAAGAAGGAACTGCAGGACGCCCTTGGTCGATGAACGCATGCGCGTGACGCGCCCTCACCTCCAAGTCGTCGCCTACGCCCGTAGAGCCACGCGAGGCGGTAGCGCGCGATGATCCAGGCACCCGAGGGCGCTCAAAATCGCGCCCGTGCGGTGAACCGCGGCTCCCGCCGGCACCGGGAGGGAGCGTCGTCAGCGCCGGCACACCGTTGGGCGCCCAGCGCGTAAGGGAAAGCCGGCCGCTCGAGTAACACCGGAGAGATCATGGACCACTCGCGTGCGCCGGTACTGGAAGCCATCGAGTCATACCGCCGTGCAGGCGGGCTGGCCTTCACCCCACCCGGTCACAAACAGGGCCGCGGCGCCGATCCGCGAGTCCTGCACTTGCTCGGCCGCGACGCGTTCGCCTCGGACCTGCTCACCCTCAACGGCCTCGACGACCGCCGGATGTCCCGTGGTGTCCTGGCTGACGCCCAAGAGCTGATGGCCGACGCTGTGGGGGCCGAGCACACGTTCTTCTCCACCTGCGGCAGCTCCCTGTCGGTCAAGAGCGCGATGCTCGCCGTCGCCGGGCCGGGCGAGCGGCTCCTCGTGTCCCGCAACGCCCACAAGTCGGTGGTTGCCGGGCTGGTGATCAGCGGAGTGCACCCGGTGTGGGTCCGCCCGCGCTACGACGCCGAGCGCCACCTCGCCCACCCGCCAGGCCCCGAAGAGGTTCGCACCGCGCTCGCCGGCTCACCCGAGGCCAAGGGCATGCTGCTGATCACCCCTACCGACTACGGCACCTGCGCCGACATCCGCGGAGTCGCCCGCGAATGCCACGCTGCCGGGAAACCGCTGATCGTCGACGAAGCCTGGGGCGCCCACTACCCCTTCCACGACGACCTGCCGACGTGGGCGATGGACGGCGATGCCGACCTGTGCGTCACCAGCACCCACAAAATGGGCGGCGGCCTCGAACAAGCCTCCGTTTTCCACCTGCAGGGCCACCGGGTGTCCCCCGACGTGCTCAAGGCCCGCGAAGACCTGCTCGGCACCACGAGCACGTCAGCGTTGCTGTTCGCCTCGCTCGACGGGTGGCGCCGTCAGATGGTCGAGTATGGCGAAGAACTGCTGGGCAAAGCGCTCTCGTTGGCCGCCCGTGTCCGCGAGGAGATCGACGCCACGCCCGGTTTGCACACGATGGCCGCCGAATTCCGCCCGCTCGCGTTCGAGCACGACCCGCTCAAGATCGTGATCGACGTCGCCGGGCTCGGCATCAGCGGTTACCAGGCCGCCGATTGGCTCGCGGAGCAGCACTTGCACACCGGCTTGTCCGATCATCGCCGCATCGCCGTCCAGATCACCCATGCCGACGACGACGACACAGTCACAGCTTTGCTGACGGGTTTGCGCGGACTGCGAAACCACAACTTCACCCGTCGGCCGCCGGTCGACCTGCCCTCCGCAGCCGACCTCACTCTCGAAATGCGCATGCTGCCCCGCGACGCCTTCTTCGCCGAGGCCGAGCACGTCCCACTGGCCAAAGCCGTCGGCCGGGTCGCTGCCGAGATGATCAGCCCCTATCCGCCTGGCGTCCCCGCGATCGCACCCGGCGAAGTCTTCACCGACGCGATCGTGGATTACCTCGACAGCGGGGTCCGAGCGGGCATGTTCATTTACGACGCAGCCGACCCGGGCCTGGACACCGTCCGCGTCGTCACCTGACACGAGGATCGACCGGACTCCACACCTTCCGGGATGTCGCTTGGGCGGCCTCCTGCTCGAGCCGTTCAGGTCGACACCGGGCGTACGTCAGCGAGCGTCTTTCTCGGCTCAGCCGGTGGTGAAGTTCTCGTCCACGCGGTCGGCCAGCCTGTCCAGCACGCGGCTCGCCAGATCCTCGGTGCCGCGGCAGGTCAGGCGCAGGAAGACCCAGCTCGCGCCCGCGCCCGCCCCGGTGATGGTGAGCAACGCGGACCCACGCGGCCATTCGAGGCGGACGTGCGGCAAGTCCGCCTCGCGGCGCAGTTCGTCCGGCCCGGCGCCCACGACGTCGGTGAGCCAGGCGCGGACCTGGTCGGGGTCGGTGGCGGTGTTCGCCACGATTTCGGGCAGCGCGCTGAATCCGCGGGCTGCTTCCGACGTCTGCACGGTGTCCTCCTGGCCCGGCTCGGCGAAGCGGTGGTCAGTTGCGTTCACGGCTGACTTCTCCGTCGCCGGCGGCTTCGCGTTCGGCGAGTTCGCGCTGTTCGCCGGGAGTCAGGTCGCCCGAGCCGCTGAGCTCGCGGTCGAGAGTGGTGTCGGGGCCGGGGCCGGGGCCGGGGTCGCGTTCGGATTCGGGTTCGGTCATGCCTCGCCGTCTACCCGCACCGGCGTAGATCAAACGCGTGCGTGGTGTGGTGCCGCCCGAGTACTGGAAACCGAAGTTCCGGAGGGACCGCTGCGTACGGCGCGATCACCGTCGTGTTCCCCCGGGGCCCGTGTCACCAGCTCGCCCGGTGGCCGCCGACTTCAGTGTCACCACCGACGGCGATTCGGGCTGGGCGGCTGGCGGCGATGACGCCCACCTTTTCACTGTCGTGTCGGTGCAGTACCAGGCCCTGAGTGCGTTCCCCGTCCCGCCCCGGACGGGATGCCGAACCGGGTTCCCTGCTGCGGTGCGGCAGGCCTTGTGCGGTATCTCTTTCCCGACAGTTCGAGGGACTCCGAGGACGGCTTGCGTCTGCTAAAAGAGTCCGGTGAGGCCGCGGTGCGTGAGGTAGCCGACGACGGCACCGACCGCCACTCCGCCGTAGACGTCGGTCGGCCAATGCACCCGCGTCCGAACGCGGCCGTAGCAAACCACCGCAGCCAGGGGCGCGACCACTGCTCCGGCGGTCGGCGCGCGCAACGCAACGGCGACCGTGAACGCCGCAGCGGTGGTCGCGTGTGACGAGGGGAATGCCGACGACGATGGTTCCACGGGCACAACGCGTCGCGCCGGAAGCGACCGAGCCGCAGGCCGGCGGCGGCGGATGATGGCTTTCAGCCCATGTCCCAGTGCCATTCCCACTGCCGCCGATACCACTCCGTGTCCGGCCGCGCGGCGCCAAGCTCCACGGCGGCACGCCAAGACCCCGGCGACCATGCCCCAGAGCAGTCCCCCGCGCGCCGAGGCGGTGACGGCGAGGACCGGCCACGCTGGAGGACCGACAGGCAAGTTGTTGTCGTCAAGCCCGTGCTCCAATGGCCTCCCGCTCGGCATAGTTCCTGTCTTCCCCACTGCGGCCCGGTCAACCATCGGTCAACGCCCTCCGTCCACCGCGGAATGCCGCCCGTTTTTCAGACCCGGTGAGCGGATATTCAAGACCGGGATGCGGTGCCGGCCTTGGGCACATCAAGCTGCACCGAAGTCGACGAGCACGAAAGACGGTCAGATCGCCCAGAATGCGCAGCCGGCCCTTGAACCAGCTTGCAACCGGTCCACTTGGTCCTACGGCCGCTGCGCGGCACCGCGCCCAGTGGATGGTGGTTCGCCAAGCGCTGTCGGCCTACCCTGACAACCATGGGCTGATCGTCGGTTTGAAAGGCCGGGGGCCGTAATGGCAGTATCGGGCGAGGGCGAAGCCGGGGGCATCCGTCGGCAGCTGGACGAGGTGACGGGCGCCCTGGAGGCGCTGACCGCCGCGCTGGACGACAACGGCGCCCTGGACACCACCCTGCAGTTGGTGTGCCGGCAGTTGGTCCACGTCATTCCCGGCGCTGACCTTGCCAGCATCACCCTGGTCCGCAACGGGACGCCGACCACGGCAGCATGCACCGATCGCCTCGCCTTCGACATCGACACCGATCAATACCGCGCCGGCTCAGGTCCGTGCCTGGAGGCCGCTGAGACCGGCAAAATCGTCCGCGTCGACGTCTCGACCGCCGACGTCCGGTGGCCCGAATTCACCCGCAGTGCCCTGGCCGCCGGAGTGGCCAGTTACCTGGCCGCGCCGCTGGTGGTCGACGCCGCGCACAGCGGCTCGCTGAACCTCTACGGTTACCACACCCACGGCTACCGGGACGTGGAAGGCGCGCTGCTGGAGCTGTTCGTGACCGCGGTGGAGGCCGCGTTGCGATCCACCGCCCGCTATCTGGGCGCCCGGCGGGAAGCCGCGCAGCTGAGGACCGCCCTGGTGTCGCGGGCGGTGATCGATCAGGCCAAGGGCATCCTCATGGGCGCCCGCGGAATCGCCGCCGACGAGGCCTTCCAACTGCTGGTCGCACAGTCGCAGCGGGAGAACCTCAAGCTGCGCGACTGCGCCGAACGGCTGGTCACCGCGGTACTACGGGAACACCGGTAAACGCAGCCCCACGCTCGGCGCGATCAAGGACTCCGGTCTGGTGCCAGGCGGCCGAAAAGAGGACCGTAGAAGCCATGACCCGTCCAGACCCTGATGCCGAATCACTCGCCGCGGCGGGTCGTCTTCTCCTGGACTCGCTGGCCAGACGTGCCGCAGTCGGGGAAGCGGTCGGCATCATGCAGTGCTGGCAGGGCTGCGATGCCGCACAAGCCCGCCACGACCTGACCGGTGGGACCGACGTCGCCGGGCTCGGTGCCGAGGCCGCCCGGGTCGCGGCTCTCGTCAACGCCCGGGCGGACGGTACGGCCGATCCCGACTACGGCGGCTGGGTCTGACCCAGTCAGCCGGCGAGGTCGCCGCCGACCAGATCGCCCGGGTCGAGGCTGCCGTCGGTGACGGCACGAGTCACCTCACGCACCGTGAGAGTGTGCTCGGTGGCGTAGCCGATCACGAGGGCCCGGGCCGCCGCGGGAGCGATCCCGAGGTTCCCGGCGACCAGGCCGACGGCGTGATCGAGCTGGACCCGATCGTTCAGGGTGGTGATCGTGGCCTCGAACAACCGGTCCGCGCGGCGGTCGCCGCGTTCCTGCACCAACGCGAGCACCGCCAGGTCCGACACCACCTGCGCCAGTTCCAGCTGCCACTTCTGCGGGACCGCCGCGACGTCGTAGAGCAGGTTGAACCCGCCGACCGCGATCCCGTCCAGCCGCAGCGGGACAGCGACCACCGAGCGGTACCCGGCCGCCAGGGCCGCGGGCACGAAATCAGGCCACCGGTCCCGCTCGGCCGCCAGGTCGGCCGAGATCACCACGTCGACATTCGCGACACAATCCACGCACGGCCCCTGGTCGATGTGGGCCTGCAGCAACTCCACGAACCGGGCGGTCTCGTCCGAGGCCGCCACCACCTCCAGATCACCGCGGCCCCCAGCCAGGAGCACGCCGGTCGCGGTCGCGCCCAGCAGTCCGGTACCGACCTCGGCGACCAGCCGAAGCACAGCGGCGTTGTCCGGACTGCCGACCAGGCGTCCCGTGATCGTGACCAGTGCGCCGGTCAGGTCGGGTGGGGCGGTGCCGGGGGCCCCGTCAACCGGACGGTCGCTCATGTTGCCTCCAGGTGAGGGGATCATTCGGCCAGCTCTTCCAGGGCGATGCGCCGCTCTAGCACGTCACGAGCGACGTCGAGGACCGACCGGTTCTGACCGAAAGCGTGGGCGCGCAGCCGGGCGAACGCGTCGTCCAGCGAGATGTGCAGCTGGGCGGCGAGCATGCCGGTGGCGACATTGACGTCCTGGTACGAAGTTGCCAGACGCGGTGCGAACTCGTGACCGTCCTCCTCCGCCTCGCGCGTTTGGCGAAGCAGGGCAGCCGTGGCCAGGTCCGCCGCCAGCGCGGCGTCCCGCCTTTCGGCGCTGGCCAGACCGCCGGGGCGACGGCGGACCAGTTCCAAGGTGCCCAGCCTGATGGCCCCGTATTGCAGCGGGAACGCGAACACCGCCGCTGCACCGACGGCGAGCGCCCCCTGGGCGAATCCCGGCCACCGCACCTGCTCGACGACGATATCGGGCACCAGCACTGGGCTTCCGGTGGTAAACGCCTCCACACCCGGCCCTTCGCCGACGGTGTACTGCCGCTCCGCCAGGTCCGCGACCCAAGAGTCGCTGGCACCCAGCACCTCCTCGGAGCGAGCACCACCGCGCAAGGCCAGAATCGCCGCGTCGACGTGCTCCAGCGTTTCCACACAGGCAAGACAGACGGTTTGCGCCCATCCCTCACGGCGGCCCGGCACCTCGGCGGCAGAGGCGATCGCTCGCCACAACGGCTCCCGACCTTGCCCAACCACCGACGTGCCACCTCCGCGCTGCGGACTTACCGAGCCGGCGCCCGGAACCGCCAGCTTACGAGACACCGCCGCCGCAGGCAGCCCGGCCATCGCAGGCGCGCGATCGCGCGGCTACCTGGCTCGCGCCCCCGGCTGGCTGCTCTCGGAGGCAGACCGCAACGGCAACACCGTCGCTCCGCGCTGCAACATCGACGGCACCCCGCGTCGATTACCGATTCGCAGGGCCGGGTGACGAGCTTCGCCTACACCAGCGGGCTGGTCTCGGCCATCACCGACCCGACCGGTACGACCGCGGCGAACTACCACTACAACTCCACGAGGCAGCTGACCGACTTCACCGACCGCTCGGGCTCCGGCGGCCTCCCCTGGCAACGAGCCGGGGCCGTTCTGGCGCCTGACAACAAAGTTCCGGCTACGTCGTCGAGGTCCGTCGTAGACCGGCGTGAAGGTTTTGCGGTCGCGCGCACGCGCCTCCGCGCTGTGTCACGGGCAGCATCTCGGCTTGGAGCGCCGAGAATGTGGGGTTCTGGCGCAGTTGGGATTGCAAACGGACACTACTGCCGCGAACCTGTGTGTTTCGGGTCCGAATTCCAGCTGCCACCGGACACTTCGTCGAGGAGATCCGAACCGGCGGGACATGTCAGGTTCCGGGGATCGGCCACGCCCGCCACAGCTAACGCGAGGTGGACGACCAGTCAGCTGGCGGCAAGCACCCTGGCGCCCGCGAGACGACGCGCACCTTCATCGGTCGTGGCCGGAGAATGCGCGTTTGCGCGGCGCAACACCGATACCCGAACCGGATGCACGTGTCGGTCCGCCGGCCAGGCGCGCTCCCCTTTCGCATAGCGTCCCACCGGCTGCGGACAACCAGCCCCTGACGGGCGCGGCAGCCAAACCCCGACCCGATCACCGCCAGCCTTCGCCCACCCAGTCGTTGACCAGCACAAAGCCAGCAAAGCTAGGCCGAACGGGTTACCGTCGAGACGTCGCTACGTGGAGACGGAGGGTCGGCATGGCTGCTCGCGACCGGTCTCGCGTCCCGGCCTGGGTCGAGCCGATGCTGGCCAAAGCGGATGGCGGGCGGCTCCGCAGCGGGCCGGAGTGGGCCTACGAGTACAAGCTGGACGGCTACCGCGCCGCGATGCGGATCGCGCCGGACGGCACCGCCGTGCTGACCAGCCGCAACAACATCGACTTCACTGCCGAGTTCGCCGACCTCGCCACCGTGCTCGGCCCCGCATTGGACGGACGCTCCGCGGTGCTGGACGGCGAGGTCGTCGTCTACGACGAGAACGGCCGAATCGACTTCGAGCTCCTGCAGGAACGCCGCGGCCGCTACGTCAAACACGCCGGGTCGCTGCGCCGCGACGACCCCTTCGACGACCTGCCGGTCCGGTTCATCGCCTTCGACCTGCTTCACCTCGCCGGGCGCAGCCTGCTGACCGAGCCCTACGACGAACGCCGCCGGCTTCTGGCCGGCCTGCCGATGCCCGACCGGCACCGGGTCGCCGTCGTGCCCGCGGTCACGTTCGACGAGCTCGACGCCGACCACCGCACCCCCGCCCACGTCCTCGCCGACGCCGAGCACGCCGGCTACGAAGGCGTCGTCGCGAAGCTGCGCAACTCCACCTACGTCCCCGGGCGCCGGGCGGATTCGTGGCTCAAGCACCCGTTCATCCAGACCCAGGAGGCCATCATCTGCGGCTGGCGCCCCGGCCAGCGCAGCTTCTCCGGCACCCTCGGCGGCCTCCTGCTCGGCGCCCACGACCCCGACACCGGCGACCTGGTCTACATCGGCGACGTCGGCACCGGCTTCTCGCAGGCCGCCCGCGCCGACCTCATGGCCCAGTTGCAGCCCCTCGAACGCCGCACCCACCCGTTTGTCGCGACGCCACCACGCGAGGACACCACCCGCGCCCGCTGGGTCGAGCCGCGTCTGGTCGGCGAGATCGTCTACCGACAGTTCACCCGCGCCGGCCGCGTCCGCCACACCGCCTGGCGCGGAATGCGCCAGGACAAGAAGCCCGCCGACGTCCACGCACCCGGACCAGTCCCCCGCCACGAGCCCCCGCCAGCACCGTCCGGACCAGCCCCCGCCGCCACCGAGCAGCTGGTGCAAGTAGGAAACCGGCGGCTCAAGCTGTTCAACTTGGACAAGGTCCTCTACCCGGGTGACGGCTTCACCAAAGGCGAGGTGATCAACTACTACGCGCGGATCGCACCGGTACTGCTGCCGCAGCTCGCCGGGCGCCCCGTCACTTTCATCCGCTACCCCGACGGCGTCACGGGCCAGAGCTGGTTCGAGAAGAACGTCCCCCTCGGAGCTCCGCCATGGCTGCGCACTATGCGACTGCCTAGCACCCGCTCACGCAGCGGCCGTGGGCCCGGCACGATCAGCCACCCCCTGATCGACGACCTACCGAGTCTGGTGTGGGCAGCCACCATGGCCGCCTTGGAGCTGCACACTCCACAATGGATCGTCGATGCCGCCGGGCAACGGCAACTGCCGGACCGGCTCGTGTTCGACCTCGACCCGGGCGCCGGAACCACCATCGTCGAGTGCTGCCGGGTCGCCGAGCGGCTGCACGACATCCTGACCGCGGACGGCCTCACCCCCTTCGCCAAAACCTCAGGCTCGAAAGGCATGCAGCTGTACTGCGGAATAACGACCAACCACGCCGGCGCCCCGGCCGCCTACGCGAAACAGCTCGCACAGCAGCTCGCCGAGGCGACACCCGACACCGTCACTGCCGTCATGGCCAAAGCCCAACGGACCGGAAAGGTCTTCATCGACTGGAGCCAGAACAGCCCCACCAAAACCACCATCGCCGCATACTCCCTGCGCGGCCGCGACCGGCCGACCGTCTCCACCCCCATCACGTGGCGGGAAGTCGCCGACTGCTACGACGCCCAACAACTCTTGTTCACCGCCGACGACGTTCTACACCGCGTCAACGAAGTTGGCGACCTGCTGGAACCGCTGCACGCAACCGCGGCACCGCTGCCCGAGCAGTAGTTATGATCCCCGATGGTTTCGTTTTGGCGCTGAGCCGTTCGAGTAACCAGCGAGGTCGCGTCAACACCTCGATCGACCGATTGCCCGCGAAGCCGCGATCAGCCCGGTGACACAACTGAAGCAAGCGCGGCGACGACAGCGTTTCTCGTCCGCGCAGCATCAGGCCGCTCCAGACCGTCGAAGAGCACCTTCGACACGAACTGCTGCCCACCCAGCGTGCCTGGGACCATCGAGCCGGCAGTGCAGCTGCGTGGGCCGTGCCACGGCAGATCGATGCTGTGAACTCCAGCCACACAAAGGTTCAGGGATGCGGCTCCCCGGTCAGCTCCGCGCGCGGGCGCGATCTTGAGGCGAGAGCCCATCCGCCAGGCAACGGCGATGCCTCCGTGGACGGCAGAGGCCCACCTTGGTGAAACCTTTCAAGTATGGACTTAACCAGGACTCCTTGGGAATGTCAACGTCGGACAATTCCGAGGCCGCGGGGAGGTCCGCCATACCGGTGATTCCCTTGCCCATGACGCGACATGTGCTTGACAACGGTCGCGCGAAAGCCGGAAACTAGGGTGATCGAACTTGAAACGTTTAAGAGCGCGTCTCATGTGGTGAGTTTTCGGAGTTTCTTGTAGCAGGTCAGGGCGGCTCCGAGGGTGAGGAAGGCGAGGAAGTGGCTGGCTTTGCGT
>NZ_JBFAAJ010000055.1:0-24541 GCF_040639695.1 Amycolatopsis sp. NPDC023774
AGGTGTCGCCAGGCGCACCCGCTGGTCAGCACGAACACGATCGCGGTGAACACTGCCCGGTCGTCCACACGCGACATTCCACCGCCCTGTGGGCGTGCCTTTCCCGCCGGGATCAGCGGTTCGACCAGCGCCCACAACTCGTCCGGCACCAGCCGCCGTGACAACTCATCCATCACAATTCACGATCTTGCCCGGACGTCAACCAAAATCCAAGTGAGACACGCTCTAAAGAGCCATTGCGGTGCGGCCGCCCACCGCCTGCCTTGATCGAATCATCGCGCGGTAGCCCGGACACCCAGACGAAAGGCTCATAGATGCAGGCAACCGCTCCGTTGTGGCTCACCTTGCTCTTGGCAATCCTGTCTCCGACGCTGAGTCTGGGCGGAGTTCTATGGACTCAACGTGCTGCAGATAAGCGGGCCACGAAAGAAGCTTCGCAGCGCGAGCACGCTGAGCACGCGAAGTGGCTCACTGAGCAACGACGTGACTGCTACATCCGTCTGCTGGTCAACGCTAGTGCATATGACGACGCTTCTTCGGCTTGGTCGGCCGATGATACTGAGGCGAACACACGTCTGGACGAGGCACGCCATGACATGTGGTCCGCGCAGGCCGCCATACAACTGCTTGGCTCGCAGCGCGCGGGCGAAGCTGCCTATAAATACGCGAAGGGCCTAACCAGGAACTCCAAACGTCGGGGCGAGTCGAGAACTCCACTGAGTTATGCCGAACGCCGCTCGCTACGTGCTGCGTTTGAAGAAGCAGCACAGGACGATCTACGTAACACCGATCGCGAAGCTAGCGGAGCATTGCCCGGCTCGCCTGCTCCGGTTTAGTCATCGCACCAGACGGCGCCGGTTCGCGGGCCTTCGGCCTGGCCGATGCGCCTGGTGCCCGACCAGTCGAAACCACGGTCCGGGGGGCCACTTCGATGGCGCGTGGCGCCGCCCACCATCGTCAGCGTCGTGGTCTTAACCGGTGCCGGCCCGGCCTGCAACGCCCCCCGGTAGCAGGGACTGCAGCCGACAGCACCCGTTTGGTGCTGGTCGCGCTGGTGCTCGTGGCCAAGATTGTCGCCGGGGTACTCATCGCGACGCTGGCGTCCACCGCCGGCGCGCGGTCCGCAGGCCGTACATCCGCGGGCGCCGGGGCCAGTGGCACGGCGGTAAAGAAACTAGAAAGGGGCCGGCGAAGCACGCGCCAATCGCCGTGCCCAGCCCCGTACCTGGCTGCGGCCGAATACGCCGAGGCCGACCGGGCTGGGAGTTGACCTTCACGCCGAAGGGCCCGCCCCTCTGACACCCGGCGCGCGACCGTAGGTGGTGGTGCCACCCGGGTCGGTCATCGACTTCAGGTTCGTGGCCGGGGAGTAGGTGTAGCTCAGTACCTCGGTGGGGCTGGTGCCGTCGGTGCGGGTGTCGGTGCGCAGCAGGCCACCGGTGTCGTAGGTGAAGGTGTGCACCGCAGTAGCGGTTTCGCGGCGGGTGAGGCTGCCGTTGTTGTCGTAGGTGTCGGCCTCCAGCACCACATTGGTGCTGTGTTTGGTCACCGAGACGACGCGGTCGAGCTTGTCGTAGCCGTAGTCCAGCCGGACCCCGCGCCCGTCGGTGACCGAGGCGACGCGGGAGAGCGAGTCGTAGGTGTAGGTGGTAGTGCCCAGCGGGGTGGGCGGGGTGACGGTGGTGAGGTTGCCGGCGTTACGAACCCGCGTCGAGCCGATAGGGTCGCGCGATGGTCGACCTCCGCGAATTCCGCCGAGCATGCCACGAAGCGGCCCGGCGCACCGGCGGCCGGCTCGTCGAGTTCCGGATCGCCGACAGTGTTACGCCGAACTTCCACCAGGGCGTGATCGACTACAGCGACCATCACCTGTCAATCGTGTGCACGAGGGACCGAAGGGAACCTGCCGTGGCGGTCGCCGAGCCACGGGCGATCGACGCGACCCTGGTCAGCGTGGGACCACTGACGTTCGTCGACGCTCCCGACCTGCTCGCCGTGCTGGCGGAGTTCCCAGCGTTCCAGGTGCTCACCCCGGCCGATCTGGCGGGACCGTTCGACGCGCGGAAGTGGCCCGGACTCCACTCGGCCGACCTGAAGTACTGGGCTCCGGCGGACTTGGGCGAAGTACTCTTCAACTACTGGGACTGACTCGGCCGAGAGCCCGCGCTCAGCGGTCGCCGACCTGTCCAAGCAGTACAGCAATGCCACCAGAGTGCTCGTCTGGCTGGTTCGCAGCGCGCGGAGCGAGGATCCCGCACGGATTACTGACTGGCTCGCGCGGAACGGTCGCCTGCTCACCGCGGCTGAGCAGGCGGTGTTGGGCGGGCTCCTGCGGGATCCCGAGTTGTGTCACGATCCCGTCTGGCCGGGCTGGCCCGACCCGGGCGATCTCTCCCGGCGTCTCCGAGAACTGGACATTGCCCTGGCCGCGCCGTGGCCGAATCTGGCGGTGTAGCCGGATGCCGACGCGCGACCAGCCGGCGCGCGGTCATGCTGCTGGAACGCTGCGAAGACAAACACGGACCGCTCAATGTGCTGCCCCACGAGACGTACCTGGCGCTCCTCCCTTCCGTGCTTTCCGCGCCGCGTCAGATGCACGCCAGGTGAGAACGACCCCCTCGTGTCTCGCGGTCAGTCCGCGTGCGCGGGCAGGTGTACGAAGGAGTGCGAGGATTCGGGGCTGTGGGTCCAGGAGGTCATCGCGCTGCACCGTGTCGCGGATTCTCCGGGTGCGCAGTCGAGTGGCCATCCGAGCCGTTCTCGGTCACCGTGTCCTCCGATCCACAACAGTCGGGACCGGACGCGTCAGTAGTCCACCACGCCAAGGCCCTGGACGCACCACTTGCCGTCGAGGTTGGTGGCGCCCACCGAGCCGCTGATGTCTTTCCCGGATAGCGAACCGCCGAGGTGCGCGTAGAGGGTTGTGGTGCTGCTGCTGTAGTACTTCACCGTCAGCTGCGGCTCCCCGCCGGTGACCTTATTGACGTCGTCCTTCAAGAGCTCCATGCCATCGCATCCCATGGCGAGAGCGCCGGCGGCGTCCTTGGCGTTGAGCTTGGCCACGAAGTCGCCGAGGAACTGTTGGCCATCGGCCGATGAGGAGCCGCCGGTGCCGGGGACCGCGGTCTGGTTGGTGGGCAGGCCTGGCTCCGACGGTGCTGTCGTCGGCCGCGACGTCTGTAACGGCGCGGGGTTCCGCGTTTGCGCCGTGGTGTTCGAGGAGTCCTTGCTCAGGAAGAAGCCCGGCGCGACGAACCCGGTGATGCCCAGCGTCGCCACGATCACCACGGCCACGGCGATGGCGATCCACAGCCCGGTCTTGTTGTTCTTCGGTGGCTGCGAGCCGCCGCCGTAACCCCCGCCGTACGGCTGGTTGGGGTCCCAGCCCTGCTGCTGGTACGACTGGGCCCCCGGATAGCGCTGTGCGTACTGCTGCGTGTTCGGGGCCTGCCCGGGCTGCTGCTGAGCGTTGGGGACCCATCCCGGCTGCCACCCCGGGCCGGGTTGCTGCCAGCCCTGGCCGTAGGGGCCGGGCGGGCCACCCTGCCCCGGCTGAGGTGGGTAGGTCATCTCCGGGTTCCGCCTTCCTGCTGCACAGTCTCGCGCCGTGGTCTGACGACCGGCGAACGTCGGCGGATCCTCCCCGCCCCCATGTGATCAGCATTCTGCAAGGTCGGACGGCCCGGCACAAAAGGAGGCCCCCGGCCGCATGCGGCGCCCGGTGCCTCCTTTTCACGGTGCTGGCGTGATGCTCCGGTTCGGTGTTGTCGTGGGACCGAGGCCGGGATACCGCGCCGCCACACGCTCAAGGATGGCGCGTTTCGTCTCGGGTGATGCGGCGCGGAGGACCGCAAGGCAACCTGCCCGCGGTACGGTGCGTGCCCATTGCTCTCGGCTGGAGGGATGTCGTGCGGTTCGTCCTTAATGGCGACCAGTTCGACCTGGATGCACCCACCGTGGTTGAGCGAGTTCGGGGCCTCGATCCAGAGCCCATCCAGACGCACTGGGTCGAGGTCACCGGGACGAGATTTCCGGTCAAGCAGGCGCTCGAGGTGGTACTCAGCGTCGGCCGCTCCTCGTTCACCTCGCAGACCGCGCGGTCACTGTTCCATCGGCTCGGCTTTCTCACCAGCGCGGACACGCCGCCTGTTGTCGTCACCGAACCGGATTCGGCAGCGCACCCAACGGCTGAGCAGGCGGGCGCCGCGTTTGCGAAGCTCGTTGCGTTCCTGCGTAGTAGATCGCTCACCGATGGGATGAGCGAGCTTGAGCATGCGCTGCTTGGCGCCGACCGTGCCGCCGCTGCCCGTGTGGCCGAGGTAGCCGGTTTTACCGAACTGCTCTTGCAGGCCGCGCTGATCGTGCGCCGCGATGTGGGCCGGATCAGCGATGTCATCCACGCCGCGGTCATCTCCCTCGCGCTTCCAGCAATCCTCGAACAGGGCGAAGTGGTCGCCAACCGACCGTCACTGGGTCCGGGCAACGACAAGTCACGTCCGTTTGACCTGGAGACCGATCGCCGCGTCGCCGAGTTCAAGGTCGCCGTCTGGTCCGGCGGGGACATGATGCGCAAACGCGGCGTCGTCACAGACCTCGTCCACCTCGCGCTGGACGACTCCGGCCGCCGCCCTGAACTGTGGGTGGTGGGCACCGAGCCACTCCGGTTCCTCCGAACCAGCACCAGCTCCGTTGATGGTCTGCTATCGCGAGCGTCGCGTCACCAGCGCGCCCGCTACGAAGCCCGATACGGCAGCGGCGACCTGCCGCTGCGCACCTTCGTTGCCGAGCATGCGGCGCACGTGCGCCTGCGCAACCTCGCTGACGTGCTCCCCACCATCGCCGCAGCGCTCACGTGAGATCTCGCCAAACGCAAGGGCAAACTGCGAGGCAAACAGCCCAAGTTGCCCGAGTCGCGCAACGCTCCATCCGCCGCCGCTACGCCGCCGGTGAGGTCTCCTTGGCCGACCTCGCCGAGGAATACAGCGTCGGCCGCTCCACCATCCACCGCGTCATACACCGCGCCCCGGCCGCCAATGCGGCCGAACACACCGCCCCTGACCAGCATTCCCTGCCTTAGCGCTAACGGCTGTACCGCTGCTACTCAAGCCCGGGCGCCGCGCGCACGTCGGCCGGGACGAACCCCAGCCACGGCACGAGTTCATGGGCCGCGCGAATCAGGGGTATCGGATGCTCGGCGGCACCGACGAGGGTCCGCTGCACCTCGGCGCGATCGCGGCCGCGGTCATCCGCCTGGCCTACGACTCACCCAAGACCGAGTACACGGTCCGGTTCACGGCGGAGCCGATCAGCAAGCTGTCCCCGTGGACGGCCGGCGTGGTCACCAGGGTCGAGCTCGGCGTCCGGATCCGCCGTCTCGTGTCCCTGGTCTAGGAGATCGAGGAGCGGGATGTGCGCCTCGAGCTGGCTGGCCGCGTCGGGTTCGCCAAGCGCAGCAGCGACCGCAGCGAGATCGTGTCGTTCACGATCACCGAGGAGAAGGGCGCGACCGCGTGACGCCGGAGCGACGGCAGCCGGCCCCGCACTGCCCGACCATCGACGGCGAGGGCTGGTCGCTGAGCTGCCCGGTGCCGACCCACACCGACACGTGGTGCGCGATCACCACCTGCGGGTGCAGCCTCGATGTCGACGAGGACGCCCCGTGCCCCCACCAGCCTGACGGCATGCATCGGCAGCTGCTCTTTCCGGGTGAGCACATGGGGGTCGACGCCGGCTGCTGGCTGATGGAGTCCCCGGACACCTCGGCCGCTGTATTCCAGCCATCGTGCGCATCGCAAACGTTGACCGTACGATAGCGAGGACTCTGCAGCGGGCCTGCAAGGCGACACCTGCAGGCCCGCTGAGGTTGAAACCGCTAAAACCATCAAATCGTGATATACAGCCCAAATCGGACTAGCGACCGTTGACCTTCCACGTATAGTCGGTCGAGTACTGCTCGGACCGACGCAGTGTTGCCGGAGGGGAGGTAGCCCACATATGGAGACACTTCGCGAGGGTAAAATATCAGGTCAAGCTTTGGCGATGTCATCTGTGGGTTTGCTGCTAGGGGCGGCTTTAACCTCCTTCTGGGCTTTCCCGGCATGTATTGTGTTTTGCCTTGCTTCAATTGCTTGCGGGCTTTTCGGGCTGAAGCGTGGCTCGATCGGGGTTAAATCTTGGGTAGTCTGGCTGGCGATCTTGATTTCGACTACTATTGTAGTATATTCGATTGTCGTAATCTTCATTCCAGTCAGCGGCCAGATCCACCATGGGCCGCCGCCAGGGTGGAGGCCAGAAATGACCCAGCCTGGGCAGTGATTCAGCACAACTCGATGTGATTGAGCCTTGGGGCAACGCCGTCGGAAGTAAATTGCCACCCGGAATGCAGGAACATGGTCTCGCAGTCACTATCGCCACCACGGTCCATAATTAATCTGATTCTTTCGGTCGTCGCGCACTCATTTATTAGGTAGACGGTATCCGAAAATGCGCTCTGGTCTTCATGGGTGACTTCAATGCAGACTGGGGCATTTTCTTGGGGCGAGAACTCGGTGTTGCTGGATGGCGCTGCATCTGATGACGATTCAGTGCGGAGTACAGTGACCGGATGGTGACCCGCCCAAACGTCACGTTGGGCTGCGTCAGCAGATGGCGACAACGCGATAAATCCAGTTGTAGCTAATCCGGCTATGGCAAAGCCGATGGTCAGATTGCGCATCTATTTATCTTTAAGCATCTGGTATTTAGCAGTTTTCAACGCGATTGATTGAGGGGAAAAATCCGGCTCCCGTGCCGTCGAAGTAGTCATTGGGCTCCAGGGTAACGCACGGCGAATCCGCCCCTGGTCGACAATTACGTGAACGCGGACAGTGAAGTTGCAGAAGTTTTCGAGCTCGAAATCGACGTATGTTGCCCCGCTGTCCGTTGCGTAGATTGTTACGCATGAAGGTGCAGCATCACTCGGCGAAAGCGGCGACTGAGGTGCTGCGTCAGCCTGGGCCGCAAAGATCAGTGGACCCGCCGCAGACAAAAGTGCCACAGCGGCCATTTTCCCAAGATTCTTCATTCTGCTCCTCGCCCGATGTTCTGAATTGAGGAGGGCGCAAGAGTACGTTGTGCAGTGATGTCCCCAGTTGATTACCTCCCCGGCCCCAGACTTCCTCAATCCGCACTCCAGATCAACAAGGATGCCGGATATCCCCTAAGTCTCACCTGGTCAGACTAAGCCGTTGCGATCAATTGAAACAATTCTGACAATTCAGTAGAATGCCCCATTGGGCGCACGGAAGCCAGGGAATTTGAACCGCCAAAATTGCTCGTTGGCTACCGGGTGGAGCGCTGGGTCGGCGCGCGGAAACTCGCCGCTCTCGCCCAGCCGCTCGGCAGGTACCTGGTCGTTGACCACGGCAACGAGCGACCGGAGTTCACGGTTGTGGCGACGCTGGATGCGCTGGCGGTGAGCCGTGGCTGACGTGTACTGCATGCGCCCGGCGTGCGGGCTGCGTGCCAAGTTCGTCGTCCGGGCCCCGATCTCGGGCGACGAGAACACGGTCTGCGGCGGGCATCTCGCCGCGGCGATCCGCGACGCAACCGCCGGGGCCGTTCTCGACAGGACCGCGGGCGCCGGCACCGCCCACGTCTGGCAGCTCAACCAGAAGTAGCCACCGCCGGCACCACGGGCGAGGGGTGCGGCCGCTGATCAACGCGGGTACACCCCTCCCCCGGATCGGCATCAGATGGCGATGCGAACGCCTTCGGGGCCACTGAGCAGGCGCGACACCCGCGGTAACAGATGTGCCCACCTTTCCGACAACCAGCAGCACACTTGACCAAGGGATTACGAAATGTCTAAGCGCTTCCTCCTGCTCACCGCTACGGCGGTGACCGCGCTCGGCCTGACCGCGTGCGGCACCAACGCGACCCCAACCGCCCCGAGCTTCCCCAACGCGCCGGCGCCCGCGAGCGTGACCGCCGCCTCTCCCGCCGCTGCTGCTCCGACGTCCGCCGAACCCTCCTACCTGGCGAAGAAGGTCGGAGACCGCGCCGGGATCACCAACACGGACGGCAGCGACGCCGTCGACTTCTGGATCACGAAGATCACCGTGGACCCGAAGTGCGACCCGTACATGTCGCGCGAGGCCGGCAAGCACACGGTGGTCCTGGACGTCACGGTGAAGACGTCCGTCGACAAGGACGCGGGGCAGCCGGGTGGCGGCGCCTTCGACAGCCTGCCGGGTCTGATCAACCCGTATGCGTTCTCGACCACCGGCAGCAGCGGCGTCACTGACCAGGCCGAGACGGACATGTGCCGGTCGAACCTGAAGGAGCTGCCGCAGACGTACGCGCCCAACCGCACGTACACGGGGCAGATCGGGTTCGCCACGCCGGACAAGAGTGGGAAGCTCCAGCTGACTGGCCCTTCCGGCGGTTTCTCGAACGGCACCCTCGGGTGGGAATGGTCGTACTGATCACCGCCTGATGGGCAGGAGAGGGCCCCGGCCCGTCGTCTGGCCAGCAGTCCCGGCTACCACCAGCACACTCGACCAAGGGATTACGACTTGTCCAGACGCTTCGTCCTGCTCACCGCCACGGCGGTCGCCGCGTTCGGCCTGACCGCATGCGGTGCCCACGCGACGCCCGCCGCCCACGCGCCGCCCGCCATCACGCCCCACGCCCACCCGGAGATCGTGCCCATCACACCGCCGGAGTTCGCACCGGCGACTGGGGCGGCGGCCACCTACCTGGCGAAGAAGGTCGGGGAACGAGTCGGAATCACCAACAGGGACGGCAGCAGTGCGGTGGTCGATTTCTGGATCACGAAGATCAGCGTGGACCCGACGTGCGACCCCTCCAGCCATCGCGCGGTAAGCAGGCACACGGTCGTCCTGGACGTCACCGTGACGACCTACACCGACAAGGTCGCGGGGCAGCGCTTAGGCCCGTTCATCGTCCTGCCCGGCGTGATCAACCCGTTCTCCCTCTCGACCACTGGCACGATCGGCACGAGAGTGATCGAGACGGACAGGTGCGTGACGCCGCTGAAAAAGCTGCCGTCGACCTACGTGCCTGGCCACGCCTACACGGGGCAGATCGCGTTCGCCACGCCATACGACACCGGCAAGGTCCAGGTGACCCAGAGCTCCGGCTACTTCCCGAACGGCAACGTCGGGTGGGAATGGTCGTACTGAATATCGGTGATGATCTGGTGAGAGGACTTCGGATGTTCCAACGTTTCCGCGCCGAGTACGCCCCGCTTCGGGACGCGGTTCCGGCTGGCTCGACGTGGCAGCACGAACGGCTCGTCGGTGTCGAGGGTTACCTCGACTTCGCTTCGGAGTTCGCCGGAGCGACCTTCGGAGGCGGCCTGTACCGGGTCCACGACCACACGTCTGGCGCGCAGGCGTTGACGCTGATCGCGGAGGCGTTCGCCGAGTACGCGACTCGCGTCTGCCCGTTCGGCTACGACTGGCTCGGGCGGCAGTTCGCCGTCGACTCCGGCCGCACCGTGGATGGGCAGCCCCAGGTCCTCCTACTCGAGCCGGGAACGGGCGAGGCTCTGGAGATCCCGCTGCCGTTCGCGGCATTCCACGACGAAGAACTTGTCGAGTACGCAGACGTCGCATTGGCAACAGGATTCTTCGACTCGTGGTCAGCCGTCAACAGTGACTCTGTGCCGCTGCGCCGCGACCAGGGCGTGGGCTACCGAGTCCCACTGTTCCTCGGCGGCCAGGACATGATCGAGAACCTTGAGGTCAGCGACCTGGAGGTCTACTGGTCGATGTGTGGCCAGCTGCGACGTGGCGCGCTGAGTCTGGCGCCGGGGACCGCGATCAACGCGGTCACGAAGCGTTAGCCGGCGTTGTCGAGGGCGGCTCGGATGCGGGTGCTGGCGAGTAGCCCGTCGAGGATGACCGAAGCGAAGGATGTGCTGACCGCGGTAGCGGCCGCTCTGGCTGAGCTTGACGAGGAGCTGTCTCGTCACGCAGCAGGTCGCGGTGTCGTTGGCACGGCCGGCCAGCTGAAGTCGTTTCGCTCGCGCCCTGAGCTGCCGGCCGGATCGCCCGCGCCGGCTACGCAGCCCGGTGTATCCGACACCACGGCCGTACCGCGCCGAGGGCGTCCTGGCCGCCAACGGCCTCACTGTTCACGACGGGCAATCCGATCGCGGATCGGACCATGGACCTCGCAGTCGGGGTTCGGGCATTCGGCCGCGTGCCGCTCGTTGTGGGCCGTACGCATCTTTTCGTGCCGCGCCAACACCTGGGCGTCGCGCCGGGCTCTCCACGGCGACTGGGCCAGGCGGCCCGTGACCAAGAGCTCGTTCGGCGCGTAGTCGTTGGCGGTCCTTTCGACCTCCAGCCCGACCGCCGTGAGGATCGCGAACAGCGCCTCCCGCATCGCCTCGCCGATCGCGGACCTCAACCGTGAGAACGCGGCGACCTCCTCGCCCTCGCGGTGCGGATCGTCTCCCCACGCTTCTTGCGCCGCGTCGGCGAGGAGGTCGCCGACCTTCCAATCGACCAGCACACCCCGCAGATCAGGCATATCAACATAAGCGATCGCGCCGGCCGTTCCAGCCGGATTCGCTTCGGGCACCACCGGCAGGCCAGCCGCGACGAGCTCCGACTGGACGATCCCCAGCAACGCAGTAAGCCGATGGCGCTGTTCGAGGCCCGCACCGAAAGGGTTCTCTGTCATACCCGGATCTTCCCAGCGAATCCGCCAGACCCCGGACCGGCGGTCCTGGCCCGAACACGAGAACGCTCGCGTCGACGCGCGCTACTGCTCGTCCGCGTGCCGAACCGCAGCCTGGCGCCGACGCCGCGCCCGCGATGACGCGAAGCCGTCACACACGACCCGCCGCCCCGCCGGACGTGACGGCTTCACGTCATGATCAGCGACAGCGCTACCACGCCGCCGGAAGGGCCAGACCGGGGGCCTACCTGGGCGCGGGTGGCGTGACTGGCCGCGTTCGCCGCATCGCCCGTGTCAGTGACCAGGGAGCACCACCGTGCCGCAGGGCTCTGCCTGGTCACCCGCCAGAGTTGCACAGGCGAGTTCGTGCTCCCACGGGGTGACGCCGCCTGCTCCGAATGGGGTAATCGTGGGCTAGAATCGACGCCTTCGAGCGGAACCGAGTGTCCCCACCGCACGTTTCCCGCGAGTAACCAGTAGCTTGTGATCGACTTGAGATATGAGCGATCCGGCGCGCGAGACAGTTTCGCCCACTGTCCCAAGAAGGGGGCGGGCTACGAAATTCGTAGCCCGTAGAAATTGCTGACCACGTCACTGGGAGGGATATTCACAGCCGCGAGGGAACCCGCAGCACGAGGCGCGTGCGCGGGACTGAAACGGAACTATTCGTTTCTCCCTTGACACCCTCGGGTTCGGGGCCGAGGGGCAGCGCGGGGCAACGGCGCTGCGGGGGAGCTCCAGGCAAAGGACAACACGATGCGCAGGTCAGACGCGCACGGAAACACCGAACCAGGACCGGGCGCCGACTCAGCAGGCCCGGTCTTCCCGACGGCACCACCGCCGGAACCTCGCCGGAAACGAGGCCGCCATGCCCTGACCGGGCTGACCTCGACCGACGACTTCACCAACGCGCGCACCGAGAAGAACCCGGGCGGGCGGCTGCGCGAGCCCGACTGCACGCTGCGGCTGTTCTGCCTGGCGTGCCTGGTCGACGACGAGGGCGCGCTCACCACCGCCTACCAGAAGCTGATCAGGGCCCACGGCGCCACGTCCGGGCACTGGTGCCACGGGAAGACGCTGGATCCGTTGCGCCGCACCATCTCCAAATTCCTCGGCCGGGGCGCAGACCGGATCCCCGGATGGCAGCAGATTGCCGACTTGCTCACCGCGGCGTTGCCGGCCGAGCAGCTGCCGGTGCTGTTGCCACAGGCCGCGGCGCTGTACTGCCGGGCGACCGGGGACCCGCGGCCGCCGGGCTACTCGGGCGGGATGGTCACACCGGCCTGGGTCGGCCCGCCCGTCGTGGCGACCACGGTGATCACCACCGCGATCGCCCGGCAACGGGCCGCCCTGAGTACCGACGTTGTGCCGTTGGGCGCGGTCGTCGTCGGCGACACCGGCGGGACTGAACCGGCGCCACGTCTCCCGCGCGAGCACAACGCGCAGGAGATCTGGTCGGTGCTGAAGCACGTCGTGCGCGACTGGCGAGCGGCGAAAAACGCCTACGACCAGCAGAGCAAGCGGATGGTCGAGCTGGAGAAGATGGTCTGGCAGCTCACGACCCAGAACCACGCGCTGGCACAGGCGGCCGAAGACGCGCTGGCCGCGCAGGGACTGACCCCGGCCTTCATCCACCAGGCCCTCTACGGCGTGGGCAAGGGCGGGAAGAAGCTGACACGCCTGCCGCTGCACCGCAACGGCTGGACGATGTCGATCACTTCCACCGCGGCGACACCACCGGCCTGACCAGGCCTTTCGTTCCCTTCTGGGCTGGTACCCGCGATCCGGGTACCAGCCCAGAAGCATGCCCGCACCCAGGTCGGCGACCGCGCGACGCCTCGCCTGATCGTGGTGGCCCGTGTTTTACTCCCGAGTTCAGTCCCGGGGGAATTCTTTTAGTCCCGGTTCAGTCCCGCGTTTTCAGTCCCGCTTCACTCCCAGAGCCGAATCGACCGATAAATTCGGTGCTGACCTGCGGAAATAGCCGTCCGACTATCGGGATATGTGCGGCTGATCGGCCCGGCGGAACTCCACTCGCCGCTTACCGTGGAAACTAATCCGCTCGGCTCGGAACTGCGTTCAAGGGTTTTCGCGAACCGGCGCGAAACCGCTAGCGTTCTCGTATGCCGGACGACATCCCGGCATTCCGATCCAACACTTCCCCTTCATCAGGAGATGAGTCATGTCTTCGTCGTCTTCGCAGGTCCCGTACCTGCTGGCCTGGCTGTGCCCGGCCACGTGCCCGTGGTCCCTGCGGGCCGCACCACCGTCGGCGCGCGGCCTCGCGGGCCGGCCGGGGCTGCACACACGTCTCTCGCACACGGCGAGAGCGACCGCGCCGCGCCCGCGGCCGGTAGTCAGGAAGGAGATCCCCTTTGGGAAAGCACCGGAAGGAAGCCAACAGGCGAGGGTGCACGGTGATCATGGTGTTCACCATGCCCCTGCTCGTCCTGCTGGCCACCACCGCTGATCAGGCTCGCTCCCTGATCGGCTGAGAAACGGTTCCCGCCAAGGAACCGAACCTCGCAACGCGGGGCCGGCCTTCGGGCTGGCCCCGCACCCTTGATGCACGAGAAGACCTAACCTCCCGCGCGGCCCATCAAATTACACCGGTCTGCGCGGCTTGACCCTGACATCACGCCATCGAGTGAGGACTCCCACGTCATGACCGCCCCCACCTTCAACACAACGCCTCACGCGAAGCGCTTCGCCGCCGGCGTCGTCGCTGTCCGCCTCCGCCGCGGCGCGGCACTGCCCACCGGCCGTATCTGCGGCGAGACCGACCGCGAAGTGCACTACGTGCCCTCCCCCGCGCTCGCCGAGCAGACCGGCACCATGACCGCGCGCTGCGGCACCGCGCTGCCGCACGACGGCATCGAGCTGGTCGGCGGCGACTTCGGTGTTCCCTGCTCCAGCTGCCTGGTGCAGGGAACACCCCCCGGACCGCGGACCCGGAGACCGGACAGCACTGGCGCGAGTGGTGACCACCGCCCGGGGCTGGTCCTCGTCGCATACCCGCACGTCCGCGACGAGGACACCCACCCGCCCGGGACTTTTCCCGGGCGCGGTGATCCTTCCGCACCCCCGGCGACGGCACCCTCGTGGTGCCCGCGGCGTCGCTGCTGCACGCGCTGCAGGCAGCGATGGCCGACGACGAGGACGGCGACCTGGTGGTGTGCGCTCAGCAAACAGCCTGGTCTGTGTCAGCGCCTCGGCACGCGGCGGAGGACGTTGATCCCTCGGAGGTGCTCGCCGAGGGAAACCGGCAGCTGTAGGAGGCACTGGAGAACCGCGTGGTGATCGAGCTGTCTGGACCCAGCAAGTCTTGCTCATTGGGCGTGTACGACTACCGCCTTCGGGCACTTTTTTCGTTGATCACGGTCATGGTGATCAACGACGCTGCGAAGACTGAACAGACTGACGCGCTGGCGATGGTGGCTCCGCTTGGATGGGCGACGGCGTTGTAGATGGTGATGCCGGCGGCGACTGCCCAGAACACCGCGATACCGATAAGGAGTGGCCGAGACCGTCGGCCCCAGCGTGAGGTGTTCATGGGGCTATCTGTTCCGGTTCCAGGCATACAAGATCATGCTGCCCAGTGTTCCCCCACAGATTGCCAGAACGAATCCGGCGATGATGTAGATGATCGTCGCGCCGCCGATCGCTCCGGAGATGGCCGCGATGGCAACTCCCAGGCCAACGAGGGCCAAGACGACAAGCGACAGGCCACCCCAGAAGGCTCCTGGAGGCGGCGGAGTACTGCTGGCGGGTGACCTGTCGTTGTCTGGCATTGCGGTCCTTCCTTATGTCGGATCGACGGTTACGCGTTCGGGTTGGGCGTGAATTTCAGCCCCAACGCCCCGGCGGCACATCCGGTCGCCAGGAGCAGGCCTTGTGCGACGCCCTCGCTGAGCGGGCCGATTACGCTAGCGGTGTAGGTGGCCAGCGCGCCATACGACTGGTAGGCGCCCACGATGCCGCCGAGGCAGCCGACTGCTGCCTGAGCGATATCCCACCCGCTCACGTCGCCTCGTGGGTCGCTGTTGTTGATGGGGTCGTTGTGGGCGTAGGCGTAGTGGTTGGTTTCTTGGCCGGTGGGGTCGGGGGTGAGGAAGCGGCCCCAGCCGGGAAAGTACCAGCGGTAGCCCAGCAGCATGTCGGCGCCGTATTGGTATTGGCCGAGGTAGTGGAACGGGTTGTCCCCGGCCGCGCTGCCGGTGCCGGTGTTGCCGCCGTAGGGGTCATAGCGGTAGCTCGCGGCCAGCGTTCCGGTGGTGGAGATGAGGGCGACGACGCTGCCTTGGTAGTCGGTGACCACGTTGTAGCGGCTGGTCGGGGTTTTCTCGGTGACGATGGTGCCCTGGGGGTCGCGGGCGAGGCTGGTGCGGGCCCCGTTGTGCACGGCCTGGGTCAACCCGAGGGCGGTGGTGGTGAACTGGTCGGTGGTGGTGCCGGCCCCGGCGGTGTGGAAGGTCAGGGTGCGGGGCTGGGTTTGGTCGAGGGTGTCGTAGGTGGCGGTGAAGCTGCTGCCCGCGGCGTCGGTGGAGGAGGTGTACTGGCCGGTGTCGTTGTAGTTGTAGGTCTCGGTCGGGCTGGTGGCGCCGGTGAGGTTGCCCGCGGTGTCGTAGCTGCGGGTGCGCCCGTCGTTGACCAGTTCATCAGCGGCGTTGTAGGTCAACGTGGTCGCACCGAAGGTGGTGATGTTGCCGGCATTGTCATAGCCGAAGCTGGTCGAACCGGCGGTCTTCAATCGTTGCAGGGTGTCGTAGGCGTAGTTCGTTGTGCCAGAGGCATCGGTTTTGGATTGCATCTGGTCGGAGTCGGCGCCGTCGGCGCGGGTGTAGCTGTAGGTGGTGTGCAGCAGCTGGGTGCCGGCGGTGTTTTTGACGGTGAGGCTGGTCTGGCGGCCGGAGTTGTCGTAGCCGTTGGTTTGACTGCCCGCGCCGGGCCAGGTGACGGTGGTGCGGCGGTCGGCGTTGTCGTAGCCGAACGTCGTGGTCTGCCCGAACGGGTCGGCCAGCGAGGTGAGCCGGTTGGCGGCGTCGTAGCCGTAGGTGGTGGTGCCGCCCGGGTCGGTCATCGTCTTGAGGTTGGTCGCCGGGTCGTAGGTGTAGGAGAGCACCTCGTTCGGGGTGGTGCCGTCGCTGCGGGTGTCGGTGCGCAGCAATCCGCCGGTGTCGTAGGTGAACGCGTGCACCGCGGCGGCGGTTTCGCGGCGTTTGAGGCTGCCGTTGTTGTCGTAGGTGTTGGCCTCGAGCACCACATTGGTGCTGTGCTTGGTCACCGAGACCACGCGGTCGAGCTTGTCGTAGCCGTAGTCCAGCCGGATCCCACGCCCGTCGGTGACCGAGGCGACGCGGGAGAGCGAGTCGTAGGTGTAGCTGGTGGTGCCCAGCGGCGTGGGTGGGGTGATGGTCTTGAGGTCCCCGGAGCTGTAGTAGTCGTACTTGGTGGTGTGGCCGTTGCCGTCGGTGCTGGTGTCCACCAACCCCGAGGGCTGGTAGTAGGTCAGGGTTTGCAGGTCGGCGTTGAGCCCGTCGGAGTGGATGGTCTTGACGTTTCCGGCGTCGTCGTAGGTGCGGGAGATCTTGTCCCCGGCCGGGTCGGTGACCGTGGTCGGCAGGTGCGGGTGGGTGGTGTCGGTGTAGCCCACGGTGGTCTTCGCCCCGGTCGGCAACTGGGTGCCGATGAGGTTGTTGAGCGGGTCGTAGGTGTTGGTCGTGCTGTTGTTCAACCCGTCAACGGTGGTCTCGACATCGCTGTTGGCGGTCCAGGTGGCTTTCTGCTCGTGGCCGAGCGCGTCCACCGCCGAGGTCTGGCGGCCCTGTGCGTCGTAGTGGTAGGTCACCGAGTGGGAATTGGGGTCGGTCTCGGTGGTCTGCCCGCTGCCATAGCCAAAGATCGTGTCCGCCGGCCCCGCGTCCCGCGGCACGGAGACCTTGCTGACGCGATGCGAGGTGTCGAAAGTGAAGGTGTAGGTCTTACCGTTCGGGTCCTGAATCGTCTGCAAGTCCCCCGAGGGCCACCAGGTCAGGTGCATCGAGGTACCGGAGCGGTCGGTGAAATCGCTCAGCTGGCCGGCGGTGTTGTAGGTGTAGGTCGCCGCCGTGGTGCCGGTCGGGTCGGTGATCGCCGACACCAGCCCGTTGTCGTAGGCGAAGGTCGTGACCCGGCCCTGGGAGTCGGTGATCGACGCCGTGGTGCCATCGACGTTGTAGCGCGGGGTGACGGTGTTGCCGTTACGGTCGGCCTGCGACAACAGCCAACCGGCCGGGCTGAAGGTCCAGCGCTCGTTCGAGGCGTCGAAAATCAGGCTGTACTTGCCGTCCGATCCCTTCGACAGCGACGCGTGGGTTCCGGGGGCTTCGGTGTAGCTGCCGTCGGCCTGGTGGACGAAGGTGGCGCAGTAGCCGGAGTCGCCGTGCAGGACCACATCACTGCCGGTGAAGGTCAGCCCGATGTCCTGGCCGTGGCTCAGCGTCCAGCCGGTGCCGAAGCTGCCGGTGCCGGCGCGCTGGTTGTTGTAGACCTGGCTCAGGGACAGGTTCTCGCCGGTGCCCTTGATCGTGAGCTGGCGCTGGGTGATGGTCAGGTTCCCGTCATGGGTGTTGACCAGCGCCTCCATCCGATCCGAAATCTGAAACCGCTCTAGCGGGTACTGCGGCAGCAGCCCGGTCTCGTTCGCCCCGCACGACGACACCGCCGCCGCCCCGAAACCCGGCTTGTAACCGGGGCGCCAGGCCGCGACCGGCGGCTGGCCACCCGTGGGTGTGCGGTTCACCGTGGCCGGCGGGATCCACACCGTGGATGGCGGCGCCACCGTGTGCGCCTCGGCGGACGCCACCTGCGGTACAGCGACCACCAGCGCCCCCAACGTCACAGCCGTAACAGCTAACGCAGATCTATGCCTCAACATTCTTCCCCTCGAATGAAGTGCGTGCAGCCTGAACCGCGCCCCCGAACACGCCGATCTCCTCAGGTCAACGATCACCCCAGAACACCGGCCACGCGGCAAAACGATCGTGCAGAACAGACCATCGTCGGCGACACTGACATCGTCACAGCAAGCATCCGATAAGTCCCATTCGCCCGACTGTTCCCGACGGTCGGCGTGAGCCAGATGATCCAGCGCACGTGGCTGCACTGGTCGATCTGTGGCCAGCTGCGACGTGGCGCGCTAAGTCTGCCGCCGGCGACCCCATCAACGGCAGCGACCCGTCTGGTGCCGACACAGCCTGTACCAATCAGGGGCGGAGTCGATCCTCGGTATTGTTGTGGCGACTACCGTCTTCACCGTTGTTGCGGCCTCAACGGCCGGCGTTGGGCTTCCTGCCGCGGCCGGGTTGGCCGACGCTTATGTTACTACAACGGGAAACACTATCATCAGCTGCGCATAGATTGGGGACGCTAGATGACGCGGGCAACGCTGATCGCTTTTGTAGTCTTTGCCATTGCAGGGACTGCGGCTGTAGTCGCTTTTGCCATCGTTGACCGCACAGTGGGCAATATCGCTCTCGCATCCATCTTGGTCATATTCTGCGTCTACATGGTCACGAAATTGATCAAGAATCGCCAAACTAAATAACCAAAGACGCAACCGCGGATAAGTTCTAGCAATGGCGGCCCACAGCCCGTTTTGGGAGTCGACGCCATTCCGCAGCGGAAGCCTGGTCCCAGAACCACGTCGCGAAGACCACCATCGCCCCGTACTCGCTGCGCGGGCGCGACGCCCCGACCGCGTCCACTCCGATCACCTGGGACGAGGTCCGCGCCTGCCGCACCCCAGCCGAGCTGACCTTCACCGCCGGCGACGTGCTGCAGCGCATGGCCGAGCACGGCGACCTGCTGGCCGAGCTGCACGACACCCGGATCGCGCTGCCCACCCGATAAACCGGCCCGCCGCGTGGGTGGCTGCGGCACGCTGCTTGACCGAGCCACTCACCGGGGCGGGCCGCACCCACCCAGCGGGAGATTCACCGGCTCGCCAACCCCGCCCTACCCCCGGCGCAGCCCGGTAAACACCTGCGTGCGGCGCAATTCGATCAGCGGTACTGGCTGGTCGTGTATTGACCGGACAGCTTCTTGGCGTTGGCGAGCGCGACTTCGTAGGCCAGCGGCGCGGTGGCGATCTCCTGGCGACAACCCGGGCATAACAGCCGTTGACCGAACGAATTCGAACGATGTGCCACGAAGCAGACGCGAGCTCACCGGGCACAGCCAGCTCACCGGGCACAGAGGGTGCGAACTCTCCAAACGGGCGTGGTGGGTGAACCCGAACGTGGTGCGGACAACGCCGAAGGTGGAGTTGCATGCCCACGCCGCCGAGGGGGTACATCATGGTATGCACCCCGACAAGATCGCTGAGCCGCGAAGACCGCCAGAAACCCGCGCGCTCCCGGCGAGTGCCGCGGGCGATGCCCCAGCGCCCCCGGTGCTGCACCTGCACCAGCCGGCCCGGATCGAGGACACCTCCACCCTCCGCCACGCTCTCGCCGCCTGGGCCCGGGGCCGCGGCCTGCCGCAAGAGCTGATCGTCGATCTCGAGCTCGCCGTCTACGAGGCCCTGGTCAACGCCGCCGAGCACGCCTACCCCGACGGCACCACCGGCACGGTCGACCTGCACACCCACCACGACGACCAGGCCATGCGCGTCACCGCCACCGTCACCGACCGTGGCCGCTGGCGGCCCCAGCCCGATCCCGACCCGCTCCGCGGCCGAGGACTATCCCTGATCCGCCTGCTGGCCGACCACGCCGAGATCACCCCGACCACTCAAGGCACCGTCGTCACCATGCGCTGGCAACTCCCCCACGACCACGCCACCGGCTAGGCCGGCCAGCGCCACGTCTGCCCCGATCTGTATCGCCACCCCCAGGGTCAGATCACGCCGCTCGGTGGGACGTGGTGACCCGGCATGACCAAGCAGGCTTGGTGGTGTGCGCCGGTAGTAAAACCCCGGTCCGGTCGGCCCGCGCGGTGCTCGACAGGCGCACTGGCTCCTTCACCGTGTCGGTAACGTTGGCTTCAGCGGGGCGGCACAGCCGGCCGTCTTCGCCGGGCGCAGACAGGAAGACCGGCATGACCAGTGAGCAGGAATGGCAACGCGACAAGGCCCTTTTCGCCGAGGACAAATATCAGCACGCTGAGGGCCCCGGCCTGCTGGCCGGGCAGTTCGCCGAACTGACGGCCCGGCTGCTCACCGCCCCGACCGTCGACGACGTGCTGCGGCGGATCCTCGAGGCGACCACCCTCATGGTCCCCTCAGCCGATCTGGCGAGCTTTACCCTGATCGGCCGCGACGGCGCCTTCCACACCCCGGGGGAGACCGACGAGGTCGCCCTCGAACTGGACCGCCTGCAGTACCGGTTCCGCGAAGGACCGTGCGTCGAAGCCGCGGACCCCGCCGGGCCGGCCGTCGCTGTCGCACCCGACCTCGCCACGGAGCCCCGCTGGCCACGCTGGGCGCCGGCCGCCACCGAACTCGGCATCCACGCCGTCATCTCCACCGCCCTGATCCCCGGCTCCCCGCAAGGCCCGTCGGTCGGCGCGCTCAACGTCTACTCCCGCACCACCAACGGCCTGGACAAAGCCGACCGCGACGTGCTCCTGCTGCTGGCGACCCACGCGTCGCTGGCCCTGGCCACGACCGACGCCGTCACCCGCGCCGAGCTGGAAGTCGCCCACCTCCGCAAGGCAATCGCGAGCCGCGACGTCATCGGACAAGCCAAAGGCATCATCATGGCCCGCCGTGGCGTGTCCGCCGACGAGGCGTTCGACCTGCTCCGCCGCACGTCCCAGGACCTCAACATCAAACTGGCCGAACTCGCCCGGACTCTCACCGACCGGCACACCGAACTCGACCTGCCCGTGCACTGAGCGGCGGTGAGCTCCCCAGTCCGCGTAGCGGTTCACACCACGGCCCGCGCCGCATCGTGGAAGTCGGGCAGGATCCGCTCCCGCCACAACGGCCGTTTTCGCCGTGCTGGTGCCGCGTTCGTCGTCACAGACAGCGGAACGGTTTTCGCGCGGAGCGTGCGCTCAAGCCACGGACCGGTGTCGCCGGCGGCTTACTCACGTGCCGGGATGGGTCTGCTCCTGCTCGCGAAGGAACTCGGCGGATGATTCGTCGTCGGCGATGGCAGCCTGCAACGCCCGCAGCAGCGCTTGCGCCGGGACTGTCATCGCGGGCCCCGTCTGCCGGCGCTGCGGGTCCTTGTCCCCGCTCAGCTCCATGCGTTCCAGATAGGCCACACCCCCTACGACCGAAACACCCAGCTCAAACGACGGCGGCTCTCGATAACTGCCGTCAGGTTCCGGCAGCGCGATGTAAATGTCCCTGATCACCACCTGGATTGTTCCCGCACCGCCGACGATCACGGGCCCGCCGCGCGGGCGGGAACCCGCTGATCAGAGTTCCTCAAACGTCGAATAGTTCTCGTGCTCGCCCGTCTGGGCCTGGACTGTCACCGAGGTGACGCAGCACTACGAGGAGATAGCCGTGCGCGGCGACGAGATCGGAACGGGCGGCGTCATCGCGCATTACCACCGCCTGTTGCTGGGCCTGGTCGAGCAGCAGGGAGACGCGCGCCAGAATCTCACCGACCTCGACATCACCCGCCTGCGCCTGATCACCAGCAACCCGGCCAAATACGGCGGCCTCGAGATCGTCGGCCGCGTCGGCCTTCCCTGCGGCCGCCACGGCGCACAATCTGCGCTATCTGCGGACCAAGCAGCAGCGCCTCGGCCACACCCTCGACGTCGGCGAGAGCGCCGGCTGAGCCGTTACCGAACCGGTACGCGCCGCGGACAGCCCGCGCACACCCGCCCGGCACCGTCGGTCTCGACGAAAACCGACGACGGGAAGGCGGACGAAGTGGCCAAGGGTGCGGCCGTGGTGCTGGCGGTTCTGGCGGTGCCGTTCACGACGGCGGTGGCGCCGCCACCGGCGCAAGGCTTGCAGTGGCAGCAATGCGCGAAAATCGCCGAAGGCTGGGCGAACGGCGAAGCGAGCGAGTGCGCGACGGTCCGCGTACCGCTGGACTACCGGCAGCCCGGCGGCCGGCAGCTCACCATCGCCGTCAGCCGGGTCCGAGCGAGTGATCCGGCGCATCGCCAAGGCGTGGTGCTCGTCAACCCGGGCGGCCCCGGGGAACAGGGCACGACCTTCCCGACGAGCTCACCCGGACTGAGCTGGCCGGGATCGGCCGCACGCACGACCTGATCGGCTTCGACATCCGCGGTTCGGACTACAGCGACAAGATCCTCTGCCCGGAGCTGGACCCGGCCACTGTGCCGCGTCCGCCCCGCACCGACCCCGCCGAGCAGCGCTTCAAGGACCAGGCGAAGATCGTCGCGGACCGGGTGCGCACGTGCGCCGGGAAGGACCCCGACCTGGCGCGGTCGATGACCACGGCGAACATCGCGCGGGACATGGACGTGATCCGCCGGGCGCTCGGCGAAAAGAAGATCGGCTACTTCGGCAATTCTTGGGGCACGGCGCTCGGCGCCACCTACCGCAGCCTGTTCGGCGGCCACGTCGACCGGATGCTGCTCGACTCCGTGCTCGCGCCGGGCGAGGCGGTCGCCCGGTCCGACGACCAGGCCGCGGCGTCCGAGGCCCACTTCGGCGACTTCACCCGCTGGCTCGCCGAGCGCGATGGGCAATACGGTTTCGGCGGCACCGCTCCGGCCGTGACTCAGGCGCTTCTCGCGCTGCGGAGCCGGCTCGCGGCGCAACCACTCGCCGACGGGAACCGTGAGGACCATTGGGCGAACGGGCAACTGCTCGCTCCGCGTGCCGGCTGGGCCGCGGCCGCGCAAGCGCTCGTCGCCGCCCGCGACGGGAAGCCCCCGACGACCACGGCGCCACCCGCGTCCGCGCCGGCCGGCAACGGCTTCGATGTCGGGTACCGCGACGGGGAGATCGGGTTCGTCCTGGCCGCGGTGAACTGCAACGACTCCCCCGGCGCCCGCGACATCGACCAGGCCTGGGCGCACGGGCTCGAACTCGCCGCCCGGTTTCCGGTGGCCGCCTACGAACCGGGGGGCGACGCGCGGTGCGCCGGCTGGCCGTTCGCGCCCCAGCCCACGCAGCTCGTGCGCGGCTCCAGCCCGCTGCAGCTCGTCGGGCACGAGTTCGAGACCAACACCCCGTTCCCGTGGGCGCGGGAGATGCAGGCGAGGGTCGGCGGCGCGCTCCTGACCGTGGCCGACGACGTGCATTCGTCGTTCGCCCGCATCCCGTGCGGGGCGAAGGGCGTCGAGTTCTTCACCACCGGCACGACGTCGAACGGCATGTGCGCTGGATAGTCGTTGTGGCGCCTGCCCAGCCAGATGCGGGACGTCGACGCGATGGTGATCTAGTCGTAGGCGGCGAGGCAGAGGAAGCCGATCACCCTAAGCGAAGGTCCCGACGTGCTCGTCATACGGGGCCGGTCGGTGACCAGTCCTCGGCAGAGTTAGCAGGTGACCGAGGGCCTCACGCCCAGCGAGCGCGATGCGGGTGGCTGTGAATCACGTGACCCGGGTCTCGCGATTCTCACGCTTTGTGCACGAAGAAGTGCAGATGCTGTCGGGGCGCGCCGCGATGGTTGTGCTGCCGGAGGCGCAACGGTGCGGCCGAGGCCAGCACGCCTGGAGCCGTGGTCCCACTGAGCCTGACCGGTGGGCCGGGCGTCTTCGCAGTCCGGCGCCGGTCCTACGTCGGTTCGGCGTTGAGCACGTCGGCGGCCAGCGCCGCGCAGCGCGGGCACGTCCTGAGGTTCATGCCGCCGACTTGGGGCCCAAACGGTCTCATGCGGACCACAATGCGCAACGTGCTGTCGCACAACGGATAGTCGGCCTGGCCGCGTACCGCGTGCCGGAGCCCGGCGGGTTGCTGAACCACGTCGCCGGCACGCGCGAACCGGCCGCTGACGCTGCGCGAACGCGGCGCCGGTGTCGTCTCGGTGAAGCCTGAGCTCAGGGTCATCTCGATGGTTCTCCTTGCGGTTGAGCCGTCGCCTCAGGCTGCAGCGCTACGCCCGCGCGCTGCAGCCTGACCCGTGACGACTACCGAGGCACTCCGGCGCCCGGCGCTTGCGCCCGCCGGCCTGAACAGCGGGTATGCCTCCGGCCTGCCGTTCTTGTCCTGCGTGACCGACCACTCGGCCAGCTGCCAGCCCTGTGCCTCGACGGCCTCGATCATCTCGGCCCATCCGGCGATCGAGCCGGACATCCCGTGCTGCGTCATCGGTGTGTTCAGCCGCGGCGTGAACACGGCCCGGCCTTCGGCGATCGCACGCCCGGCTTCCTTGGTCAGCGCGTCAGCCTTGGCCTGCTTGATGAATCCCACGTTTCCCTGCTTCTATTTGAGGGGCGCATATGCCCGATTCCGCGCGGCGATCCCGATTGGCTCGTCGAGGTCTAAACCGGCGACCGCCGTTGCGCCGTTACACCTTGGCTTTCGGCCGTGCGATCGGCCACCTCGAACACGCAGCACACCAGCGGCCCGGCGCGAGCTGACTATCGCTGCTGGGCCGCCTGATGTGGGCGGGCGCCACGGGGCCGAGGTGGTGTCGGCGCTGCCGACAGCCGCCGGAGGCCGGCACCACATCAAAGAACTCCCTGGCAATCACCGATTCCGTCCGCGGCGCGGCCCCGGCCTGGCGCGAACGCCGCTGGACCTGGATCCGCTCCACGGCAGTGCACGGATCGCTCCCCGACGGAGATAGGTCAACGGGCGGGTTACGGGGTTGACGATGGACACATGCCCGTGGACACATGCCCGTGCCGGAACTGCCGCTCCGGCTCGCCGTGGTCGAGCCGGCCGTGCTGCTGCCCATCGGCGGGGACGAGTACTCGCCGATGG
>NZ_JBFAAJ010000056.1:0-24209 GCF_040639695.1 Amycolatopsis sp. NPDC023774
GACGTCGGCGCCGCGGGCATCGCGCGAGTGGTACATGACCGTGGTCGCCGTCGCGGTCAACGCCGTCGCCAGCACCGCCGCGGGCTCGGTGCGGACGACCGCGCCAGGTCGGCCCGCCGGCAGCGGCGAGGGCGCCTGGTAGAAGTCCGCCGGCGCGGCCGACGCCCCCGTCGGTGACAGCATCGCCGCCATCAACGCGGTCAGGCCCAGCAAGCTCGTCATCACAGAACGGCGCACCGTATCCCCCATCCCACTCCTGCGCACGGCCATCGCGGCGCCCGACAGCATTCTGCACTTCCTCGTGCACAAAGTGTGAGACTTGCGAGAGCCGGGCCACATGATTCACATCTACCGGCATGGCGCATGTCCAGAACTGGTCACCGCCCGGCCTGGCATGACGAGCACGCTGGGACCTTCGCTTAGGGTCATCGGGTGCGTGCTGCGCGACTGGCTGCGGTGATCCTGAGCGGGATCGGCGTGGTGACCTATTTCGCGTGGCTGCTGGAGTTCGTGCTGCCGACCGGGATCTCACCGCTGCAGCAGTCGGCCGAGCAGCTGCTGTGCGCGCAGCCGGTGTTCCGCCTCGCGCTCGGCGTCTCCGGGCTGGCCTTCACCCTCGCCGGGCCGCCGCTGCTGCGCCTCGCGCCCGTGCACTGGATGGCACGGCTGACGGTGGGCTCGCTGGGCGTGTTCAGCATCGCCCTGCTCGGTGACGCCGCCCGGCCCGGCACGACCGCCCTCCCGCTGCTGGCCAACCTGGCGGCCCTGGCCGGTGCGCTCAGCCTCGTGCTGTGGTGGCCGCCCGGCTGGCGCGCGTGGGCCGTGGTGTTCCTCGCGCTGGTGGTACTGACCTGGCTCGCGGCGATCACCGCCGCCCTGCTCGGTCCAGACCACCTTGCCGGGTTGTTCACCCGGGCCCAGATGCTGGTGCGCGCCGCGCTCATCGTGGTCGGGGTGAGCTACGTCGTGGTGACGCCTGGCCCGCGGCGACCTTCCGCGCGTGGCCGGATTCGCGCCCGTAGCCCCCGGTGCCCGTGACCACCCAGATCTACGCCCTGCTCGCCGACAAGGTCGCCGACGACGAGGTCCGCGCCGACCGCCGCCGACGCAAACGCGCGGGACCCTAATCCTCGTTGGCGCTGGTCAGCGGCTATTCCGTCGGATATTCCGCGAGATGTGCGGGAACCCCTAGTCGAGCAAGCCGGTGAGCACAAGCGACGATGCGGGCGATGGTGTTGCCCCACCACGACGGCGAGCTCGGGGACCTGACCACGCAGCCAGTTTGCCTTGTGGTGGCCGCCACCCGTGGCCTCAACGGCTGGGAACCGGGTCGACGAGGCCCCCCGAGTTGGGGGCCCGCTCCACGAGAACGCGAGCTGATCTACGCGGCCGCACCGCTCACACTCCGCTAGGGTCCGTTCGCGACCGGTCGCCGGACCCTCCCCCTCGTTCGGTGGCCGGTCGCCCCACGACAGGAGCCGCGGCCGCGTCGAGGCATGGTCGGGCGACCGATGAGCCGACGGCCAGCCTTGTAGACGGCCGCACCGCAACGACTCCTTAGATGATCGTGTAGGACAAGTCGTCGCTGCCGGTTTGCTCGTCGGGTCGTCGTCCGAGGCCGGTGTCGAGCTCGATCTCGGGCGGTAGCAAGTAGCCGGTCATGGCGTCGAGCAGGCACAGGAATGCGTCTTCGGTGACGACTGGGACGCCGAGGTCGTGTGCTTTTTCCGCTTTGCCGGACAGTCGTGCTCTGGACCGACCGGTACATCGAGGCCGCCATCGCCCAGCTCGGCCGCTACACCTTTACGGGCTCGACTCCGGCCGCCGGCGCCCGGTGTCGCTGCGCGCGACCCGGAGCACCGGAGCTGGACGAGGACGGCGGGTAGGGCGTGAGGACATTGATCGGTGGCTACCGTGTCGCGGGGTGGGGTGGGGGGTTACTGGGCGGTGTAGCCGCCGTCGACGGGAAGGGCGACGCCGGTGACGTAGCTTGATCCGGGGCTGCAGAGCCATAGGACGGCCTGGGCGATCTCCTCGGCGGTGCCGAGGCGGTCGATGGCCTGGCCGGCGGCTGCCTGGTTGCGGTCGAGTTCTCTCCTTTCGACCATGGCGTCGACCATGGGGGTGGCGATGGTGCCGGGGCACACGGCGTTGATGCGCACGCCGCGAGCACCGTATTCGAGGGCTGCGCTTTTGGTCAGGCCGATCACGCCGTGCTTGGTGGCGTGGTAGGCGGCGCGGCCTGGGTTGCCGACGAGGCCGCCGAGCGAGGAGCAGTTGACGATCGCGCCGCTGCCCTGGTCGCGCATGTGGCGCAGTTCGTGTTTCATGCTCGCCCAGATGCCGCGCAGGTTGATGGCTTGGACGCGGTCGAACTGCTCGGCGCTCTCGTCGGCGGCGTCGGTGGGCGGGGGCATGATGCCGGCGTTGTTGTAGGCCATGTCGAGGCGGCCGAAGGTCTCCACCATGCGGTCGACAGCGGTGGCGAGCTGGTCCTCGTCGGAGACGTCGCAGACCAGGGCGAGGGCCCGGTGGCCGGAGTCGGTGAGCTCATTCACGGCGGCGCTGACGGCCGTCCGGTCGATGTCGGCGAGGGCGACGGCGGCGCCGGCTTCGGCGAAGGCGCGGGCGGTGGCCAGGCCCATCCCGGAGGAGGCGCCGGTGACGAAGGCGGCCTGGCCGGTGAAGTCGTAGGTGGGGTTCATGCCGTGGTTGTCCCCTCGGTAGGTGGGCTGGGGCGGACGAGTCGGGAGGGGGGCTCGATGGTGATGCGTGTCGCCCGGCCGAGCTGGTCGGCGCCGACATCGAGGTGGCCGAGGATGAGCAGGGCGGCGGAGGCGGAGGGCCCGTCCTGGTAGAAGAGGGCCAGGTTGCCCCAGGGCGCGTAGTAGGCGATGTCGCCGACCTTGGCCGTGGCCGGTTCGGGGGCACCAGAGGTGTCCAGTTTGCGCGGCAGGTCTGCAACCCGCTCCGTACCGTCGAAGTCCGTGAGGTCCAGGGTGCGTGGGAGCAGCTCGGCGAGGTCGTGGGCGGCGGGGTTGTCGTGTAAGGCGGCCGCGACCGGGCTGGCGTCGAGAGTGACGCGGATGTCCATGTGGTGCTCCTGCCAGAGGCCGACGACGGGGAGGCCGGTGCGGGGGACGGCGCGGGGGGCTGCCGCCTTCTGCCGCCCGGCAGGCTTTGAGACGGAAGGCGTAGGGGCGGCTGGTCCGGCTTGCTGCGAGTTGTTGGAGCAAGCGGTCGCGGCGAGCAGCACAGCGGCTGCTGAAGCGATCCGCACCGGGCTGTGAAGGACTGTGGAGTGCACGGAGAAGACCTCCGGGATCGTCATGCAGGCATGGACGCGGGGCCGGGCGCGAGGTCAGACGGCCGGGGCTGCGGCGTACTCGGCATCGGTGACCGGGTTCAGCCAGTGCACGACGTCGTGGGTGCCGTCGCCCTCGTTGATGGCCAGGTGGACCATCAGCCGGTTCGGGGCGGCGCCGTGCCAGTGCTCCTCGTCGGCCTCGAACAACACGCGGTCGCCGGGCCGGATGACCTCGATCGGCCCGCCGCGGCGCTGGCACAGGCCGACGCCTTCGGTGACGAAGACGGTCTGGCCCAGCGGGTGGCGGTGCCAGTGGGTGCGGGCGCCGGGCATGAAGTGCACCAGGTTGGCGGTGACCCGGGACGGGGCGGGCGCGGCGGCGACGGCGTCGATGTAGACGTCGCCGGTGAACCAGTCGGCCGGCCCCGTGGCGGTGTCGATCGAGCTGCGGGTGATCTGCACGGTTGCTCCTTGTCCGGTGGAGAAGGTCAGGGCGTGAGGAGGGTCTTGATGGCGCGGCGCTCGTCCATGGCCTTGTATCCCCCGGCGACCTGGCCCAGGGGCAGGGTGAGGTCGAAGACCTTGCCCGGGTCGATCCGGCGGGCGAGGACGCGGTCGATCAGGTCGGGCAGGTAGCGGCGGGCCGGGGCGGGGCCGCCGCGCAGGCCGACGTGGGAGAAGAACAGCTCCTGCCCGCCGATCGCTACCTCGTGCGGGACCCCGACGAAGCCGACGCTCCCGCCGGGACGGGCGGTGTGGAGGGCCTGCTGCATGGCCTGGGCGGTGCCGACGCACTCCAGGACGGAGTCCGCGCCGATCCCGTTCGTCATCTCCTTGATGCGGGCGATGCCCTCCTGACCGCGCTCGCTGACGATGTCGGTGGCGCCGAACGCACGGGCCAGCTTCTGCCGCGTCTCGTGCCGCGACATGGCGATGATCCGCTCCGCGCCCATCTCCTTGGCCGCGATCACGCCGCACAGGCCGACCGCGCCGTCGCCGACGACCACGGCGGTCGAGCCGGGCCGCACCTCGGCGGCATCCGCGGCCCACCAGCCGGTGCCCATGACGTCGGACACGGCCAGCAGACCGGGCCAGAACTTCTCATCCGGCACCTCGTCGGTGGCGACCAGGGTGCCCTGGGCGTTGGGGATGCGTACGTACTCGGCCTGGCAGGTCGACATGAACTCGCGGCGCAGGCAGTTCGATTGGAAGCCGTTCGCGCAGTTCGCGCAGGTGTTGTCGGAGGTCGCGAAGGAGCCGACGACGAACTGGCCCGGGCGGAGCGAGGTGACTGCGGAGCCGACCTCTTGCACGAAGCCGACGTATTCGTGCCCCATCGGGTGCGGGTCACCGATCGGCTCAGCGCCGCGGTAGGGCCATAGGTCCGAGCCACACACGCAGGTCACGGCCGTGCGGATGATTGCGTCGGTCGGGTGAAGGATCTTGGGGTCGTCCACGGTCTCGAAACGGACGTCGCCGGGAGCGTGGATCACTGCGCCGCGCATGAGAAGGGTTCCTTTACGTGCCGAGGCGTACGGCCGCCGGATGTCCGGGACCATCGCCGTGTGCAGGGCCGGGTGCGCGCCCGTCGTGACAGGCGGGCGGCAAGCACCACGTCATCCAGGTAACCCGCTCCCGGCGCCCGTAGCGAGACACCACCAAGGGGTGTACTGCCAGTACATCCCTAGGGCCGTGTGCGGGACGTACCGTCGAAGACGTGGACAACCAGGCAGAGGTCCGCGAGTTCCTCACCTCGCGGCGCGCGAAGATCACCCCCGAACAGGCGGGCCTGCCCTCCGGCAGCCGCCGGCGCGTGGCGGGCCTGCGCCGCAGCGAGGTCGCGGCGCTGGCCGATGTGAGCGTGGAGTACTACGCCAAGCTCGAGCGCGGCAACCTCGCCGGCGTCTCACCGGCCATCCTGGAGACCGTCGCCCGCGCCCTGCAGCTCGACGACGCCGAACGCACCCACCTGCTCCATCTGGCCCAGGCCGCGGACGGCTCCGACGTCCTCACCCGGCCCCGCCGCCGCGCCGCCCGGCGGTGGAAGCCGCACCCGAGCCTGCAGTGGACCCTGGACGCGGTCACCGAGGGCCCGGCGTTCGTCCGCAACGGCCGCATGGACCTCCTGGCCGTCAACCAGCTCGCCCGCGCCTTTTACGCCGACGTGTACGCCGACCCCCACAACCAGGAGAACCTCGCCCGCTTCACCTTCCTCAGCCCCGACGCGCGCCGCTTCTACCCCGACTGGGGCCAGGCCGCCGACATCACCGTCGCCATCCTGCGCACCGAAGCCGGCCGCAACCCCCACGACAAGGACCTCCACGACCTCGTCGGCGAACTCTCCACCCGCAGCGACGCCTTTCGCACCCGCTGGGGCGCCCACGACGTCCGCCACCACGGCACCGGCTTCAAGCGCTACCACCACGCGGCCGTCGGCGAACTCACCCTCGCCTACGAAGGCCTGGAGATGACCGCCGAACCCGGCCTCACCCTCACCATCTACACCGCCGAACCCGCCTCCCCCTCCGAACAGAGCCTGCGCCTGCTCGCCTCCTGGGCAGCCACCCCCCAGACCCGCGCACCCGAACCACACGCCGGTGACTGAAAATCCCCGACCGAAGGCGGCCGACTGCATCACGGCGATCCTGTCGTCAAACGATCGTTTGGGCCTGGACCATGTTCTTTCTCAGCGCCAACGGCTATACCGACGTTTCCCGAGGCCGTAGCTCGTGGTGACCGCGGCGTCGCACGCGCTGCAGGCGGCGATGGCCGACGACGAGGACATCAGCCGGCGCCGGCCAGCCGAGGGCGGCGAGTAACGCGCGCGCGGCGGGCGGCGACCAGGTTGTGCCTTCCCCGACCCCGGCACCGGACCGGCTGACGCGGCTGCTGGCCGCATGGCGCCGCGACCTCGAGGCCGAACCGCTCGCCCCGTCGCTGACGATCGCGGTGCTCCGGCGCCGGTGTGTCAAACCGTGAAGGTCAGCCGGGAATGGAACGGGGGTCGTGGCCGTAGGTGTTGCGCTCACCGATCCGGCCGTCCTTGTTGCGGATGAAGTGCTCGACCTTGCGTTCCCGCGCCATGTCCCGGCCCTTGCTAGTGGCGGCCTCCTTGGTGTCGTGGATGTTCGCGGCCCGGCGGCTGCCCTCGACCTTGTTCTTCCACTGCCCGCCCTCGAAAAAGGTCTCGATATCGCCCTTCACGCACTCGTCTCCTTCCGTGCCCGGGCGCACCATCGTGCCCGCTCCCTGCACGGATGCCCGGCTTGATCAGTCGAAACACCCGCACTCAATCGGGGCGGCTCGGGCGGGGCGCCTTTCCCCGGCGACGGGGCGCTCGGCCTGGGTGCAGAGCGCCATCCACGCGGCGAAGGCCTCGCCGTGCCGTGCGAACGGGATGTTGTTGGCCCCGACGTGGTCGGTCGGCGTCGGCGAAGCCGCCGCCGGCGTGACGAGCACAGGACGGCGGTCCGGGGGCAGCGCGACCGGTGGGGGAACGGTCGAGGTCCCCGGCGGTACCCGCCCGGCCGCACCGCGAAACCACCCGTCCGGGCTCGTGACCTGCACGTTTCCCCCGGCGGCGGCCGGACTGTCGGGTTAGGCTCGCGCCAGATGCGCCGAGCGCACCCTGCCCGGCGACCGGCGAGCCGGGGAGGTCCGATGGCCAAGCGCGTGCCGGGTGACCGGTCGGTGGTGCCCGGCTACGTCGAGCCGATGCTGGCCACCGCGGACGGCGGCCGGCTGCGCGACGACGCGAAGTACGCCTACGAGTTCAAGTGGGATGGCTACCGCGCGATCATGCGGGTCGCCGCGGACGGCACGACCGTGCTGACCAGCCGCAACAACAACGACTTCACCGGCCGCTACCCCGAACTCGCCGGCGCGATGGCCGATGCGCTCGGCGGCCGGCGCACGGTGCTGGACGGGGAAATTGTCGCCCTGGACGAGGCGGGGCGGCCGGACTTCGGGCTGCTGCAGAACCACGACACCAGCGGCCGCGCGGTCGCCTACTTCGTGTTCGACGTCCTGCAGCTGGCCGACGACGTCCTGCTCGATCACTCCTACGACGAACGACGCAAGATCTTGGAGGGGATCGAGCCGCCCGACAAGAACCTCGTCGCGATCACCCCCTCCTACAGCCACGCCGACCTCTCCGCCACCGGGATGACCCCGCAGGACCTGCTCGACGTCGCCGCCACAAGCGGCCTCGAAGGCCTGGTCGCGAAGGCCCGGACCTCCAAGTACCGGCCGGGCCGGCGCAGCCCCGAATGGTTGAAGCACCCGCTGATCCAGACGCTCGAGGTCGTGGTCGGCGGCTGGCGCCCGGGCCAGGGCAACCGGGGAGGCCTCGTCGGCGGACTGCTGCTCGGCGCGCACGACCGCGACACCGGGGACCTGCTCTACATCGGCGACGTGGGCACGGGCTTCAGCCACCAGGCGCTGCTCGACGCGCAGGAGAAGCTCGCGCCGCTGGAGCGCGCGCGGAGCCCGTTCGCGAACGCGGTGCCGCGTGACCGAGCTCGCGGCGCCCACTGGGTCGAACCGACCTTGGTCGGTGAGGTCGTCTACCGGCAGTTCACCCCCGGCGAACACCGGCTCCGGCACACCGCGTGGCGCGGATGGCGACCGGATCGTGCGCCCAGCGAAGCGCTGGTCCCGCAGCCCGCCCGCAGCACCGGGAGGTGAAGGGCGATGGCCGAGCAGAAGGTCACCGTGCAGGTCGGGCAGCGCCGCATGGCACTGTCCAACCCGGACAAGCCGCTCTACCCGAACGGCTTCACCAAAGGCGAGGTCGTGCGCTACTACACCTGCATCGCCCCAGTCCTGCTCCCGCACTTGCGGGGCCGGCCGGTGACGTTCGTGCGCTGGCCAGAGGGCACCACAGGTGAGGCCTTCTTCGAAAAAGACCTCCCCCTCGGCGGCCCAATCACCCCCCGCGGCGAGCTGTTCGTGCTGTACATCAAGCGGAGGCACCCGTAGCCGAGATCGCCCAGCCGGTCACCTACCGGCCCTTGCGGCCGGAGGGAGACATGCGCACGCGCAGCAGGAGCCTTACCTGCATGCAGGGGTAAAGCCGCACGTCAGCCCCCAATGACCACGTCACGCGCCATCTCACGCCGAGGGACACGTGATTGACAGTCCTGCATCCTGCATGCAGGATGTCCGCAACCCAGCGCGACAACCAATGGAGGTTGCCATGACCGTGCGCGCCCCCGCGGGGGAGACCGAACTCGAGGCCACGCAGCGGCGGAAGGCGATCCTCGCCGCCTGCATCGGCAATTTCATCGAGTACTACGACTTCGTCGTGTACGGCTACTTCGCCAGTGTCATCGCGAAGTTGTTCTTCCCCAGCAGCGACACGGCGGCCAGTCTGCTGCTCACGTTCGCCGCCTTCGCGGTGAGCTACGCGGCCCGCCCGATCGGCGCGCTGATCTTCTCCCACCTCGGCGACAAGCACGGCCGCCGGACGCCGCTGGCGGTGTCGGTGATCCTCATCGCCGTGTCGACGACCGTGATCGGGCTGCTGCCCACACATGCGCAGATCGGCGTCGCCGCGCCGCTGGTCCTGACGTTCGCGCGCATGGTGCAGGGCATCTCCGTCGGCGGCGAGTACGGCGGCGCGACCAGCTTCATCTCCGAGTACTCGGCCCGCCGCAAGCGCGGTTACTACACCGGCTGGCAGACGTTCACGATCGGGCTCGCCCTGTTCACCGGCGGCGCCGTCGCGACGATCCTCAGCGCGAGCCTGTCCGACGCAGCGCTGAGCTCGTGGGGCTGGCGGCTGCCGTTCCTCGTCGGCGTGCCGCTCGGGCTCGTCGGCCTGTACCTGCGGATGCGCCTCGACGAGACGCCGCACTTCGCCGCAGCGCGAGCCAACGCCGACGTCGTGCGCGCGCCCGTGCTCGCGGGCATCAAGCAGCAGTGGCGCTCGCTCGTGATCGGAATGGGCGTGGTCGTCACGCCCGCGATCTGCGTGTACATCCTGTTCGTCTACACGCCCACCTACCTCGGCCAGGTCCTGGGCCACAGCCGGTTCGAAGCGCAGGCCGCGAACCTCATCGCGCTCGCCTTCTACTGCGCGCTCATCCCCTGCTTCGCCCGGCTGAGCGACCGCATCGGCCGCAAGCCGCTGATGGTCGCCGGTACCGTCGCGCTCGTGGCGGTCACGTACCCGGCGTTCCTCATGCTCGGCAGCGGCGATTTCCTCGTCGTCGTGCTCGGGTTGTGCCTGCTGGGGCTGGCGTTCGCGCCGCACTCGGCGGTGATGCTGGCAGTGGTCGCCGAGCTGTTTCCTACCACCGTGCGCTACACCGGGCTGTCGCTGTCGCTCAACATCCCGGTGACGCTGCTCGGCGGCACCGCGCCGCTCATCGCGACGGCCCTGATCTCGTGGTCCGGCACGACCGCCGCGCCCGCGTTCTTCGTGATCGCCGGGGCGATCGTCTCGCTCGTCGCCGCCTTCGCCGCGCCCGAAACCGCCCATTCCGACCTCCGCACCGCCTAGGGAAAGGTTCGCCATGCGACTGCTCAACGTGGCCGGCCGCGCCGTCCTCGAAACGCCGGAAGGCCGGACGGACGTCGCCACGGCCAGCGCGGGTCGGTTCGGTCCCGATCCCCAGTCCCTGTACGGGAACTGGGCCGAGTTCAGCGCGTGGGCGGCCACCGCGCAGCCCACCGGTGACCAGCCCGGCGGCCCGCTCCTGTCGCCGGTGCCGCGGCCACCACAGGTGTTCGCGGTCGGGCTGAACTACGTGAGCCATGCCGAAGAGACGGGCCTGGCCGCGGCGACCGGGCGGCCGCTGACGTTCACGAAGTTCCCCAGCAGCATTGCCGGCCCCGACGGTGACCTGGTGCTCTCGGGTGACCAGGTCGACTGGGAAGTCGAACTGGTCGCGGTGATCGGGTCGCCGGCCCATCGCGTCTCCCCCGATCAGGCGTGGGACCACATCGCGGGGCTCACCGCCGGCCAGGACTTCTCCGACCGCGCCGTGCAGATGGCAGGCGCGCCGCCGCAGTTCTCGCTGGGCAAGTCGTTCCTCGGCTACGGCCCGCTCGGCCCCGCGCTCGTCACCCCCGATGAGGTCCCCGACCGCGACGACCTCCTGCTCACGTGTCAGGTCAACGGTGAGACCGTGCAGGAAGGCCGCAGCAGCCTGATGATCCACCCGGTCGCGGAACTCGTGTCCGAACTGTCGCAGATCTGCCCGCTCGGGCCCGGTGACGTGATCTTCACCGGCACCCCGGACGGCGTTGGCATGGGCCACACCCCGCCGCGGTACCTCAAGCGCGGCGACACGGTCGTGACGACCATCCAGGGCATCGGGACGATGACCCACCGGTGCGTCGGGGGCCCGGCATGACCACCAGGCGGGTGCCGCGCTGGGCCGAGCTCGCGCCCCTCCTGCGGCCGAAACCCGTGGTGCTCAACGGCTCTCGGCGCCGGCTCGCCGGCGCGGCGACGGTCGACGACTTGCGCCGCGTCGCCCGCCGGCGCACGCCGCGCGCGGTCTTCGACTACACCGACGGTGGTGCCGGATCCGAGCTGTCGATGGCGCGCAATCGGGCGGCGTTCGACCGCGTGGAGTTCCGGCCCGGCGTGCTCCGCGACGTGTCCGCTGTAGACACTTCGGCGACGATCCTGGGTGCTTCCTCCGCGTTGCCGCTTGCGCTCGCACCGACCGGGTTCACGCGCATGATGCACCACGAGGGCGAGCTCGCCGTCGCCCGCGCTGCGGCGGCGGCCGGCGTGCCGTACGCGTTGTCCACCATGGGCACGACGTCCGCCACGGCCCTGGCGGCCGCGGTACCACAGGTGCGCCGGTGGTTCCAGCTGTACCTGTGGCGCGACCGCGACCGCAGCCGGGAACTGGTGCGCGCCGCGGAAGCGGCCGGGTACGAAGCTCTTGTGCTGACCGTCGACACTCCCGTCGCCGGGACGCGGTTGCGCGATGTCCACAACGGAATGACGATCCCGCCGTCCTTGACCGCGCGGACCTTCCTCGACGGCGCGGTGCGGCCCCACTGGTGGTTCAACCTGCTGACGACGGAGCCCTTGCAGTTCGCGTCGTTCAGCAACTGGGAGGGCACCGTCGCGGACCTCGCGAACCACATGTTCGACCCGTCGGCCACGATCGCCGACGTCGCCTGGCTGCGGGAAACGTGGCCGGGCAAGCTGATCGTGAAGGGCGTGCAGCAGGCCGACGACGCAGTCGCCGCCGTCGACGCCGGTGCCGACGCCGTCGTCGTCAGCAACCACGGCGGCCGCCAGCTCGACCGCGCGCCCGTACCGCTGGAGGAACTGCCGTCGGTCGTCGCGGCCGTCGGCGACCGCGCCGAGGTCTACCTCGACGGCGGCATCCGCACCGGCGCCGACGTGGTCGCCGCGATCGGCCTCGGTGCCACCGCGGTCCTCATCGGCCGCGCCTACCTCTACGGCCTCATGGCCGGCGGCGAACCCGGCGTCCGGCGAGTACTGGACCTCCTCACCGCGGAAGCGCGGCAGACGATGCAGCTGCTGGGGGTCTCCTCGGTGCAGGACCTGACTCCGGACCGCGTGCGCTTGCGCTGACGGCCGAGGTCGTGCGGTGCGCATCCCCACGGCCGGGGTGCGCACCGCCGACCATCGAATCGCACTCCGCTCCGCGTCCGGTGATGCACACCGCCACCGATGCGGGATCGAGGACCGCGGCCCAGACCGCAGACAGGCCGAGACAAGCGATCGCCGCAGGCAAGGTGGGCCCGCGGCCGCAGTCAGCCGGGAGGCTCAAGCGATGCGCGAATCCTCACGATCACGCCGCCGCCATTCGCGGCGGACGCGTTCGGCCAGGTTGTCCAGGTGGACGGTCGCCGCGCGGCCGGCGGCCTCGCCGTCGCGGGCGGCCAGAGCGGCGAGGATGCGGGCGTGTTCGGGCACGGCCTGGACCTGGTTGGAGCTCCACGCGGTCGAGTAGGTCGCCAGGATGACCCGCGCCTGCACGCGTTCGAGGTGCTCGACGAGGCACGCGTTGTCGCAGTGGGCCTGGACTTCCTGGTGGAACTGGAAGTCCGCCTTCTGCGCCGCGCGGGTGTCGCCGCGTCGCACGGCCGCCTCGAACTCGGTGTGGATCTCGGTGAGGGCGGCGACGTCGGCGTCGGCGAGCTGGGGAGCGGCCAGCCGCGCGGCCAGACCCTCGAGCGGGGCGCGGACGGCGAGCGCGTCGAGCAGATCGCCGCGGCCCGGGGTCGGCACGAGCGCGCCGCCGGGCGTGAGGATCATCAGGCCGTCGGTGGCGAGGCGCTCGATCGCCGCGCGCACCGGGCTGCGGCTCATCCCCATCTCTGCGGCGAGCGACACCACGCTCACCCGCCGGCCCGAGGGGAACCCGCCCTCCAGGACGCCGTCGCGCAGCTGCTGGTAGGCCAGCTCCGTCAGCGACTTCGGCCTCGGCACGCGTTCGACCACGTCCACCCTCCCTGTTCCTTGCATGCAGCATACGCCGCCGGCTCACGCCAGGATCCCGGCTCCCGCGAACCCGCCGTCGACGGCGAGCACGCTTCCGGTGACGTACGCGGCTTGCGGCGAACACAGATACGCGACGGCACTCGCCACGTCTTCCGCCCGGCCGTAGTGCCGCATCGGCACGACCCGCTCCCACGCGCGGCGCACGTCCGCGCTGTGCTGCGTGGCCGCGAGCGGCGTCTCGATCGGCCCCGGCGCCACGACGTTCACGCGGATCCCGTGCTCGGCCAGCTCGACGGCCATCACCTGGCTCAACGTCACGACGCCGCCCTTCGCGGCACCGTAAGCGGCACGGCCGGCGTTGCCCCGCACCCCCGAAGCGCTCCCGATGTTCACGATCACTCCACCGCCGCGCGCGGCCATCACCCGGGCACACGCCCGGCCGACCAGGAACGTGCCGCGCAGGTTGGTGCGCACCACCAGGTCGAACAGCTCGGCGGACGTTTCGAGGAACGGCGCGACCCGGCCGATCCCCGCGGCGTGCACGAGGCAGTCAAGCCCACCGTGGGTGCGGACGACGGAGTCGACGAGTGCGTCCACTTCGGACTCGTCGGTGACGTCGGCGCGTTCGTGGTGGATGCCGGGCCGCGGTGGCACGAGGTCGGCGACCACGACCGTCATCCCGTCGGCGGTGAGCCGTTCGGCCACCGCGGCGCCGATCCCGGACGCGCCACCCGTGACGATCGCTACTGTCATCACGCCCTCCTCACGCGACGGTGCCGCCACCGTCGACGACGTACTCTGCACCGTTGAGGTGGCGCGCATCCGGCGAGACGAGGTGGGCGACGGCCGCCGCGACGTCGTCGACCCGTCCGTACGGCACCGTCGCGGCGCGGTTCACCCCGGTACCGGTCAGTGCCTGGGTCTCCTCGTTGATGGCGCGGATCATGCGGGTTTCGATCGGCCCCGGCAGCACCGCGTTGACCCGCACGCCCGTGCCCGCGACCTCCAGCGCCGCCACTTTCGTGAGCCCGACGACGGCGTGTTTGCTCGCGACGTACCCGGCGAGGTTCGCTCGGCCGCGGATACCGGAAGTGGACGCTGTGTTGACGACGGCACCGGAACCCCGCTCCTTCAAGTAGGGCAAGGCGGCGCGCAGGCCGAGGAAGACACTGTGGACGTTCGTGCGCATGACGCGTTCGAACACATCCTCGGGGTAGGCCTCGAGCGGCCGCACGGCACCTTCGACGCCGACGTTGTTGACCAGCGCGCCGAGCCCGTGCCGATCGGCGACCTCTCGGACGAGGGCCTCGACCTCTTCGCGGTCGGTCATGTCCGCTCGGCGCGCTTCGCCACCAATCTCGGCGGCAAGGCGAGTGGCGCAGCCGCGATCCACGACGACGACTTTCCAGCCGTCCCGGGCGAGGCGCCGGCAGATCGCGGCTCCGATCTCGCCGGCGCCACCCGTGACGATGGCCGCTGTCACGGGATCCGGCGCTCGATCAGCCGCCGGTCTTCGACGGCGAACCCGCCGCCGTAGACGGGGGTCTTCATCGACTGCGCGCTGAGGACCTCGGGTGCCAGCTCCGTCAGCGGGTCGAACCGCGACGGCAGCAGCTGCAGGTCCACACGCCCGCGGATCGGCTCGGAGTTCCGGATCGGCGTGCGGCGGTAGACGACGTCGGCGTAGGAAACCCCGACGCCGGACGGGTCGGGCAGGCGCCGGACGTGCAGCTCACCGCCGGGCTGCTCGTCGTCGTCGGTGAGCCGGACGAGCGGCGCGGCCGGGTCAGGCGTGAACGCGAACGCGGCCAGCGGGATCGAGCGGCGCGTGACGGACCCGGTGACGCTGCCGTCCTCGGCCTCGAAGAACTCGAAGTCGCAGTCCTTCTTGGTGTACCCGAATAGCTCCCGCCCGGCGGCGAGGCCCATGGGGTCGCTGCAGTACATGTAGAGGTGGGTCTGGGTGTAGAGGTCGCGGTAGCGCACCGGGACGGTCACCATGAGGTCGAACATCCGCCCCCGGTGCAGCGACAGCGTGTGCCCGGGCGAGAGCATGAACCGGAACGCGACGCGGTCGTTGACCACCTCGAACCCGGTGTCCGCGAGCAGCTTCGCGACCTTCCCGCGGTCGACTCGCGTGACCACCTCGACGGTGTGGATCCCGGTCTCCCACTCCAGCGGATACGCCGGCGAGTACGGCGGGTTCACGCCGCCACCGGGGTGCATGTCGAACCGACCGAACATCGATGTGCCTCCTCGTCGAAACAACTCGCGCCATCCTGCATGCAGCATGCATCGAGTGTCAAGGTGGACGGTTGATGATTGATGCTGCTCAAGTCGGGCGGGGGCAGCTTCCGCGGGAACCCGGCTCCTGCATGCAGGTATCCGTCGCCCGATTGCTCGACAGACTCGCTGCAGTGGTGGTGACCGCGGTGATGGTGCGCTGCAGGATCGCAGGGGTGAGGCGGAACGAGAGCATCGACACGTTCACCGCGGCGATCGGGGTCCCCTGGAAGCCCAGGACGGGCGCAGCGACGGAGGTGAGGCCGACCTCGTACTCCTCGGCGCACACGACGTGGCCGGCGGGGTGCTCCTGACGCAGGCGTTTCAGGAGGGCCGCCGCGGTGCGCGGGGCGCCCCGACGGCCGGGCAGCGGGCCGGTGGGGAGGATCGCGGCGACCTCGCCGGCGTCGAGCCCGAGGAGGAGGGCACGGCCGCTCGAGGTGCAGTTCAGCGGGGTGGTCCGGCCGATCCACTCGTGGGCCTGGATGCCGTGGCCGGACGACTCGCTGAGGACGGTGAGCGCCGACGAGCCCTCGCGGACGGTGAGGTACGCGGCCTCGCCCAGGTCGCGCGTCAACGCGCGGAGAGCTTTCGAGGCGGTACGGCGCAGGTGGCTGTCGGTGCCGGCCGCGGCGAGGGCGAAGACGCGCCAGCCCAGCGCGTACTCGAGGGTCTGCGGGTCGCGCTCGGCGAAGCCGTCCTCGGCGAGCGCTTTGAGCGTACGGGAGACCTGCGTCTTCTCGGTGCCGAGCGCGTCGGCGACCGCCTGCACACCCAGCGGGCCGGAGCCGAGCGCGGTGAGCACGCGCAGGGCCCGGTGGACGCTCGTGAGGCTGTCATTGGCCATGCCTCCAGGGTTGCTGTGCCGTGCGCGGAGCGCAACTATGGTTGTCGTCGACCCACGGGCGTGCTTAGCGTGACGATCATGTGCGGAATAGTCGCGTGGTACTCGCCGGCCGGTCGTGATCTCCTCGATACGGGAAGGGAGATGCTCGGCCGGATCGTCCACCGTGGACCGGACGACAGCGGCGAGGCATTCGTGGGACGGCGGACGTGGCTGGGACACAACAGGTTGTCGATCGTCGGGCTCGAGGACGGCGCCCAGCCGCTGGACGGACCGCGTGGCTGGGCGATGGTGTGCAACGGCGAGATATACAACGACGCCCAGCTGCGCGAAACCCTGCCCCACTACCGCTTCGGCACGGGCTCGGACAACGAATCCGCCCTGGCGCTGATCACGATGCACGGTCCCGGGGTCCTCGACCGGCTCCAGGGCATGTGGGCGCTCTGCGCGGCCACACCGGACGGCCGCTTCGTCGCCGCCCGTGACCGGATCGGCATCAAACCCCTGCATTGGGCCAAAACCGGCAACGCGGTCCTGTTCGCCTCCGAACTGCGCGCCTTCCCGGTCGCGGTCCAACGCGATGTCGAGACGTTCCCGCCCGGCTGCTGGTGGACGCCGGAGGAGGGCCTCGTCCGGTTCGCCGAGGCCGTGACAGCGGCCGCGATCAACCCCGAGGAGACGGAACGCCGGACGCGTGAGGTGCTCGTCGACTCGGTCCGGCGGCACCTCATGGCCGACGTCGAGGTCGGCGTTTTCCTCTCGGGCGGGCTCGATTCGAGCATCGTCGCCGCTGTCGCCGTGCAGGAGTACGCGCGGCGCGGCTTGCAGCTGAAGACGTTCTCCGTCGGCACCGCGGATTCCCCCGACCTCACCGCCGCCCGCGAGGTCGCGGCGTTCCTCGGGACCGACCACCACGAGGCCGTCTTCGACGCGGCTCAGGCGATCGCGGCACTGGACGACGTGATCGCGTCGGTCGAATCGTTCGACGCGGGGCTCATCCGCAGCGCCGTCCCGAACTGGTTCCTGGCCGAGCTCGCGTCGCGGCACGTGAAGGCCGTGCTGACCGGCGAAGGCGCCGACGAGCTCTTCGCCGGCTATGGCTACTACCACGAACGCCACCGCGCGCCGGGCGCGCTGCGGCGAGAGCTCGTGCGGACGGTGAGCCTGCTGCACGGCCTCAACCTGCAACGCTGCGACCGCGTGACGATGGCCCACGGCCTCGAGGCCCGCGTGCCGTTCCTCGACACCGCCGTCGTCACCCATGCCATGTCCCTGCCCGACGAGGTCAAGGTGCTCGGCCCCGACGGCATCGAGAAGACCCACCTGCGCCGCGCCTTCACCGGCTGGCTCCCCGGCTCGGTCCTCTGGCGCCGCAAAGCGGAATTCGGCACCGGCAGCGGCGCGCAGGACCTGTTGACGCCGTACTGGGAAAGCCGCATCACCGACGCCGACCTCGCCGCGAACCGGACGGCGCAGGTGCGGTCCAAAGAAGAGCTGGCCTACTACCGCGCGTTCCGCCGGGCACTGCCGGAGATCCGGCCCCGCTCGGTCCTGACGCGGTTCGCCGTGGCCTGATCACCGCCTCGCCACACGGCGGGGGATTCGTCCTCCGGTCTTCACGAGATACCGCTAAACGGCGCGGCGTTCGACCCGGGTTCCGCGCGGTACGGTGAGGGATAGGAGATCGCTGGGTGCGTCGAGCTCGATGCGGTAATTGATCACGTTCCGGTCGCCGCTGACCATGAACTGCACCGCCTGGTCCGCGGCATCCTTGTCGGGTACCGCTTGCCCTGCGGGAGTCACGGCGATCAGGGTCCAGGTCAGGTTCTCGGGGGGGCTGTGGAGGCGCGCGCGATGATCTCGATGGGCTCGGAGATCACCGCGGTCACGTCCTGCTCCGGCGTGGTGTTCATCAACGACCGCAAGGCTTCCCGCCCCAGCTCGGCCAAGGGCATGCGGACTGTGGTCAGCGGCGGCTCGAAGCAGTGCGCGAGCGGCAGGTCGTGGATCGCGATGACCGAGATCTCGCGCGGAACCTGCACACCGGCTGCCCGGGCGCCGTTGAGCGCGCCGGCCGCGGAGGCGACGTTGGCGACGACCACGGCGGACGGCCGGTTCGGCTGGGCCAGCAGTTCACGCATCGCCTGCTCGCCACCGTCGGTGGTGTAGGAACCGGAAACGATGGCGCAGGGCGTCAGCCGGCGCGAGCTCATCGCGTCCTTGAACCCCGCGAGCCGACGGCGGGCGCTGTCCAGTGTGTCCGGGCCGGCGATGTGCGCGATGTCCCGGTGGCCCAGTGCCACGAGATGATCCACGGCCAAGGCGACCGCGGCCGGGTCGTCGAAGAGAACGTACCGGTCGTGCCCCGGGATCCGCTGGTTGAGGGAGAGCCAGGGCAGCCGTTCGGCCGGCGGAGGCAGGAGCGTCGCGGCGACAGGTGCCGCCACGAGCAGCCCGTCGATCCGGCCTGCCTGCAGCAGTCCGAGGAACTGCTCGGCCCGGCCGGACCCCGGCCGGGCGCTGCCGGTCACCAGCAGCAGATCGTGGTGATCGGCCTCTTCCTCGATGGCCGTCACGATTTTCGCCCAGATCGGATTCGCGAAATCGGGGATGACCAGGCCGAAGGTCGAGGTCCGGGCGGTCCGCAGGCTGCGGGCGATGGCGTTGGGCTGATAGCCCAGCTCCGCGACCGCGGCCATCACCCTGGCCCGTGTCGCCTCCCGGATCTTGAGGGTGGCGTCCTCGTTCAGTACCCGCGACACCACGGCCCGGTCCACTCCGGCCTTGGCGGCGACGTCCGCCATGGTGGGCCGTTTGCTGTTCCTGATCATCCGCTCCTGTCCAGTACTTCGATGCCGTCATCGTACTGATGTCTTGACACCTCACCGCCAGGCAAGTTCAATCATGTGACTTCAGCAGTCAATCGATTGAACGATGGAGCTTACGTGCACACGGGAACCACGCCCTTCGACCTACTCGGCCGGCTCTGGGGTGACGACACCATGGCTGCGGTCTGGTCGGAGCGAGCGACCGTCGAAGCCTGGTTGAGTGTCGAAGCCGAGCTGGCTCGCGCGCAAGCGGCGGCCGGGGTACTTCCCCAGGCCGACGCCGAGCTGATCGCCGAAGCGGCCACCGTCACCGGGCTCGACACCGAAGCCCTGTGGGCGGGGGCACGCAACGTCGGCTATCCGATCCTGTCGCTGGTGCGTGCCATCGCGGCCAGGCTGCCGGACGGCCCGAACGGCCGGGTGCACTACGGCGCGACCACGCAGGACATCATGGACAGCGGTTTCGCGCTGCAAAGCGTGCGGGCCGCCGACCGGCTCGATGGACTGCTGGGCGAGCTCGGCGACGCCGTCGAGGCGGTCATGACCGCCCACGTGCACACCGTGATGCCGGGCCGGACGCACGGCCAGCAAGCGGTCCCCACGACCTTCGGGGCGACGCTGGCCTCCTTGCTCGCCGAGCTCGCCCGGCACACCCGCCGCGTGCGCTCGGCCCGGGCCGCGGTCGGCGTGATCTCGCTGTTCGGGGCCGGCGGCACCAGCGCGGCGGCCGGGCCGACGGCCCCGCAGGTGCGCCACGACCTGGCCCGGCGCCTCGGCCTGCGCGGCAGCGACGTGCCCTGGCACGCGGCGCGGGATTCAGTCGCCGAGTTCGGCACGCTGTGCGCGGCGCTGTCGGCGACCTGCGCCCGGCTCGCCCGCAACGTCATCGACCTCGGGCGGACGGAGATCGGCGAGCTGGCGGAGGCGGCCGGAGACCACCGGGGAGCCTCCTCGACCATGCCGCAGAAGGCGAACCCGATCCTGGCCGAGGCGGTCCGTCCAGAAACTGCTGCGTGAGACGCTCGAACGCGCCGGCCTGCACGGCCACGACGGACAACCCCTCCACTACACCCCGCACGACTTCCGCAGAATGTTCGCCACCGAAGCCGTCACCGGCGGCCTGCCGGTCCACATCGTCTCGCGTTTGCTCGGCCACAAGAACATCAACACAACGCAGGCCTACCTGGCAGTCTTCGACGAGGAACTGGTCCGCTCCTACCAGACCTTCCTCGACAACCGTCGAACGCTGCGCCCTGAGGCCGAGTACCGCGAACCGACCGAGACCGAATGGCGCGACTTCCAGCAGCACTTCCACACCCGCAAACTGGAACTCGGAGAGTGCGGCCGCCCCTACGGAACACCCTGCAAACACGAGCACGCCTGCATCCGCTGCCCGAGCCTGCGCCTTGATTCGAAGGCCCGACCTCGTCTGCTGGAGATCGTCGCCAACCTCCGCGACCGCATTGACGAGGCGAAGAGCAACGGCTGGCTCGGCGAAGTCGCCGGCCTGCAGACCAGCCTGAACGAAGCCACCCGCAAACTGGTCAGCCTCGACCGAGCACGCGAGCGCCAACCGACCGAGCCGGTCAACCTGGGCCTGCCGGTCATCGTCGACCCGAGGCCGTGACCCTGGAACACCATCGCGCGTTCGGCCGACCTCGCCGTCGGCCGAACGCAGTGCTCCTCACCGCTTCAGCTTCAGGCAAGCCGATCACGACCATTCGCGAGTGACTGTGACCAGCACGCTGATCACAGTCACCGTGCCCGAGACCAGGGCGAGCACCACGCCTCGATCCAACGGAGATCACTCCTCGAGTAATCCGGCAAGCTCTCTCCGTGACACGGCCGCCCCACGCTACGGTCGTGCACGTGACCGACGCCGGCTTCCTGACCGAAACCCGGGCGACTTACGACACCGTCGCCACAAGCTACGCCGAAATCGTTCCGGCCATGGACGATGACCATCCGGTGGACCGCGCGGTGCTCAACGCGTTCGCGGATCTTGTCCGGGCAGCCGGCAGTGGACCAGTCGCCGACATCGGCTGTGGCACCGGCCGGGTGACCGCGTTTCTGGACAGGGCAGGCCTCGAGGTCTCCGGTATCGACCTATCCCCGGGGATGCTTGCCGTCGCCCGGCGAAATCATCCTGGGCTTCGGTTTTCGGAGGGCTCGATGTTCGCCCTGGACTTGCTGGACGGTACCCAAGCCGGAGTCGTGGCTTGGTACTCCGTGATCCATATGCCGCCGGAGCGACTGCCTGCGGCGTTCGCGGAGTTTCACCGTGTGCTGGCTCCTGGCGGCTACTTACAGCTCGCCTTCCATATCGGCGATCAACGGAACCACAAGACGCAGGGCTATGGGCACGACGGCATTTCGCTGGACGTCTACTTGCTGCCGGTCGAGCGGATCTGCGAGCTGCTGAGCCAGGCGGGGTTCGCGCTGGACACGCGCGTCGTACGCGAGCCGGACGGTCGCCTCGCACGAGCGCCGCAGGGTTATCTGCTCGCGCGCAAAGCAACCGAGTCGTGAGGACCGCGCGTTCCAAGATCCGCGCCACACAAGATGATCTTGAACCCGCCACGCTTCCCCCTCCGTCCCGGAACGCATTGAGGGCTTGTCACTAGGTTGATGGGATGGGGTGGAATCTGGGCGAGCTCATCGCGAAGTACGACGTACCGGGCGCACAGATCGCCGTGCTGGCCAACGGGGAGATCGAGGACGAGGCCGCGGGCGTGCTGAGCCTGCACACCCGAGTGGAGACCACGACCGACTCGGTGTTCAAGATCGGCTCGATTACCAAGATCTGGACGGCCACGTTGATCCGGCAATTGGTGACCGACGGGGTCCTGGACCTCGACCGGCCCGTTCGCGACTATGTGCCCGGCTTCCGGCTGAGCGACCTGGCCGCCACCGAATCCCTGACCGCCCGCCACTTGCTCACCCACACCGGCGGCATCGATGGCCAGCACGTCCCCGACACCGGTCGCAACGACGACGCGATCGAGAGGTTCGTGGCCACTCTCGCCGAGGCGGAGCACCTCTTCCTGCCGGGCACCCTGTTCTCCTATTCAAACAGCGGGTACGTGGTGCTCGGTCGGCTCGTGGAGGTGCTGCGCGGCAAGCCCTTCCACGACGTGCTGCGCGAGCGCCTGGTGACACCACTGGGCCTGCCCACCGTCGCCACCACCACGTACGAGGCGATCCTGCACCGGGCGGCGGTCGGTCACGTCGAGGCCGACGGCCAGCTCGCGCCGACGAAGAGCTGGGCGGTCCGCTACTTCTCCACACCCAGTGGCTCCCACCTCGCGATGAGCGCACGCGACCTGCTGGAGTTCGTCCGCCTGCACCTCGACGACCACGGGCTCGCGGCCCTGCGCGAACCCCAGCTCGAATCCGTCCCGGACTTCGGCGGCGGCATCCTCGGCTGGGGGCTCGGCTGGATGCTCTACCGGGACGGCGTCGTCGGCCACACCGGCGTCTCCAAGGGACAGAAGGCCTTCCTGCGCGTCGTCCCGTGGGCCGGGGTGGCGGTGGCCGTGCTGACCAACAGTTCGGGTGCCGAGCCGCTGGCCCACGAGATCTTCGGCACCGTGCTCAGGAATCTCGCCGGCGTCGAGACGGAACCACTGCCGGTGCCGCCCGTGAATCCGGCCCGCGTCGACGTGGACCGCATGTGCGGCACGTACCGCACCACCCTGTACGACTTCACCCTCACCGTCGAGAATGGCCGCGCCTTTCTCAGCCGTCGACCCCGCACCGAACTCGCCCGGTCCTTCCTCGGCAAGCCCGAAGACCGCGTCGAGGTCGTCCGCCTCAGCGACACCGCGATCATCACCGCCGAATCGAAGGTCGATGGCCACCAGGTCCTGTCGTTCATCGGTTCCGACGGGCACGGCCGCGCCCGCTTCCTGCATAACGGCGCCGCCGCCTACCGGATCGCCTGATGGTCACCGCGGGCGAGGTGGGCGCCGTGGCTCGCACGCGGCTGGCCAAGGCTCTTGGTGACAAATAGCTCCGATATGTGACAAATATCGACGGCAGTCACCACCGGCGACACAGCTAAAGGGATTTGTCGTGGTCACGTCTCTTGCCCGCTTGCAGTGTCACTGTGGTGAGGTGACGGATCGGGGCACTGGTGAGCCCGGCGATCGCACAGCCCACGAGCGCACAGGCACTGACCACTACCGCGGCGCCGGGTCCGACAGCGTGTGCGAGAGAGCCCAACGCGTTGTTGGTGAACAGCAACGCCGCGCTTTGCACCAAGGTCAGCAAGGCCTGGACGCGAGTGACGTACGCCACCGGCGCCGCACTGAGCATGATCGGACTGAGGCTACTGACGAATACCCCCGTTCCAGCGCCCGCGAGGAATGCGCCTCCGATCGTGAGTGTGAGAGGGGTGCTCAGAGCGACGGTGAGCTGGCCGGCGCCGACCACGACCAGCGCAACCAGTCCGACCAGGCCAGGACGGGCTCCAGCGCCACGCTTGCTGACGAGCAGCGTCGAGATGATGGTGCCGCAACTTTGCGCGCCGACCAGTACACCGGCGACGCTCGGGTTCCAGGAGTGTTCGCGGGCCAGCAGCGGAACGAGGATGCTGGCGAACGGCAGGATGAGCCCGGCAGCACCCGCGACAAGAAGCAGCGCCGAGCGCACTGCAGGAGTCGTCAGCGCCAGCTGCACCCCCTCGGCGGCTTCCCGCAGCAGGTGCTTGCGCTGGTCGAGTGAGCCGGGCGCGAACCGTGGGCGAATCCGGATTAGGACGACCAGCACGATCGCAAACGTCAGCGCATCGGCGCCCGCGGCAGCCGGAAGCCCGGCAAAGGCGGCCAGCACCCCGCCGAGCGGCGCGCCGACCATCGACACCAGCTGGGTCCCGCTCTGGCGCAACGCCAAGGCCCGCACGAGCTGATCGCCGCTCACCAGCAGTCGCGGCATCGATCCTTGCGAAGGAACATAGAAGGCGCCGTTCGTGCCGATGATCAGCGCCGCGACAACCAACAAGACCGCGGGCGTGCCCACCCAGTTCGCGGTGATCGCAACAGCCACCGCCACGACCAGCATGACCGCATCACCGACGATCATCACCCGCCGCGCCCCGACGCGGTCACCCACAGCGCCACCCACCAACAGCAAGATCGTCCGGGGCAACGACACCGCCGACAAGACAAGACCGGCAACCACACCTCCATGCGCCGAAGCGGCCCAACCCAGCCCGAAAGACAAGACCGCATCCCCCAGCTGCGAAGCCAAAGCGCCGCTCAGCCACACCAAGAAATCTCGTGGCAACCGGTCCTGTGCCCGCGCGGACCCGGCGGCACTCACGTCAGCTTCCCCCGGAGAGAACAGGCGACTCCTCACCGGTCACCTTGGGAGGCGCAGTATGTCAGCGGGCCACGACAGAACCTGCCCCTTGTCGTTGCTTCGTGAAAACTGACCCCCAGGAGTCTTCCGAAAGTTGACCCCTCTGAGGTAGGAGGGTGCTGAACGTGGAGGACTGGGCGGAGA
>NZ_JBFAAJ010000057.1:0-23998 GCF_040639695.1 Amycolatopsis sp. NPDC023774
AGAGCTCATCCGGCACCAGCCGCAGCGACAACCGATCCACCATAGTCAAGATCATCGCTCACGAGCGACCGATCACCACGTAAGACACGCTCTTAGTTCGAGCACGTGCGAAACCGACCGCCGGACGCTCGGTCGAGGCCGGCTCATGAGTGCTCGCTACGACTATGTGGTCGACGGCGGGGCGCGGCCGGGTGAGTGGTGGCCGCACGTCTGTCGGAGGCCGACTGACAGTCGCGTGTTGCTGCTCGAGTCGGTGGCCCCGATTCCAAGGCGGAAATCTCCGAAGCGCCCGCGTGGCCCTCTCTCTGGGCACCGAAGGCGACTACGGCTACCGCACCGTCCCGCAGCTGGCACCAGCAACTGATCGACCCGAACTATCTGAGGGCCGAGCGCGACGTGCTGCGCCTCGTCGACGCTGTCGCCGTGGCTCGCGAGGTCGCCGCCGCGCACGATTCCCGCCCACTCGAACTCGCGCGGGCTCTGCTGGTCGCGGGCATCCGGGCCAGGGCGCAGTTCCTTCCCGCGCCACGCATCGAACGGGGCATGACCAATGCGTCGGCGACTCGCAGGCCGCGCACACCGCGCAAACGCAGATCGAGGTCGACGACCGCGTCGGGGCCGGTGCCCATCGCGCAGGTGCCGACCGGGTGGAAGTACGTGCCGGGAGGTATCGGTGACCGCGCATCGCCTGCGTCAACACCAATGCGGCAACGATCATGATCGGCGAAAAGGCCGTCGACCTCGACCGCGGCTGCGGGGTGGCCGGTTCGCTGAACTGACGCGCCGCGGTCGGTCGGGCACAGGGAGCGCGCCGCCGGCGGTCGACGCGGCGCACTGCGGAGGCCGGCCGTGGCGAGATCGCGTCGGCTGAACGGCTGTTCACTCCGCAACGCCGGCCGAGCTGCGAGGCGTCGCTGGGCGCGAGGTCGACCGTCGGGGCACGAACGAGGTCACGACGCTGCCGGTAAGACTTCGAGACGGACCGACACCAACCCCTTGCACGGATGACGCGGGTCGCAGCACGCACCCGCTGAGCCGCATAGGGGAGGGTAAGGGATGAGGGACGCTGAGCCGGCAGCCGGAGACCTGGAGCTGGAAGCTCTGCGCGGAGACGCGTATCAGAAGCGCGTGGGCACTCGGGTCTGTATGCCGGTGGGTGTGGTCGCTCCGGGCACCTGACCGACCACACCTGTCAGCCGCGTGATCGGCTGCGGAATGACGTGGTGTACCTGGTGCGCGGCTCGCGCAACCACTCTTCTGTGAGTGCTGCTCGCGGTCGAGAATTGTTTCCGCCACGCAGTGGATGGCAAGCGAATTGATGTCTTGCCGGAGCGATGACAAGCAGATTGGTGCCATTTCGGTTCCGCGACAAGCTCATTGCACGAGCCGCTGAGGGAGGAGGAAGCCCACTATGTGCGTAACCCCTGCACTCACCGTGCCCCGCAACGCCGATGCGGTCCAGATCGTGCACATCCCGGTTCCCGAAGATGTGGATTTGCCTCCGCTGCTCACCCAGGCTGATTCATGGGTGGGTCATTACCAGCGTGTCTTGCTCAATGTCCGATCCGGCGAGATGTCGTTTTTTTGCGCTGACTGGCGGGTGTACGTGCCCGTTCTCGGAGATGAGGATCGCGGGGTTTGGAAGTCGCAGTACCCCGGTGAGAGTCCGGTCAACTCCATGAATGCGGCCACCCGGCCGATTCCGGAGTTGCTGATGTTCTTCATCGACACCTGGACCCGCGTGGATTTCCCCGCTGCGGGGCGTTCGTCGACGCCCGCGTGGGTGTACCTGACTCGCGAACAAGGCGACGCGTTCGTGGCTTCGCTCGTGCCGCTTGCGCAGCAGTTGGTTGACAACCTGTTCCGAGTGCCCGGCACCGACGACCTCGAATGGTCTGCCGAATCCGTGGCGGCCGCGCGGTTGATCGATGCCGCGTGCAGCCGATACCACCAGGGACCGCGGGGTGTCGAGACGTCGCCGGCGGGCCTGATCAATTTCGCTGATGCCGTCGTGGCAGTGCCGGGGTTGGTCCGAGGTGAGTGGGCCGAGATGGAAGACACCCTGCTCGACGACGCGGCCGACGTGCTGAGTAGATCTCGGTACCACCTCGACGGGCAGCTTCGGGAGGGGTCCGGGAGGCCGCGCGACGAAGGCGGTGGCATCGGGTTGAAGGTGTACGGAGCGCGGGCGTGGCTCTACGCCTACCGCGCTCGCGAGGCCGACAACCGGCCGATTCTGGATGCGGCTAGGTGGTTCGCCGAGCCTGCGCACACCTTGATCGGCCGGGTGACCGCGGACCACGACGACGAAGCCGTCTCCGTGTTCGCCGAGTGTGAGCGCACCGCCGCCCTGCGGGACGGGGTCAAACTGGTCGGCGTCGAAGGTGCCGCGCACGCCTACCGGGACGAACTGCGGTCCCACCTCATCGACGACGAACTGACCCAAGCCCGCGAGGCCGTCGAACGGCTGCAGCGTGCCAAAGCGGCCCGTGCCGCACTTCTCGCACAGATCATCAGCTGGGGCGATGCGCGGTACCACAGTGACAACGACGCCGAACTGGGCCGTCGTGCCGGGATGACCCGCCAGGCGGTAAACCAGCTCCGCAAGGCACTTTCCGACGACGTCGACAGCGGTGATTGACTCCGATGCGGCGGGCCAGACCGATCTCGTGGAAATGACAATGCGGCGATGTCTTCACTCGATGAGTCAGTCAGGCGGGGCTTCTCGACCGGACGCTGATGTCGTAAGCCGGTCGCGGATGCAGGACTTCTCCGCCATGTTCGTTCCCGGCGGTTAACGGTTGCGGCATGAGGAAGCGGATTGACTTCGGCGCGGATGGCCGAATTGCATCGCGGGGCACGCAGGCACAGGCAGGTGCGATAATCTGTCGCGGTGGTGGAACCGGAGAGCACAATGAAGCCTGTCCGGCTGACGGCGCGGGGTGAGGCGACCCGCGCTCGGATCGTCCGCGCGGCCGTGGACGTGATGACGGTCAAGGGGGTGGCCGCCACCACGCTCGACGACGTTCGTGCGGCGAGTAGTACCAGCAAGTCACAGCTCTATCGGCACTATGCCGACAAGGACGCATTGGTCCAGGATGTGATCGAACATCAGGCCGAAGACCTGCTGACCGCGCAGGGGGAACAGCTGCGCCGGCTGGACTCGGTCAGTGGGCTCGAGCGGTGGCGTGATGCGATCATCCAGCGGAACACGCTGCGCAGCAGGGCTTATGGATGCCAACTCGGCTCGCTGGCGTGTGAGCTTTCTGATCAGAACGAGCGGGCTCGATCTGCTCTGGCCGGCCACTTCGAAACCTGGCGCGGACTGATCGCGGATGGTCTGCGGCGGATGCGCGACGCGGGCAAACTGCGCTGTGACGCCGATCCCGAACGGCTCGCCATCGGCTTGATGGGCGCACTCGAAGGCGGGTACTTGCTCGCGCAGACCGAGGGGGACATCAAGTCCATGCGCATCGCGCTCGACATGGCCATCGACTACATCCGTACTCTCGAAGTCTGAGTCGCCGGTAACGGGATACCGCGGAAGCGAACGATCTGTGGTAGTTGACGTAGTCCGCTCGACGTGAGTGCCGACCTGCCGGCCATCCGAACCGGTGAGAAAAAACGACCTCGATGACACGCGGCAGAGAGGACTGTATAGTCACACAATGTGATCAACAGCCGCTGTCAGCCCGCAGCTGCGAAGCTGTGCTTGCCGCGTGGCTCGGTGCCGGAGTCACCACGATTGATGGCTACGACGGCAGTGTGCGGACATCTTGGCCGTCGGTCGGCGTCCGGGTAGGCGGTACCCGGCACGGTGAGTTGACCGTCCGCGTTGAATCCGTCTCGAGTGGACGGTCGCCGTCGATTTCGCTTGGTGCAGGTCTGTCACCCCGTCGTCGGCTGGTCTTGTTCCGGTTCATCTGAACCGTCGGCTTCGGACTCCTGTAAACTCAATATTGCGTCTTGGCGCTGAAGGAGAAATTTCGTGAGCGAAGACTTCGAAGGCCGCAAGCTTGTTGTCGTCGGCGGCAGTAGCGGAATAGGCCTCGCCACGGCCGAATAGGTGATCGCCGGCGGCGGCAGCGCCGTGATCACCGGTCGGAATCCGGAAAAGCTGCAAGCGGCAGTGGAAGCGCTGTCTAAGCACGGTAAGGCATGGGGCATCGCCGCGGAGCTGACCGACCGCGCCCAGATTCCCGAAGCGCGCAGGCGGATCGCCGATGAACATGCCGACGCCAGCTTGCTGGTCAACGGGGCCGGCATCTTCGTCCCCAAACCCTCCACCGAGTACGACGAAGACTTCTACGACTCATTCCACGAACTGAACCGTGCGATGTTTTTCATCACCCGAACCGTCGTCGCCGGCATGCTCTCCGCGGGCAACGGAGGGTCGATCGTCAACATCGGCGCGATGTGGGCGCACCAGGGGATCGCGGCAACGCCGCACACCGGCTTCTCCGTGCAGAAGGGCGGCTTGCACTCCCAGACGAAGGCACTCGCGATCGAGCTGGCACCGCATGCCATTCGGGTCAACGCGGTCTCACCCGCAGCGGTGCGGACCCCGCCGTACTACCGGCTGGTTACGAGGCGCACCTCGAGGACCCCGTGAACAGCTTCGCGAGCATGCATCCGCTGGGCCGGGTCGGGACCGTGGAAGACGTCGCGAACATGGCGTCATTTCTGCTCTCGGAAAAAGCGAGCTGGATGACCGGCGCGATCGTCGACGTCGACGGCGGTGTCATGGCCGGGCGCAACTGAACCGCGGATGCAGAAAATTCGGCACTAGGAGGTTTTTCATGGTTCCCTCGCAGATCGTAGGTCGGCTTTTGGTTGGCGCCGCGCTGGCCGGCGCGACAGCGTGTAGCTCTGCTGCCCAGAGCACGCCGGCCGCGGTGACGGGCACCACCGCGGTGGCAAGCACGGCAGCTTCGCCGCCCCAGGTGAGTGTGTTGCTGCAACAGGCCCTTCCGAACGCTGAGGGCAAGACGTTCACGTCGCAGATCGTGAACTTCCCGCCGGGCTCGGCCGCGCCGCCTCATCGCCACGGTCAGGCTTTCGTGTACGCCTACGTGCTGGAAGGCGATGTGCGAAGCCAGGTCGACGACCAGGCAGCAACCACGTACCATCAGGGGCAAACCTGGTTCGAACTGCCCGGCGCCCACCACGTCGTCGCGGCGAATCCGAGCACGACCAAGCCCGCCAAGCTGCTGGTCGTCTACGTTTCCACCACCGGAGACCCGCTCCAGGCCAACGACCCGCACCACTAGCCGTCGGTGCCGACCCGACGCGAGCCACCAGAGGCAGGAAGATCTGCCCACTCCGTGCGGCTAACGGAGGACTCCGTGTGTCAGCACGGGACGGCGACCGGCAGCACAGTCGGTGACGAGTCGCCGCCCGGAGAGGGGAGAGAATTGTGACCGACATCCGGCAACCCGCCACCGACCTCAGCCTGGACGAGGTCGCCGAGCTGTCCGCGCAGCTGCGCGTCGACTCGATCCGCAGCAGCACCAGCGCGGGCTCCGGCCATCCCACTTCCAGCATGTCCGCGGCGGATCTGCTCGCGGTGCTCGTGGGCCGGCATCTGCGCTACGACTGGGATCGTCCCGGAGCGGACACCAACGACCACCTGATCTTCTCGAAGGGGCACGCGTCCCCGCTGCTGTACTCGGTGTACAAGGCTGTCGGTGCCATCGCCGACGACGAGCTGATGTCCGGTTACCGGCGCTTCGGCTCACGTCTGCAAGGCCACCCCACGCCGATCCTGCCGTGGGTCGACGTCGCCACCGGCTCGCTCGGGCAGGGGCTGCCTGACGCCGTCGGTGTAGCCCTGGCCGGCAAATACCTGGACAAGCTGCCTTATCGCGTATGGGTGTTGTGCGGCGACAGCGAGATGGCGGAAGGGTCGATCTGGGAAGCGCTGGACAAGGCGAGTCATTACCGGCTCGGCAACCTCGTGGCGATGGTCGACGTCAACCGGCTCGGCCAGCGCGGGCCCACGGAACTCGGCTGGAACGTCGACGCCTACGCCCGTCGCGCCGAGTCGTTCGGCGCGACGGTGGTCTCCGTGGACGGCCACGACTTGCCGGCGATTGACCAGGCGCTTCACGCCGCGGGGGCGGCCGGCGACCGGCCGACAGTGATCCTTGCCAAGACCGTCAAGGGCAAGGGCTTCTCCGAAGTCGAGGACCAGGAGGGCTGGCACGGCAAGGCGCTGCCGGCCGAGATGGCCGAGCGCGCGCTCGTCGAACTGGGCGGTGAGCGGAATCTGCTGGTCCGCGGCCCGGTGCCGGCCTTCGACCGTGGACCCGAATTGCGGTCGGCGGGCGTTGCTACACCGAGGCCTGCTTACTCACTGGGTGAGAAGGTGGCCACCCGGAAGGCGTACGGCGACGCACTGAAGTGGCTGGGCGGCATCCGTCCCCGGGTCGTCGCCATGGACGGCGAGGTCAGCAACTCGACGCACACCGACGAGTTCGCCCACGCCTACCCGGACCGCTACTTCGAGATGTACATCGCCGAGCAGCAGCTCATCGCGGCAGCCGTCGGACTGAGCGTGCGCCACTACGTGCCGTTCGCCTCGACGTTCGCCGCGTTCTTCACCCGGGCGTACGACTTCATCCGGATGGCGGCCATCTCCGCCGCGGACATCCGGCTGGTCGGCTCACACGCCGGCGTCGAGATCGGCGCCGATGGCCCCTCGCAGATGGGGCTCGAGGACCTCGCGATGATGCGCGCGGTCCAGGGCTCCACGGTCCTGTACCCCAGCGACGGGCCGAGCACCGTGGCGCTGACCAAGGAGATGGCCGACCGTCCCGGCGTCTCCTACCTGCGCACGACGCGCGGCGGATACCCGACGCTGTACTCGGAGGACGACGAGTTTCCGATCGGTGGCGCCAAAGTGCTGCGTTCCACCGACGACGACGTGGTGACGCTGATCGGCGCCGGCGTGACCCTGCACGAATGCCTGGCCGCGGCCGACGAGCTGGCGCGAGAGAACATCGCCGCGCGGGTGATCGACCTCTACTCGGTCAAGCCGGTGGACACCGAGACCCTGATTGCCGCGGCTGACGTCACCGACGGACGGTTCGTGGTCTCCGAGGACCACCACCCGGAGGGCGGACTCGGGTCCGCCGTCGCCGACGCGCTCTTGGCGAGCGGGCTGACACCGCTGCGGATGAAACACCTCGCAGTGCGGGAAATGCCAGGCTCGGGCTCGGCGCACGAACTGCTGGACGCGGCAGGGATCTCCGCGTCGCACGTCGCCGGTGCGGCACGGGCGCTGCTGGCCTGAACGCGGGCCGGGAGGTGGATGCTGCTTCGAGCATGCGCCGAGTCGGCCAGGGGTACTGGAGAGTCTGCTCAATGTCGCTGCGGTCGGCCTCGACCGGGCACAGCGACGTTGAGCAGAACCTGGCGCCACCGAGGGCTCGGCCAGGTGCGCCGGGGAGCACTCTGGTGCGCTGCCAAGGAACCTCGTTTCACGCCCCTCCGGATCCGCCGGCAGCGGCGATGATCTGGGTCGCGCCGGCGACGTCGAAGTACTCTTCGATTCGGGTGATCTTGCCGCCGCTGACGGCGAGGTACATCGCGATGTCGAGAGCGCACTCCTCGCCGTCGGGCAGCTGCCCGCGCAGGACGTGCTGTGGGAAGACCCCGCCTCCGACGTCGACACGGCGTGACACGTCGAAGCGCAGGCCGCGGATGGCCGTGCTGAACAGCCGGAGGACGGCGAGATTGGCTTCGCGGCCTTGTTCGCCGGCACCGTCGTTGTGCCAGATCACCGCATCCTGGGCGTAGAGGGCACGCACGGTGTCGATGTCGCCACGTTCGACTGCTTGAAAGAAGTCGTCTACGACGGAGATGTTTGTCTTGGTCCCAGGCATGGGTGCCACCCTCACGGTGTGAAGCGGCCGCGATCGAACCTATCGACGCCTTCTGGACTGTATAGGCCCCTAATCGGTTCGCTCCCGCTGGAAAAGCCGGTCGAAGCTGAAGGCAAAAGCGTCAACAGGCGAGAGGGCCAGCAGCAGGGCCGCCGCCGCGGCGGCGAAGACCGAGGCGCTCAGCGGAGCTTTCCAGCCCAGGAACAACCCCATCGACACACCGAACACCGCCAGCAGCGCCGTTGCTGCCCCGGCAGACCAGCGCACGAGGACGCCGGTCAGCAACGTCAGACCCAGTAACGATTCCGCGGCCGTTGCGCCCCACGCGGCCGCGCCGGTGAGCCCCTCGGGCACGTACGGTGAAAGGCTGTGCGTATAGGCGGTGTACGCGGCGAAATTGCCCCACCCGACCTGTCCGGTGTGCGGCGGACCCCATCCGCCGAACCGATCGGCGACGGCCGAGAGGAATCCCGCGGCCAACGCGAGGCGTGCGAGCACGGTCGCGGCCGACCACACGCGTTCCCCCCGGGCGATGGAATTCGGGGACAGTGTGCCTCGTAGCTTCCGGGATCCGCACTGTTCCCTCGGTCTGTGACACCATCAAGTCTCCTTTGTGGACGATCTGCGTGCACCCCGATGCTAGGCAGGGCGCGGCCGGAACTGAAACCCCCGAAAGGCGCTGATTGATCTTGAACCTCGTCACAGGTATCGCGTCCCGATCCGCCCCCGTCAAGAGGACTGTATAGTCCAGTGTGGGATGGGCGGACGTTGCCGGAAGCCCGCGGAGTCAGCGTCATCATGGCGCCGCGGGTGGGACGTTCGGTCGAAGACCGGTCCGACACGGATCGGGGCGGGCTCCTCCTGGATCGAGACACGGCGAGACGCCTGGTGAAGCCGCGGCGTGGTTCAGAACCTCAGACGAAGAGAAAGGCGTGGCTCGATGTCCAACGTGTCACAAAAGGCCGGCGTCGCGCGACGGGGGGCAACACGCAGCTTGGCGTTCTTGTCCGCGGTGGTCGCGCTCGTGGCCTCGTTCGCCGCGGTGGGCTCGACGATCCCGCTGTTCAACATCTACCGGGCCGAGGACGGGTTCACCAACGCGGATATCTCGATCACCGTCGTCGTCTACTCCGTCGCCACCCTCAGCACACTGCTGGTGCTGGGACGGGTGTCCAACCACCTGGGGCGACGACCCACTTCCCTCGCCAGCCTCGGTCTGCTCCTGCTGGGCTGTGTGCTGTTGTTGAACGTCCACCACGTCGGCGTCTTGATCGCCGGTCGCCTCCTGATGGGCTTCGGTGCCGGCGTGGCCAGCAGCAGCCTCACGTCCTACATCGTCGACGCCGCACCGGCCAGGCCCGCTTGGTTGGCGTCCGTCGCCTCCAGTCAGACGGTGATGCTCGGCCTCGCCGTCGGCGCCATCGGTTCCGGCGCGCTGGTCCAGTTCGGTCCGTGGCCGCGTGATCTCGGCTACCTGGTGGTGATCGGCCTGCTTCTCGTCTCTGCCGCGCTCATCATCGTGAGCCCGGAAACCGCCACTCCGACGCCGGGGGCCTGGCGATCGCTGCGGCCCCGGGTCCGCGTTCCGGCCAGGGTGAGGCACCTGCTCCCCGTCGCGGCGGCGGTGCTCCTGGCCACCTGGGCGACCGGGGCCTTCTTCCAAGCCTTCGTGCCGGCGTTGGTCGAAGACCAGCTCCACAGTCAGAGCCCCCTCATTTTGGGACTGGTGTTCGCCGCGTACATGGGGCCGAGTGTTCTCGGCGCTCCGCTGGGTGGCCGGTTCACGCCGGCGGTGGCCCAGCGCGTCGGTATGATCGGGTTCCTGGTGGGGATGATCGGCATCATCACGGCGATCGCGGTCGGTGCGCTGGTGCTGTTCTTCGCCGCGACGATCGTTGCCGGCGCCAGCCAAGGCATCGCCATCAGCTCCGCCACCCGCGGCCTGCTGGAGGGCAGTGACGTGGCCGACCGGGCACCGATCTTCACGGTCGTCTACATCCTCTCCTACTGCGGCGCGACGATCCCCGCCCTCATCGCCGGCCGGCTCTCCGCGTCCTTGCCGCTACCGCAGATCGCTCTCGGGTACGGCGGCCTGGCCCTCATCGCCACCGTGTTCACCGTCCTCGCCGCCCGCAATCCCCACGCCGGCACGACCGGTGCACTGCCGGGACGGTAGACCGGCAATCAGGTTGGGCCGCAGCGCCCGGCCCGGCCCGTCAGGTCAGGTCGACTCCGACGTGAGACCCTCGCGGACGGCGAGCAGTGCGGCCTGTGTCCGTGAGCCGACGCCCAACTTGGCGAACAGGTTGCGTCCTGAGGAATGAGGCTGGCCGGCCACCCCCGAGAACGAGGTACCCGCCACCATCGCCTCGCGATCCTGGACGGGACTCAGGACGTAGTCCGGCGCTTGGACATCCCGGAGGCTCCGCCACTTCAGCCATTCCGCCTTGTCGATCGGCTTCGCCGGATCGCCCGTCACCACGTACGTACAGGTGTGCGTGTCGTCGATCGGGACGTAGAGAAAGCCCAGGTTCATCGGGGGGATCAACGCCTGGAACGGCATGATGAACGGTGTGACGCGCACGTAGGACTGGCCTTCGTGCTCACCCTTGAGTTTCCGGATCGTCGCGTAGTGGAAGCCGAACTTCGTGTCCTCGACCTCGAGCAGCGGAGCGTCGTCGGTCGTCGGGAAGCGGTCCCGGCCGATACCGTCCGGGTCGTATTCGCCTGTCCTGGCGAGGGCGATCTCGGTTTGGTGGAGCAGGCCGACATGGGATGAGTCGATCTCTCCCTCGGTCCCCTGGATGAAGTTGCCCCTCTGAACGGCCTTCGTCGTCGCGAGGTGGCCGGGCGGCACGTTCATCCAGACGTAGCTCGGCGGCGGGGGCTGCTTGTCCGCTGGGCCCAGGTACACCCAGACGATCTGACCGGCCTCGTGCACGGGGTGCGCCGGCGCCCGAAGACGGTTTCGAAACCGTGAGTCGAGGAGATTGGGTGTCTCCTGGATCGTCCCGTCCGCCCCGAATTTCCACCCGTGGTACAGGCAGCGGATGCCGCAATCCTCCACGCGGCCGATCGCCAGGGAAGCGCCGCGGTGCATGCATTTCTCATCCCGCACGCCGACGGCTCCGGCGGAATCACGGAAGACTACGAAATCCTCGCCGACGAGGCGGAACTTCCGGGGAGGTCCGTCGGGCTCCGCGACGTCGCTCGAGAGGCAGATCGGCAGCCAGTACCGGCGCAGCAGCGCACCCATCGGCGTTCCCGGCCCGACGCGGCAGAGATAGGCATTTTCCTCGGCGCTCAGCATTGCGGCTCCTGTTCCGGCGTTCCCGCCCAGGTGATGGCTGTCTTGTCGCCTTCGAGCGAATGATCGACGACGACATCGAGGTTGAGCAGTGCCAGTGGGTTTCCTCGGGACAGTTCGGCGCGTTTGACGAGCGCAACGGATTCGTACCCGGAGGGACTGACGCGCAACTGCGCCGGCTTCGTCCGGCCGTCCCGGTACCCATTGAGAATCGCGACGCAGGCACCATCCAGTAAATGGACGATCGAGGCCATTGAGTTCCTTCCGTCAACCACTGGATCGAACTTAGGACGGGCGCGAGAACCCGGCAATCGAGTGTTTTCCTCAGGTGTCACTCAGTCATTCACTGCAGTGCCTACGTCATTTGACGTAGGCTGTTTGTCGCCGATCTTCAGCGGACCGGCCCGGCGCGTGGTGCGCGGTGGCTGCGCCGTGGCGCAGCGCGCGGAGAGAGCTCGAGGAGGCGGACCACCCGGTAGCGATGCGGCTGCCACGGCAGGTAGAACGCCTCGATCTCGTGCTGCGCCAGCGGACGGCCGAGCAGCGCCGTGCCGGTCATCCGGCCCAGGTGGAAATCGCCGAGCGGCAGCGCGTCGGCGTCGCCGAGCGCGCGGTGCCCGACCTGCGCTGCAGTCCACACTCCGATGCCGGGCATCGCTTACATCAGTTGATACGCGCGAGCGGGGTCACCGGCGGCACGGTTGAGCTTGGCCGCGTGCCGTGCGGCGAAGATGACGGTCTTCGAGCGGTGCAGGTCGACGCCGGTACGCCGCCATTCCCAGATCGGAAGGTTCGCCCACACGTCGGGCGAAGGCATGACCCGCATCGGGCCGGGCGCCGGACCCGGTGCCGGGCCGCCGTGCGCGCCGACGAGGCGCGTCCAGGCGGCTTGAGCGTCCAAACCGACCACCCGCTGCTCGAGAATCGCCGGGACGAGGGCTTCGAGCAGCCGTCCCGTGCACGGAACGCGGAGGCCGGGCAGCCTGCTCCAGGCCCGCTCCAGAACGGGATGTGCCGGTCGGAAGTCCTCTGGACGGTCGTGTTCGCCGAGCTCGGTACGGATGTTCTCGACGAGTTCCGCGGCGCCGGGCCCCCACGCGTCGACATTCAAGTCGTCCAGGCGCTGTTGCCGGATCCGGTAGGTGACCGGCCCGGACGGGGTCAGTGCTGTCCGCCACAGGGTCCCGTCGGCTTCCTCGCGGTGGGTCGGATCGTGGCGGCCGCGCCTCAGGCTCTTGAGCGTCAGCTTCGCGTTGACGGGAAAGGCAGGCTGCCAGTGCAGAGAACAGTCGGGTGGCAGGTCGATGGTCCTCTCCCTCGGGTGCGCAGGAGCAAGGTCCGTCAGATGGCGCGAGGTGTCCTCGCCAGTGGACTTAAAAGTTCATTGACTGTCAACCAGAGAGCCGCATCACCGGTAACGCCAACTTGCCAGAGAGTGTCCGTGCTCGAGTATCTGGTCTGTATAGTCCAGTCTAAGGTACTTCGTCGCGACGAGGTCCGGAACTCGGCGCCGCTGGCATAGCCCCTCGCGACACACGGCACCAGGTCCAACGCAACGGGCGCCACCAGCCACGCCGCAGCCAACGCAGGCTCACCGCTTCGGCGGAACTCGGGAGCAGTAAGAGGCGACTTGAGCGCGACGCTGACCACTCACACACCTACCGGAGGTTGATTCGCTGTGTCACGACTGAACGCACCCGCTCCAGAAGACGTCCCCGCCGGCTCGCGGCAGATACTCGAGGGGGTTGGTGCGCAGCTCGGCTTCGTCCCGGACATGTTCAAGGTCATCGCGTCGAACCCGACCGTGCTCGAAGTCGTCACGACCCTGCAAAGCACCTTGAGCCGGGTCCTGGACGCGAGGACGCGGCACAGCATCGCGCTGGCCGTGTCGGAAGCCAACGGCTGCGATTACTGCCTGGCAATGCACACGTACGTGTCGTCCGAGTTCGGCGGTATGTCGAGCAACGACATCGCTCTGGGCCGCGCCGGGAGCTCGGTCGACCCCAAGCGCGCCGCTGCCGCCAATTTCGCTCGGCGGGTGGTCGACAGCCGCGGACAGGTCAGTGACGAGGACCTCGCGGGTGTGCGAGACGCCGGGTACACCGATGCGCAGATCTTGGCGATTGTCACCGTCGCGGTGCAAGCGCTGCTCACGAACTTCATCAACAACGTCAACCAGACCGACATCGACATCCCCGCGGTCGACGCCGCCGGCACACCCGGCTGATCGCCACAGTCGCCGTCAAGGCGGCGCACACAGCCCGGTAACGCCTCACAGCCCCACGATCATCCACGAAAGGTGCGAAATGCCGGGTTCCGAGCTCTATGAGAAGTTCATGGCGCTGCACACCCGCGACGGTGGCTTCGTCATGCCCAACGCCTGGGACGGCCTCTCGGCGCTGATGCTGGCCGATGCCGGTTTCGAGGCGATCGCGACGTCGTCGGCAGCGCTCGCGGCGATGCTCGGCCGACCCGATGGCCGCCACGAAGTCACCCGCAGCGAGCACCTCGCGCATGCGGGGCTGCTCGCCCGGCTCACCGGGCTGCCCGTGAACGGGGACTTCGAGGACGGTTACGGCGACACGCCTGAAGACGTCGCGGCGACCGTCGAGGCCGCCGTCGAGTTCGGCCTGGCCGGTATCGGCGTCGAGGACACCTCCGGTGATCCCGACCAGCCGATCCGCGACTTCGACGAGGCGGTCCATCGTGTGCGCGGCGCCGTCGATGCGGCAAAGGGACGCATCGCCGTGACCGGGCGCACCGACAACTTCATCCAGGGGCGACCCGATCTCGACGACACGATCCGGCGCCTCACGGCTTTCGCCGAGGTCGGCGCGGATGTGGTCTACGCACCGTTCCCGCCCGACCTCGACGCACTCGAGGCGATCGTCACCGCGGTTGCGCCCACGCCGGTCAACGTCCTCGTGTCCCCTTCGGACAAGGTGCTGACGGTCGCTGAGCTGCAGAAGGCCGGCGTCAAGCGCATCAGTTTGGGTCCGTTCCTCTACGCCAATGCGATGGCGGCACTCGAACAGGCCACCAAGGCCCTCGTCGCGGGGGACCTCGCGGCCGCCACCAAGGGGCTGGGCTTCGACCGGATCGGCGAACTGATCGCCCGCGGCAAGAACTAGCCCGAACTCCCCGATTCACCGCTGTTCACCTATCGGTTGCCACCAGAAAGCAGATAAACATGGATCTCGAAAAGCTCATGAGCCAACACCTCACCAGGGCTTTCGATGGCAGCAAGACCATCCCGGACGAAACCCTTCACCAACTGCTGAGGTTCCTCCGGTCCGCGCCGACCTCGACGAACATCCAGCCGAACCACTTCTACGTCCTCGCCTCGGCGGAGGCCAAGAAGCAGCTCGCGGACAACTTGGGCGAACGATTCCAGGACAACGGCTCGAAGATCCTGAACGCGTCGCACACCATCATTCTCACCACCCGGGCGGATGTGCCCGACAGCCACCTCGACGAGGTGTTCGCCAAGGAGACTGCCGACGGCCGGTTTCCCAACCCGGAAAAGAACGCGATGTGGCAGTACATGACGCGGGACTTCCTGAATCTGCGCACCTACGCCTACAAGGATCTGAACCACTGGATGGAGAAGCAGACTTACATGGTCCTGGGCATGACCATGATGGCGGCCGTCGAGCTCGGCGTCGACGCCACTCCGCTCGAAGGGTTCGACCCGACCAGCGTCGACAAGGCGTTCAAGATCCGGGAAACCGGGCACACCACGACCGTGCTGCTCGCGCTCGGCTACCCCGACCGGGAAAAGGCGTACAAGGGCCCGATTTCGCGCCTCGAGGCAGACCGGCTGTTCACCTTCATCTGAGCAACCCCGTCCGCGATCCTGGGCGATAAGGAAGTGCGGCGGCCGGCGTCGACGAGATCCGCAGCCACGCCAAGGCGGGGCTCGATCTCGTCGACACCGGCCAAGTCCACTCCCGCCGAGCTGCTACCCATTGACGCCGCCATCGGCGACATCGCCGGCCTCGTCCTCGCTCTCGCGGACCACCTCGGCATCGAGCGATTCGCGTATGCCGGCATCTCGATGGGCGGGGCCGTGGGGTTGTGGCTCGCGGTGCACCACCCCGATCGCGTCGCCTCGCTCATGCTCGTCTCCACGTCGGCTCGCTTCGGCGAGCCCGACCGCTGGCACGAACGCGCCCACCTCGTCCGAACCGAGGGCATCGGCCTCGTCGCGGATACCGCTCCCGGGCGGTGGTTCACCCCGGGCTTCACGGCCGACCCCGCGGCCCAGATGCTGGTCGCCGACCTGCTGGCTACCGACGCCACGGCCTACGCCGCAAGCTGCGATGCGCTGGCTTCCTTCGATCTGCGTGCCGAGCTGTCCCGGATCATCGTGTCCACCCTGGTGGTGCCCCCGTGCTGGCCACGCTGCGCGGCCATCTCGACGGCCGTGGCGAGAAACATGACACGACTGTCCCCCGTGACGACGGCTCCCGCTATGCCGCGGGCATCGCCGTGCGCAGGGCCGTTCTGGGCGTCGCCCACGTGGATCGGGCGATCGCCAGGACGGGCGACCCGCCGATGCATGACGCTCACGGCGATGATCGCCAACGGTCACCAGGAGCAACTCGTCATGCACTCCGCGCCGCGCTGCGGGACGGAATCACTCCCGTGGAAATCCAGGAAGTGCTGCTGCAATCAGCCATCTACTACGGGGTGCCTGCGGCCAACACCGCATTCACCACTGTCCTGAAATTCTTTCACGGTATGGCGGTGGGGGAGCGCGCACGCACGACGTTGTATCCAGGGCCGGCACTCTCTGTTGATCAGCGTCGTAAGACGTCAAGATCTCATGCCGCTAATACCAGCGTACTGAAAGAACTGTTCAGGCGAAGACCGGATGCAGAGAGGTGCTTGATGAAAGCGATCGTGGTGACGGACGAGGCCGCGGGAACGGCCGGGATGAAGCTCGTGGAACGGTCCGAGCCGGCCGCGGCGGGGAACGATGTCCTCGTCGAGGTTCACGCGTCGGGATTCACCCCGGGCGAGCTGTCGTGGCCTTCGACCTGGACGGATCGCCTGGACCGGGATCGCACGCCGTCGATCCCCGGGCACGAGGTGGCCGGCGTGGTCGCGAGCCTGGGCTACGGCACCGCGGGGTTGTCGGTGGGCCAGCGGGTGTTCGGTCTCACGGACTGGACTCGTGACGGCACGCTGGCGGAGTACGCGGCCGTCGAGGCGCGCAACGTCGCGCCGTTGCCCGGTGATGTGGACTTCACCGTCGGTGCGAGCCTCCCGATCTCGGGCCTCACCGCGTGGCAGGGGTTGTTCGTGCACGGCCGGCTCGAGGCGGGACAGAGCGTTCTGGTGCACGGCGCGGCCGGGGGAGTCGGGTCGATGGTGGCGCAGCTCGCGCGTGAGGCGGGTGCTTACGTGGTGGGCACGGGGCGTGCGGCCGATCGTGCGACGGCCCACGATTTCGGGGTGCAGGAGTTCGTCGATCTGGAGAACGACGCGTTGGAGGATGTCGGCGGTGTGGATCTGGTGTTCGATGTTTTCGGTGGTGACATCGGGTCGCGGTCGGCGGGTTTGGTTCGGGCCGGTGGGACGCTGGTGACGATCGCCGGCCCGCCGGAGTCCCGGCCCGCCGAGGGTCTGGCGGTCGACTTCGTCGTCGAGGCCGACCGTGCTCAGCTGGGTGAAATCGTGCAGCGGGTGCGCGACGGTCGGGTGCGCACGAACATCGGCACCGTGGCGAGCCTCGACGACGCCGTGGCCGCGTTCAACCCGACCGAGCGGAAAAAGGGCAAGACGATCATCCGCGTTCGCCCGTAACGACTCGAAGACCAAGACGGATGCCACCTCACCGCCAGACGGCCTGGCCTGAACGGTGATGGGCCGACCGGTGCTGCGCGGGTTCGGGGGCAGGGTCAGCCTGATATCTACTGGCTTGCTCACCGATATGGAGGCGCTATGAGCGTTGCGGGGGTGCCCGGCTCGAAGGTCGTACTGCCGGGTGGCGGCGAAGACATCGGAATGGGGCTGTTCGGAGTCTCGTTCAAACTGTTGAGCCGGGACACCGACAGTGCGATTTCGATCGTGGAACATCCGTTTGACGTCGGCGCGATCGTGCCGGTGCACCAGCACACCCGCGAGGACGAGTACTCCATCGTGCTCGAAGGGGAAATGGGCTTTCGTTCCGGTGACCGCGAGGCGGTCCTCGGGCCTGGCGGGTACATCACCAAGCCGCGGCGAGAGATGCACACGATGTGGAACGCCGGCGCCGTGCCGGCCAGGATCATCGAGATCATCTCGCCCGGCGGCTTCGAGCAGTACTTCCACGATCTCGCCGACCTCCTGACGGATGACCGGCCCGAGCCGGATGCGATCGCGGAACTGGCCGCCAGGTACGGGCTGACCTTCGGCGACCCCGCCTGGCCGGACGGAGTGGTCCGACGCTACGGCCTCGTCGACCCGTGGCACGTTTTCGATTCGACCCGCGGGGGTTCGAGAACCACGGCACCAGATCGCGCAGGGGCGACCTGGTCTTGCGGCATCAGCAGCGACATCCGGTCCGCAGGAGTGGAGGCGTGCCGCGGCAGGAGCAGACTGCTCGTGCTCCCGGATTGAACCGCACCGCAGCTGTGGCGCCGACCGCTGTCAGGCGTACTGCGCCGACCGAACCGCGCCGAGGGCCCGCCGACGTCGTCCCAACCGCCGGCGGGCCCGGCAGCGCGCCCGGCCGACCCCGATGTCGTTAAGCAGCCGCGCTCTGGTTGTCCTGCTCGGTGTGCCCGTAGAGACGGGCCGCGCCGTGGTCGCGGGCCGCCTGGGCGACGTGTTCGACCAGCAGCCGGCCTCTACCGTGGCCGCGCGCGGCCTCGTCCACGAACAAGTCCTGCAGGTAGCACGAACGGTTGGTGTGGAGCAGGTAATGCGCGATGCCGACCACTCGTCCACGTGCCAATTCTTCCCAGCGGAAGTGGTCTTCCGCCTGCAACGGGCTGACCTCGATCACTCGATCATTGCGGGTGGGGACTGTCCGAGGCAGGACCGAACGATGCCAGTGGATCTTACTCGTAAGAATCACCGAAGTGCGGGTGCTAACCGTCCAGGACTGAAAACGGACAAGTCGGCGCCCGGCACCCCAGGTTCGTGGCGAGCACCCGCGAAATGACAAGTCTCGAGGCATGGCATGAGCAACTGCGACGCACTGGCTGAGTTCCTCCGGACCGATCCGCGAGACGTGGGTTGCGACCTCGCGCTCGACGCGCTTCACGCCTATACGGAAATGATGGCGGCCGGCGAGAGCCCCCAAGAGCATTACCCGGGGCTGGCGACCCATTTGCAGTCGTGCTGCGCCTGTTCGGGAGATCACGAGGCCCTGTTGCGCGCACTGCGTGAATTCGGCTCCGACGAATCGCTCTGACCAGCGTCCTGCCACGGTCTGGCCCTCGATTGAGAAAGAGGCGACAACACGTGGAATCCGGTTCCCGGCGTTCGCTGATCGCATGGTCACCTCCACCGGGTGGAATCGTTTCCTCGATAACCGGTGAGCGGGTGCCGGCGTCGCATGCCCGGCACCTGTTCACCGACTGGTCCAGACGTGCGGTACGCCGCACCGGGGCAGAGGGGCGCGCGGTTCCGACGGAAATCGCAAAGGCCGGGTCAGCTGCGTACTTCGCTCGACAACGGTGGCGTGACAGGCCTGTCCAGTCCGGAACGACACCGAGAGGAATGTGCCCTCAAATGATCGAGCGACACGTCGAGAACTGTCGCCAGCTGGCCGGGGTCGCGTGTGGTCCGGGCGAGCAGGAACCCGCCCTGCAGCGCGCCCATGATGGCGGTGGCGATCGTGTCCGGGTCGGCGCCGGTGTCGAGCTCACCGCTTTCCTGGATGCGCCGGAACGCTGCCGCGAGAAGGCTTTCCCATGCCGCGAACCCCTCGACCAGAGCGCGGTGACCACGGTCATACCGTCCGGCGAGCTCGCCGATGAGCGACCCGATCGGGCAGCCGCCGGTGCCGCCGCTGACGCGGTTGTCCTCGACGAGCTTGTCCCGCCAGGCCTGGAGACCGGCGAGTGAGCGCACCCCCTCCAACAGGGGCTTCTGCTCCGCCAGCACGCCTGCCACCTGGGCGTGGACGACCGCCTCGAAAAGCGCGTCTTCGTTTTCGAACGTCTGCTTCAGTTGTGCCTCGGGCACACCGCTGGCCGCTCCGACTTCGGCAAAGGTGATTTCCCCGAGCTGGCGCTCGCGCAGCAGGTTGATCGCCGCTGTCACAACCAGCCGGTGCGGCTCCGGGGCATCCTCGATGTGCATCCCGGTCTGGTCACCCGACATACCCCGAACACTAGCGGACGTGCCGCGTGGAGTACACCTCGACCCGAAGCTCTCTGGACTTTCAGGTCCACTGTTCGGCGCGCAGTGGCTACGCGGCCAGGAAGGTGCGGACGTGGCCGATCGCCATGTCGAGCGTGAGCTTCATGGGGTCTGTGGAGTGGGCCGTCTGCGCGAGCAGGTACCCACCCTGCAGTGCGGCGACGAGAAAGGTAGCGAGCTTTTCGGGATCCGCGTCCCGTCGGAGGACACCAGAGGCGCGCATGCGCGTGAGCCCCTCGGCCAGAAGCTCCTCCCAGATCTCGAAGTACTTCGCGAGCATCGAGCGGGCTTCTTGGTCCCGATCGGCCAACTCGGCGGCCAGCGAGCCGATCGCGCAGCCGTAGGCCCCGTTGCGAAGGGAGGCGCGCTGGATGAGCGCGTCGCGCCAGCGTTCGAGGCCGCGGATCGAGTTCAACCGCCGGAGCTGGTCCTCCTGGCCCGCGATGAGCTGCGCGCCCTGGGTGGCCACAACCTCGCGCACGAGGGCCTTCTTGTCGGGGAAGTGGTGGTAGAGCTGCGACTTGCTCGTGCTGCTGGCGGCCCGGACGTCGTCGAGTGTGGTCGCGGCCACTCCCTTGACCCGGATCAAGTCGACTGCCGCCTGTACGATGCGGGTGCGGGTCGCCGCGCCGCGGGCGGTCAGCCGGGTTTTCTGCGTCGTGCCCTCCGGTTCGTCCACGGCCGTCAGGTTACCGCACTGTGTGATGAGCGACCTATCACCAGCTGGACCGCACGGTCCGCGTGAAGGAAGCCATCGGCTCCGTGGTGAGCAGGCAGGGTGCATGCTGTCGGGACTCGTCGCGCGCTGCGTGGGGACGAAGCCGGCGTTCGGCTGCCCGGCAGAAGGCGGCGAAGCCGCTGGGGACACGGCATCCGCCCTGGTAGTCGCGCTGGTGCCACGCGGTTGGTCGGCAGGGAACGCGCGGCGAACCGCTGGGTGGCTCGCTCGCGGCGGTAGGGTTGGCACGTGGTCTCGTCGGGCCGAATCCCCGAGTTTCGCTGCCGCCCCCGGTCGACCTTACCGATTCCTTTCGGCGGTAGTCCGCCGCGAATCGCGTCGCCGGATGGTCGGGCGGCGCCCACGGTGATCGCCCAGATCGAGGCGCCCGACACGATCGCCCCGAGTGCGGCGTCGACCAGGCTGACCAGCCTGCGCCGCGGTGCAGCCGTGTCCCCCTGACCTTTGTCGGCAGTTCGACGATCACGCTGTGGTGGTAGACGCTTTGCTTGGACCTGAAGGTCCAGTATACGGTGACATCATGCTGGACCGTGAGGTGATGCTGCTCCGATGCCATGCCCGAATTGCTGCTAGTCAAAACCGCCGTTACTCGAAAACTTTCGCAACCTCGGTCGCCGCCAGTGGGGGCAACGCCCGAGCGTCGAGCGTCGGTGAAGGACGAAATAAAGGACCTATTAGTCCAGTAAACGGTCCGCGGGTTAGCGTGGCTGCTCTGTCGTGCCGGGCGGTCGGGTCATGACTGGTGAGTTCACCGGAGACGGGGCGACGTTCGAGTCCGTGGCCGACGGCGCCGCGAGGCGACGGGTCATGGCCGCGGTGGTGGACCTGGTGTGCCGGCGCGGGCTGCGGGCCGCGGAGCTCGGCACGGTGGCCGACCTGGCGGGGGTGAGCGGAGCGTGGCTGCGCGGATACTTCGCGGACGTAGAGGCGCTCATCGGGGAGGTGGTGCGGATCCAGGTTCGCGACGTCTTCGAGGGTCCCGGCCGCCGGCTGATGGCGGCGGTCAGCGCCGAAGACCTGTACCGGTGGCGTGATGCTGTGACCGCCCGCTATCGCGCCACGTGGATCTCCGCCGGATACCCGCTGGGGATCGTCGTCCACGAGGTGACCGGGCGCGAGGGTCGGGTCAGCCGGGCTCTGGCGGCGAGTCTCGGGCCGTGGCAGTCGGCGCTCGAGGGGGCCTTCGAGCGGCTGCGCGAGCGCGGCGAACTTGCGCCCGGGTCGCGGCCGGCGGAGTTGGCGACCGCGGTCATGGGGGCGCTCGTCGGTGCGATGGGTCGGTGCCGGAAGGCAGGCGCATCGGCGGATGTACTGGAGCCATTCGACCTCATGCTCCGCCACGTCCTGGCCGCGTCGGGTCGATGATCGGCCGGCGACCGTACTGGCCCGACTGGTCCTCGCTGACCTCGGCGGATGGCTGACCCTCCGGCGGCTGTCGAGTCCGTCGTCGCAGGTGCGTGTGCGGTAATCTGTCATCGTGGCAGAACCGGAGCACACGGTGAGGGCTACCCGGCTGACGGCGCGGGGTGAGGCGACGCGTGCCCGAATCCTGCAAGCCGCGGTCGATTTGATGTCCGTCAAGGGCGTGACCGCGACCACGTTGGACGATGTCCGCGCCGCGAGCGGCACCAGCAAATCGCAACTTTATCACCACTTCCAGGACAAGGACGCCTTGGTCCAGGAGGTCATCGACCGTAGGGCGCACGACCTGCTCGCCTGGCACGAGGACCAGCTGAGTCGGCTGAACTCGATGCGTGGCCTTGAACGGTGGCGGGACGCGGTCGTCCAGCACAACGCCCTGCGCAACGGTGCGTACGGCTGCCCTCTCGGCTCGATGGCGAGTGAGCTGTCCGACCGGAACGAACGAGCGCGTTCGGAGCTCGCCGCGCACTTCGAGCGGTGGGAAGGCCTGATCGCCGAAGGTCTGGAGCGGATGCGAGTCGCCGGCAAACTGCGGCAGGACGCCGATCCGCAGCGGCTCGCGATCGGGCTGATCGGAGCGCTCCAAGGCGGATACCTGCTCGCGCAGACCCAACAGGACGTCGCACCCATGAAAGTCGCGCTGGACATGGCGATCGACTGCATCAGGGCGTTCAAGGCCTGACTTCGTCCCCGTTCGTCCAGCGCCGCAGACTGGACTTGCCGGACCACTTCTCAGTCGACGAAACCGACAGGTCGGCTTGCGCTGTCTCTCGACGGTGGTGGCGAGCAGGCGATGGCCTCGTCGATGGTGTGGGGTGCGATATTGCCGTAGCCGATCACCACACCGTCCGGGCTCGGGTCAGGGTTGAGCTGGTAGCGGGTGATGGAGGTGAAGGCGATCCCGAGGGCTCGGGCGCGCGCGGTCGACTCATCGGGGTGGGTGTCGTCGAGTGGGGTGGCGAGCGTCTGGACACCGGCAGCGGTCCCGACACAAGCTGCAGCGGCGCACGATGCCGGGTGATGGCCAGTTCGAATGCTTGCCGAGCTGTTCGGTAGCGGCTTCGGGCGGCGCGGATGTGCCGGTCGTAGTCGCCGGGTTCGACGAGCCGGGCGCGCGCGAGCTGATCTAGAGTCGGGCTGCGGTGATCGGCGAGAACTTGTTCGGCACCAGCTCGGCGTGCAGCTCGGCCGGGCTGACCAGCCAACCCAAGGGGACCGCCCGGGCGAGCGTCTTGCTGGTGGATCCGGAGTAGACACGGTCGGGCGGCCGGCCCCGCAGACAGCCGACGGCGCGTCGATCGAAGCGGAACTCCCCGTCGTAGTCGTCCTCGACGACGATCGCGCCGCATCTCCCCGCCCACGCCAGCACCGCCTCCCGGCGGGCGGAGGCCAGGATCGCGCCGGTGGGGAACTGGTGGGCCGGAGTGGTGAGCACCGCGTCGACGCCCCGCTCGGACAGTCGATCCACGAGGATGCCGTCGGGATCGACCGGGACGGGCGGGACAGCTGGCCCGGCCTGGCGCAGGATGGACGCTCGGTGAGGCAGGCCGGGGTCCTCGATCGCGACGGTCTTGGCACCTCAGGCGCGCAGCGTATGGGCGCGCAAGTGGAGACCTTGTGTGAAGCCCGCGCAGATCAACAACCGGTGTGGGTCGGCGTCGACGCCGCGGACCCGACCGAGGTAATCGGCCAGCACTTGGCGCAGCCGAGGATGTCCGGCGGGGTCGGGGCAGTCCAGATCGGAATCCGCCGCGGTGGCCAGCGCGGTGGTCCGCGCACGCCGCCCGAGGCGGCGGGGGACTGCCGACAGCGTCGGAATCCCGGGGCGCATGGCCTATCGGGGCACGACCTCGGCTGACCGGAGTGCGTCAGACACCTCGATCGTCGGCGGAAGAGAAAGGCCGGAGACGCAGGTGCCCGACCCCGGCCGGCTGACCAGATAACCTTCTGCGCTCGGCTGCGTGTAGACCTCGACAACCAGGCGCCGGGAGATTCCGAGGTCTTCGGCCAGTACCCGGCCGGCGGGCAACCGCTGGCCGACCGCTCCGCACCGCCTCGCGCAGGGCGCTCTCGAGCTGAACCCGGCGTGGTCGCCAGGGCACCAGCGGTTCGATCGCAGTAAGAAGTCCATTCCGGAAGTGGTACCCATTTCTCTCGAGTAATTGGCCTCGAACACGTGACCAAACCGCGACTAGTGTCGTGTGTCTGAAGTAATTTTACGGTTGATTTTGGTGATGATGTCGTCGTCGGTGGCGGTCCAGGTGAAGGGTTTGGCGCGGTCGTTGT
>NZ_JBFAAJ010000058.1:0-23433 GCF_040639695.1 Amycolatopsis sp. NPDC023774
GTGGGGGGGGCGTGTCCCACCCCGACTACCCAGTTTTCATTCTAAAAAACCCCATATACACCCACAAACCCCCCGCGCCGCCCCCGACGCCCCCCCCCCCCGCTTCTCTTTTGCCCGGAAGGTCAGGACACCGTGATGCGGCCGCGAAGCGGGAGGTCCGCGGACGAGGTGCCCACACCGACGGTGTAATTGCCCGGGATCACGGTCCAGCCGGTGCTCGGGCTCAGCCAGACCGCGAGTTCGTCCCGCGGGACGTCGAGCGTCACCGTCGTGCTCTGGCCCGGCTTGAGGGTGACCTTGCTGAACGCCTTGAGCTGCTGCGCCGGCTCTTGTGCCGCGTCGGGTGCCGCGACGTAGAGCTGGACGACCTCCGAACCGGTCCGTCGGCCGGTGTTGGTGACCGTCGCCTGGGCCCGGAGCCCGCCCCCGGTGCGGGAAAGACGCAGGTTGCCCAGGCGGAAGGTCGTATAGGACAGGCCGAAGCCGAAGGGAAACAAGGGCTTCTCGCCGGAGTGCTGGTACCAGCGGTAGCCGATCGCCAGGCCTTCGTCGTAGTACACCTGGACACCGTCACCAGGAAACTCGACAGTCGTCTTGGCGGGCCCCTGCTGATCGGAGGCCGGGAACGTCTCCGGCAGGCGACCTCCCGGCTCTTCGTCGCCGAACAGCATGGCGGCCAGCGCGTTGCCCTGCTCCTGTCCGGCGTACCAGTTCGCGATGACACCCTTGACGCTGCCCAGCCACGGCATCAGGACCGCGCCGGAGGTGTTGAGCACGACCACGGTGTTCGGGTTGGCCTTGGCAACCGCGGCCACGAGCTCGTTCTGGTCCGCGGGCAGCGCGAGCGTCGAGCGGTCCATGCCCTCGCTGGTCAGGTCCGCGAGCACCACCACCGCCACTTCGGCCGCGCGGGCGGCATCGGCCGCCGCCTGGTGGAGCTTGTCGTAGCCGGACTGGGAGCCGAGCACCAGCGACGTGCGAGGCGCCCGGCCCCCGGCGGGAGCGGCCGACACGTAGGTGACCTCAAGGGTGTGACTTCCCGCGGTCAGGGTGACCAGGCCGTTCTGGACGGCTTCGCGACCGGGCAGCGCGGTGAGCACCTGCTTGCCGTCGATGCTCAGCGTGGTCACTCCGCCGACGCTGAGGCTGAAGCGGTAACCCCCGGCTTCGGCGGCATTGAAGGTGCCGGTGTACCGCGCGGACCAGCCGTCCGTCTGAGCGGCGACTGCCGCCGGAGTCGCGGTGACGTTCAGGGCGGCGACGGTCTCGGTTCCCAGCGGGTCACCGGTCAGGTCGGTGGAAGCGTAGTAGGTGACCTTGAGACCGGAGCCGAACGCCGCAGCGGGCACGGTCGGCAGTGCGGCTATACCGAGAGTGCCCTGCGCGTAGGTGACCGGGATGGACCCGGCCCGCGCACGGATCCCGGCCAACGGCGTCACGACCGTGCCGTTCGGGTTGACGCTGCCCGAGCCGCCGCCGTGGGTCTGCGCGCCGGCGTCGGCGGCGTTGCCGATGACCGCGATGCTGCGGGGCCGTGCCAGCGGCAGCACACCGTCGTTCTTCAGCAGCACGCTGCCTTCGACGCCGATGCGCCGCGCCAGCGCGAGGTGCGCCGGCGTGGAGACCACGGTGTCGACGACGGTGGCCGGGTCCGGCAACGGGTGGTCGAACAGCCCGACGCGGATCATCGCCGTGAGGACCTGGGTCACCATGGTGTCGAGTTGCGCCTCGCTGACGCTGCCGTTCTGCACGGCGGCTTTGAGCGCGTCGCCGAGGTAGGTGCCACCGGGCATTTCCGTGTCGGAGCCGGCCTTGGCGGTCTGGACCGTGCTGTGCGTGCCGCCCCAGTCCGACATGACCATGCCGTCGAAGCCCCACGCGTCGCGCAACGCGTCCTGGACGTTGATGCGGTTCTCGTGGGCCCAGGTGCCGTTGACCTTGTTGTACGACGTCATGACGGCGCCGACCTGGCCCTGCTGCACGGCGGCCCGGAACCCCGGGTAGTAGATCTCCTGCAGCGCGCGAGCCGACACGACCACGTCGATCGAGTTGCGCAGGATCTCCTGGTTGTTGGCAGCGAAGTGCTTCACCGTCGAGATGACGTGGTTGGCCTGGATGCCGCGGATGGTGGCGGCCGCCAGCTGCCCGTTCAGAAAGGGGTCTTCGGTGTAGGTCTCGAACGAGCGCCCCCAGTGCGGCAGCCGGAGGATGTTGATGCACGGTGCCAGCGCGACGTTGTGCCCTTTGGCGGCCTGCTCGGCGCCGTAGGCCTTCCCGTAGTCGGTCGCGGTGGCGGGGTTCCAAGTGGCGGCCAGGGCCTTGGAGTCCGGCCACTGTGTGACGCCGGTGGACCCGTTGCCGACGCCGCTGGGACCGTCCGCCAGCCGCAGCGCCGGGATGCCGAGCCGGTCGTTGGCGGGGATGTGACCGGTGAAGCCCTTCGTGGCCGGAATCCCGTGGCAGTAGGCGATCTTCTCGTCGAGGGTCATCTTGGACACGAGCTGCCGGGCCTTCTTCGCGGCCGCCTGCGCCTGTGCCGACGGGGGCGGTGGCGTCGCAAGGGGGCCGGCCGGGAGCGCGGCCCCGGGGTCGGCCGTCGCCGAGCCGGCGGGGGTCACCGCCGCGACTCCGGCGGCGACGACCCCCGTTCCAGACCACTTCAACATCGAACGACGGGTGAGGTCCATCGATTGTCTCCTTCGGGGTGGGATTTCCAGGGAGAGGTGTGTCCGATGTGGCCGGTCGGCCGCATCCGCGGATCAGCTCGTGGCGGTGAAGGAATACTGACCGGCACCGACGGTGTAGACGGCTTCGGCGATGCGGCGGGCACCCGGCCCGGAAGCCTGGACGTGCCGGCCGGCAGCGGCCGGAACATGCACCGTCGCGGTGGCACCCGGCGGAACAGTCACCTGGAGCCGGAACCCGTGCGCGGACTTCGTCCACGTGCTGCTGACGGTGCCGTACGGAGTCTGGTAGCTGCCCTCTGCGTGGGTCAGGCCGCCGACGATCGCAGGCGCGATGGTGAGGTCGCGGTAGCCGGCCGAACCGTCCATCTGCTGGATGCCGGCGAGTCCGTGGATGAACCACGCGTCCACGGCGCCGAGGAAGTGGTGGTTCTGCGAGCCGCCACCGTCCAGGCTCTCCGACAGCGTCGTGTGGCCGCTGGCGATCAAGTACCCGTAGCCCGGCGAGGTCGGGTTGACGACCATGTCGTAGATGACGTCATCGCGGTTCCCGGCCTCGAGGGCCCGGAAGAGCGGTCCGAGTGCGACCGAACCGGTCGTGATGTGATTGCCGGCCTTGCGCACCGACACGACGAGGCGATCGAGCACCGCGGCGCGGTCGGCCGGGGCGACCAGCCCGGCGTCGAGGGCCACGGCGTTCGAGGCTTCGCTGTCGCTGCCGTAGTAAACGCCGGTCGCGTCGACGTGGCGGAAGCGCGTGCTGAACTCCGTGGCGAGCTGGGCGGCCAAGGCGGTGTACTTGGTGTGGTCGGCGGTCTTGCCAAGGACCTGGGCAACACCGGCCATGTCGCTCGCCGCCGTGTAGTAGCCGGCGGTGATGGCCAGCTGCATCGGCGTGGTGTTGTCCGTCGCGGACCAGTCGCCGAGCCCGGGGATGTCACCGTTGTTCGCGGCCTTGTTCTTCGCCTCGTAATCGAGCCAGGCCACCATGTTGTCGTAGAAGGTCGCCATCGTCCGGGTGTCGCCGTAGGTGAGGTAGAGCTGCCACGGGATGCGGATGACGGCGCCACCCCAGTTGACCTCGTCGAGGAACTCGATGGTGCCCTGGGGCTTCGTCTGCGTCGTGGGTGCGACGCGGTGGAACTCCGGCGCGATGTTGGCGATCAAGCCCGGCGACACGTCGCCCGGCTGCCGCTGCGCGGTGGCCATGTTGCGCACGAGCTGGGGCTCGAAGGCCGACATGTCGTAGTCGGTGAGCAGGGCGTCGAGATTCTGGAGGTTGTCGCCGGTGTAGGGACCCTTCTCCCGGTCCGGGCAGTCGGTCATGACCGACATCATGTTGCTCTGGATCGCCCGCTCGGTGATCGTGTGGATCTGGTTGAGCAGGTCGCTCGACGAGGTGAACTCACTCGCGCTCGGGTTCGCCGCGTGGATGACGTCCACGGTCACGGTGTCCTTGGCCGGCGCTGTGCGCAGACCACTCACCTGCAGGTAGCGGAACCCGCTGTAGGTGAACTGCGGGTGCCACGTTTCCTTGCCGTGCCCGGAGAGCGTGTACCGGTAGGCGATCTGGCTTCCCGGTTTCGCGCCGGTGGTGGCGATGTCCAAGGTGCCGTCGGCGGCGAGGTTCTCCGCCGGGATCATCGTCACGGTGTCGCCCGCTCGCCCGGAGACCGAGACGCTGGGCCAGCCGGAGCGGTTGGCCCCGAAGTCGAGGATGTACGAGCCGTCGGCGAGCTTGCGGATGCCGGTCGGCCGCACGTTCTGTGCGACGGTGACCGGTGGGCGCGGGTTGGCGCGCAACGGTGTGGTGTCGCGCGGCGTCGTGGCTTGGGTGAGCGTGACCGGGCTGGCCTGCTGCCAGCCCTCGTTGGTCAGCGCGGCAGCCGAGGTCGGCGACTGGCTCGCTCGGCGGGCGTCGTACTCTTCGCCGCTCCACCACGAGGAGAAGGTGGTGGCGCCGAGCGCGGTCCGCCAGCTGCCGTCGCTGGAGACGATCTCCCGGCGCCCGTCCTGGTAGGTGATCTCGAGCTGGGCGATGACCTTCGGTTCGCCGTACACGGTGTACTGCTCGAGGGTGCCGCCGAAGAAGTACCGCCCGGGCGTCTTCACGCGCTGGTACGTGCCGCTGCCGGTCTCCATGCCGATGGTGTTCGTGCCCGACCGCAGTGCCCTGGTGAGGTCGTAGGTCCGGTAGTCGACCTCGGCGGAGTAGGTGGTCTGGTCTGGTTCGAGCACGGCGTCGCCGACCGGCCGGCCGTTGATGGTCGCGGCGTACATGCCGAGGCCGGTCGTGTAGAGACGGGCCTGCTGGACCGCACCGTGCACGGCGAACGCCTTGCCGAACACGGGCAGCGGAGTCTCCTTGCCATCCGGCTGGGTGTAGTCGTACGACGGGTTCTCGATCCAGCGCGCCGACCAGTCGGAGGCGGACAGCAGCCCCATCTCCCAGCTTGCCGGATCACTCCAGGTCGAGGCCCGCCCCATGGTGTCCCACGTGCGGACCTGCCAGCTCACGTGGTCGCGGGAGTGCAGAGCCGGGCCGGCGTACGGGATGTTCGAGGTGCTCGCGGAACGGACTTTCCCGCTGTCCCACAGGTCGCGTTTCCCGTGTTGGGTCGGTGACTCGAGGGTCGCGCGGATCTCGTAGGCCGCCTGGCCCGCCGAGCTTTTCCCCGGCAGCCAGCTGAGCAGCGGTTTGCCGGCGTCGATCCCGATCGGGTCGGCGAGGTTCTCGGTCTTGAGCGAGGTCGGCTTCGCCGAGCTGCTCGGTGTGGCGGCAGCGGTTGCCGATCCGGACACGGCCAGCAATGCGACGGCGAGGAGCGTGCGGGCAGGGCGCCGGCGGTTCATCGGAAGTCCTTTCAACCGGAAATGGGGGCGGGCGGGTTCTCGCGTTGCGGCGCTACGCACGGTTCACGATCCGGACCGGCCCCAGCAGGCCCGCCGGCTTGAGTTCGGTACCGGCAGTGATGTTCTTCAGCGGCGGCTGCACGTACGCGATCGGCGTGGCTCCGGGCTGCTGGTCACCGACCAGCCGGTTGAACCAGCTGTTGGTGACCTTCACCTGCAGGGTGTTCCGGCCGCCGCGAAGCGCCCCGGTGACGTCGAGCCGGTACGGGGCCCGCCAGGCGATTCCCGCGTCGGCGCCGTTGATGATGACTTGGGCGATGTCGTGCACCTCCCCCAGATCGAGGATCACGCGACCATCCACCTTGACCCACTCCGCCGGCGCGTCGAACGTCGTCGAATACGTGGCAGTGCCGGAGAAGTACCGGACCCCCGGGTCGCTCTCCTGCGTGAAGGATCGGAGGAACGCGAAGTTCGCCTTGGCGGGCGCACCCCGACCGGCGGGAAAGTCGACCTGCCACGCACCGGCGACCGCGCCGATCTGCCGATCCGAGGCCACCGCCACGGTCTTCGACCCGGGCTTGCCGTGCGAGACGACAAGGAAGATCGAGTCGGCAGGTCCGAGGTCGACGGTCAGCTGCGTGGCGCCGCTGGTGGCGTCGAACGTGATCGGAGCCGTCTGGCCCGACACCGGATCCCAGGTTTCCACCGCGCTGCCCGCGGAACGCAGCGTCAGCGGAATCGTGGTGCGCACGTTGCGTCGGTTGACGACGAAGTAGATGTCCGCCGAGTCCGTGCGGCGATGCGTCAGCCACAGGGGTTCGTTGGCGGTCAACGGATCCATGGCGTCGAGCCGGAAGGTCCAGTCAGGCGCGACCTCGAGCTCGGCGAGCGCCTCGGCGGCGGTGACGCCACTGAATACGCGACCAGTGCCGACGACGCGGTCACGCTGCTCGCCCTCGCCCCACAACCGCGTGGCCAGCTTCTGGAACTCCGCGTCGTCGTCCGCCAGGCTCGGCGACCCGAGCGGTTTGGGCCCGGCGATCGCCGCACCGGCGTCCACGAACCCGGCGAGCTTGCGCAGCACCGCCAACGTGATCCGCTGGGCATCGCCGCCGAGCTGGAGCAGCGCGTAGGCCTGGCCGGAGCGGGTGACGATCCGGCCGTCGCGCACCGACATCTCGTTCAGGATGATCGTGCCGTTGACGAAGTCGTAGTCGTACCCGATCGGCTGGTCGGTCTGCCGGAAGGTGCGACCCCACACGCCGGTCGCTGGGGCTTCCTGCCCGTAGAAGTACGCGACGTCGGCGACGTGCGTGCCTCGCGACAGCAGCCAGCTGCACCGCGACAGGTACGTCGTCCACGGCTTCGCCACCTCGGCCCAGGTCTCCAGCCGGGTGAAAAACGACCCGATGCCGTTCAGCGTCACACCAGGACCGCGGTCGAGCGGCTGGTGCACGGAGGTGTGGATCATGAACCGGGTGGCGCCCTGGGCGAGCATTTCGTCGGCCAGGGGCTTGAGATCCTTGGGGGTGAAGCCCTGCGGGGTGAAGGTGAAGGCCTCGACTGCGGCCTGCGGACGGCCGTAGATGTGCGCGACCGACGCGGCGCCGCGGGTGTCGACCCGATAGGTCTCGAACGACTGGTCCCCCAGCGCGAACGCCTCCCCCGACGCGCCCATGGGGAAGTCCGCGTACTGCCGCATCTCCATGTCGTCGCCGAACCAGCCGCGTTTGTCCTCCTGCGCCTCGGCGTAGGTGCGCTGGATGCCGCGTTTGTGAGCTTCGGCCGGGATTACCCGGTAATGATTCTGGGCCAGCAGCTCGTTGAGCGTCCGCCGCCAGTCCCAGAGGAACTTGTCGGCGTCGGCGGCACTGTCGACCGGCACGCCGGTGAGCACCGGCAGGTGCGGAGCGGGGTCGTAGCCCCGGCGCTTGCGGAACTCGTCCAGCAGCGATTCGGTCCAGTTCTGGTATCCCGCTTCGTAGCTGTCGTTGAGCAGGCCGGTCAGGCCCCGGCGGCCGAAGAGGTCCTTGCCGGCGGCGTCGGTGAGCATGTCGAGGTAGGTGTTGAGGTACTTGCGGACGCGACCGGCGTCGAGCTTGTCGACCTCCAGACCAGTGGCCGCGGTCGACGCCGGGCCGTTCTGGTGACCTGTGAGGCTGTACCCGAGGCGGACCACCACCCACGTGCCGGCCGGCGCCCGCCAGTTCAGCGTCCCGTCCGGGGCCATCCGGCCGGTGAGGTCGACGACATCGGATCGCCGTACGGCCGCGGCCCCGCCCTGCGACGGGGTGGCGGCGTCGTAGTAGTTCGCCGTCTGCCCGAACCCAGCCTTCACCTCGAACTCGTGCACGGTCGCGACCGTGCGCAGGATCAAGCTCGCCAAGGCGATCGGAGCCGACGACGGCGCCGTGGAGCTCTGGCCGAACACGACCTTGAAGTACTTCGCAGTGGTCTGCGGGACGAACAGCGTGCGCTGCACCCCGCTGTAGACGCCCTGCGCCAGCAGCGTCCACTCCCGGCCATCACGACTGCTGTAGACCTGCGCCGACGGCCCGTACTCCACGACGTCGTTCCACCCGCTGAACGCGGCGCCCGCGGCGATCGTGACCCCGGTGATCGCGACCGGGCGCGGGTACTCGAAGCGCACCCAAGTCCCGGCGGCTCCCGGCGCGGGAAGATACTGAGCGTCGGCGACCGAGGCGTTCGACAGCATGGCGACGTCCAGCGGAACACCCTGGTCGCCGTTCGATGTCGGGGTCGCCTTCGGGTCGGCCTGCAGTCCGCTGGCGAAGACCTTGGGTGCGAGAGCCGCTTGGTTCTGGGTTCCGTCCGGCACGCGGTAGGCGAACACGCGCGCGTCCCGGTAGAAGGCAGGCAACGGCGTAGGGGTGGACGAGGCCGCCGCGGAATCCCCGAACTGGCCGGCAACCGCGGGCGGTTGCGGCAGCTTCACCTGGCCCTGCCCGCCCGCGACCCAGGTCTCGGTCCACACGTACTTCTTCATCGCGTCTTCGGCCGCCACCCAGGGTCCGCCGGTCTCCGACCACCCCGGTGAACAAGCGACGTCGGCCTCGAGGCCCAGCCGGTCGGCCTGCTGCATCGCGTAGCGGAAAGCCGACTTCCAGCCGTCGGACATGTACGGCAACGGATTCGGCACGACCACCGGCACCCGCCCCGCGCCGTCGAAGTTCACCATCCCGCCGATCCCGGCGCGCTTGAACCACTCCAGGTCGGCCTTGATGCCCTCCTGGGTGACGTTCTGGTTCATCCAGTGCCACCACACCCGGGGCAGGACCTCCGCGGGCGGCGTCCGAAAGCCTGAGAGCACATCCGAACCGTCCATGGCCGAGGCGAGCCGCGGGAGGGCCAGGCGCGCCGACTCGGCTCCGCCGGCCTGGGCGACGCTCGGCCCTGCCTCGGATTCCAGCTCTCCGGCCGCCTCCGCCTCGGTGCCCGGCAATGCCGCGGCACCCGCCGCGCCGAGCGCCACCACGGCCGCGCCACGCAGAAACCCTCGCCTGCTCGTTGACATCACTGTCCTCGTTTCGTCGAGCTGAAACGATTCATGCGAATCTAGACCTGGCCGAACGTCGCCGACAATCCTGCGAAAGTTCCGAGTTTCGCTGGTCCGCCACCAAGCAAGCATCGAAAACCGGGTACTGGGCGCACGAAAACATCACCCCGCCGCCTGCCTGGGCAAAGCGGTATCGGGGTGTCGCGATGGTGCTGCCGCGCTCTACAGGCCCGGCTCCGGTGCCGACCAGTCCCAGCAACCCGTGGGACGGGAAGGCGACCGGTGGAGGCCGGATCTATGGCGCACAGCAGCTCCTGGGAGGCCGGCGGGGTACAGCCCGAAGTCGTCTATGAATCGTTTTACCTCACGGGAACATTACGAGGGCTTCCCTTGGGGGACAAGAGCTTGTCCGGATTCGGCCAATCGCGGCGGCGGCGACGGTCAGACGAGGCCCCGCCGCGCGGCCCACACCACGGCCTGGATAGGAGTGGCGAACCCGAGGCGGTCACAGATGGAGCGCATCCGCCGGCGAACGGTGCGATCGGACAGCTCCAGCCGGCGAGCGATGATATCCAGCGGCAGCCCTTCGGCGAAGAGCGCGAGCAAGTCGAGCTCCTCGCGCTCGAGCGTGGCGTTCACCGGATCACCGCCCTCTGCCACTCCGCGACGACCACGCGCGAGGCCCCCGTCCGCCTGAGCCCGCCGGCTGCGGCGTCCCGCTCGGATCCTGGCGCGTCATCGCAACCTCCGGATTGAAAGGTTTCACCAATCCTGGCGGTGTGACGCTACTATGGGCCCGCGAGCCCCGTCAACGCGTGCCTAGATCACGCGCGCAGGGTTGTGCTGCCGTGACAGAGGTGATTTATGACGTTTCAAACCGGGCGGCACATGACGGCCACCGGCCACTCTGCGGACATCGCGCGAGCTCATCGAATCCCGACAAGCCGCGGTCGTCGGGAAGGCGCCGCCCGGTCGAGTCCAGCCGAACGTCTGACGGCCCCGACGACCTCGGCCTGGATCAGGCCCGTCCTCAGCAGAAACGGTGGACGTGCGCGCACAACGGATGACCACCAGCAGACCCACCCGCCTCTCCCCCACCCCCGCCCGGCGGCCGGCTGCGGTTCGCCTTCTACGGGCCACACCTCAACCCTGCGCCACCAGACCACGTGTCATCACAAGGCCGGCCACGCGACGTGGCCGACAACTCACCACCGGCCGGGGCCACATCGTCGCCGCCTGCTTCGGCGCCGGCATCTCACGCGCACCCGTGGCCGCCAGGGGCCCCAGGCCACCCAGACGATGGCGACGATCACCGGTCCGCGGCCGGCGGTCGATGCGATCGTCTTCGGCGAGTGCGAGCATCCAGCTCTGGCTCCCCGAAGCAGGAGGACCAGCCGCTCTGAAGAATCGTGAGCACCGGACGCTCGTCGCGCCGCTGTCCACCCGGTCACAACGGCGAAGTGCTCCAGCCCGCCACCGGGTGCGGGAGCCGTGCACAACCAAGCCACCCAGCAAGGCCGCTACGTCGGCGGACGACCACCTACGGCCAGCGACTCGTCGACGCCTGGCCCACCCCAATCCGCGGATGCTCCCAGGGGCGCTGCCTCCAACGCCTCACACCCGACCCCCGCACCGCGCCGCACGTAAACCTGGATGTGACCATGGTGTCCTACGTTCGGTTTGTCGACTGGTTCTGGCGCAGCGTCGTGCGGGCACCAGCCAGACGGATCTGACCTGCCAGAGCTTGGACCACAAGCCCCGTCACACACTTGTCGATCCGCCCAGCCGGTTCGCCCATCCGTCAGATTTGGCCTCACGGAGCAACGACTGCCAGCATGACAACTTCAGCCAGGACAGGCGCCGTGATTGGCGGCGTTGACACGCACAAGTGCACGCACTACGCCGCCGCCCTTGATGACCAGGGGCATTTTCTGGGCCACCGGGAGTTCCCGGCCACCGACGCCGGCTACCAGACGCAGCGCGGCCGGGTGGCCCGCCGCATGGACGGTTGGCCGCGTCCGGACTTGAGTGATCTTTGGCTGGATCGGAGGCGGCGCCCAACGCCGGGTGGTCGGCAGCATGGGAGTCGGACACCGCCCACGCACTGGGGCCGGAGGTGCAAAGTCACGTCAGAGGTCACCGCAGAGTGGGAAACTCGGGAGACGGCGGCGATCGCCGAAGCGACACGGCTCGTCTCAAGAGACGACCACTCCCTCATTTACCACCCGTCCCGGCGGGTCCACTTCTTCAGCGGGTTTCATGGGCGATAGGCCTGCCTTTCGTGACCAAGTTCGGCGAATATCTCGGTACGCCGCCACTTGAACTGCTGAGGGCTGGGCTTTCGTCCTGGACCGTTGTGCCATTAGGTTTCGCGGCGGACAGCGGGGAGAGTCGCCCCGGCCCGATTCGGGTGATCCCGACCTCCAACGCCTGTGGGTGTGCAGAGTCGGAACAGGTGATTGCCCGAATGTCACCGCGCGTGCCGTCGTCCTTCACATGACCTCGGCCGATAGCTAGCATGTGTGAGCTTGTGCAGCGCGCGGACGTCTGGCCGCTCGCCGGTCTTCGTGTGGCATCCGGAGCTCAGTGACTTGGCTCAGTCTCCGGGGAGCCGGCCGTCCGACGCCGAGCGGACGCGGTCCCGGGCTCCAGGGTTGGTGCGGGCTCACGAACGTCTTTGACGACGATGTCAAGTATCGGCGGTATCGGTGAAGGGAAGAAAGAGATGGAACCGCACCGCACGGCGGAAAAGCGAGAACGGGGTCAGCGGTTCCCGTGAGCACGCCCGGTTCCGACGGCCCGATGCCGCACACTCGCGGCCGCGAACCCGAGCTCGCGGCCGTCGAGGAGTCGTTCTCGGCGCTGCTGCGCGGCAGTAGTGCCGTACTTGTGTTCGAAGGACCGCCCGGAATCGGGAAGAGCCGGCTGCTGCGCGAGGTCAGCGTGCGGGCCGCACGTTCCGGCATCCGGACTGTCGCCGGGACGGCACTCGAGGGGCAGCGGGCGTGTCCGTTCGCCATGCTGCTGTCCGCGCTCGACGAGGGCGAGGAGCCGGTGGTCGGCGAACGGCTCGCCCGGCGGCTCGTCGCGACGTCCGGCTCAGCGGAATGGGCTCTGCAGGAAGTCGCGGCGGCGATCGAGGCCGCGGCGGCCGATGGCCCGCTGACGGTGTTGATCGACGATCTGCAGTGGGCCCACTCCGAGACCCTGGCGGGTCTTCGGCGCCTCGTCGACGGGCTCCGCCGGTCGCCTGTGCTCTGGATGCTCGCCGTGACCACCGGCTGGGCCCCACCGCTCGTGGCGGAGACGCTGGCGTGGCTCGAGGCCACCGGCGCGCGGCGCGTGCGGCTCGGCAAACTGCCCGGTCCCGCCGTGGCCCAGATTCTTTTCGACGTCGTGGGCGAACCCGCGGGCTCGGTGCTGCTCGAGCTGACCGAGCAGGCGGACGGGAATCCCGCGTTGGTGGCGGCGCTCGTGCGCGGCCTGCAGGAAGAACAGCGCCTGCACACGGTCGACGGTCAGGTGCTGGTCTGCGCGGGTGCGCCGCCCCGCCGGGTTATGCAGCTGATCGAGCTGCGGCTGAACCGGCTGTCGGCCGCAGCGCAGCGCGCGGTTCGGGTTGCCGCGGTGCTCCCCCGCCGATTCTCGGTCGCGCACTGGGCCGCGACGTTGGATCAGCGTCCCTCGGAATTGATCGAAATCATCGCCGAAGCCTTCGACGCCGACCTTCTCGTCGAGGACGACGACCAGCTGCGGTTCCGCCACGGTTTGTTCCGTCAGGCGCTGGTCGCAGCCACCCCGCGCTCGTTGCACCGCGCGCTGCAGCGGGAGGTGACCGGTGTGCTGCTCGCGACCGGGGCGGCGCCCACCGAGATCGCGCTGCGGATGGCCGACAGCGCCGAAGTGGGCGATCGCGAAGCCGTCGCACTGGTCCGCCAGGCCGCCGACGTCATCGCGGCGTCCGATTCCCAGAGCGCGGCTGAGCTGAGCGTCCGGGCGCTGCGCCTGCTGCCGCCGCACGACCCGGCGCGCTCGTCGCTCGTGACCGACGCCGTGCACCTGCTGCACCGCGCGGGCCGATCGGACGAGGCCCGCGAGCTCGGCGACTCCGCGCTGGCCGGTGCGTTGTCCGCGGTGCCGGAGGCGGAGGTGCGGCTGAGCCTCGCGAGCATGTACACCCGGCCGACCGGAGACCGGCTGCGCGACAACCTGCTGGCTCTTGAACTGCCTGCCCTGCCGCCGGTGTTGCGTGCCCGCCACCAGGCGTGGCTCGCCTACAACCTCGCGATGAGTGGTCGGCCCGAAGAAGCGGAGAAGAGCGCCGCCGAGGTCAGACTCTGCGACGACCTGCAGACACGGGTGCTGACCGAACTCGCCCTCACCGCAGCCGACAGCGCGTACGGCCGGATCACCGCGGCGTTGCACCGCATCGAGGTGGTGGCCGAGCAGGTGCGGGGCGCACCCTACGCCGACTGGCAGGAGATCATCCCCTTCCACCGCGCGCACCTGCTCGCCGTGTCCAGCCGCGTGGCCGACGCGCGGAGTGTGCTCGAGGGTGCCGTGAGCCGCGCTCGGCACGTGTCCGCCACAGTGATCGTGGACGCCTGGGCGGGGTTCGACGGGCTGCTCTCCCTTGCCGCCGGCCGGCTGTGCGAGGTGCGCGACGAGTTCGCCCCCGTGCACGACACCGCGGACACTGACGAGATCACCGGGGACTACGCCGCCATCGCGCGGCTATCGGCATGGACGTCGCTATACGTCCACCAGGGTGACGCCGAGCTGGCGCGGCGCGTGGTCGCCGCAGCCCGGCGCGTGCCCGGTGGCGCGCCTCCGAACGTCCGGCGCCTGGCCCGACGGGTGCTGGCGGAACGCGAAGTGCGTCGAGGCGACCCCGCCAAGGCGCTCCGGCTGATCAGCGACGACCCGTTGCCCGCCACGCCCCCGCTGCTGCCGCACGACTTCGGTTACCATGTCCGCGTCTTGCGGACCGCGCTGGCCGCACGCGATCCGTCAGCAGCCGAGCGCGCGGCCGAAGCCGCCACTCTGCCGTACCGCGAGAGCCCGGGGATCCGGGTGTTCGAGGGCGTCGCCGCCCACGTGCAAGGTCTGCTGACCGCGGATCCGCAGGTACTGGCCGATGCCGCGCGGCTGCTCGAAGGAACGGAACGGCCGCTGCTGTTCGCCTCCGCGGCCGAGGACGTCGGACGCGCGCTGGGTGAGCACGACGAGCGCGGGGCAGTCGCCCAGCTCAGCGCGGCCTTCGACACGTACCTCGAACACGACGCCGCCGCCGATGCGCGCCGGGTCGGCCGGGTGCTCGCCGCGAAAGGCGCCGCCCGCCGGGTGGTCACCCGCGGCCGCCCCGACACCGGGTGGGAGAGCCTGACGAGCGCGGAGCTCAAGGTCGTCCGCCTCATCGCGGAGGGCGCGACGAACCGTGAGGCCGCGGCCCGCCTGATCCTTTCGCCGCACACCGTGAGCTCACACCTACGTAGCGCGTTCACGAAATTGAATATCAACTCCCGCCGTGAGCTGGCGAAAATCGTCGACGCACTCGACGCTTGACGCCGTGCGGAGATCACTTCGTGCGCACCCCACGACCGGGGCTTCAAATCGCACGTCCATGCGATGGACCACGCCGGCCCGTCCGATGACGATGGCTTCGACTCTGCTTCGAGCAGGACCGACAACTGTTGACCGAATTCAATCGCTGAGGAGTTCTTCGTGGACCTCGAGGTACCGGCCGCCAGACCGGCCCGGGAAGAGCCCACACAGGCCCGCGGGCCCGCCGCGGAGCCCGTGATCCTGACCGTGAACGGCCGTGACTACGCCGTGGAGCTTGAACCTCGGGTCAGCCTGCTCGACGCGCTACGCGAGCACCTGTGGCTGACCGGGTCCAAGAAGGGTTGCGACCAGGGCACCTGCGGTGCCTGCACCGTGTGGGTCGACGGCCGCCGCGTGCTCGGTTGCCTCACACTCGCCGTCACGTGCGAAGGCCGCGAAATCACGACGATCGAAGGCGTCGCCCGCGAGACCGAGCTGCACCCGATGCAGCAGGCGTTCATTGATCGCGACGCCTTCCAGTGCGGGTACTGCACGGCCGGGCAGATCATGTCGGCGATCAAGCTCATCGAAGAGGGCAACGCCGAGGACGACGAGTCCATCTCCGAATTCATGAGCGGCAACATCTGCCGCTGCGCCGCATACCCGAACATCCGGGCGGCCATCCGCGATGTCCGCGACCAGCAGCGGGAGGGATGACGTGCGTCCACTTTCCTACGCCCGGGCGCTCGACGTGGAGACCGCGGTCGCGACCGTGGCTGCCAACGAGAACAGCGCTTTCCTCGCCGGTGGAACCACTGAGATCGACCTCGTGCGGCTGGGCGTCACCGGCCCCGATCTGCTGGTCGACATCAACGCCCTTCCACTCGCCGACATCGAGCAGCAGCCCGACGGTGGGCTCCGGATCGGCGCGCTTGCCCGGATGACCGACGTCGCCCGCCACTCCGTGGTGGAGGAGCGCTACCCCGCGGCGTCCCAGGCGCTGCTGCTGGGTGCTTCGGAGCAGCTGCGCAACATGGCCTCCATCGGTGGCAACCTGTGCCAGCGCACGCGGTGCACGTACTTCCGCGACAACATGTCCCCGTGCAACAAGCGGGAGCCCGGCTCCGGCTGCGCCGCACTGGAAGGCATCCACCGCGGACACGCGATCATGGGCACGAGCGAGCACTGCATCGCGACCCACCCGTCCGACGTGGCGGTGGCCCTGGTCGCATTCGACGCAGTGGTCCACACCACCGGGCCGGATGGCGCCCGGACGATCCCGATCGACGACTTCTACCTCGAGCCCGGCACCAGCCCTCACGTGGAGCACCCGCTCGCGCACGGTGAGCTGATCGTGGCCGTCGACCTGCCGGCGCTGCCGATCGCCCGGAACTCGGTTTACCTGAAGTTCCGCGACAGGCAGTCGTACGAATTCGCGCTCGTATCGATCGCCGCCGCCGTCGAAGTCGAGGACGGGGTCGTGCGCGACGTACGTCTCGGCATCGGCGGCATCGCCACCCGCCCGTGGCGGGCGCGGCGTGCCGAAGAGGTGCTGATCGGCGCCCCGGCCACGCGCGAGAAATTCATCGAGGCCGCGGCCGCGGAGCTGAGCGGCGCGTCACTGCGCCGGGACAACGCGTTCAAGGCCGAGCTCGCCAAGCGCGCCGTGGTCCGCGGCCTGACCACCCTGCTCACGGGAGAAGCACGATGAGCCAAGCGATCGGCAGGCCGGTGTCCCGTGTGGAGGGACCGGCGAAGGTGACTGGGGCCGCGCGGTACTCCGCGGAGATCGTGCAACCCGACATGTCCTACGCGGTGATCGTCGGCGCCACGATCCCGAGCGGCCGCGTCGCAGAGATCGAACCTCTCCCCGAAACCGGCGGCGTCCTCGCGGTGCTGACCCACGAGAACCTCGGCAAGATCGTGGGGCAGCCGCAGCTGCTGCCGTCACTGGTCGGCGGTCCCGCCCCGGGCGCCAGCTTCTTCCCGATGCAGGACGACCAGGTGCACTACTTGGGGCAGCCGGTGGCGGTCGTCGTCGCCGACTCCCACGAACGCGCGCAGCACGCCGCCGCGAACCTGCGGGTCCGCTACGAGCGCACGCCCTCGACGACGACCATCGACGAGGGCCGGGACAAGGCGTATGAGGTCGAGCGCCTCTTCGGCGGCCTCATGCCGGCCCGCAACGAGCGGGGCGACGTCGACACCGCGCTCGCAGCGGCCGACGTCCGGCTCGACCTGGAGTTCCGGTTCGCGGCCAACCACCACAACGCCCTCGAGCCGCCGGCGACGACAGCGGTGTGGGACGGCGACCAGGTGACCATCTACGACTCCACGCAGGGCATTCGGGCCAGCCAGCTCACGGTCGCGCATCTGTTGGGCCTGCCCCTGTCCCACGTCCGCGTGATCGCCAACTTCGTGGGAGGCGGGTTCGGCTCGAAGGCCATGGTCTGGCCGCACGTGACCCTTTCGGTGATGGCGGCCCGGCACGTCGGGCGCCCGGTGAAGCTCGTGCTCACGCGCCCGCAGACCTACACGTCGAACGGGCACCGCGAGGAGCAGGAACAGACCCTGTCGCTCGGCGCGACCAGCGACGGCCGGCTCACCGCCCTGGAGCACCACAAGCTGTCGATCTCGTCACCGTTCGACGAGTGGGCCGAGCCCGCGACCGGGGTCTCCTCCCAGCTGTACCAGTGCGCCAATTTCCGCGGCGTGCACCACCTGATCCGCGGCAACACGCTGACCCCGACGTTCACCCGGGGCCCGGGTGAGGCCGCCGGTTCGTTCACCCTCGAGACCGCGATGGACGAGCTGTCCGTCGAGCTCGGCATCGACCCGGTCGAACTGCGGCTGCGCAACCACACCGACGTCGACGACCGCGGCAATCCGTGGTCGAGCGACGGGCTGCCTGAATGCCTGCGGCTCGGCGCGGAGAAGTTCGGCTGGTCGGAGACGAGCCGCGTCCCGCGCAGTCGCAGGGAGGGCACCTGGCTCATCGGCACCGGGATGGCCTCGGCCGCCTACCCCGTGCCGCTGTTCATGCCGACGCAGCGGGCCAGGGCCCGGCTCTACGCCGACGGCAGCGCGGTGGTCGAAGCCGGGACCCAGGAGTTCGGCACCGGTGTGCTCACGGCGATGACCCAGGTCGGTGCCGACGCGCTGCGCATCCCCCTCGCGAACGTGCGGTTCCACAGTGGCGACACCGATCTGCCCAACGTCAGTTCCGCGGTCGGCTCGGCGGGGGCGGGCATGATCAGCGCTGCAGTGCACGACGCGGCGACCAACCTGCGGCAGCAGCTGATCGACCTCGCGGTGTCCGATGAAACCTCGCCGCTGCACGGCGCGGACCCGGCGAACGTCGACGTCGCCGGCGGGCGCATGCAGCTGCGCGACGACACCGCGAAGGGTGAGAACTACGGCGATGTCATGCAGCGGCACCGGCTGTCCGAAGTGGAGGCACTGGGCAGTTGGTCGCCACCGCCGCTGGACACGCCCCACGGCCTGCTCACCTTCGGCGCGCAGTTCGCCGAGGTCGCCGTCGACCCCGACCTCGGTCTCGTCCGGGTGCGCCGGATGGTGGGCGCCTTCGCGCCCGGCCGGGTGCTGAACGCCAAGCTGGCCCGCAGCCAGCTGATCGGCGGCATGCTGTGGGGGATGGGTCAGGCGCTCCTCGAGGGCAACCGCATGGACCCGCGCGGCGGCCGGTGGGGCGCCGGGAACCTCGGCGAGTACCTGGTTCCGGTCAACGCCGACGCGCCCGACGTGGAGGTCGAGTTCGTCGACGTCGCCGACGAGGTGGTCAACACGCTCGGCGTGAAGGGCGTCGGCGAAGTCGGTCAGGTCGGTGTCGCGGCCGCGATCGGCAACGCCGTGTTCAACGCGACGGGGCACCGCGTCCGCGAGCTCCCGATCACGGCCGAGCTGGTGATGGACCCGGCGGAAAGCTGGTCGTGACGACGCAGGCGAACGAGCGAAGACTCTCCGACCGCCCGACGATCAGCCGAGGCGAACGCCACCGGCGGGCTGACCCGGCCGGGCCGGGGTCTTCGCGCTGGTCACGGCAACCTGGGCTCGGCGTGGCAGGACTGCTGCTGGTGGTGCCAGTGGCGGTCCTGCTCGCCGTCGGGGCGGGTGGTGCGGAGCCGTCGCTGCTGGTGCTCTCGCCGCTGGTCACCTTCTCGCTACCGGTGGTCGCGATGATCGCGTTCTGGTGGGAGGACTGGCCGGGCACGCGGCTGGGGCCCAACTGGGCGGGGTGGGCGGACACGGTGCTCGTGGTGCTGGCCGCGATCGCGCTGACCGTGCTCGGCCAGGCCGTCGTGGGTCACGTGTCCTTCGCAGCGATCTTCGACCCGTCACCGGAAATCCTCGAGCTGAGCACGTTCCCCGCGACGATGCCGATCGCCGGTGCCGCGTTCGTCGCGACGCTCCAGCTGACCCTGGTGACCGAGGGCTGGCCGTTGCGCCGCTACCTCAAGCCGATCCCGGCCGGGGCGTGCGCGGTGGTGCTGGCCTGGCTGATCGCGATCGTGCTGTGGGTGCTGCTGCTCGGGGGAAATCCGTTCCACGGGGAGGGGCACGGGTTGCTCACGGGCGGACAGCTGGGTGCGGTGCTCACCCTTGTCGGGCTCTGGCAGGTGTGGCTCTTCGTCGTGTGGCGGGGCTTCCCGTTCTGCCGGATCCGGCGGCAATGGGTGCGCCTCGTGAGCGGGAACGCCGTCACGATCGGTGGCGCAATCCTGACCTACCTGGCCCTGGCCCAGCGAGTCGGGGTGTCCACACCCACCCTTTCCGCGGTAGCGGGCTCGTTCATCGCCGGGGGCCTCATCATCGGTATGTTGTTCGAGGACGCCCTGCCGGCGCGGTGGTCCCAGGCACAGGAACGCGCCGTGTCGCTGGTGCTCTCGCTGGCCGTCGCGGCGGCGCTGCACCTGATTCTGCTGGCATTGGCCGACTCGCTGCACTGGGGTCGCGGATCGGCGATCGACTGGGTCGGCCACGTCACGCTCAACGCCATCGGCCTGGCGGTGATCCTCCACGTCGCGATCGGCCGACGGTGGCCGTTCGCGCGGACGGGATGAATCCGTCCGAGCCCGTTCGTGATGGTCGTGGAAGATGCGGACGCCCGAGCAGCGGGGGCATCCGCATCTTCCCTAAAACAGTGTTCGCCTGCCTCTACTAACCCCATCCCAATCTACAGTGCACACTCTGCTATCGCACTTCGCGCGAAATGCGTTTCGGCTATCGGCAAGACCGCACCCTGCGCCATGGAATCCCGGCGTCCGGTTCACGTGGGCAATTTAAATCCAGACGTAAAGCAATTGACGAAACGCGACCTCGAAGGTGTCGATCCCACCTTCGCCACTTGAGGGTTTTCCGTCGCCCCAGTAACTCGTGAGGCGCGGATGGCCTGTCGGCCCACCGACGTCGGTGAAGCCAGCCGTGGCCCCCTCGCCGCGGCTGGCTTCACCGACGTGACGAGGTGATGGGCCCCTGCTTCGTGGCACGCAAGCCCGGCTGATGGGCGCCGGGTGCGATTGTCCACTGTGCTCTGGCGGAGCGTGAGGTGAAGAATGCCGGGCTAAGTTGTGGATAATCCACACGGTGGTGCCGATCTCCGCTTGAGTGCGGCAAAGAATGACTCGACGCCTGCGTTGTCCGAACGCGACCGGCCCGAAGACGGCTCGTTTCCCTGGGAGTCCAGAGGACAGAAGTGCCGCATTCGTGCCCTTCGGGCTCCGCTTCTTAGCGTACAACTGATTGCACGCAATTAAGTTGTACCATTCAGAAGCAAGCAATAAGCCCGACTTTCGAGGAGTCAGAGATGCGCACACGTACCCGCCTGCCGAAGATCGTCGCCACGACGATGGCGCTGGCCGCGGCCGCGATGTTCGCCGCCGTGCCGTCGTCGGCGGCGTCGCAGGCGCAGGAGCACGGGAGCCACAAGGTGAAGCCGACGATCGTGCTGGTGCACGGAGCGTTCGCCGACGCGTCGAGCTGGACCGGTGAGGTCGAGCGGCTCGAGCGGCTCGGCTATCCCGTGATCGCGGCCGCCAACCCGTTGCGCGGGGTCGCGTCCGACGGGGCCTACATCAAGGCGCTGGTGGACAGCGTCGACGGCCCGGTCGTGCTGGTCGGGCACTCCTACGGCGGCTCGGTGATCAGTGCTGCGGCGCTGGACGACCCCAAGGTGCAGGCGCTCGTCTACATCGCGGCCTTCCTCCCCGATCAGGGCGAGTCCGCGGCTGAGCTGTCCGCGAAGTTCCCGGGCAGCACGCTCGGTGACACACTCCAGCAGGTCGCCCTTCCTGGCGGCGAGACCGACCTCTACGTGCAGCAGGACCTGTTCCCGCAGCAGTTCGCGGCCGACGTCCCGCTGCCGCAGGCGCGGCTGATGGCCGTCGAGCAGCGGCCGATCACCGCGGCGGGCCTGAACGACGCCTCGGGGCCGGGCGCGTGGAAAAACATCCCCTCGTGGAGCCTGATCCCGACCGGCGACAAGAACATCCCGCCGGCGGCACAGGAGTGGATGGCCAAGCGCGCCCACGCGCACACCGTCGTCGTGCCGGGCGCCTCGCACGCCGTGCTGGTCTCGCGGCCCGACAAGGTCACCGACATCATCCTCAGCGCGGTCGACGCCACCACCAAGTAACGCACTCGACCGGCGGAAAGCCCCGGCACCGGCCGGGGCTTTCCGCCTGAGCTCAGGCCGGTCAGCCACTCGACCAACGCGGCATCAGCTGGGTCGTCGCACCGTTCACGCGGCACCGACAAAAGGTTCGCTGGTCCAGGCATGGGTGTCGAGGAATTCTTCGGCGAGATGCGGCCGTAGCGTTCGAGGCGAGCGTGACGAACGCCAATAGCTCTCCGAAGTGGACGCCGTGGGGCGATCGCCAAGCCGCAGCTGCCGTTCCGTCAGCCGAAACGGTTCAGGACGTCGGTGGTGTGAGATCAACCCGGATCCCACGACGGTGAGTCCGCGGCGCGGCTTCTCATCTGTTCGGGGGGAGGTTCCGGCCCGGGCTCGTCACCACGATCGGACGCGCAGACGACCGGGAGGTGGAGCTCAGGATGACACTACATACTCAACCCGCCGTGGCGGAGGGCAGCGGTTCCCTGGCGGTGAACCCGATGTTCGCGCGGGCCGGTGAGGCGACGAGTGTGCCGAAGCACAGCCTGCCGGACGTGCCGATGGACCCTTCGACGGCGTATCAGATCGTGCACGACCATCTCATGCTCGACGGCAACGCGCGGCTCAACCTGGCCACGTTCGTCACGACGTGGATGGAGCCGCAGGCCGATCGGCTGATGGCGGAGTGTTTCGACAAGAACATGATCGACAAGGACGAGTACCCGCAGACCGCTGAGCTCGAGACCCGCTGTGTCAACATGCTTGCCGGTTTGTGGCACGCGCCGGAAACGGCGCAGGCGCTGGGCTGCTCGACGATCGGGTCAAGCGAGGCGGCCATGTTCGCCGGGCTCGCGTTGAAACGGCGGTGGCAGCGAAGCCGTCGCAGCAGCGGAGCGGACACCGCCCGGCCGAACCTCGTGATGGGCATCAACGTCCAGGTCTGCTGGGACAAGTTCTGCAACTACTTCGAGGTCGAACCCCGCTTCGCACCGATGGCGGGTGAGCGCTTTCACCTCGACGCCGAGCAGGCGGTGCGCCTGTGCGACGAGAACACCATCGGCGTCGTGGCGATCCTGGGCTCCACCTTCGACGGCAGCTACGAACCGGTCCGCGAGATCGCCGCCGCCCTCGACGACCTGCAGACTCGGACCGGGCTGGACGTGCCGGTGCACGTCGACGGAGCGTCCGGCGGCATGGTCGCGCCGTTCGTCGACCCGGCACTGGAGTGGGACTTCAGGTTGCCGCGCGTCGCCTCGATCAACACCTCGGGCCACAAGTACGGCCTGGTTTACCCCGGCGTGGGCTGGGTGCTCTGGCGCGACACCGACGCCCTGCCGGACGAGCTCATCTTCCGGGTCAACTACCTCGGCGGTGAGATGGCGACGCTCGCGCTGAACTTCTCCCGTCCGGGCAGCCAGGTCGTCGCGCAGTACTACACGTTCCTGAGGCTGGGGCGCGAAGGATTCCGGCAGGTGCAGCAGGAATGCCGGGACGTGGCCACGTACGCCTCGGGCAAGGTCGCCGAGATGGGACCGTTCCGGCTACTGACCCGCGGCGACGAGCTGCCCGTGTTCGCGTTCACGCTGAACGACGACGTCACCAACTTCAACGTCTTCGACGTATCGGCCGGCCTGCGCGAACGGGGCTGGCAGGTGCCGGCCTACACGTTCCCCGCTGATCGGCAGGACCTCGCCGCCATGCGCGTGGTGATCCGAAACGGGACCGGCCGGGAGATCGCGGACCTGCTCCTCGACGACCTCGACCACCTGCTGCCGAGGCTGGCGCGGCAGACCACGCCCGCCCGGGGCGTCGAGGCGGCCAGCTTCGACCACGCCTCGGCCCACCGCCACAAGTCCTGACCTGGGCGGGTCCGCCGGCGGCGCAAGGGGGCGCCGCCGGCGGACCGGTGTCCGACTACTCGCGCAGCAGCATCGCGTCGGCTTCACGCGCCTGGTCGACGTAGGGGTCGCCGCTGACGTCGATCACGACCCGTTTGATGGTGCCGCCGGTGAACCGGTGGGGACGCTGTCCGCGGTAGTCGTCGGTGACAGCGGCCCCGCTGTCGCGGCCGACGCACAGACCCTCTCCCGCGAGCTCGAACGCGCCGGACTGTGTCTTGATGCGACCCTCGCCGACCTTGCGGTCGCCGTGGTAGAGCGACAACACGCCGGTCGCGACACCGGGCGATTCCTCGCCCTCCTTGT
>NZ_JBFAAJ010000059.1:0-17313 GCF_040639695.1 Amycolatopsis sp. NPDC023774
CACAACTCGTCCGGCACCAGCCGCCGTGACAACTCATCCATCACAATTCACGATCTTGCCCGGACGTCAACCAAAATCCAAGTGAGACACGCTCTTATTCGAATAGTCATCCAGCACGTCCAACACGATCTCGTTCGAACTGCTCGGTAACGGCTTCGCCCCGCACCCGCAGTCCACGCTCGTGCGCCACACCGTCGTCGACGCACCGATCAGGGAGACCTACGCCGCCGCCCGCAACCTCGACCTCACCGACATCCACAGCGGGCTTTTCACGACGGCCGAACGGCTGCGCGAGCTGCCCGCGCGCTGGAGTGGCCGCCGACACGGTCCGCCGCGCAGGCCGACCCGCCTGACTGTCGACGATCTCGACAGCGCATCGGATTGGGCCCTGCTCGGCGAGCACCCCGGCACCGAGTTCGCCGTCGGCGTGGCAGGCAAGTTCTGGCGTCTCGTCATCGCCTGGCGACGCGTTGAGCCCGAGGACTTCGCGGAGTTCGCCGAACCGGGTACGGGAAGCTCGTGATCACCTTCGGGGCCCGCCCGTATGGCGCCCACCGCAGCCTGCTGACGATCGACACCCGCGTGCAGCTGACCGACCCGCAGAGCTGGCTCAAGTTCCGCCGATACTGGCCGGTCGCCTATCCCTTCACTCAGGCCGCCCATACAACGCTCCTGCGCACGATCTCCCAAGAGGCGCGCGAACGCAGTCTCGCCGCCTACAGCCGCACAGCCTGAGCTCACCACTCGAGCCGGTTCCCGCCCCGAGTTCGGGAACCGGTCCGAGTTCGCCCGTCATGCTCCCGGCTCGGGTGCCGGCTCCGGCACCACGTCCTTATCGCTCTCGTCGACTGCACGCCGCTCGGCGGTCTGCAGGTAGCGGCGGGTTGCCACCGGAACCCGGACCGAGAGCCGGACCGTCCGCTGAGCGGGCTCAGGCTCGGCCGGGCCGCGTACGCCGGGCTACGGCCAGGCTCGCGCCCCACGCCCGAGCTCGGGCCCGTTCTCCCCCGACTAGCCGGGTTTCGCTCCCTGCCGTCTCGACGAAGAAGCTCGCCGGCGGAACCACCGGCGCGTGGCCGAGCCGACGCAAGGCCTTCGCCACCGCTCGCGCCGCCGACCCGGTGAGCCACCGCGGTTTGGCGAGCCGAGTCTCGAAGACGGCCGTGTCCAATCCCGGGGGCAGTATCTGGAACGCGGCCAGCCACTCGCGCATCCCCGGTTCGTGCGTCCGGGTCTCCTCAGGCGTCTGCTCTGCCGCAGCCTTGCGCGTGGCCGGCCGGCTCAAGCCGTGAACGTGCGTCGGCGCGCCCACGACAAGCAGGTCGCGGCCCGCCAGGTCGTGGGGTGCCGTGTCCACAGGTACGACATCGGCTGCACCAAGCCCCTCGGCCACAGCACGGGCAAGCTCCTCGGTGGTACCGAACATCGATTCGTACACAATCACCGCGCGCATCCCGACCTCCCGTCAGCGCTCGAGCCGCACCGACTCGTGGGTGACGCCCTCGATGTCGCCGGCGGCCACGTCCAGCAGCCGGTGTGCCAGCTCGCTCAAGGCCCGCGCCGCCGCGAGTTCGTCGCCGATCTCGGGCACATCGCGATCCGACGGGTTGAGGCGCGCGCTGCCCACCGCTTCGAGATTCGTGGCGGCACCGGTGCTCAACCGGGCCCGAGCGTGCGTGCAACCCCCCTCCTCGCTGAGGAACAGGTCGACGTGCCACTGCTTGCTGTGCATCACTGTCTCCTCTTCTTGCCGTGATCGGCGCTATTGCGCCACCGTGAGTGCGCGATCGCGCTCGTCCCACACGCGCCCGGCTACATCGGCGGTCAGGGTTCTCCGGCACGGGGCCGGGAAACCGGGGCTCGCCCGCCGTCGCGAGCAAGTCGGGAGCTCCCGGAAGTCGTGCAGAAGCTCGAGGCCTTCCTCGAGTCCGGCCGCGAGCAAGACCGCCAGTAGCGCGGCAGTTCGCGGACGAACAGGCTGGACGGGGGCCGAGCAGTCGCACCTCGGCGCAAGCAGCACGCGGCTATCCGGATCTCGTAGAGGTTCGCGCGCAGCGCGTTCATCCTGTCCGCCTCCGCCAAGTCGTTCGTATCCCCAAGCTACGAGCGGTCTCGGCTGAATCCGGAGAGTCACACGGCCTTCGTCGTGACGACGATGGTCACCGCTGCGCCATTGCAGAGGACTTTCGTCTCTGGCCGCCGACTGCCAAGTGCGGTTCACGCTCCACGAGCCGACTTCGCGGTGGTACCCCGTGCAAGCATCGCGACCCACTCGCCCGCTGCTTGCCGCGGTCCTCTCCGCAGCGCGGGCCGAGTTCGGCAATCCTGCCTGCAACCTGGTCGTCCGCGCTACGCCGAGCGGATTCGAGGACGCACCGCTCCTCGCGTGGTCCCTTCAGCTGCTCCCCCGGCTCGGCATCGCCGCCCGGAGTGAGCCACAGCCTCGAGGCGAAGCGACTCAGGAATGCGCCTTCTTCGCCAACTCCGCGTACCACTCCTGCTGCCACTTCCCGGCGCGATAACGGTTCAACGCGAACACGGAAATCCCGTAGGCCACCGCCAGTGCCAAACACGTGACGAAATAGAGGCCGACTGCGGCGGCTGCCGAGTTGACCACCGCGCCCGCAGAAGAGGTCGGCGGAGCGACGACGGTCCCGGAGCTGTCCACCCAGATCGGTACCACGTCGCGGCGGTGTGTGCCTGCGTTCGCGTTCACGCGTCCGAAGTGGCGCACTCCATCGCGACCAAACCACATCGCGTCTGTCGGCATCGGACTGCCGACTTCCCCGCTGCGGCCCCCGACGGAAACCGGCGGCCCATCTGCGAGGAGCGTCGCGGTCGCTGGTCGGTTTTCGGCGAGCTCCCGGGTGGACTGCGCCTTCTGCGCGGCGTAGACCGCCGAGCCGGCCGCCGCGGAGAACGGAATCGCCACCAGCGCCACCAGGATCGTCACAAGCACCAGCGCGGATTGCACCCGGTCCGAGGTCCGCGCCACCGAGCCGTGCCCGGGAACGAGCAGGTGCCACCACCGCAGCAAGCGGTTCGCCGACGAGTTGATGTCTCTCACCTCTCCTTGCCGCGCAATGGGTTTCGTCCCCCCACATGGGCCGCACACCGGCCAGGTCGAAGAGGCCTTGTACCCGCGGGGGCGGGTCGCCGGTCCCTGCCACCCGACCGCACTGCCTGCCAGATGAGGGCCAAAGACCCTTGGTCTCTCGTCCATGCGACCGGCAGGGTCGGATCAGGAAGAACGGAGTCCGCCATGCAGACGCGCGACATCATGACCACGCCGGTGATCGCGGTGACCCCGTCCGCCTCACTCGTGGAGGCCGCAGGTGTGATGACCGAACGCGGTTTCACCACGCTCCCGGTCGTCAACCAGGCCGGCAAACTGATCGGGCTCGTCAGCGAGGTCGATCTCGTGCAGGCCGGCTTTCCCAGCGACTCCGCGGCCACCGGTGATCCCGACACGGGCGCGATGCTGGGCCGCCACCGGACGGTCGCGACCGTTATGCGCACCCCCGGCTTGGCTGTGCCGGGAGATCTCGATCCGGCCGAAATCGCCCATCGCATGACCGATGCGGGCGTGCGCGCACTACCTGTGGTGGACAACGGAATCCTGGTCGGCATGGTGACGTTCCGAGACGTGCTCCGTGGTATGCCCGCCACCGGAACCTCCTGAGGACGGTCCACCCATCGGCGCGTCCGGCGTCGTGCGCATCGTCGTCACGTCGGCTGCCGGCCTGCGCGCCGTCATCCGGGTTGGTAGGCCGTGGCCGATGCGCAACAGGGTGTGCGGCTGCCCGACTCCGCGGAAGAGCTCCAGCAGTGGCCCTCGGGTTGCCTTCGTTTCGAAGGGCTGGGACACGAAGGATGTGGCCAGGCCATCGGCTGTCGCAGTCAGCAGGACTCGCTGCAGGACGAGACCGGCACGCACGTCCGCGGCCGCGCCGTGATCACGCGTCAAGACGACGGCCAGCAAAGCGTCTTGCTCGAACGACCGCGACGGGATGGCGGGATTCTGGTGCGAGGCACGCAGGGGCAGCGCACCAGGCAAGTCAGGTTGCGGTCCGAACGCGACCGTCGGCACACCGTCGGTGCTCTCCGGCTCCCGGCCGGTCCACTGGGCCGACTCTGCTCGGAATGCCGTGTCGGTGGCCTGATCGGCCTCCGCACGCCGGACGAGCGCGGTCACCTTCGCGTAGCGGCTCGAGGTGTCGAGAAACTCCAGCAGGCCACCCTCGGCCAGCGCCGCCGACCTGAGCCGGACGCGTGCCGCAGTCGAGACCGGCCGCGTGGAAAACGGGCGGCGATTGGTGTGCCGGCGGAAAATGGCCTCAGCCAGGCGCCGGTCCGCCGGAGCCGGATGCACTTTCCCGTCGAACCGGACCACCGCGAGGAGATCATGTTCGGCCGGGTCCGGCAGAACCCGCAGCGCGGCGCCGTACCCGTTGCTTCGCAACATGAGGACGAGGTTGTACACGGCCGCGCCGCACGAGAGCCGCGCCTCACGCCCGGCCGGATCGGCGACCGTGAGCACCCGGCTCCAGTCGAGCCACACCTCGATCCGCGGTCCGTCCACGACGAATCGCCACGGCTGGGTGTTGTGCGGCGACGGAGCGCGCACCGCCGCCGCCAGCGCTTGTTCGACGGCGGAGGGTAAGGCCGTGCTCATCAGGTGCTCCGGGTCGGGTCGTCGGGATCGGTCCGCGGGCCGGGAAAGTCGTCCGGCAGCAGGTCGACCAGCGAACGTCGAGGCGACGGAGGCACCGAGAGGGCCGGGTGGCCGAACCGGAAGATCGCCTGCGGCACACCCGGCAGATCGAGCCGTTCGGCGAGCAACTCGCGGAAGCCCACCAGGTGCAGCGCCTGGGTGAGGACCGAGCCCACCAGACCGCGTGCGGTGGCTTCCAGCCAGGTCCGTTCGACCGCCGCGCCTGCGGCCAGGTGCTGATGCCTGGTGTCTCCGTCGGTGCAAAACACCAAAAGCCGCTCCGTCTCGAGGTATTCGGTCAGCCGCGCATCGTCGGGCACCGGCGTGTCCGACCGCACGAGGCCCGCGGCCGGCAGGGCTTCACCACTCAGCGCCGCTTCGGGCACACCGTCCTCGGCGCCCAGCGCGCGGAGACCGAACGTGCGCGCCGTCCACCAGTGCAGCTCGCGCTGGTACGCCGGGTCGGCACGGAACACGCGCGTGGCAAAGCCCAGCATCTCGCCCAGCGCGTCGAGGTGGCCAGGCTCGACCACCTGGACATCCGCCTCGGCACCCGCCGCCGCCACGGCCGTGGAGTCCACTTCGGACACTGACTTGGTGCTGAATCGCCGGCGGTGGCTCCTGCGGCGCCCGATGGCGTGGTAGCGCGCCAGGTCCGCGGAGCCCGGGCTCACGCCGGGGACTGCGTGAACGGTGGCCACGACCGCGCCTGCCGGCGGAAACGACGTCGTGTCGCACCGCCGGAGCACGCGCGCCGCCAGCTGCAGGTGCGCGAGTGCCGCGCCGCAGGACAAGGACCGGTCGCGGCCCTCCGGGTCGTGTGCGGGCAGCCTGACGGCAGTGCGCTCGACCAGGTCGACGTCGGATTTGCGGACACGTAGCCGCCACGGCTGGGTGTTGTGGACGGACGGGGCCTGGCTCACCGCGCGGGCGAGCACCGTGATCTCAGAAGGGGCCAGGGCCACCGCCGACGGTGAGATCGTCATCTTCACTCCTGCTCCCCGGAGACGGGTACTGCGGCGCATCCCATGCTCACCGAGGCCCATTACCCCCGCTGGGGCCCAAAGTCCCCGCCCCGGCGGCGGACGGCCCTAGCCGCCGGTCGCCCCGTTCATCGACGCTCGACCGGTACCCGAGGAAAGGCGAATCCGATGAGTTCCGCGTCCCCGGCCACCGGCCGCGTCATCGTCGTCGGCTTCGACGGCTCTCCCTCCAGCGACGCGGGGCGTCGGTGAGCACCTCCGTGCGCACGGCGAGAGCCGCGTCGACGGAAAGTGCCTGCTCCCGGGCCTTCGCGACGATCCGGTCACCTTCTTGCCGGAGCTGGTCGAACAGCACATCGCTCCCGGCCGGCGCACCGACGTAGTAGAGAGCTACCACCTGCAGGCAGTGCACGATTTCGAGATCGCGGGCGCGTCCGGACACGAGTCGCGCGCGGCCCATTGGACGGCTGCGTCGGCACCGGGGGGACCGTCGACGCCCACCACCACGGTGGCGCTGTTGTGCGATGTCATGACCACGGGTCCTCTCCGGAGGACGCGGTTTCGGCGCCGACAACACCGGGCACCGCCAGCGCGAGCAGGGTGGCGACGTGACGGTCGGTTGTGTCGTCGTAGCGATCCACGATCCGTACGATCCCGTCGTGGACCTCGATCTTCCAGCGGCCCGTCCCGCCGTAGATCTCGAGCCGGTGCCGCACGTCCGCCGCGATCGCGGCGTCGTCTCGCGCCAGCACCCGGACCACGTCTCCCCGGGTCACGATGCCCACCACGCGGCTGCCGTCGACGATCGGCATCGCCCGGATCTTCGCGTCGACCAGAGCCTGGCAGAGGTCGGCGACGTCGGTGCCGGAAGACATCGCGGTGGCCGGCGTGCTCATCACCTGCTCCACGGTCCTATCGACCGGCGCGGGAGGTTCGGGACGCAGGTGCGCCGACCGGGTGTCAGCCGGGATCCGGCCGCGGATCAGGTCGACTTCGGTGACGATACCGATGAGACGTTCGTCGTCGTCGACCACCGGCAGTGCGGTGAATCCGTGCTCGGACAGCACCTCCGCGGCCTCTTTGGTCGGCACCCATGGATGGACCGTCACCACCGGCGCGGACATCAGGTCTCGTGCACGCATCGGGTTCTCCCTCTCGTTGCTACACCGAAAATAGGCAACACCCGGCATCCGGCGCTCCGGTCCGGAGTCACCGGCGCGAAGGACCAACGTCCTCAGCTCGGTGACCGAACACCCACTCCAGGCCCTTTTGCCGACGCGCTCTTGGCACACGCGGGCAGCACCCGGACGGCCAACGAACGAACTCCGAGTCGCGGCTGCTCGCGCGGACAATCCACCGCAGTTCCTCTGAGTTCTCGCCCGCCGGCGGCGCTTCGACCCGGCGCCCGGCGTCGTCACCGCGACCGAGCCGCCACCAGGTTCCGACTTGCCTCAGCACGAGGTCGTGATGCGGCAACCGCAATGCGGGTATCGCGGGAAATGAAGTCGAAGGGCACGCGCAAGCGCGCCGTCGCTCCCGAGGGACGGGAGCTTCGCGATCACTTCCTGCTTCCCGGCCGCACGACCGCGACCGGGCACGCGGAGTGCACCAGCAGTGCCTTACTCGTGGAGCCGAGCAGCATCCCGGTGAATGCGCCGCGCCCGCGGCTTCCGACGACGATCAGCTGGGCCTCGGCGCCGCGTTCCAGCAGTGCCCGGACCGGCCGGCCACGCACGACCACCACGTCGACCGGCAGCTTAGGGAACTTCTCGCGCCCGGGAGCCAACTGCTCGTCCACCAGCCGGCGCTCGGCTGCGGCAACGGCCTCCGGGTCGAAGTCCCGTTTCCGCAGCGACCCGTCCGGGGTGATCTCACTCCAGGTGTGGATCGCCACGAGAGTGGTTCCCCGTGCGGCGGCTTCTTCGCAGGCATAGCCGAGCGCATCGGTGCTGTCGGGAGAGCCGTCGAGCCCGGCCAGGACGGGACCGCCCACCGGCGGCGGATCGTCCGGCTTCCGGCCACGGACGACGACGACGGGGCAAGGCGCGTGGGCGGCGAGCGAGACAGCGGTGGAGCCGAGGAGCAGCCCGGTGAACCCGCCGAGACCGCGGGAACCCAATGCCACCAGTTCGGCGCTCGCGCACTCCCGCAGCAAGATGCCCACCGCGCTGCCCTCGACAGCGGCCTGCTGGATCTTCAGCGATGGCCAGCGTGCGAGCACGGCGCCTTCGGCCTCTGCGAGCCAGGACTCGGCCTGGGCCCGGAACCCGGCCCGGACGGCGCGAACTGCCATCCCCGACACCCCTGGCGGAGGAACGATGTAGGCCTGCACCAGGCGCAGGACGGCGCCCCGGCGGGCGGCCACCGCCGCAGCCCATTCCGCGGCGTGCAGCGCCGAATCGGAGCCATCGATCCCGGCCAGCACCAAGCGTTCGTCACGTCCGGACATTGCGTGCACTTCCCGCCCGCCGCGCGGCGCGCAGGCGCTCGAACCGGAGCCGGTCCTGTTCGTCGCGCTCGATGATCTCGGCTTCGGTCAGGACGCCGCCGTCGGGTCCGGGGAATATCGTCGACACGCGGTCGTCGGCGAGCCAGCGGACGGTAAAGGGCGGTGTCCCGTCCGGCCCGCCGACAGCGAGGATCCGGCCCCGCTGTTCGGATAGGTCTACCCGGACCCTTTCACGATGAGCCAGTCGCCCGGTTGTGCATGCGTCACTCACCCTCCTCGAGGTCCGCGCCGGTGACCGCCACCGGTCCCGACAGTTCCACCTCTGTCACGCCGTCGACTGTCTTCGTGAGCGCGGCGACGAGGCGCCGTTCGGCTTCGTCGACGAACGTCCCGGAGACGGTTACCAGCCCGCCCGTGACGGACACCGACCACAGGTCTCGGTGTCCGGTGTAGTCGCTGAGCAGGCTTCGCACCTGCGAGGCGATGGCGTCGTCGTGGCGCACGAGCGGGCGGAGCAGGTCGCGCCGGCTCACGATGCCCGCGAGCCCCCCGTCGTCGACGACCGGAATGCTGCGGAGCCGGTCGACGAGCATCCCGGCGGCGATGTCGCTGACGTCGGTGTCGAGTCCCACGACCTCGACCGGCTTGGTCATCACCGACTCCACGAGCAGACCCGGCCCGACCGGCTCGCCCGTCAACACTCCGGTCAGGGCGTCCGACTCCGTGAAAAGACCGAGGACCCGGTTTTTGTCATCAACCACGGGCAGCGCGGCGATGCCGTGTCCGGTCAGCAATGCGATCGCTTCCCGCACCGGAGTAGCGGGCCCGACCCGCACTACTGGGCGGCTCATGATGTCCCGTGCGCGCACGAGGTACCTCCTCCGACTCAGTGGACGACCGCGACCGGACATGCTGCCTGCGCGAGCAGCCGATTGCCGGTCGAGCCGAAGAGCCCGCCGGAAACGGGGCCCCGGCCACGGGTGCCGATGACGATCAGCTGTGCATCGTCGAACCCCATGAGCGCCCGCGCAGCGGAGCGGTCGCGCATCAGCCGGCTGCGCACCTGCACCTCGGGGTACTTTCTCGCCAAGGTGCCGACCAGCCGGCAAGGCTCCTCTTCTTCGCTCTGCGACTCCGCTTCGACGATCTCCTCTTCGTCCAGAAGTCCCTCGTGCCACGCGTGCGCGGCGATCACCGGCACGCCCCGGCTCAAAGCGGCCTCGAACGCGAATTGGAGCGCGCAGTCGTCCTCGTCGACGCCGGCGACCACCGGTCCGTCCGGATTCACCCGCCCGCGCACGACTACCACCGGGCAGTGAGCACCCGCGGCCACCCGGAGCGCGACCGAACCGATGGCGACACCGCGTAAGCCGCCGATGCCGTGGGAGCCGACGACGACGAGTGAGGCTTCCGCAGAGTGCTCGATCAGCAAGTCGGCGGCGGGGCCGAGGCGCACCAAGTACTCCGCCCTGACGCCCGGCGCCGTCTCTTCCGCGACTTGCGCGGCCCGCCGCATCCAGCGGTGGGCCCGCTCGAGCAGCGGGGGGACTTCCGGCGACCGTTGCCGTGCGGTCAGGTCCGCCGTCTCGAACAGCCCGGCGTGAAACAGCTGTAGCGCGCAACCGCGACGCGCGGCTTCCTCCGCCGCCCACCGGACGGCGGCCAGCGCCGCCTCCGATTCGTCGACTCCCGCCACCACTGCGGCGCGGACTGCCCCTCCGCTCACGTCCCGGCCTCCGTTCCCCGCCTCCGGTTCCGGCGGTGATCCCACGGTCGCTCAGCGACGACCCCGCCGGTCAGGGGCCGAAGTCCCTTCCCCGTGGGACGAAAGCGCGGGACTCTTCAGCGACGTTGGCGCGCAGTCGCGCACCTCACGGTGCAGGCGACGGTCGGCGCACCCGCGCCGCTGCTGGTCGCTGTCGACGACGATCCCAAGGAGCCTCGGGGATACCGGTGTGCACGGGAGTGTCGTCCTTCGCCCGCGAGCGGTCGCCCCCATGCGAAACCCAGAATCGGCACTTCCATAGCAGGTTGTCGGCGCCGAACAGCAACCTCTCGAAGATCGGGTACGCCTGCGGGTACTCGTCGGCGTGGAGAACCCCAGCTCGCGCTCCGCGCCCGCGCGGTTGTACCAGCTCCGGTCGAAGAGCACCGAAGCATCTGGCTGGCCAGCCCGGCGTTGCTCGTGCGCGGCATCGTCCAGGTCGGGCAGGCCACCGTGTCACTGGTCGCCGACACCAGGTCACCCTGCTCGACCTCAAAAGGCTCGCCGGCAGTTCGCGGGATTTCCGATCGGCGGAGTGACGCCGTGCCAGCCGATCTCCTGCGGATTACCGGCGCCTGCGTTGCCCGCATCCTGCCCGGGCCATCGGAAGCAGAGGACGGGCCGCGTGCCCTACACGCGGAGCAGCGGTTTCACGATCGCTTACGAAATCACCTGACGGACCGCCAGTCGTGCTGCACTCCGGCATGTTCCAGCTCGACTCTCGGCTCGGCAATTGCAAGCGCCGGGGCCTTTGACCACGCCTGGTATAACCGGCGACCTGCCGGCGAGCGGAATGCAAGGCAGCTCTGCGGGCCTCGTTCACCCCGGCGACGCGCGCCAGGCGCGGGTACCGGGTCTGCGGCCGTCATGCCGTGGCGAATTATTTCTAGCACTTGACTCCGCCGAGCGGCTTCCGGTACACCGTGGACTCCACGAAGGCCGCGAGCCGCCCCAGTGTGTCGAAGATGTCACCGACGATCTCGTCGACCTCGATCTCGATCCCGAACCGTTTCTGCAAGGCGACGATGAGCTTGACGACAGTGAGCGAATCGAGTTCAGGAAGATTGCCGTACAGTCCCGTCTCCGGCCCGAGGGCATCGGCCCGGTCCTCGATGTCCAGCGTGGCCACCACGACGGCCTTGACGTCCTCGAAAATCGCTTGCGAGATCTCTGGCGAGCGAGCCATAGGGATTCTCCTCATCGGTCGTACAGGCCCGGCGGCCTGCGATATACATCAACAGCTCCCTCGGCGTCGGACGACCAGGAACGCTGTAGGACTGGCGTCCATCCGGTAGGCGCCAGCCCGAAAGACCGCCACAAGGTCGCCGATCTCGGCACTCGGGAGGCGGACATCAAGTGCGCGCAGGTCCAGCGGAATGCACAAGCTCCCGGGCACGCCGACGGTCTCAGCACCCGGCACGCCCATGCGGTTCGCGACGGCGACCGGGTTGTTCGTCTTGCGGATGACCTGTCCGATGTTTCCCAAGGCCGCGAACTTGTGGTGGAGGGCGCCGTCGAGGAGGAAGGTGTAGCCGCGCGACTCCTTGCCGTGGGTGGCACCGTCGCAGTCGGCGTGCAACCCTGCCGGGTGGCCGCCGCAGTGGGGTATGCCGTTGGCGATGCGAACGGGCAGATCGTGGGGCGCGCGTGAGCGACTGCGGTCATGCGGGCTCCTGAGGGCGGGAAGCAGCGAGCTCGTGGCGAAGGACCGCCCGGTCGAACTTGCCGTTCGGCGATTGGGGCAGGGCGCTGCGGACCATCACCTCGGCGGGCACCATGTAGCCGGGCAGTTCCTGCCGCAAGCGCGCGGTCACCACGGCTGGGTCGAAGCCGGCGGGATCGCGGGGTGTCACGACGAGGACGACCCGGTGACCGAGCGCCTCATCCTCGAGGCCGAGCGCTATGGCATCGTGGACCAGTCCAGTCTCGTAGGCCACTTCCTCGATCTCTTGCGGGCTGACCCGATACCCCGATGTCTTGATCATGTCGTCGCGCCGTCCGACGAAGTACAGGAAGCCCTCCTCGTCGCGGACGACGACGTCGCCGGACCAGACCGCCAGCTCAGGCGTACACAGCTCGACTGGACGGTTCGGCGGCGGCCGAAACCGTTCGGCCGTCCGCTGCGCGTCATTCCAATAACCCAACGTGACGAGCGGACCTCGGTGTACCAGCTCACCCGGCTCACCCGGGCTACACAAGCCGCCGTCCTCCCGGACCACGAGGATCTCGGCATTCGGGATAGCCTGGCCGATCGAGTCCGGCCGCCGGTCGACCTCACTCGGATCGAGGTAGGTGGAGCGGAACGCCTCTGTGAGGCCGTACATCAGGTACGGCGCCGCAGCCGGGAAGATCGCTCGCAGCCGTTGCAGGGTGACGCGCGGGAGGCGCCCTCCAGTATTGGCGAAGTAGCGCATCCCGGCTACGGCCTCGGATGGCCACGTCTGGGCCGCGAGCTGGATCCACAGAGGCGGTACACCAACCATCCCGCTGATGCGGTGCTCCGCGCACAGCCGGACGACATCTCCCGGCAGCAGGTAGTCGGCGAGCACCACGTTGGCACCAACGTAAACGCCAGTCGTCAATTGGCTCAGCCCGGCGTCGAAGCTCAGCGGGAGAACCGCCAGGATCCGGTCTTCTGCCGTGTTGTTCAGGTAAGTGCTGACACTCTCCGCGCCGACGACCAGGTTGCGGTGCGACAGGACAACGCCTTTCGGGGTCCCGGTGCTCCCCGACGTGTAGAGGATCGCGGCCATGTCCGTGTCGACGCCACCCGTTGGAAGACACACCGCCGGGGTTGCGCGCTCGGCGACCTCTGACCAGTAATGCATGCGGTAAGCGGCTTCCTTGTCCTCACCAGGCGAGTCGCCCAGCACGAGGACGTGGGAGAGTGACTTGCAGGTGGCGAGCTCGGCGCGCAGGGTCCGCAGCCGATCCGCGGACGTCACCAGTACCCGCACGGCGCAGTCATCGAGAATGTGCCTCACTTGCCTGGGCCGCAGAACGGGATTCACTGGGATGAACACGCCACCGGCCCGCGAGCAGGCGAACAGCGCCACGACGGTCTCGATCCTCTTGTCCAGGAAGACCGCGACGCGCTCACCAGCGTCGAGCCCGAGATCGCGCAGGCCGGCGGCCGCTCGCTCCGTCCGCTCGTACAGTTCCGCGTAGGAGATCGTGGTCGTTCGCGCGGTCAGGGCGGGCGCGCCGGGGGCGCGTTGGGCGGACCTAGCGACGAAGTCCGGCAACCGGATGACCATCTCGGAAGATTCCTTTCTGTTCCTTTCGCCTCGCAGCCGACGGGTCCCAGCCTCCTGCCCTGCGCCGGCTCGCCGCAGAGGACAGGGCCGGGATCCCTCCCCACAGTCGGACTGGTAGACGGTGTCGATGTAGCGCTCGTCGAGGTCCGGGGCGATCGCCGCAGTGACGCCAAAGGCGCCATTGCGGGTGAGCTGACCCGGTGGATCAGCCGAACAGGTAAGTGCCCAGCGCCCGGACCTAGTCGAGTCGTGTGTCGCACGAGCGACGTGGTCATCCGACGTTGACCTCGACGGTCGGCGAGCAGTCGGCCAGGCGAACCGGGTCAGCCATCCCGACCAGGACTTCGCGCGGTCCGGTGAAGGGCTCCCTGCTGTGTGCGCTGCCGATGTTGTCGACGATCATCAGATCGCCCGCCTGCCAGGGCTCCCGCATGGTTTTGGCCTCGTAGACCTCGTTGAGCAGCTGCACGACGTCCTCACCTATCGGGTCGCCGCCGCCGAAGCGGGTGGTGAACGGCAGCCCCTCGGCGCCATAGGTGTCGACCAGGAACTCGCGCACCTCGGGGTCGAGCGTCCATTCGTTGAGGAAGGCGATCTGGTTGAACCAGCAGCGCCGGCCCGTGACCGGGTGCCGCAGCACCGCGCTGCGGCGCTGCCAGGTGCGCAGCCCGCCATCGGGTTGCCACTCGAACTCGATGGCGTTGGCGCGGCAGTAGCTCTCGACCGCGCCATGGTCCTCGGTGCCGAACGCCTGGCTGAGCGTCGCGCCGATCTCCTCGTTGTAGTTGCGGACGAGCGTCCAGCCCTCCCGCTCGAGCCGTTCGACAAGGTCACCGGGCAGCGCGTCGAGCACGGCTGTCGAGTCCGCCACACCGGTTGCCCCGCCCTTGGCGGGCGCGGACAGACACGCGAACAGCATCAGCCCGGGAAACTCGAGCCGGTAGCTCAGTTCGTGGTGCATGCACATCGGCTGGTTCGGTGGCCACTTCGACGAGGAGTAGACGCCCTCGGTGTAGGTCTGCCGCTCCGCGAACGCCTCCCTCTCGGTCATCAGGCCTGCGGTGTTCAGGTCACGGAACACCGTGGTGACCTCGGCCGCATCGCGCAGCCCGAGACCGCGGACCAGGACCGCACCGTGCTCGGCGACGACGGCACGCAAGGCAGCGCGGTGCACGGCCGCCCAGGCCGGTCTGTCGCCGGTGGCATCGGCCCGCAACATCGGCACCCTGCCGAGCTGCAGATCCACGTCCACCAGCGATGATGATGATGACATCTCGATCTCCCTTCGGTTCCGACCAGAGGAGGAGGTCAGCAGTTCGGGGCGTGCTCGCGGTGCGGTAGCTCGACGATGTCCTTTAAGGACACTGCATGACTACGCCTTCGCGTATGCGGCCAGTCGAGTGAAGCGGCAGCGCCATCCCATCGCCCGGCCGGCGCAGCGCTGCCGCGAGGTCGTCTTCGGGGGTCGCGGTGTGCTCGGCGACGCCCGGTGCCGGGTCGAGCGTCCACCGCGGGGTCGCGGTCGCGCCGCCCGCAAGCAGGACAGCACGCAAGAACGCCCGGCCGGTCTCACCCCGCTTGTCTGTCCATCGAATCCTCCCCACGTTCCACGTTTGCCGGGGGTCAGCCGCCGCGGACGAGCACGGCGGCGCCGTTGTCATCGCTGTTCTTTCGGGCCTGCAGATCGCCCGGGTGCTCGCGCATCTCGGTGGCGGGGTTTCCGCCCCACAGTGCGTTCGGTGGCATTTCCTCGCCCTTCATGAGGAAAGAACTGGTGGCGAGCACCGCGCCGTCGCCCGCCGTCACGCCATAGTGGACGAATGCGCCGACACCGAGGGTGCAGCCGGCACCGATCGCGATGCGGTCAGACTTGAACCCGCCGTCCTCCTGCGAGTGGCACTGGACGATGGTGTCCGCATTGAGGGTGCAGTGCTCGCCGATCGTGGTGAAACTCCGCTCAGGCACGCGGAGGCCGTCGTCGAAGACCCGGCGGCCGACCCGCATACCCAGCATCCGCCAGATCACGGTCTTGAACGGGGTGCCGTTGAAGGCGAGGACATAGGTCAGGGAACTCACCTTCCAGAAGCGTTCGTGCCGCCAGAAAGCTTTCTCGTAGATCGAGCACCCCTGTGGCACCAAGGCCTGCAGCGGCCGGAACAGCCGGTCGACCACGACGTTGTAGGCGACCGTGAAAACGATGACCACTGCGGTGGCCAGTGCGACCGCGAGCGCGAGCGCGCCCAGGAACTGCAAGAGGTTGATGGCAGCCAGGTAGACCACGGTGACGGAAAAGAAGAATGTCCAGCGGACCAACAGGAACAGCGCCATGCTGATGGTGTTGTAGACGGTCTTGGCCCTGAGGCCACGGCGCAGCTCGTCTGCGCTGCTCACGTCGAGCTCCCTGTCACGCTTGACCGATCGCGGGATCTCGAAGCTGGGCGCGCCGAGCAAGCCCACGCCTTCCCGCACCCGTCCGTTGAGGGGAACCATGACTTTCGTCGCGAGGAGGCAGTTGTCGCCCGCCTTGCTCTGCGGGGGGTAGGCGATCATGTTCCCCAGGAAGTTGTCCCGCCCGATCGATGCCTGGGACAGACGGAAGGAGGTGCTCGAGAAATCGGCGTTGATGATGGACAGCCCGTCCGCGACCATCGTTCCGCTGCCGGCCGCACTGAGGAACGGGGTGTCGTGCTTGACCATTTCGCCGAAGTTCGAACCGGTCTGCCGCACGCCCCGAAGGCTGTAGCCCAACCAACGCAGGTAGTAGATGATGTAGGAAGTTCCACCGAAGAGAGTCATGAAGAACCTGATGTTGGTCGTGCGGGCGATCGCGCGGTGGACCCAGTAACGGAATCCGTACAGCGGATAGACCTTGTCCGGCTTGATGAAGAGGTTCAGCACGCGCGGAACGGTTCCCACGAGCACGAGGCCGACGAGCACGGCGCCGAAGAAGGCCACGGCGGAGATGACCAGCGCGTCACGGAAGAACGTCCAGGTCGTGAGCGCAACCGGTGTCGAGTCCAGCAGGGGGCCGAACTCCGGGAGCTGAGGGATCGCGAAGTCCGCGATGCCGAACGTCAGCGGCAGACCCAGCAGGAGCAGGTTCCCCAGCTGCACGGCCGAGAAGACCACCCGTCGGCCTGTGCCCACGTCACACGCTGAGACCGCCATCTGGTTCGTCTTCTCGGCCCGCTGGGCAGGCGCGCCGACCCAGCGTTCCCCACTGGGTATTGCCTGACCCACGTGCAGAGCGGACGAGTGCCCGAGCTGGGCCCCGTCACCCAGCGAGGTTCGGATGTCGAGCACCGTCGCCTCGCCGACGAGCGCGTCCTTGCCGATGTTCACCGCACCCGTCTGGATGACACCATCGTGGGCTCGGTAGCCGTTGAAGAATGAGTCCTTCCGGATCACCGCGCCGTCGCCGATGCGGAGCAGATCGGTGCACGCGGGCAGGTTCCTGGAGAAGATGACGGCGCCGCGCCCGATCTTCGCGCCGAGTGCCCTCAGGTAGAGGGTGTAGAGCGGTGAACCGACGAACAGCACCATCGGGTTCCGCTGGATCAGGGTTTTGACCAGCCAGAAGCGGAAGTACGCCATGCTCCAGACGCGGATCTCCTGCGGCTTCCACCGGCCGACGAGCACCCACTTGACGAGGATCGGAAGGGTGCACAGGCCGAGGAACATCGCGGCGCCGAACACGACCGACCGAAGATAGACGTCGACCAGATTCGGGCTGGTCGAAACCCACCTGAAGCCCGCCACCCAGATGGCCGCGGTGAGGGCGGGGTAGCCGAGGAGGACCAGGAGCTGCAACGCCCCGCAGAGGACGTACTTGCCGTCGCGGGCTTGCCTCGGCGGCTCAAGGGGAGCCGCCGGAGTTGCCGGCTGCGATGCAGGCGCGGGTTCGGTGTCGGTTGTCGTAGTGGTGAGGGCCGCTGCAAGACTCCGAATCGTCGGGTGCTTGTAGACATCCGGCATCGACACCGACGGCAGATCGGGCCGCTTGCGCACCCGCGCACAAAAACGAGCCATCACCATGGAATCGGCCCCGAGGTCATCGAAGAAGTCGCTGTCGACCCCCACCTCGTCGGTCCCCGCGATGTCGGTGAACACCTCGACGAACAGCCCCTCAACCTGCGCGAGCGTGA
>NZ_JBFAAJ010000059.1:17410-23287 GCF_040639695.1 Amycolatopsis sp. NPDC023774
GAGGTCATCGAAGAAGTCGCTGTCGACCCCCACCTCGTCGGTCCCCGCGATGTCGGTGAACACCTCGACGAACAGCCCCTCAACCTGCGCGAGCGTGATCAGATTGTCAGGCGGATTAGCGGTCAGGACGCCGTAGGAGTTTCCCATTTGGTGAGCCTCTGAATCAGAATTTTGGAGCCGTCGGCGCGACAAGCGGGCCTGACTCATGAAAGGTATTCGCACTTGCGTGGACTGCTATCGGAGCTGGGGCCGAAACACGGCTAGCCGTAAACCGGCGCGGTCCGCAGCACGAAGGATGGGCGCAGTCTTCGACTGCGGTCCTCGCGTCGGCTCCAGGTACGCATCGTCCGACACCGGCGGCAGGCCCGTGTTCGCCCGCAAGATGCGGAACCGGGCCCGCGGCGGAGAGTTGCCGCCGAGATCGTGGGAGGAGTGGCTGCAAGTCGAGACGCGGGCGCCACCGGGCCTCGGCCAGCGCGCTCGGACTCGATGGTCGGCGCATTGTGCTGGGCCGTGCCGGGAACGGTGCCGCGCGCCGTCGGGCAGTACTGGCGTCGTTTGAGCCTTCGCGGTGCTGACCCGTGTCTCATTCGACTGAACTCCCCGCCCTGAAAATCCCTACGAAGACGTTCTTGACTTGCCCCAGCGCCATACGGGATGATCCGACCGGGTTCCACAAGAACATCTGTTTTTGCATTCGGGAGCCAGACTAGTGGTGGGCGACGCGTGGCTGTCAAGCCTCCTGCTGCAATAATTGCGGGGCAGCATTTTTATGCCGGCTGCTCAAATTGGATCTTAGCTTTTACTGCCTACGCCTGGGATCGACGCCACCCGCGACGCGACCGGGCTGTTGCGACGCCGCCCACGGTGATCCGGTCGGGCGTGCCGATCTTCCTCCCTCCGCGCGGCACGACTGGATCCAAGGACGCGGGGGCCGCGCCTGACGAGGCGGCAAGGGCGCACGTGTATGCGATCGTACAGGTCAGGATCGTTGTGGGCGCTGGGTAGTCAAAGCACGGGAGACATGGGGATCACCGCGAATTGACGCGACCTCCGCCCACGTGCGGACTGTGGGCAGCATGCTCGGTGAACGCCAGAGATTCGACGACGACCGGGGCGAGTGGGGAGTGCTCGGCCTCCCGTACCCGCTGAGGGGCCGTCCGGCGGTGATGAGCTGAACACGCAGCCCTGTTCCCGTTACCCGACCCAGGGGTGTCCCTATGACGCTGATATGTGGCGTCAAGCGTCGTGATGTGTCGTCGCTGGTGGCCTGGTGGTGTTGCTGCAGCAGGCGGAACAGCTGGCGTGCGACGATCCTGTTCAGGCAGCGTTTGATGTCACGAAGGAGTGTTGCCTTCCGGCGGCCGGCAGCTGGCGTAGGCGCGGCCAGTTCCAGGTACGGCACGGTACTGAACGGCATCTTCAATTTCTCCCTGACCATAGCCGAAACGGACCTCGTGCGGGGGGTGGTAGTTGAGTGTCGAATGTAGACGGTCGTGGTTGTAGTAGCCGAGGTAGACGAAGACGTCGCGTCGGGCGTCGTCGCGGGCGGTCCACACGGTGGTGCCGATCTCGGTTTTGAGGGTGGCGAAGAACGACTCGGCGACGGCGTTGTCGAAACACGACCCGATCCGCCCCATCGACGGGCGCACGCCGTGCCAGGCGAGCACGGAACGGAACTGCTGGGAAGTGTGCTGCGACCCGCGATCGGTAGGAAAGATCGCGTCATCGCCGATCAGGCCGCGTTGGACGGCGAGGTCGAGGGCGTCGCGAACCAGTTCCGCGCGCATGTGCTCGGCCATCGCGTGCCCGATGACCTCGCGGGTGTGCAGGTCGATCACCGTGGCCAGGTAGAGCCATCCCTGCTGGGTGGGCAGGTAGGTGATGTCGCCGACCAGCCGCAAGCCCGGCGCCGGGGCGGTAAAGTCCCGGCCGATCAGGTCCGGCACCGGCTCCGCCACGGCATCGGGCTTGGTCAGCGACCTGCGCCGCTTGTGGGGCAGACCGACGACCCCACGTTCGCGCATGATCCGCCCGACGTTTTTGTGGTTCACTCTCAGGCCGCGCCGGCCCAGCTCGGCCACAATCCGCGGACGGCCGTAGGAGCCCTGGTGCGGACTTCGGTGATCTCCGCCGCGAGGCGCTCGTCGGACTCGGCCCGCTCGGCCCCGACGGGTGCGGCAGCGAGCCATTCGGAGAAGCCGGGGCGTCGCACCCGAGGATTCTGCACAGCCGGGCGACGCCGAAGACGGCGCGGTCTTCGCAGATGAACCGGTAGCTGCAGGTCAACGACCCATCTCCTTGGCGAATAGGCGGCTGCCTTGCGGAGAATCTCCTTCTCCAGTTCCAGCTCGGCCACGCGCTTGCGCAGCACCTGCACCTCTTGGTGCTCATCGGCCGACACACTGCCCGGCTGTCGGACAGTCTGCGCGTTCTCGGCAGTGCGCACCCAGTTGCGCAGGGTTTCGTGGTTGATACCCAGCTCACGGGCGACCTGTCGCAACGGCTGATCCGACGAAACCGACCAGCTCCACGGCGTCCCCACGGAACTGGTCGGGGTACTTCGACTTGCCTGACACGCGAAACATCCCCCAGACCGCTGCCTGGGATCCAGGTGTCCGGTTCAAGGGGACAACCTCACGACGACGAAACTGATGGCGTCGGCGGCCACCTCGAGCCGGAACTGGTTGCCCGTGCCAACCCGCGCTCGGCGGGCGACCAACCCGCCAAGGAGCTCAGGGATCGAGACGCGAGAATGACCGTTTGAGCAGGCAACCTCACAGCATCTTTACTGAGCCCGGCGAATGACGTTCCTGTGTTCCCCGTCGACCTTCGCAAATGCAGCCTGCACCCGTACGGCGCCGCTGAGCGCCGCAACCCCGCGTGCTCCCCCGCGTACGACATCACCTTCTGCGTTCGCGCAGCGACGGGCCGCCGCGCAGCCGGGCGGGGCGTCGCAGTACTCGCCGACGCGGCCCACCGCGCACACTGCGTCGGTGTTCGCCGCTCACCGGAGACGTGCCGGGTCCGAGGTCGCGAAGTGGGCGACCGTCCCGGCGAGCGCCGCTAGGTAATGGCCCAGTACCACGCGGTTGACGTTCTCGATGCGGTCGCAGGCCTTGTGGTAGCAGGGGTCGTACCGCTCGTCCGCCTGACCGCCCCAGGCCTGGGCTTGCGCCCCGGACTTTTCCTTGCGGTCACCGTTTTCCGCGCCGCCGGACGGGATACCGGCCTCGACGAACGCCGATTCGTCGTCCCCGACGAACTTGGTGATCTCCGGTTTCACCCCCGTCGACGCCAGCTGGCCGGCGAGGATACTGGCGACGGCGGCCGAACCGGGCGGGCCGGTCTCGGACGCGTCGTCACCCACCCCACCCTGCGCGAAGTAGCCGCCGTTTGGTGAGGCCACCATGTCCACATTCAGGTAAAGCACGATCTTGTCGCGATCGCCGGCGGAAAGGCCATTGACGTACGACTTCGAGCCCTCAGCATCACTTTCTTCCGAGCCGAAGAACGCGAACCGGACCGTGTTGCGCAGCGGTGCCGAAGGACCGAGGTGGCGCGCGATTTCCAGCAGCGTGGCGATGCCGGAACCGTTGTCGACGATGCCAGGGCCGTTGTCCACCGAATCCAGATGAGCCCCGATCACCACCACGTGGGCGGGGTCGCCGCTGCGGGTCTGCGTGATGACGTTGCGCGCCGTGCCCTGCTCGCGACTGTGTTCGCGGGACAGCTCGTAGGTCGGAGTGCTCACGTCATAGCCGGCGGCTCGGAGGACCCCGGCTACGTAGTCGACGCTCGCGTCGTATCCGGGGCTCGGGGAAGCCCGGTTGCCGCCGTTCTCGTCGGCGATCTTCTGCAACGCCTGGAGGTGGCCGAACGCTCCGGCATCACTCACCGAACTCTTCAGCTGCCGAGCCACCTGGCCGTCCACCACCTGCACATTCGGATCCGGCGGCTCCTCACTCGGCGACGAACAGCCGCCGGCAACCACACCCGCGATCAGCGCGAGCGCAACTCGTCTACGGGTCAAAACTCGCCTCGGCGACTTCATCAGAACTGCTCCTCACCTGGCTCAGACCGACCTTCCACGGTTGCAGACCAGCTGAGTCACGACACCGCACGACAAAGGTGAATGCTGCTCACTCGATGACGAGGTGCCCGGCGCAGCGCCCGCCGTTCGCGGCTGTTCGGCCCGACCGCTCCGGCCGCCGCAACTGACCGACGTCACCGCGGACTGCCGGTGACACCGCGCATGTCCCGTCAGCACGCCGTTACCGGTGGTTACCACCGCCGCCGCTGTCGTTCCCCGGTCAATCAACCACCGTCAACGCCATCCACTGGGTGCAAGTCACAACTGCTTCATCAGCGTGTGAAGGTGTCGTCGGCGGCCGGCGAAGTCGCAGCAGACCTGGTGCTTATGTCGAGGAATGCCAGCAGCCGCAGGACCTCGGCTAGGTGATCGAGGTCTTCTTGTCAGAGCGCGATCACGTCGTGTGGGCCCGCGCCGGGCCGCGGCTGTCACTTCGGCAAGTCGTCGCTGCTCTGGCCGCAGTCGAGGTGCGCTTCGGTACCTCGGTGGATGTGGAACGCGGCGGCCACGTCAGTCGTGTGAGGTCAGTTCGATGCGCAGCACGGCGAGCACGTTGATGACCCCGTCGAAGCAACAACGACGCGACCAAGTCCCGGCGGCAGCCCCGCCGACTCGGCCGGCGCGCCGACCCCGGAAGCCGATCTACCAGACCGGTCCATTCGGTGCGTACCTGTGCAAGCCGACGCCGGCGGAGCTGGCCGAGTTCGCCGTCGACCACGGCCACCACGCCGAACGGCTCCACCGCTTCATCAATGACCGGCCCGAGCGGTGACCGTCGAGCGGTGACGTGATGTAACGCCCTCGGGAGCCGCAGCGACTACCTGCACGGCGCGACCGTCCTCGGCGCGTGTGTGCTTTTCCCTTCGTGCCCGAGGTAGCCGTGAAAACGTCCCGCAAAGCCATCGCTGCGGTGTGGGGCGCCGTGGTGCTCATCGCCATCGCCCTCAGCCTGATCCACGCCGCAGTCAGCTCCCGCAGCTCGGAAACCCCGACGTCTTCGGCGCCGCCCTCAGCATTGGACGCACTCGGCTGTCCGGTGGAGACGAAGGGTGCGTCGGCGGCGGCGTTGTCTACGTGCAACGAGAAGGAGCTGGCCACGCGGGTCTGCGGAGTCGACGTGGGTTCCGAGGAACCCCAGACCAAGATCCAGACCGGTGTGGCCGGGTTCTGGTATCCCCGGGCCGGCGTGTACGTGGCCGCAATGGGGTCGATGAACGCCGCGGGCACGCCCGGTCAGAACGAGAATGGGACGTTCATCTCGCAAGTAAGCGTCTCGTGTCCGGCGGGTCCCGGCACCGTGATCAACCAGGCCGAGTGGGCGCAGATCCTTAATGCCAACGGTTCCGTTCCTCCTCGTCTGCAAAACGAGTGGCACACCATCGCTCAGATGAGGTCTCTGGCGAGCCTGCCTCCCCAGAGGACTGTCACGGTCGCGGCGAAGGCGCCGACCTCGGAGCCCGTCTCGCCCTCGGAATCAACGCCATCGGACCCGTGCTCGGCCACCGCCGATCGGCTGTTGCGGGCCGTGCTCGACGGCACGATGACGCTCGACGAGGCAAAGACGCAGCTCCCGGCCCAGATCGCGCCGTCGAAACTTGACAAGGTCGTGTCAGCCGTCCGCTCCTCCAAGGCCCAGGGCTTGGACAACACCGGCGAGGCCGAGTACGACCTGACTTACCCGTGCACTCACTAGTGGTCTGTGTTTGAAGTGGTCTGACGGTTGACCTTCTTGAGGATCTCGTCGGCGGTTTTGGTCCAGATGAAGGGGTGGCAGCGTTCGTTCC
>NZ_JBFAAJ010000060.1:0-10228 GCF_040639695.1 Amycolatopsis sp. NPDC023774
GTGGGAGAGTAGGACGCCGCCGAACTAACAGTACAGTCAGGCCCCGGTCTGAGAACGCGAAAGCGGTTCTCCCGGGGCCTGACTGCATTTCCACATCTTCTCCGCTTGATTCCGGCCGGTCTCTGACGGACCACCGCCGGTCGCCGGTCCAGCGAGCGCCCTGACCGTGGGCTGCGGCATCCAGTCGCCCGCTCGACCGGCACAGCACCGCACCGCACCCGCCGCCCGGCCGGCCGGCCTGGACTACAGCTACCTCCACAACGCCGTCGACGACCGCTCCCGCCTGGCCTACACCGAAATACTGCCCGGCGAGACCAGCGAAACCGCGGCCGCGTTCCGGGGCCAGGCGTTCGTCACCAACTGCGGGAGCACCGTCCAGCGAGTGCTGACCGACAACGGGTCCTGCTACCGGCCCTGGCCCGAGGCTCTCGCAGACATCGGGAACAGCCACGAACGCACCAAGCCCCTGGGGTCGCAGACCAACGGAAACGCATCGAACGCTTCCCCTGCGCACTGCTCGACGGGTGGGCCTACGCCCGCCCTGCCAATCCCAGATCCAACGCCGCGCAGCCCTACCGCACTGGCTCCAGACCACCAACCACGACCGCGGGCACACCGCACTCGCCGGAAAACCATCCGCCAGCCGCGCCCCCAACCTCACAGGTCAATACACCTCGGGAGGGCAAGGGGGCTGTGTCTCTCCCGGCGGCCGCTCAAGGCGGCTGGTTCGGCAACGAGATGCCGGCGTACCGGCCGGGCGGAATAGCATACCGCAGGTGAACGGCGTGCCGGAAGTGAGCGGTCGCCCGGCTCGGCCGTGCGCGCCACCCTCGTAGACAGCGAGGTGCGGACCGGCCTCGGCGCCGGTGTCGACCGACGCATCGAACCGGCGCTGAATCCGGTCCTGGAGAAGCTCACTCATCACTGCCTTCGGTCCGCCGGCCGGCGCAGCAGGTACGTGTCCATGATCCAGCCGTGCTTTTCGCGGGCCTCCGCGCGGACCGAGCGGATGCGGCCCGCCAAAGCGGAGTCCAGGGGGCCGGACAGCAGGATCTCGTCGGGGGTGCCGACGTATGCGCCCCAGTAGATGTGCAGACCCTGGTCGGTGAACTGGTCGAAGGTGGTGTGCGCGTCGAGCAGGACGAAGACGTCGTCGGCGTCCGCGGGCCAGCCCGCGGCGAGGCGGCGGCCGGTGGTGAGCTGGACGGCGCGGCCGATCTGGTTCATCGTCGTGCGGTGGCGGGCGACGAGGGCGGAGATGCTGCTCACGCCGGGGATCACCTCGTAGTCGAAAGCCACGTTGCCGCGCGCGAGCACTGCCTCGATGAGGGCGATGGTGCTGTCGTACAGCGACGGGTCGCCCCAGACGAGGAAAGCGCCGGTGTCGTCGGGGCCGAGGGAGTCCCGGATGAGACGCTCGTAGACGTCCGTGCGCAACTCGTGCCAGTCGGCGACGGCGGCGCGGTAGTCGGACGGCGTGCGGTCGCGGTCGGGGTCCGTGGCGGTGACCACGCGGTAGCCGGGCCGGGTGACGAAGCGCGACAGGATGTCCTGGCGCAGCCGCACGAGGTCGGCCTTCGCGGAGCCCTTGTCGAGGACGAAGAACACGTCGACGCGGTTGAGGCGGTCGATCGCCTGGACGGTGAGGTATTCCGGGTCGCCGGCGCCGATCCCGATCGCGTAGAGCTTCCGCATCACCGCAGTCTGCCGGGCCGGATAACCGGTCCCACAGGCGGCCCGTGTGGTGAACCCCTACCCCCAAGGGGTATAAAGACATCAGGAAAGCCACAGCACGAAGGAGCCGGTGATGACCGAAGCCACCTACACCGTCGAGGGTATGACCTGCGCGCATTGCGTCGGCGCGGTGCGCGAAGAGGTCGGGGAGCTCGCCGGTGTCCGTGAAGTCGACGTGGACCTCGCGTCGGGCGTGGTGAAGGTCGTCAGTGAGCAGCCGCTGGCCGTGGAGGCCGTCTCCGCGGCCGTCACCGAGGCCGGCTACCGGCTCGTCGCGTAGGCCGCCATGACCACGACGGCACACGCTCCGCAGACGGTCGAGCTCGTCATCGGCGGGATGACGTGCGCTTCCTGCGCCGCCCGGGTGGAGCGCAAGCTGAACAAGGTCGACGGGGTCACGGCGAGCGTGAACTACGCCACCGAGAAGGCCCACGTCGAGTTCCCCGCCACGATTTCGGTCGACGACCTGGTCGGCGTCGTCGAAGCCACCGGTTACACGGCGCAGCGCCCCGAACCCCAGAAACCCGAAGCCTCCGAGCCCGAGGACGAGACCCGCCCCCTGCGAGACCGGCTCGTGTATTCGGCGCTGCTGACGGTGCCGGTGATCCTGCTCGCGATGGTCCCCGCGCTGCAGTTCGACAACTGGCAGTGGCTCTCGCTCACCCTCGCCGCGCCCGTCGTGGTGTGGGGGGCGTTTCCGTTCCACCGCGCCGCGTGGACCAACTTGCGCCACGGCGCTGCGACCATGGACACCCTGATCTCCCTCGGCGTCTCCGCGGCCACGCTCTGGTCGCTCTACGCCCTGTTCCTCGGCACCGCCGGCATGACCGGGATGCGCGACGCCTTCGCCTTTACCGTCACGCCCGGGATGGGCACGAACAGCATCTACCTCGAAGTCGCCTCGGGCGTGACCACGTTCATCCTGGCCGGTCGCTACTTCGAAGCCCGCGCGAAGCGCCGCTCCGGCGCCGCCCTGCGCACGTTGCTCGAACTCGGCGCGAAGGACGTCACCGTCCTCCGGAACGGCACCGAACGGCGCGTCCCCGTGAGCGAACTGCGCGTGGGCGACGCCTTCGTCGTCCGGCCCGGTGAGAAGATCGCGACCGACGGCGTGGTCACCGAATGCAGTTCGGCGGTCGACGTCAGCATGATCACCGGCGAATCAGTGCCCGTCGAAGTCACCACCGGCGACGCCGTGACCGGTGCGACCGTGAACGTCGGCGGCCGCCTGGTCGTGAAGGCCACCCGGATCGGCGACGACACCCGCCTCGCCCAGATGGCCCGCCTCGTGGAGGAAGCCCAGAACGGCAAAGCCGCGGTCCAGCGGCTGGCTGACCGGGTGTCCGGGATCTTCGTCCCGATCGTCCTCATGCTCGCCCTGATCACGCTCGTCGCGTGGCTGGCCGGCGGCGGCGACGTCGCCGAAGCCTTCACCGCGGCGGTCGCCGTGCTGATCATCGCGTGCCCCTGCGCGCTCGGCCTCGCCACGCCCACGGCGCTGCTGGTCGGCACCGGCCGCGGTGCCCAGCTCGGGATCCTGATCAAAGGTCCCGAGGTGCTCGAGTCCACCCGTCGCGTCGACACCGTCGTGCTCGACAAAACCGGCACCGTCACCACTGGCCGCATGAGCCTCGCGGCCGTCCACCCCGCCGACGGCGTCACCGAGGCCGAGGTCCTGCGCTACGCCGGAGCCGTCGAAGACGCCTCCGAACACCCCATCGCCAAAGCCATCGTGGCCGGCGCCCGCGACCGCATCGGCGAACTGCCCGCGGTCCAGGAGTTCCGCTCGACCGAGGGGCTCGGCGTCACCGGGCTCGTCGACGGCACCGCCGTCCTCGCCGGCCGCGCCGCCTTCCTGGCGGACTGGGGCATTCACGTCGACGGTCCCCTCGCCGACGCCAAGGCAGCGGCCGAGCAGCAGGGCGCCACCGCGGTGTTCGCGGCCTGGGATGGTCGAGCGCGTGCGGTACTGGTCGTCGCCGACACGATCAAACCCACCTCGGCTCGAGCCGTCGCCGAGCTCCGCGCCCTCGGCCTCACCCCGGTCCTGCTGACCGGCGACAACGCGGGCGCCGCCCACACGATCGCGCAGGCAGCCGGCATCGACGAGGTCATCGCCGAAGTCCTGCCCGAAGACAAGGTCGCGGTGGTCAAGCGGCTGCAGTCCGAGGGCCGCGTGGTCGCCATGGTCGGCGACGGCGTGAACGACGCCGCCGCCCTCGCCCAAGCCGACCTCGGCCTCTCCATGGGCACCGGCACCGACGCCGCCATCGAGGCCGGCGACCTCACCCTCGTTCGCGGTGACCTGCGCGCCGCCGTCGACGCCATCCGCCTCGCGCGGCGCACCCTCGCCACGATCAAGGGCAACCTGTTCTGGGCTTTCGCCTACAACGTCGCAGCTCTGCCGCTGGCGGCGTTCGGCCTGCTCAACCCCATGATCGCCGGCGCCGCCATGGCCGTCTCGTCGGTGTTCGTGGTCTCGAACAGCCTCCGCCTGCGCGGCTTCCGCACCGCACGCTGAGCCGCGCTGAACGGAAGAGGGGCGCCCCGGCCGGGGCGCCCCTCTTCCGCTGTCCGGACCTACGAGCGGACCAGCCGCGCAATCGCGTCGGAGGCCTCGCGGACCTTCAGGTCGGCTTCCTCGCCACCGGCCGCGGCGGCCTGCACGACGCAGGTGGCCAGGTGCTCGTCCAGCAACTCCAGCGAGAACGACTGCAGCGCCTTCGTGGCCGCCGACACCTGCGTGAGGATGTCGATGCAGTACTTGTCCTCCTCTACCATGCGCTGCAGGCCGCGGATTTGCCCCTCGATGCGGCGCAGACGCTTCAGATAGGCATCCCGTTCGTTGCCGTAGCCCGTCATCGCGCATCGTCCCCTTCGTTCGCACCTGTACGTCGTCCAGTATACCCACCCTACGTATCCGATACGGGGTATGCGTATTCACGCCCGGACGGCCACCGCCATGACGAGCCCGCCGACGTTCGTCGTGAAGTGCACCAGCACGGAGGCCAGCACGCCCCGGCCGAAATGCCGCCACGCGTACAGGAAGACGCCCGCCGCGGCGGCCGCCACCATGGCGAGCACCTGCAGCAGCTGCGTCGGGATACCGCCGAGCGCCGCGTGCACGGCCGCGTTGCGCCCGACGGCCAGCGCGGGCAGGAAGTGCCACAGCCCGAAGAACGCCGACGCCCCGAGGATCGGCCCCCACCGCCAGCGGTCGTCGCGCGCGCCGAGCAGAGCCGGCAGTACGCCGCGGAACGCGATCTCCTCGACGATCACCGTGCCGAACGTGATCCGTCCGAGCGTGAGCCACAGCAGTTGCAGCAGGTCGGGATCGCCGACGCGCCCGTCGTCGTAGACGGTCCGCAACGCCGGTACCACAGCAGCGACGCCGAAGACGACCAGGAAGAACGCGGCCCCGATCAGCCCGGTGACGGTCGCCCGCCCGAGCGTCGCGCGGCTCACGCCGAGATCGGCCGGCGAGTACCCGGCGCCGAACGCCAGCGCGAGCAGCACCGCCGCCGTCAGGACTCCGCAGACCGGGTACGCCCAGCCCGGCAGAACGCGGTTGGCGAGCGTGGTCGCCGTCGCCAGCACCACCACGCACACGACGACCAGCAGCAACCGCGTCGTCGTTCTCGGCCCGGTGACGGTCATGGCCCCAACTTAAGGGCGCACGTGATCTCCGCGGGCCGATCCACGCCGGGCCGGGTGAAAAGCCGGGCTGCCGACCCCTGCTCAGGTAGCCCCGGCAGAAGTTGTGCGAATGAGACACCCGCAGGTCAGCCGGTTGTGGTCGCCTCGGTGAGCGCCGGTTTGCGGCGTTGGACGGGCACGGCTGTGTCGGTGTCGCCGGGCTGCGGGTCCAGCGCCGCAGTCGCCGACGCCAGGAGTTCGCGGGTGCCGGTGAGGGCCGTTTTCAGGCGGCGGTGGATGGCCGTCAGCTCGGCGACGCGGTCGTCGGCTCGGGCGACGATGTCGTTGGCGTACTCGGTCGCCCGGCGGATCCGGGTGTCGGCCTCCGTCTGCGCCGCGGCGGTCTGCGCGGCGAGCGCGCGGTGGGTTTCCGTGCGCTGGTTCTCGAGATCGCGCACCGTTGCCGCGCGCCGGGCAGCCAGGTCACGCTCGGTTTCGATGCGCTCGGTCTCCAGCTTGCGCAACGTCTCGGTGCGGTGGACGTCGAGGTCGCGCAGCGTTTCCGTGCGCCGGGCTTCCAGCTCGGTGATCGTCGCGGTGCGGCGCTGGTGGAGTGCCTCGGTGAGGTCTTCCTCCATGCGGCGGCGCTGCTTCGCGGCCGCCTCGTCCGCGGCGGCGCGCTCGGCGGCCGCGCGGCGCATGAACTCCTCGTGCGCGGCGTACTGGCGGCGGCGATCTTCTTCGGCCGCGGCGACGAGCGCGCGTTCCTTCTCGGTGAGCCGCACGGCCTCGGCCTCGGCGTCGAGACGCGTCTGCTCCGCCTTTTCCTTTGCCCGCGCGATGATTTCCGAAGCTTCTTCGCGAGTGAGCTCGATCATGCGCCGTGATCGTTCCTGGAGCGCGTCGGCTTCTATGGGGGTACGGCTGATGCGGTCGATCTTCGCGTGCAGCTCGCGGTTGTGCCCCGCCAGCCGGGCCACGCGCCGCATCGCCGCGTCGCGTTCAGCCGCCACCCGGCGGAGCTCTTCCTGGGCCCAGGCCACGAATTCCTTGACCTGGCCTCGGTGATAGCCGCGCCATGCCGGGTCGAAACGGGGCTCGACGGACGTCAGGTCCTCACCACCTTCGGGGGCCATGGCCTCACCTCCCATTTGGCTGGTTTCTCCTCGGGCGCGCAGTTTCCCTTTGCCGCACCGAGGTTTCCGTGTGCCGTCCAGTGTGCCTGAAGACCGGGTCGCGGTGGGCGCCGGGGAGACGATCAATCTTCGAGCGGATCGTCCGCGCCCGTCGCGGTGCTCCGCACACCGGGCAGTTCCGCGAGTTCCGCGGTCAACTCCGCAAGATCACCGCGCCCCTGCAACCGCAGCGTGACGACCGCGATCCGTTGCCCCTCTTCGGAAACCGTCTCCCGGTCGACCGCCACCTGGTGGACGACCCAGCCGCGCTCGGTACAGCCCGCGAGAACGTTTCGCAAAACTCCGTGCCCGTCGGAGTAGCTCAGCCGCAGAATGGGTGGTTCGCGCCGATGCCGTGCCACGAACCGGGAAAGCGGCGGGAAACCGCGAGTGATCACGATCAGTCCCACGGTCGTCGCCACCGCGAGCACGGGCAGCCCCGCGCCGCACGCGACACCGACCGCCGCCGCGAGCCACACCGTCGCGGCGGTTGTCAGCCCGCGCACCGCGTCGCGGCGCACGAAGATCAACCCGCCGCCGACGAACCCGATGCCCGAGACGATCTGCGCCGCGATCCGCGAGGGGTCGAGCGCCACGTGGTCGGTGTTCAGCAGGTCGGCGAACCCGTACTTCGACACGAGCATGAACACCGCCGACCCCACGCCCACCAGAGTGTGCGTGCGCAGGCCGGCCTGTTTGTTGTCGACCTCGCGCTCGAGGCCGATCGCCGTGCTCAGCACCAGCGCGAGCAACACGGGGAGCAGGAGTGACCACTGTTCGTCCGTGGACCAGAGAGCGTGCACGCCGACACTTTGCCTCGCCGCTCGCTGGCGCGCCCCGCCCGGCCCCCGAGGTGGATCACCCCTAAGCTCGGCGCATGGCCCGCTACTTCGACGTGCACCCGCAGAACCCGCAGCGGCGCTCGCTCGCCCAGGTCGTGGACCTGCTTCGTGAAGACGGGCTCATCGCGTATCCCACTGACTCCTGCTTCGCGCTCGGCTGCCGGCTCGGCAATCAGGAGGGCATGGAGCGGATCCGGGCGATCCGCAAGCTCGACCACCGGCACCACTTCACGCTCGTCTGCCAGGACTTCGCCCAGCTGGGGCAGTTCGTGCACGTGGACAACACGGTGTTCCGGGCCATCAAGGCCACTACGCCCGGGCCGTACACGTTCATCCTCCCCGCGACCAAGGAAGTGCCGCGGCGGTTGATGCACGCGAAGAAGAAGACCGTCGGCGTGCGCATCCCGGAGCACGTGGTCACGCAGGCGTTGCTGGCCGAGCTGGGGGAGCCGATTTTGTCGAGCACGCTGCTGCTGCCCGACTCCGGCGAGCCCCTCACTCAGGGCTGGGAGATCAAGGAAGAGCTCGATCACCAGCTCGACGCGGTGCTCGACTCCGGCGATTGCGGCGTCGAGCCGACCACGGTGGTCGACTTCTCGTCCGGTGAGGCCGAGATCGTCCGTTACGGCGCGGGTGACGCGACGCGGTTCGAGTGACGTCAGTACCCGACGAGGTAGCGCTGCAGCGTCGGCCCGAGCCAGCGCACGGCCTCGTCCTCGGTCATCTCCGCGACCGGTGGTAGCCGCAGCACGAACCGGCACAGCGCCAGGCCCAGCACCTGCGACGAGATGAGCCCGGCACGCACCGGCGCCTCTGCGGGGTCCGGGCACACCTTCGCGACCTGAGGTCCGAGCTGGTCGGCGAAGATCGAGCGCATGCGCTCGGCCGCCGTCTCGTTGGTGACGCCCGCGCGCAAGAGCGCGAACAGCGTCTCGTCGCCCGCCCAGCGCGCCAGCACGTGCCGCGCGAGCAAGGTGCCAGTGTCTTCGAGCGGCAGCTGCGTGAAGTCGGGCAGGCGCAGGTCGAAGTGGGCCGCGGCCGCGAAGAGCTTCTCCTTGGAGCCGTAGTAGCGCATCACCATCGACGGGTCGATGGCCGCGTCGGCCGCGATCGCGCGGATCGTCGCGCGCTCGTAGCCGTCCGCGGCGAAGCGCTCGCGGGCGGCGTCGAGGATCGCGGCGCGGGTCGCGTCGGAGCGCCGGGGCCGGTTCGAGGTCATGCCAACAACTGTAGGCCAACAGGCGTTGACAGGACCGGTACCGGGGCGTCTACTGGATGCCAACAGGTGTTGGCAAACAGATGTTGACTTGGGGGTCGACATGGAATCGGAAGTGCTGGTCGTCGGAGCCGGACCCGTCGGGCTGCTGCTCGCGGGGGATCTCGCTGAAGCCGGTGTGGCGGTGACGGTGCTCGAACGGCGGACCACGGGATCGAACCTGACCAGGGCGTTCGGGGTCCACGCCCGCACGCTGGAGCACCTCGACGTGCGCGGCGTCGCCGACGAGCTCATCACCACCGGCGCGCGCCTGCGTCAGCTGCGGTTGTTCGACCGGGTCGAGATCGACCTCGCGAAGCTGCCCTCGCGCTACGGCTACCTGCTGATCACACCGCAGACCCACACCGAGGAGATCCTTCGTTCCCGCGCCGAGCGGCTCGGCGCAAAGTTCGTGTGGGGCGCCGAGGTGCGCACGCTCGCCCAGGACCACGACGGCGTCGACGTCACCACCGCCGACGGCCAGCTCTACCGCGCCCGCTACCTCGTCGGCGCCGACGGGCTGCACAGCGTCGTGCGCCGGCAGCTCGGCCTGCCGTTCCCCGGCCGTTCGGTGCTGAAATCGATCATGCTGGCCGACGTCCGGCTCGACTCGCCGCCCGACGACCTCCTCATGGTCAACGGCGTCGGCGATGGCTTCGCCTTCGTCGCCCCCTTCGGCGACGGCTACTACCGCGTCTTCGCCTGGGACCGGCGCTCCCAGGTCCCGGACGACGCGCCGCTCGCACTCGACGAGGTCCGCGACATCACCCGCCGCTCCCTGGGCACCGACCTCGGCATGCGCGACGCGCGCTGGCTCTCGCGCTTCCACAGCGACGAGCGCCAGGCCCCGCACTACCGCTGCGGCCGCGTCTTCCTCGCCGGCGACGCCGCCCACGTCCACTCGCCCGCCGGCGGCCAGGGCATGAACACCGGTCTCCAGGACGTGGCCAACCTGAGCTGGAAGCTCGTCGAGGTCCTGGCCGGCCGCCTGCCGGAGAGCCTGCTCGACACCTACGAAACCGAGCGCCGCCCCGTCGGCCGCCTCGTCCTGCACAGCAGCGGCGCGATCATTCGCCTGGCGATGATCAGGCCACTGGTTCTCCGCGAAGCCCGCAACCGGCTCCTCGGCGCCGTCCTGTCCGCGGCCCCCCTCGCCCGCCGCGTCGCCGGCGTGATCTCGGGTGTCGGCATCCGCTACGCACCGCCGGCCGGCGCGGGCCGACTTGTCGGCGCCCGTGCTGAGGACCGTGCGCTTCCTGGGGGCCGGTTGTACGAGCAGTTGCGGGGTGGCCGTTTCGTCTTCGTCGGTGACCACCGCCCGGCCCGGTTGCCGGACGAGGTGGTGTTCGCGCGGGGCGACGGGGAGGTGCTGGTCCGGCCTGACGCGCATGTGGGCTGGGTGGGGGATCCGATGGAGTACTTCGGCCGGTGAGCTCGGTTTGCCCGGGAGGCCGCTGTGCCGGCGGTCGCGTCGCGGACACGTCTTCGTCGGTGATCAGCGCCTGTCGAGCGGGCCGGGCCAGGTCGTGTGTGCGGGCAGGTGCTGGTCCGGCCGATGCGCGCATGGTGCCTGGATGGGATGCGGT
>NZ_JBFAAJ010000060.1:10326-22565 GCF_040639695.1 Amycolatopsis sp. NPDC023774
GTGGAGCACTTAGGCCGGTGAGCTGGTTTGCCTGGGCGGCGGCCCGTGCCGGCCGTTGCGTGGCAGTCACGTCTTCGTTGGTGACTACCGCCTCCCGAGCCGGCTGGACCAGGTGGTGTTTGCGCGGGGCGACGCGGAGCGGCTGGTTCGGCCTGACGCGCATGGTGCCTGGGTGGGACGCGGTGGAGCACTTAGGCCGGTGAGCTGGTTTGCCTGGGCGGCGGCCCGTGCCGGCCGTTGCGTGGCAGTCACGTCTTCGTTGGTGACTACCGCCTCCCGCTCCGGCCGGGCCAGGTGGTGTTTGCGCGAGGCGGCGCGGAGGGGAGGCACTGGTTCGGCCTGACGCGCATGTGGGCTGGGCGAGAGATCCGGTGGAGTACCTCGGTCGCTGAACAGTGCCGAGCGTGGTGGGCGGATGAGCTGGGCCGAGCGCGGGGGCGAACCGCGTCGGACGCCCGCCCCGGGCGAGTGGTCAACCACCGACGGCCGCCGGTTGGCCGAGGATGCGGGCACAGGCGTCGGCGAGGGGGACGGTGGACAACGAGTGCCACGCGACCACCGCGTCGGGGCGGAGCAGGAGGGCGCCATCGGGTGAGAGGGCGACGGAGTCGAGCCAGGTGGGGTCGGGGACCGCGACGGTGCGGAGGCCGAGGTGGCGGGCCGTCGCGGTCCAGCGTGTCTCGCCGGGCGAAGTCAGGAGCGCGAAGCCCGGGCCTGCCAGGTCCACAGTGGACAACCCGGGCGAGACCCAGGCGTGGGGCACGCGGGTGCCGGGCCGGCCACCGGGTGCGTAGTGGTCGGAGGGCGCGGGACCGCGGCTGTCGGGGACGAAGGCGCCCTCGTCGTATTGCACGCCGAAGACAGCGGTGACCGGGTCGACCGGGACTTCGCCGCTGGTCACGGACGCGATCATGGTGCCGAGGTGGCCGCTGACGCGGCTGGAGAACTCGGCCGTCGCGTAGCCGACGGGGTGGCGTTCGGCGTGGTAGGTGTCGAGCAGTGCGGGTGAGGCCGACCCGGCGAGCACGGCCGCGAGCTTCCAGGCCAGGTTGTGGACGTCGCCGATCGCGGTATTCGCGGCGGCCGCGGCCATCGGCGGCATGGCGTGCGCGGCCCCGCCGGCGAGGAAGACGCGGCCCTCGGCGTAGCGGTCGGCCACGTACATGCCCGACTCCCACGGCATCAGACTCAGCACCTCCACCTCGAGGTCCGGCACGCCGACCACGGTGCGCAGCAGGTCGCGCCAGCCGTCGTCACCCAGGGTCGCGGAACCGGGGAAGTCCGACGTCGAGAACAGCCAGCGGTCGGTGCCGTTCACCGACACGAACGCGCCCGACACCGCCGGGTTCTCGATCTGGCACAGGTTGAACTTCTTGTCCCGCACCAGTTCCGTGAGGTCGGCGCGGAACGCGATGTCCAGGTTGTCCGCAAGGTGACCATAGCCGCTGCGCGGAATCCCCAGCGCCTCGCGGACCGGGCTACGCGCCCCGTCGGCCGCGATCAGGTAATCGGCTGCTACCTCCGAGACCTCGCCGCCGGGAGAACGCAGCGCCGCGGTGACCCCCGAAGAGGACTGTGTGAACGACACCAGCTGCGCGCGAGCGGGGTCCAGCAGCTCTGGCTCACCGACATTTACGGCTTCCTGAACGCGGGGTTCCTCATCACGATCCGCACGCTCGGCGACCGCGTCGGGCGCCGCAAGCTGCTGCTCCTCGGCGCGGCTGCGTTCGGTGTGCTGCCGGTCTTGGCGACGTTCGCGCGATCCTCGGACGATGCTGGTCACCGGCCTGTTGGAGCCGCGGAGCGCTTCCGGAGCCGGTCGCGTCCGCTAAGTTGGAGCCGGTCAGGATCCGGCCCTGGGGAGGACGACGTGAAGTTCCTGCTGACGATGCACATGAACCCCGAAGTCTGGGATGGACTCCCGGAGGAGGCCAAGGACGCGGTCATGACCGGGCACGGGGATTTCATCGGAAAGATCCGCGCTTCGGGGGAGATGATCAACACCCAGGCGCTCGGCGCGCCCGCCGACAGCGCCGTGGTGCGCGTGCGCGGCGGCGTCCCAGTCGTGACCGACGGGCCGTTCATCGAGTCGAAGGAGTTCCTCGCGGGCTTCTACCTCGTGGAGTGCGAGAACCGGGAACGCGCACTCGAGGTCGCCGCGATGATCCCCGACGCCGGCATCGAGGGCCTCGGCATCGAGGTCCGCCCGGTCGCGTTCTTCGCCGGCGCCGAGGGCGAGCCCGAGCCCGGCTGATGGACATCGAACTGCTCCGGCCCCTCGTGCCGCAGGTGCTCGGGGTGCTGGTGCGCCGGTACGGCCAGTTCGAAGCGTGCGAGGACGCCGTGCAGGAGGCGCTGCTCGCGGCCGTCGAGCAGTGGGCCGACGGGGACGTGCCGGACAACCCGCGCGCATGGCTGCTCACCGTCGCGACCCGGCGGCTCACCGATCTCTGGCGTAGCGAGAGCGCCCGGCGCCGGCGCGAAGAAAACGTGGCCGCACAAGAGGTCACGCAGGCGGTGCCGGGGCCGGGCGAGGACCGCGCGCCGGAGCACGACGACACGTTGACGCTGCTGTTCCTCTGCTGCCACCCGGCGGTGACGCCGAGCTCGCAGGTCGCGCTGACGTTGCGCGCGGTCGGCGGCCTGACGACGGCGGAGATCGCGACCGCGTTCCTCGTGCCCGAGGCCACGATGACGCGGCGGATCACCCGCGCGAAGGAGAGCATCGCGGCCGCGGGGTCGACGTTCGCCGAGCCCTCGGCCGAGGACTGGCCCGCGCGGCTGCAGGTCGTGCTGCACGTGCTGTACCTGATCTTCAACGAGGGCTACACCGCGTCTTCGGGCGAAGAGCTGCACCGCGTGGAGCTGACCGCGGAGGCGATCCGGCTGACCCGCGCCGTGCACGCGCTCCTGCCCGACGACGGTGAAGTCGCGGGTCTGCTCGCGCTGATGCTGCTCACCGACGCCCGCCGCCCCGCGCGGACGCACGAGGGCGCGCTGCTGCCGCTGGCCGACCAGGACCGTCGCTTGTGGACGGTGCCGCTGATCGTCGAAGGCGTGGAGCTGGTGAGCCGCACCCTCGGGCGAGGACCCGTGGGTCCGTACCAGGTCCAGGCCGCGATCGCCGCGCTGCACGACCGCGCGGCGAGCACGGAGACCACGGACTGGCCGCAGATCGTCGAGCTCTACGACGTGCTGGCGGAGCTCGCGCCGAGCCCGGTCGTGACGCTCAACCGCGCGATCGCCGTCGCGATGGTCGACGGGCCGGCCGCCGCACTGGCTCTGCTGAACACCGTCGAGGACGACAGCCGGCTCAAGCAGGGTCATCGCCTCGACGCCGTGCGGGCCCACCTGCTGGAGCTCGCCGGCGACACGGACGCGGCTCACGCCCACTACCTCCGGGCGGCCAAGCGGACCTCGAGCCTGCCCGAGCGCCGCTACCTGCAATCTCGGGCCGAAAAGTTTCTGCCGGTTCAGCGATGAGTTCCGGGAGGCCCGCCGGTATGTCCCTGCGAAGCCACTTCACGGAAGGGACCACCACGATGACCACCGCCGCCACGCCCGCCGAGATCCGCGACCTGCTCAAGAACATCTACGCCGCTTGGGCCGACAACGACGCCGAGGCCTTCGCTGCGCTGTACACCGAAAACGCGACCGTGGTGATGCCCGGCGTCTTCCACCAGGGCCGCGCCGCCGTGCGCGAGTACATGGGCGCCGCGTTCGCCGGCCCGCTCAAGGGTTCGCGCGGCGTCGACAAGCCGCAGGACGTGCGTGTGGACGGTGACACCGCGATCGTCGTCAGCCGCGCCGGGATCCTGTTCGCCGGCGAGGACTCCCTGCCGGCCGAGCGCGAGCGCATCGCCACCTGGGTCCTGACCCGGGCGGCCGGCTCGTGGTCGGTCGCCGCCTACAGCAACGCCCCGGCGCACTGACGTGCCCGACTTCGCGGCGAGCACCGGTCCGCACCGGGCCGAGCTGGTGGTGCACTGCTACCGCCTGCTCGGCTCGGTGCACGAGGCCGAGGACCTCGTGCAGGAGACGATGCTGCGCGCCTGGCGCGCGTGGGAACGCTACGACAGCACGCGCGCCTCGATCCGGACCTGGCTCTACCGCATCGCGACCAACGCGTGCCTCACCGCGCTCGAAGGCCGCGCCCGCCGTCCGTTGCCGACGGGGCTCGGCGGCCCGAGCGAAGACCCGCTGCAGCCGCTCGTGCCGGCGTTGGACGTGCCGTGGTTGCAGCCGCTGCCCGACGACCCGGCTGCCGTCACCGCCGCGCGCTCGGGCGTGCGGCTCGCCTTCGTCGCGGCGATGCAGCTGCTGCCCCCGCGTCAACGCGCTGTGCTTGTACTGCGCGACGTGCTCGACTTCAGCGCCGCCGAGGTGGCCGAGCTGCTCGGCACCACCACGGCCTCGGTGACCAGCGCTTTGCAACGCGCGCGAGCCGGCGTCGCCGGGGTGTCGGCCGACGAGCTCACCGAGTCGGGCGAAGACGTGATCGACGACTACGTCCGGGCGTTCGAAGCGGCGGACGTCGACGCGCTGGTGACCCTGCTGACCGACGAGGTCGTGCTGGAGATGCCGCCCGTCCCGCTCTGGTACCGCGGTCGCGACGACTATGCCCGCTTCCTGGCGCGCGTGTTCGAGATGCGTGGCACACGCTGGCAGCTGCAGCGCACGCACGCCAACGGCCAGCCCGCCTTCGCCGCGTACTGCTGGGGCGGCTCTGACTTCCGCCTGCACACGCTGCAGGTGTTCTCGATCGCCGACGGCCGAGTGGCGCACACAGTCGCTTTCCAGGACCCCGCGGTGTTCGCGGTGTTCGGCCTGGCGCCCGTGCTCGTGCGCTGAAGCTCAGCCGCCGAGCAGCGGCCGGACCTCGACGCCGCCGTCGAGCACCGGGACGAAGCCGCCGATTTCCACGGCGTGGTCGAGGTCGCGCGCGTCGACGATGAAGAAGCCGGCCATGGCCTCCGGGCTCACCGCGAACGCGCCGGGAGTCACCGATCCGCCGCGCAACGACCGCGTCATGGCGGAAGGCTGCGTGGCGTAGCCGGCGATCAGCGTCCCGCCCGAAGCAGTGATGCGGTCCTCGACGCGGGCGTGCTCTTCGAGCAGCTCGGGCGGGAGATCCGCGACGCCGCCGGGCGTCTCGCGCTCGTAGATCAGGATCGCGTAGTGCGGCATCCGCCTCTCCTTCACTCGGCCGAATGGCACAAGCTACCGAGGCGAGAGGAGGAACACGCGGATTTCGCGATGGGCGGCGCGCACGGCGTACGTGTCGTAGGCGGGCCAGTACCGGGCCACGGCGTCCCACATCTCCTGGCGCTCGTCGCCTTCGAGGAGCCGGCCGCGGACCGGAGTGGTTCGCCCGCGCACGCTGACGGTCGCTTCGGGCTGGGCGATCAGGTTCGCCGACCACGCGGGTTGTTTCTCGCCGCCCCAGTTGGAGCCGATCACGACGTAGCCGCCGTCGCGTTCGACGTAGAGCAGTGGCACCTGGCGCGGTTCGCCGCTCGTGCGCCCGATCGTGGTCAGCAACAGGGTCGGCAGACCCAGCGGAGTGCCGACGCCGAGGCGTCCGCCGGTCACGCGCAACACCACGCGGTCGACCGGGACGAGAGCCCGCCCGAGCGCGGCGAAGGCGGTGGTCTTGCCGAACCCGGTGAGGACCTTTCGCAGTCCCATTTCGCGCACCCTACTGGGTGATCACGAGGGTCTTCCGAAGTGCCGCCACGACGTCCGGAAGCCGTTCGGTGAGGTAGAAGTGGCCGCCGGGGTGGGTCGTGAAGCCGAAGCCGCCGGTGGTGTGCGCCGCCCAGGCGCGGACGTCTTCGGGGGTCACACGCGGGTCGTCGGCGCCGGCGTGTGCGTGGATGGGCGCGGCCAGGGGCGGGGCGTCGAGGTGGGTGTGGGTTCCGGCGGCGGTGTAGTCGGCGCGCAGCGCGGGGAGGACGAGGGCGCGCAGTTCTTCGTCGGCGAGCACGCGCGGGTCCGTGCCGCTGAGGTTCGCGACTTCTGCGAGCAGGGCGTTGTCGTCGAGCAGGTGTTCGGTGTCGTCACCCGCGCGGGATGGGGCGCGGCGGGCGGACACGACGACAGCGTGCGGCCCGGAGCCCCGCGCTTCCAGCCGGAGGCCGACTTCGTACGCGAGCGTGGCGCCCATGCTGTGGCCGAAGAGCACGACGGGCACGTCGAGCCACGGCAGCAACGCCTGCGTGATGGCCTCGGCGAGGTCCGGGATCCGCGTGAGCGGCGGTTCGCCGAACCGGTCCTGCCGGCCGGGGTACTGCACGGCGAGCACGTCGTCGACGTCGGGGGACAGGGCCTTCGAGAACGGGTGGAAGAACGACGCCGAACCGCCCGCGTGCGGCAGGAAGACCAGCCGCGCCGGTGCGTCGTCCGCCGGGTGGTAGCGCCGGATCCACCGGTCTTCGGTCATCGTCGTGCCCCCTTTCGCCCCGGCCCTCGGTCCTGCCGCACCCCCAGGCACGGCAGGACCGAGGTGTGGGTCAGCGCACGTCGGAAAGCGGGATGCGCTGGAACACCACGCTTTCGTACGGCCCGGCGGTCCGCCGTCTCGTCGAGCAGGCCGACGGTCGCCGGATCGGCTTGCACGAGGTCGGAGTAGCCCGCCGGGTTGCTCGTCAGCGTGCGGCCCGGGTGCCACGTGCGGCCGCCGTCGGAGCTGAGCCGCAGCTGCATCACGGCGCGGGTGGCCGGGTCAGCCGGACCGGAGTACAGCAGCAGCCAGGGGATCGTGGTCTGCAGCACGCTGCCTTCCACCTTCGTGCCGGAGGTCCCCGGCTGCACCTGGTACGGCCGCACGAGCGTCTTCCCGCCGTCGAAGCTGTAGCCGTCGGCGCGGTGGTCGGCGGCGGAGCCCTGGTTGCGGCTGGTGAAGTACAGCGCGCCGGTGGGCAGCTCGGTCATCGACGTCTCGTTGGCGGCGATCACGCCATCGGTGAAGCCGATGTGCCAGGTGTGGCCGTTGTCGTCGCTGTAGAGGTCGTGGCCGCCGTAGTACTTCGCCTCGGTGCCGAAGTCGGTGGAGCCGGCGGGTGGAGCGCTGGAGTGGTTGGCGGGCACGACGATCCGGCCGGCGTGCGGGCCGTGGCGCAGGAGGGTAGCGTGCCCCGGACCGGTGGCGTACCAGCGCCAGGTGGGCAGTTTGGATTCGGCGGTGATGTCGCGGGCCGATGTCCAGGTGCGGCCGTTGTCACTGCTGCTGGACACGAACACGCGGCGGGTGTCCTGCGCGGACGCGGTGCCGGACACGATCTGCGCTTCGCTGACCGGTCCGTTGTGGACGGTCAGCAGCACGAGCTCGCCGTCGCGCGCCACAACCGGTGTGGGGTTGCCGGCGGTGTTGTCGCCGTTGCTGTCCACGACGGTCAGCGGGCCCCAGGTGCAGCCGCCGTCGCGGGACGTTTTCGACACGGTCCGGATGGCGCCGGAGTCTCCGGCCGAGTCGCGCCGGCCTTCGGCGAACGCCACCAGCGACCCGTCGGCGGCGCGCGCCACCGCGGGGATGCGGAAGGTGTCGTAGCCCTCGGAGCCGGAGATGAACGGCACCGACGACGTGCAGCCGTGGTGCGCGGGCGCGGCCGTGGCCGCGGGAGTGAACGACAGCCCGAGTGCGGCTGCCGCGAGCAGAGTCGTCCCGAACCTGCGGATCCGTGGCACCTTCCGCCTCCTCGTCAGTGGGGATGGGGCGAGAAGTGCAGGACATGGGATGTCCGACGTCCTGTGTCCGGACAACCTAGGGAGCGGTGCGGGGTTCGTCAAGGTGTGGTCGCTGCCTACACCCGCGTAGGGTTTGGGCCATGACGGAGGGGCGCACCAGCTATCACCACGGCAACCTGCGGGCGGTGCTGCTCGAGAACGCCGAGCGGGTGCTGGAGGAGTCGGGGCCGGACGAGCTGTCGCTGCGGCAGCTGGCGCGCGACGCGGGCGTGAGCCACGGGGCGCCGCGTCAGCACTTCGCGGACAAGCGGGCGTTGCTCGACGCGCTCGCGGAGCGGGGTTTCGAGCAACTGGGGCAGGAGCTCGCGGCGGCGCGCGCGGACGACGGTGCGCCGTTCGCGACCACGCTGCTGGCGTTCGCGCGGGCGTGGGTCGGGTTCGCGACGCGGCGGCCGGCGCTGCTGGACCTGATGTTCGCGGCGAAGAACCGCGAGGACGCCCGTGACCTGCGGGCGGTGGCCGACCGGACGTTCGCGGCGACGTCGGCCATGATCGCCCGGGCGCAGGCGGGCGGCGACGTGGTGGCGGGTGAGCACGTCGCGTTCGCGATCTTCGCGACGTTGCAGGGTCTGGCCTCGCTCGTGACCAGCGGGATGAGCGGGGCGCGGCCGGTGGCGCAGCTGGTGGACGGGACCATCGCGACGCTCGTCGACGGGCTGCGGCCGCGCTGAGCTGTCGCTATTTGAGACCGCCGCGGCGGTTGGTGCGTGCGATCGTCGCGGGCGTGGATGTCGATCTCACGGTGACCGCCGGGAACTACCGCTTCGACGGGGTGTCGTTCGCGGTCGACACGAACATCTGGCTCCTCGGCGACGAGGAGGAGGTGCTGGTGGTCGACGCCGGCTTCGACGCGACCGCCATCGCCGCCGCGATCGACGGCCGCGACGTGCTGGGCATCCTGTGCACCCACGCGCACAACGACCACGCCGACGCCGCGCTCACCTTGGCCGACGCGACGGGCGCGCCCGTGCTGCTGCACCCGGGCGACGCCAAGCTGTGGGCCCGGGTCAACCCCGGCCGCCGTCCCGACGCCGAGCTGGCCGACGGGCAGGTGCTCACCGTCGCCGGTTCACCGGTGGTTGTGCTGCACACCCCGGGTCACACGGCGGGTTCGGTGTGTTTGCACCTGCCCGACGAAGGCCTGCTCTTCAGCGGCGACACGCTCCTGTCCGGTGGCCCTGGCATGACCGGCGACGTGCTGTCGAGCTCCTCGACGTTGCACGATTCGGTGCGCCGGAAATTGCTCGTGCTGCCCGATGAAACGATGGTGCACCCGGGTCACGGATACGACACCGACATCGGCACCGAGCGAGTGGAATCGTGGGCCGGGCAGATTTGAGCGGTTGTGGTCAGATTCTTTCGCAGGCGATCGTGAGGTCCACGCCGTAGAGCACGTAGGAACATTCGTGCGACGCGTGGGCGGCGTCGGTTTCCGTGTAGGCCAAGGGGAACCCGAGCACGTCGATGGAGCAGTAGGCGTAGAACCGGTCCGGGTTGCCGGGCACCGGGTCGGCCGCAGCGGGCAGGGCGGTGGCCACCAGCCCGCCGCACACGAGTGCGCCGGCCGTGGCCCAGGAAGCGATTCGGGTTTTCATCTCCGCCGTCCTTTCCTTCGGATGCGGGGTTTCCGCTTTCGGGAAATGCCCGGGTTTCGGTGGTTCCACCCCTTTGGTCACTCCAACGTGTCATGGGCCGGTCGCTCGGGCTTGCGTGGGCTGTCGCGGGCGTCACGGTCGTCGACGAGGAAAAGATGACGGTTGTCATATATCATGAGGGGAGGTTTCTCCGAGGAGGACGCATGGGACGCGTATCGCGAGCCGAAGCCGATCGGCACCGCAGCGAGGTCGTCACGGCAGCCGCGCGGCTGTTCCGCGAGCGGGGTGTCGGCGGTGTCAGCGTGGCCGAGCTGATGGGCGACGTCGGCCTCACGCAGGGCGGGTTCTACCGGCAGTTCGCGTCGAAGGAGGCGCTGGCCGGGGAAGCGGCGGCGGAGGCGTTCGAGCAGCTGGCGGCGCGGCTGCGGCAGATCCCCGAGGCTTCGGTGAGCGAGCGTCGCGCGGAGCTGGCGGCTTCGTACATGTCGCAGGAGTCCCGGGACGCGCCTGGCGAAGGCTGTCCCGCGACGGCGCTCGGCGGTGAGTCGGCGCGGGACGGGCAAGGGAGCCCGCTGCGCAAGTCGTATGCCGACGGTGTGCGGTTGTTCCTCGACTTGCTCGCAGAGTTCGACGGCGAGTCCGCGACGCGGGAGGACCACATGGCGACGCTGGCGACGTTGGTCGGCGCGCTGTACCTGGCGAGGGGGACGGCGGGGGATCCCCTGTCGGACGAGATCCTGGAAGCCGCGCGCCGGCGGGTGGTCGAGACCTCACATGAGTGAGGCCTTTGTGGATTTTTGATTGAGCGCATGACAATGGTCCGGCACGGTGGTGCCGGACCATTGTCCGATGTGGAGGGTCAGCCGAGGAAGGCGTTGACGTCACCGGCGAACTCGGTGGCGTAGTGGAACAGGAAGCCGTGTCCGGCGTCCGGGTAGATCGCGAGGCGGGCGTTGGGCAGGTGGTCTGCCAGGACCTTTGAGTTGGGCGTGGGGACCATGATGTCGTTGTCCCCGTTGGCGACCATCGCCGGCTGCGTGATGGCGGCGAGGCGCGCGAGGCGGCTCGGGTCGGGGATGCCCCAAGCGCTGATCGCGTCGAGCTGTGCGTCGCGGGTGGCGAGCGAGACGCCCTCGTCGCGGTCCTCGGTCCGGGTGAAGATGCGCTGTACGAACTCCCAGCCCTTCGCGACCCCGGTCGGGGTCTTCGCGAAGAACAGGTGCAGCAGGTGCTCGGCGGCGGGCTCGTCGGACATGGCGGCGTTGCCGGTCTCGCCGGTCCAGGTGTGGAAGCCGTGGCCGCCTTCGTGGCTGGTGCCGGCGAGCACGAGCCGGTTCACTAGCAGGGGTCGGATGAGGGTGAGTTCCTGCGCGACGAACCCGCCGAGCGAGAAGCCGAGCACGTCGATGTCGGTGAGCTCGAGCGCGTCGAGGAAGGCCAGCGCGTCGTGCGCCATGGCGGTGACGGTGCGCGGCGTGGCGCCCGAGCTGCCGCCGACGCCCGTGTTGTCGAACAGGATCACCTCGCGCTCGGCGGCGATCGCGTCGACCAGCTGCGGGTCCCAGTTGTCGAGGTTGCCGCGGAAGTGCTGCAGAAAGACGAGTGGGCGCACGTCGCGCTCGGTGTTGCCGAAGCGGCGGTAGGCGTAGGTGACGCCGTTGCCGGCCTCGATGGTGAGGTTCGGGGCGGTCAGCTGGCTGGGGGTGATGGTCTGCGACATCTCCGGGACTCCTTCGACTGGGTCGATCTCCTTGTTTAGATTATGCCTCTCATCTATTTGGGAGCGATAGATGACGTGCATCACCTAATGGGGTGTCTGGGGCTAGGTCAAGGGCTCCAGGCGCAGCACAGTCGTGGGCCGACTGTCCGGGAAGTTCGTGGCCTGGACCTGGAGCACGGGCTGTGCTTCTTCGTCGCCGACGGGCCGGACGCGCCGGACGGTGTCCCGACCTTGGGGCCCGTCGCGCTCCACGCGGCAATACCCGGCGGCGAGCAGGTTGCGCACCCAGCCGCGGCCGTCGGGTGCGCAGACGTACTGCCGGCCGCCCAGCTCCGTCACGTTCAGCACCACCGGCCTCGACTCCCCGGACTGCCGCCCGACGACGTCGACGACTCTGAGCACCGGCACCCCGTCCACGTACGGTTCGGTGGCGGTCTCCCGCACCTGCTCGACGTCCACGGCCCCTCCTTTCGTCACTCGACGATACGGTTCGCCTACGGTCGGGCGTCAGGCAGCGTCCGATGTGGACTGTCTGGGAGCTGTCCTGTCGTTGTTCGGTTCCGCTTCCGGCGCGAAGTCGAACACCAGCTGAACCGCGGGTGGTGTCCGGCGGCGTCGACGCGGTGTGCCGCCGACCAGGAACGGCGCGACCGGGTTTTCGCCGTGCTGCGGGTGATCGGCGAGGTAGTGCAGCTTGAGCAGGTGCCGCCGCACGAGCCCGGCGCGCCGCGCCTCGTCGAACAGCGCGCGCGCCGCCCGGTTCCCGGCGCGCCGCCGGTTTCGCGATTCGTTGTGGTCCACGGGGTCCTCGGTGGGGTTGTTGTGGCTGCGCGTGACCGTTCCGTCGCGCATTCCGCGTGGCGCTGCCAGATAACAAGCGTGTCTCAAGTGGAACTCGGCCCGGAACTGTTGGCCCATTCGGCCGCTGCGCGATCCGACGTCCGGTCGTGTGGAAGATCGGCGGCTCGGGCGGGCCGTCCACAGTGGGCGCTGTCGACCTTGTCGACGCGACCCGTGCCGTGCGCAGATTTTTCGCCGTCGGCGGATGCCGCGCGCTGACCGCGCGCGGCATTTCCGCTGGTGGTGCCCCCGGCAGGACTCGAACCTGCGACCTAGAGATTAGCGCGGTACGCCTGGGGTCATCCATCGTGAGTGGTCGTTACTGGCTGCTGCCAGGC
>NZ_JBFAAJ010000061.1:0-21925 GCF_040639695.1 Amycolatopsis sp. NPDC023774
CGCCAACCCCTGCGGCTTTACGCTTGGCGACGTGTCGAACCAGCCCTTGATCGCACCGTCCATCCTCTCCGCCGACTTCGCCCGGCTCGCCGACGAAGTGGCTGCCGTGCAAGGAAAACCCGGCCGTGGAGCAGATTGGCTGCACGTGGACGTCATGGACGCGCACTTCGTGCCGAACCTGACTCTGGGGCTGCCGGTCGTGCGGTCGCTGCTGGCCACCACGGACCTACCGCTGGACTGCCACCTGATGATCGAGAACCCGGATCACTGGGCGATCGGTTACGCGGAAGCGGGTTCCTACAACGTGACCGTGCACGTCGAGGCCGCCGACGACCCGGTCAAACTCGCGAAGGACCTGCGCGCCGCGGGGTCGAAGGCGGGGTTGGCGATCAAGCCGAACACACCCCTCGAGCCGTACGTCGACGTACTCAAGCACTACGACACCCTGCTGGTGATGTCCGTGGAACCCGGTTTCGGCGGCCAGAAGTTCATCGCCGACATGCTCGGCAAGGTGCGCACGGCCCGCAGGATGGTCGACACCGGCCACCTGAACCTGGTCGTGGAGATCGACGGCGGCATCAACGCCGACACGATCGAACAGGCGGCCGAGGCCGGCGTCGACTGCTTCGTGGCCGGCTCGGCCGTCTACGCCGCCGACGATCCGGCACACGCCGTGGCGGGATTGCGCGCCCAGGCGGAGGCCGTTTCCGCCCGCGCGCGCCCGTGATTCTCGTCGACCCGCCCGGTCTCGCTCAGACGCCGAGCAGTCGCCGGAGCTCCGGTGCGTGGCGCCGCGAAACGGGCACGAACTCGTGGGAGCGGGAATCCATGATCAGGAAGAGCTCGCCCTTGATGCCCCGCTCCAGCTCCGCCACCCGGCGGAGGTTGACCACAAAACGGCGGTGCACGCGGCTGAACCCGTAGGGCGTCAGCAACCGCTCGACATTTTCCAGGCCACGGGTGGCGGCCTGGATTCGCCCCCGTTCCGTGACCAGCCAGACGATGTTCCGGTCGGCCTCGGCGTAGCGGATCTCCGACGGAGCGAGCAGGACCAGCCGATCGTTGCGCATCCCGATCACGCGCCGAGGCAGCGGGCCGACGCCCGATTGCGCAGTGCGCTCGTACGGCTCGCCCTCTTGCACCCCGAACACGCACAGCATGCCCACCACGTGGTTCGAGTCGACAACGGGCCGCATGGTCAACGGAGTCGCGTCCTCACCCGGGCTCACCGGAAGGTACGCGTAGCCGCTCCATTGTGTACTGCCCTGTGCCCGCTCCTTGGCCCACCGCACAACCTCAGGAAGCCCCGAGATATCCGGCATCCAGCGTTCCGCCGGCTCGATCGCCCCCGCGACGATGGGAGTTTTACCGGCCAACCCGAGCAACGCGACAGCCGCCTCGTTGGCTGTGATGACGTTTCCGCCCCGGTCCATCGCCATGAAGGGACCGCTGGCCTGGGCGCACTTCTTGTTGAACTCGGAGATCACTTTGTCCGCCTCGTAGACGGCGCGCCGGTAGATCTCCTGTTCGACGCACGTGACGGCTTTCGTGAGCCACGACGGCACGAGCTTGGACAGCGACGCGTTCCACCGCGAGATGTTGATCGACGCGACCGGCACCCCGGTCACCACATCGCGGATCGAAATGCCCGCGCAGGCCCATTGGTGGAAGGCTTCACACCAATGCTCCGGCCCGGTCACCGTGACCGGGCCGGACACCTCGAACGAGGTTCCCATCCCGTTCGTGCCGGTGCACTCTTCCGACCAGGACGACCACGGAGCGAGGTTGTGCAGCTCGGCCCGCCGCAGCGCGGACGGGTCACCCCAGGCCCCCAGAACGCGCCCGTCGCCGTCCGTGACGGTGACGACGGCGCCATCCTGTTCCACTTCCTGACCGGCGAGGGCACCGAGACCGCCGAGCGCCGTGAAGATCACGCCGTTGTCGATTCGCGGGGAGTCGTCACCCAGCGCTCCCGGAGCGACGTCCAACCTCCGGTCCACCTCGTACCGATCGCGACATCGGTACCACGAAGCGAGGATCTCGGGTCGGACCCCCGTTTCGATGTCTTCGCCGGCGGCAAAGTTTTCCCAGGCTCGAGCGACTTCTCGCGCCGACGATGTGGTCACCAAGGCGCCATCCGCCACGTCGGCACGTCCGGTCGGCCTGCTCGGCGCGATCGTCAGCGGCGGCACTCTCCCGGTCATCGCGACCTCCTTGTCGCCAGGCACGCCGGGACCCCCCAGGGGACCACCGGGCAGTGACGGAAGTTACAAACTAACTCGATGCCGCAGGCATTTCAAGACACCTTCGCGTCGTTCAGCCACATAGCTGTAGACATACACGATCAGCTACGGCCCGCCGGATTTACGGAGCAATCCGGCCGAACAACCGCCAAAGCGGGCGGCTCCTGCGACACCAGAAGACCTTGTCGCACAACATCAATTAGCCGAGCCGAACCGGCCGCCCACTGGTTGCCCTGGTCAGCACTCGAAAACCCGGCCGCCGGGCTGCTTGTCAAGAGTGCTTGTCGAAAACCACAAGGCAAACCGCCGCGGCCCGGGAGCCGGCAGACCGCACATGATCTTGCGTGCGCGCGCGGATCCATGATCGTCGGAGCCGGGGACCCGTGACCGTTGATGGGCGGATGGCAACCGATAATTGCCGCCCCGCGACCGTTCGTACGACATTCGCCCACCGTCAGCACAGTCTGCTTGCCCTCGAATCGGCGAAGAGTTTAGCTTGCGTCGGCGGCGAAGCGACGCGGTGCGACCCGACACGTCGGGCCGCACCCGAGCGGTCATCGGCACCCCGGCGCCGGGGTGTCGTCCGGGTGGCACACCAGACCAAAGGCGGTCTCAGATGACACAGGTACGCCGGCTCGACCCGACCTCTCGCAGCTGCGGCGATGCCACGGTACACGGAGCGTGGGAGCGGTTCGTGCGGGGCGAGGACGACCTGCGTGGCGTGCGGCCCGAGATCGCGATTTCCTGGCAACGTTGCCGGGACCAGTACCGGGTCGACCCGTACCTCACCGAAGCCCCCGTAGCCGTCGCCGAAGTCGACCACGCGCTGGAGCACGACGTCGTGATCGCCGAGCTCGGCTTCCGCGCCGCGTCGCTGGCCCGCGAGGTCAGCAGCCTCGGCGGCATCGTGACCATCACCGACGCCTCCGGCCGCGTCCTGGCCCAGTGGGGCGACCAGGCCACGCGCAGCGTCGCCGCCGACGCCAACCTGGCGCCGTGGTTCTGCTGGGCGGAGGGCGCCACCGGCACGAACGGCATGGGTACCGCGCTGATGTCCTACACCCCCGTGCTGATCCGCGGTGCGGAGCACTGGTGCCAGGCCTTCCACGACTGGACCTGCGCGGGCGTGGCGGTCCGCGACGTCGTGACCAGGGAACCGATCGCGGTCCTCAACATCTCGTGCTGGCGCAGCGAGCCGCCCGCGGCGACGGCCACCTGGCTCGGCAACGCCGCCACGATGACGCAGCGCATCCTGCGCAAGCGCGCCCAGGATGACGGTGCCGAGCTGATGGCCGCCTTCAACCACGCCCGGTCACGCCCGGTCGCGGCGCTCGCGGCCGTGGACCCCGCGGGCCGGGTGGTGCTCGCCGACGACACGGCGGGCGTGCTCCTCGGTATCCCGGGCTCCACGCCGGCGCCCGATCCCGCGGTGCGGTGGAAGCCGGAGCTGCCGGAGTTCATCCAGGCCACCAAGTACGCCGCCAAGCAGGCCGCCCGCAACCGTGACTGGGTCGGCTCGACGCAGATCTTCACCCGGCTCTCCAGCGAACCGACGCCGATCAGCATCCGGCCGGTGTTCCTGTCCGGGCACCTGATCGGCACCCTGGTCTCGTTCGGGGTGTCGGAAGGCGATCCGTTGCCCCGGGCCGGCGGCGACAGCCCGCTTCGCGCGCAGCCGCACCGGATGATCGCGACGCGCGAGAACCGCATGGTCCTGCTGCGGCTCCCCGAGGTCTCGTTCGCACAATCGGACGGCAGCGACGTGTGGCTGTCCACCGACCAGGGGCGGTTGCGATCCGCCTCGCCGGGCCTAGACAAGCTCGAGACCGAGCTCGGCGGTTCCGGTTTCCTGCGCGTGCACCGCCAGTACGTGGTGAACCTCAGCCGCATCAGGGAAGTCGAGCGCCGGTACAAGGGCGAGTTGTTCCTCGTCATGGACGACCAGGCGAAAACGATGGTGCCGGTTTCCCGGCGGAACACCCCCGCGGTGCGCCGGGCGCTGGAGATCTGATGGCCCCGGTCCTGGCCTGACGGGGTTTCCCTTGCCGCAGAAGACCGTTGGCGCAGTGCACGAACGGTACCTCTCGTCAGGAGAACGGCGGGGTCTGGCCGATCTGTGGCAACGCATATCGGAACCCTTTGCCCGGCGGTAGAGTTCAATCTCGTTACAGGGTAGGAAATCAGCGCTCGGGCCAAAGCGGAATTCAAGCCCGGCCAACGTCTGTGACCGCCGCGCAAAGCCCCAGTTGTGGCGCGGCACTCGAGAAAGTACGCGAATTCGCGCAAGTGATGTGTTCCGCGAAAACTGTCAGAAGTTTCATTTTTGCTGACGAGGAGGTGACGTCCGATGACGGCTACTCAGGATCGTGAAGATCTCCTGGCCGAGCTCAGCGGACAGAACAAGGCAACCATCGGTGCCGTGCTCGGGACCGGTTCGATCGGGAGGGCGACCGAGCGTCCCGACGGGACGATGGAGGGGACCATCCGCATCCCGGAGGACGCGATGACGTGGGAGCCGGGGGTCCTGATCATGCCGCACGCCGGCATCCTCGAGCTGACGATCATCAACGACGACAAGAACACCCACGCGTGCCTGCTGCCCAGCAACGGCGACAGGCAGTTCATCGGCCTGCTGAACCACTCGAAGGGCAGCGCGACGCTCGAGCTGGACGGCCCTGGCTGCTACTGGTACGGCTCGCCGGCCGGCAACGACGAGGGCCGGGGCCTGCAGGGCGCCATCGTCGTGTCCGGCGAAGTTCCGCCGGAAGCCAAGCTCGACCGACCCGCCCAGCCCCGGCCGTAGAAAGGCAGGACTCACCATGACCCTCGAATACGTCGACGCCGGCAAGGCGTTCAACCACAGCAAGCTCTCCAACCTGCCGCACAGCGCTCCGGACGTGACCCGCGGCATCAACTACGAGCGGATCCTCGACGCGCGCAACGAGTCCCAGAACTGGATCACGTACTACGGCGCCTACGACGGCAAGCGGCACAGCCTGCTCGACCAGATCAACGTCGACAACGTCAAGAACCTGAAGGTCGCCTGGATCCACCAGGCCAGCGCGACGGGCATGATCGCCTCGACGTCGACCTACGCGTTCGAGGCTAGCCCGCTGGTCGTCGACGGCGTCATGTTCGTGACCGGGTGGGACGGCTGGCTCTGGGCGCTCGACGCCCGGACCGGCGAGCAGCTGTGGCGCTACAAGCACGCGATCCCGATCGACGTGACCCTGTGCTGCGCCAACGTCAACCGCGGCTGCGCGGTGGCCAACGGCAAGGTCTACATGGTGACCCAGAACGCCCAGTTGGTGGCGCTCGACGCCACCAACGGCCGGAAGGTCTGGCAGAAGACCATCGGTGACGTGCGCGCGGGAGAGAGCGCTTCCATCGCGCCGCTGGTCATCAAGGACACGCTGATCACCGGTTCCGCCGGCGGCGAGTACGGCGTCCGCGGGCACATCGACTGCTGGGACCTGGAGACCGGCGAGCAGCGCTGGCGCACCTACACCGTGCCGAAGCCGGGTGAGCCCGGCTCCGAGACCTGGCCCGACGACGGCGAAGCTTGGCAGCGCGGCGGTGCGAACCACTGGGTCACCGGAACGTTCGACCCGGAGCTGAATCTGTACTACGCGGGCACCGGCAACCCGGCTCCCGACTTCGACGGCGAGGTCCGTGAAGGGGACAACCTCTACACCGACAGCGTGGTCGCGCTGGACGTCGACACCGGCGAGATCAAGTGGCACTACCAGTTCACGCCGCACGACCTGTGGGACTACGACTCCACGATGGAGATGACCCTGTTCGAGCGGGACGGCAAGAAGCTGCTGGCCCACTTCGACAAGAACGGGTACATGTTCGTCCTGGACCGCACCAACGGCGAGCTGCAGCACGTGACGCCGTTCGTCGACCGGATCGACTGGGGCGTCATCACCCGCGACGGCAAGGTGACGCCGCGGAAGTACCCGGACAAGGAAGGCGAGCCCTGCCACTTCTTCCCCGGCCCCGCCGGTGCGAAGGAATGGACGCACGCCTCCTACAACCCGGACCTCGACCTGTTCTACGTGCCGGTCGCCGACGTGGGCGCCACGGCCACCCGGCGTCGTCGTGAGTTCAAGGAAGGCATGCCCTACTGGGGTGCCGCCGTCGAGGTCGACATCGACAACATGGCCGGGTCCGTCAGCGCGTTCGACTCCCACGGGGAAGAGAAGTGGCGCTACCGGCTCAACAACATGCCGATGGCCGCGTCGACCCTGAGCACCGCCGGCAAGCTGGTGTTCGCCGGCACGCCCGCCGGTGAGTTCATGGCGCTGAACGCCGAAACCGGCGAAAAGCTCTGGAGCTTCCAGTGCGGCAGCGGGCACCACAGCAGCCCGTCGACCTGGTCCCTTGACGGCAAGCAGTACATCTCGGTGCCGGTCGGCTGGGGTGGCTGGCTCGAAGGCATCGTCCCCGGCATGTCCGGCCAGGGTCACGGTGCCGCGCTGATCACGTTCTCCCTGTGACCGGAAAGCACCACTGATGCGAGACCCGGGGTGACTTCCCGACGGTCCCCCTTCCACCCGTCCGGTGATCGAGGCTCCTCGATCACCGGACGGGTGCCTTTGCGTTGCCGGGAAAGCCACACCTCGGTCATGGAAGACAGCGACGGAAACGAAAGGTGATCCGATGAGCCAGTCGTCGACGGCCCACCACGACGAGCAGATCGACCGTCTGCCGTGCTTCAACTGCGGGGATTCCTACGAGTCCGGCGATCTCGCGCGGCACACCGAGCCGGTGCACTGCGGACCCTGCATAGCGTGCGTCGACAGGCCCGCGTGCTTCACCTGCCGGCTCATGTACTGCGCTTGCGACGTGCACAAGTTCCGCGGCTGAACAAAGCGTGTCAGCGCAGGTCGAACCGGTCGAGCTCCATGACCTTCACCCACGCGGACACGAAGTCCCGCACGAACTTCGCGCCGGCGTCGTCGCTCGCGTAGACCTCCGAGAGCGCCCTCAGTTCGGAGTTCGACCCGAAGATGAGGTCGACCCGGCTCGCGATCCACTTCACCTCGCCGGTGTCCCGGTCGCGGCCCTCGTAGACCACTGTCCAGACGTCCGCGTTCCGCCTCGGCGCCCACTGCGTCCCCAGGTCCAGCAGGTTGGCGAAGAAGTCGTTCGTCAACGTCCCGGGCGCCGAGGTCAACGCACCCAGCGGCGAACGCCGGTGGTTGGCTCCGAGCACCCGCAACCCGCCGACCAGCACAGTCATCTCGGGCGCGGTCAAGGTCAGCAGGTTCGCCCGGTCCACCAGCAGGTGCTCCGGCGACATCCAGAAGCCCTCGCCGAGGTAGTTCCGGAAACCGTCCGCCCGCGGTTCCAACGCGTCGAACCACTCGACGTCGGTCCAGTCCTGGGTCGCGTCGGTGCGTCCGGGGCGGAACGGGACGTCGACGACGTGGCCACCGGCCGCGGCGGCGTGTTCCACCGCGGCACACCCGCCGAGCACGATCAAGTCGGCCAGCGAGATCCGCTTGCCCGACGGCTGTGAGGCGTTGAACCGCTCCTGGATCGCCTCCAGCACCGGCAGGACGACACCCAGCTGCTCGGGCTCGTTGACCGCCCAGCCCCGCTGCGGCTCGAGCCGCAGCCGCGCCCCGTTCGCTCCACCGCGCTTGTCGCTGTCGCGGTACGTCGATGCCGAGGCCCACGCCGTGGAGACGAGCTGCGTCACCGTCAGGCCCGATTCGAGGAGCTCACGTTTGAGGGCGGCGATGTCGACGGCGTCCACGAGCTCGTGGTCCGGCTCGGGCACGGGGTCCTGCCAGATCAGCCGTTCAGCCGGGACGAGCGGCCCGAGGTAACGCTGAATCGGGCCCATGTCGAGGTGCGTCAGCTTGAACCAGGCCCGCGCGAACGCGTCCTCGAACTCGTCCGGGTGCTCGAGGAACCGCCGGGAGATCTGCTCGTAGACCGGGTCCTCCTGCAAGGACAAGTCCGTGGTGAGCATGACCGGGTGGTGCTTCTCGTCCGGGTCGTACGGGTCCGGCACGGTGCCCTCGCCCTGGCCGTCGGCCGGGATCCACTGCCACAGACCGGCCGGGCTGAGCTCGACGTCCCACTTGTACTCGAACAGGGTCTCGAAGAAGGTGTGGTCCCACGTCACGGGAGTGCGCGTCCACATGCCCTCGAGCCCGCTGCTGGTGGTGTCCGGGCCCTTGCCGGTGCCGTGTTCGTTGGCCCAGCCCAGGCCTTGCGAGGTGAGCGGCGCGGCTTCGGGGTCGGGGCCGAGGTGCACGGCCGGGTCCAGCAGCCCGTGGGTCTTGCCGAACGTGTGGCCACCGGCGATCAGCGCGACCGTCTCCTCGTCGTTCAGGCCCATCCGCCGGAACGTCTGGCGGATGTCGCGGGCCGCGAGCACCGGGTCGGGGTTGGTGGCCGGGCCCTGCGGGTCGACGTAGATCAGTCCCATGTCGCTGGCCGCCAGCGGCTCGTCGAGGTCACGGCGGCCGCTGTGCCGTTCGTCCGCCAGCCACTTGCGTTCCGGTCCCCAGTACGTCTCGTCGGGCTCCCACACCTCGGCTCGGCCACCGCCGAACCCGAAGGTCTTGAAGCCCATCGACTCCAGAGCCCGGTTGCCGGCGAAGACCATCAGGTCCGCCCAGGAGATCCTGCGCCCGTACTTCTTCTTCACCGGCCACAACAACCGGCGCGCCTTGTCCAGGTTTCGGTTGTCCGGCCAGCTGTTCAAGGGGGCGAAGCGTTGCATCCCGGCGCTCGCACCGCCTCGGCCGTCGCTGACCCGGTAGGTACCCGCGGCGTGCCAGGCCATCCGCAGCACGAGAGGGCCGTAGTGCCCGAAGTCGGCGGGCCACCAGTCCTGAGAGGTCGTCAGGACCTCGTCGACGTCACGCGCCAGCTCGTCGAGGTCCACCGTCGCGAACTGCGCGGCGTAGTCGAAATCCGCGTCCAGCGGGTTGTCGGCCGGCTGGTTGCGGTGCAAGGTCCTCAAGTCGAGCCGGTGCGGCCACCAGTCGTTGGGGTTGCCGCTCGCCGCGGGGTGGTTGCGCCGCCGAGCCGGCTGCGACTCGCTCAGGACCCTGTCGTAGGTGCGGTAGACGTGGGTATCGGGATTCTCGGGCATGGATGTCCTCCCCGGCCACGCCGATCAGTCGAAGACCAGCGGCAGCAGGATCGCCGCGCCGAGCAGCGAGATGCCGCAGATCAGGTCGGCGCGGATCCGGATGACCTTGGCCGCCATGCGCCCGACGAAGAGCCCGGCGAACGACATGATCACCGTCATGGCGCCGAAGGCCACCATGGGGACGATGAGGGAGAAGCCCGCGATCCCCAGACCGGCGCCGGCGACGAAGTTGTCGATGCTCAGCGAAAGCGGCATGCCGAAGAGCGTCACCCACGGGTGGTCCAAATCTTCCTCCGCCGGCTCCGGGTGTCGGATCGCTCCGACGATGAAGTAGACGCCGTACAACCCGAGCGCGGCCGCCCCGACGTAGTCCGCCCAGTCCCCGAGGAAGTCACCCAGGAAGTGCCCGATCAACCCGCCCAGCAGCGGACTCACGGCGTCCCACACTCCGAAGACGACGGCAACCTGCACCGCGCGACGCCAGCCGAAGGGAATGGTTCCGATGGCGATCGACGAGCGAAAATTGTCGAGACTGAGGCCGAAGGCAAGTGCTATCAGCGGAAGAAATTCAAGAGACACCTGAACCACCTCAACAGATCAACCAGGTTCGCCGGGGAGGGAGACTGTGGAAAAGAGTCCATTCTCGATAGGCGCTGCCCACTTTGTTCGGCATGCGACACAAAGCCCCGGTGCGAACGTTCACTCGCTCCGGGGCCTTGTGGCAACGCAGACGTAGCCCGGCCGCGGATTTCGGCCATCTGCCGCGGCTACGAGAAATCAAGCGACACGGGCCGTGGAGCCCGGCTGTCAGCCCCGGTAGAAGTAGCCGGTGGCCTCAGCGCACACCTCGACGACCGTGTACTCCGGAGTTTCCCACTGCATGTTTTCCTCCTCAGCTGTTGGCTGCGCCCGGCGACTGAGCCAAAACCGGACATTCGTGATCCGCGCAATTTCGCGGACAACGTCACGAAACTTCGCGGTCACGCAAGAGCATCTTCGATTTAACAGAGTTGTCGCAACCGACCTTGAACCAGTGGTCGGGAACCGGTGCCGAACGGCGCCCTGAGGCCGACGAGTGGAGGAGCCACGCTCACCGGCGGCACGCGGCGCGGCGGCCACCTGGCCGACCTCACCCTTCATCCACCTGCGAAAACGCTACCACCTGGCCTCGGTGAAGAGCTGTGGGCACCCGCATCGAGCGGCGCCCGCTCCCGCCGACGGGCAGAGTGCGGGCCGGGGGGCGTCGATCGGCCTATCAAACATTCAAATGCCCACTCGGCGAATAACGAAGCACCGATTCACGAATTCGGAATTAGACTGCTCCCGTGCGAATCTACCTTGGCTCCGATCACTCCGGACTCGAACTCAAGAACCACTTCGTGAAAAGGCTCACCGAGCTCGGCCACGAGGTGATCGACGTCGGCCCCTCGGTCTATGACGCGAACGACGACTACCCACCGTTCTGCATCGAAGCGGCTCGGCGCGTGGTCGCCGACGAAGGCAGCCTCGGTCTCGTGATCGGTGGTTCCGGAAACGGCGAACAAATCGCCGCGAACAAGGTGCCTGGCGCCCGCGCCGCACTGACCTGGAGCGAGGAGACGGCCAAGCTGGCCCGGTGGCACAACAACGCGCAGCTGGCCGGCATCGGCGCCCGGATGCACACCGTCGAGGAGGCCGAGCGCATCGCGGACGCGTTCCTCGCCACCGAGTTCGAGGGCGGCCGCCACCAGCGCCGGATCGACCTGCTGGCCGACTACGAGCGCACCGGTGAACCGCCCGCGCTGCCTGGACAGTGACAGGAGGGCTGCGCCGGGGAGAACCGGCGCAGCCCCTCAGGCGCGCTGTCGGAGCAGCCCGATCACCGGGCTTGATCCAGCCGGAGGATTCCGAGCTGTCGTTCGATTTCGCCCCACCGGCCGTCGTCGTCGGAGATCGCACGACCGGCGTCGCGAGCGGCCCACGCCGTGGTGACGACGGACCGCAGTGCTTGGCCGTTGTCGCCTCCGTTCGGCGGGCGGGGGACAGCGTCCGGCCCGAGTTCGACGAAGTGCTCGGGCGGGGTGGCGGGCAACGGCAGTGCGGGCTCGAGCAGCCCGCCCAGATCGATGGCGACATACGTCGGACGCGCGGCTCGCCCGGCGAAGGCCAGCTCCCGGAGCCGCGACGCCCCGCTCAGCACGAAGAGCGAGTCGAGGCCGGCCGAGTTGGCGCCCTCGATGTCGGTCTCCAGCCGGTCGCCGCACACCAGGGTGTCCGGCCGATCGGTCCCGAGCCGGGAGCGGGACAGGTCGAACAGGGCGGCCTGCGGCTTGCCGACGACATGGGGCGCCGCGTCGACCGCCGTCTGCACCAAGGCGACCAGTGCGCCGTTGCCGGGCGCTTCGCCATACGGTGTGGGCAGCGTGAGGTCGACGTTCGTGGCCACCCAGGTGGCTCCGGTGCCGGCGAGGTAGCCCACCGCCGCGAGCTCGGTCCAGGTGACGTCGGAGCCCAGCCCCTGAACGACGGCCTCGACCGGTCTGCCGCTCAGATCCGCGACGCGGACCGGCGTCAGGCCGGCCTCGGTGAGTGCCTGGGCGACGCCCGGCCCACCCACCGCGCACACCCGCGCCCCCGGGCGCAGCTGCTGCGCCAGGTGTGCCGCGGCGGCCTGCGAACTGTTGACGACCGACCAGCCCCGCGGGGCGATACCCAGCCCGCGCCCGCGCAGGTGGTTCCCCACGTCTTCCGGGGGGCGCGATGCGTTGTTGGTCGCGAACACGACCGGGACGCCGTCCGCCGTCACCCGGTCCAAGGTCTCCACCGCACGGGGCACGGCGTCCGCACCGCGGTAGACCACGCCGTCGAGATCGCAGATCAGCCCGCGGTAGCGCCTGATGAGAGGCTCGGACGTCGCGGTGTCCCCGCTCATGCGGATCGGTGTTCGGTCTTGACGATCCGCACCGTGCCCGAACACAGCACCAGGGACTGTGTCGTGGTCCGGCCGGCGTGCTGCTGCACCCCGCGCAACACCTCGCTGCCGGTCACCCCGGTGGCGCAGAACAGGACGCGCTCGCCGCGAACCAGGTCCTCGGTGTGGAGAATCTCGGGGCGAACACCGGATTCCGAACGCAGCCGCACCTGCACCGACCCGCCCAGGCAGGACAGGGCAGCCGCGGCGATGACTCCTCCCGCCGCACCCCCGGTGCCCAGCATGACGTCCACCGGGCTCTCGGGACGAGCGACGGCGATCACCCCCGCGATCTCACCGCCCTCGATCAAGTGCAGCCGCGCCCCCGCGTCGCGGATCTCGTGCACCAGCTCCCGGTGCCAGGGCCGGTTGAGCACGGCGACGACGACGTCCGACACCCGGCCGCCCTTGGCCGCGGCAACCGCGCGCAGGTTCTCAGCCACCGGGCGGTCGAGTTCGACGGCGCCCGCGCAGCCGGGCCCGACGACCAGCTTCTCCATGGCGAGATCCGGCGCCGGGTCGTACAGCGCCCCACGCTCGGCCACCACAACCGCCGCGAGCGCGTTCGGCACGTCCCTGGCCACGGAAAGCGCGCCGTCACCCGCGTTGATCGCGACGTCGCAGGCCGGCCCGGCTCCGGAGCCGACCTCTTGACCCCTGACCAGGCGCTTCCCGTCCTCGCCGAGCACCACGACGCCGCGCATCGGCACCGACCCGACCACGTTGTGCATGGCCTCGACCGCGGCGGCTTTGCCGCTGATCTCGTCACCGTGCCCGACCCACCGGCCCGCCGCGATCGCGGCGGCTTCGGTGACCGGCACGAGTTCGAGCGCAAGGGCGTGATCGGGTCCGTCGACGCCGGTGGCCCGGTCGTCCGCGCGAGTGCCGCCGGGCCGACCGGCGGTGCCCCATTCCTTGGTTTCCATGAACCTCACTCCACTCGGACTGGTCGGTGAAGGTGTGCTGTCGTGAACACCGAACCGAGGGCGACCGGACCGGCAGACCACCTCGCCGATCCGGTCGCCCTCTTCAGGGAGGCGCCGGCCGCCGGCACCGCGGACGGCCCCCCGGCTCGGGCGCTCAGCGGGCTGCGGCGTTCGCGGCGGCTCGGTCGGAGAGCACCTGCTGGGCCGCGGCCCGCTTGCCCTCGTCGCCCCGCCAAGTCTCCAGAGCCGGCCCGACCAGCGCCCGGCCGAACGAGAACGTGAGCTCCCAGGGAAGCGGATCGAGCTTCTGCATCGCCCCGAGGTGCTGGGTCGCCAGCTCCGGGCTTTGCCCACCCGAAAGGAAGGCGATGCCCGGCACGGACGCCGGCACCGTCGCGCGCAAAGTGTCCACCGTGGCCTTGGCGACGTCGGCCACCGAGGGCCGCTCCGAGCTGCCGGCTCCCGCCACGACCATGTTGGGCTTGAGGACGATGCCGTCGAGTTGCACCCGCATCAGGTCGAGCTCCTCGAACAACGCCTCCAGCACGGACGTCGTCACCTGCCGGCACTGCGCCAGCGAGTGGGCGCCGTCCATCAGCACCTCGGGTTCCACGATGGGCACCAGGCCGCCTTCCTGGCAAAGGCCCGCGTACCGCGCCAATGCGTGCACGTTCGCGTGCACCGCGCGTTCCGACGGCACGTTGTCGCCGATCGTGATCACCGCGCGCCACTTGGCGAACGTCGCTCCACCTCGCACGTAGTCCGCGACTCGTTCGCGCAACCCGTCGAGCCCCTCGGTGATCTTCTCGTCCGACGCTCCCGCCAGCGGCTTCGCCCCGGTGTCGACCTTGATCCCGGCGAGAATCCCGAGATCATCCAGGAACTGCGGGAAAGTGTGCCCGTTGGCCAATTTCTGGTGGAACGTCTCGTCCGCGAGAATGACGCCGCTGATCGATTCCGCGAGCCGGGGGGTCGTCACGATCAGCTCGCGGTAGACCCGGCGGCTTTCCTCGGTAGGCTCGACCCCCACCTTCTCCAGGCGGGAGGACATCGTCCCGATGCTCTCATCGGCAGCGAGAATACCGCGCCGGTTGGAGACGAGTGTGCGCGCGATTTTGTTCAGTGCTGACATCTACCTTGATCCTCCTGCGAATCGACCGACGTTGACCGTCGTATTACGTTTTTGTGGTGGTCTTCGCGACCGTGAGCCGACTTCCCTTGACTTTCTGCCCAGGCACGAAAACCGGCATCGGACTGCCTTTCGAAGCCGCGATATCCACCAGTTCTCGCGCGTACTCCGGGAGATCCCGACGCTCACTCCATGCCGCGTAGATGGGTTTCGCCGGCATTTCCTGGTCGACGGCCACCAGGTGCAGCCGGCCTTCCGTGAGCTCGGACCGAACGGTGGAAATGTTCAGCACGGTCACCCGCTGGCTCGTCGCGACCGCTTGCTTGATCGCGGCACTGGAGGGAAATTCGACGTAACTGCGCGGGGCCCGGTCAGTTCCCAGCAGTTCGTCCGTGAACTCCCGCAGGCCCGAGCCGCGCTCACGCAGGACGAGGGGCGCGGCTGCCAGCTCGCGCACCGTCAAGGGACGGCTCCTCCTTGCCCACGGGTGCTTCGAGCCGACCACCACGGCCAGCATGTCGTCGCAGATGTACCGGGTGACCATGTCATCGCCGAACTGCTTCTGCACGTGACTTCCGGACTGGCACCAGCCATCGATGAAGGCGAGGTCGACGTGGCTCGCCCGGATCAGCCGGCGGAGCTCGTCGACGCTGCCGGTCTGCACCTCCACCCGGACCTCGCCGAACGAGAACCCGGACCGGTTCAGCCATTCAGGGATCAAATGCTCGGAAACGGCCGGGCTGCCCGCGACCCGCAGCCGTTTGGCATCGGCGGACGGAGCCCCTGATCCGAACTCCAGCAACTCCCGCGCGGCACTCATCACGTTGCGGGCGTACTTCGCCAGCATTTCTCCTTCCTCGGTGAGCTTCGAACCGGTAGGAGAACGCTCCAGCAACCGAAGACCCAGGCGACGTTCCATCGCACTGATCCGGATGCTGGCGGCCGGCTGGGAAAGACTGTGCGCCTGAGCGGCCTTTCCCACGCTGCCAAAGCTTTCCACTGACAGCAGCAGATCGAGGTCGGCGAGCTGAGGCATCTTTGACGGAAGAACCATGATTCCACCTCTCGCTCCGCCGAAAAGCAGTGGTCGGCTACACCGGTGGCTCCCGGTGTGCAACGAGCGTGCCCGGGGCGGTTTGCGTGGTCAATCTGTTGGCCACGAACGCGCGCCGTGCGGACACGAACGGCGTGCACCGCGCCACATACGGGCGTTCGGGTTAATCGGGCGGCGGCGAAGAGACCGTGAACTGCACCCGTTCGGCAAACTCAACACGACGAACGGACGACAGTCAAGGGACCCGCGTTCCCCTCCGTGGCGGCACCGGCACCGTTCGTCCTGGATTCACAGCCATTCGTTCTGCCTGGCTTGCCGCAATTTCCCCGTGGTGACCATAGTTCGGCGACGAAGTCCCGGGTTTCGGCGCGCAGCTGCTTTTCCGAGACGGTAACAGTTCCATTCACTTTCTCGCCGTCGCGGCGACCTGGCCGACGCCCGCGGGCGGCACTCCTGCTGGCGCAAGATTCCGGCCTGCACAGAGCACCGGGGCCTTGGGCCATCCATCTGGCTTCCGTCTCAGTGTGCCGCGTCGCACGCGCGCGCGGCTCGCATGAGGGTGAGCTCGGCCCGCTCCTCCCGGACGACCTTGCCCACGTTTCCGGGCAGCGACCCGCTCTCCAGCAAGCGATCCGTGCGGGCCAGCACGACCTGGTCGTCGGTCGTGAACCGCGGGTACAACCCCCGCGCGAACGCCAGCGCGAACTCAGGCTCGCCGGCTGCGGCCAGGCTTTCCAACGCGCGCAGGTAGCGGTCCGCGTACGGGGTGAGCAGCGTCTCCTGTCCCGGTTGCCGCAGCCCCACCATCACGGCTTTCCGTTCCGCGAGCGAGAGATCCTCGCCGACCACCCGCGTCCAGGCTTCTTCTTTGGCAGCCCGGGTGGGACGCGCGGCTTCCGCCGTCAAGGCGTTCCGACGGCCGCTGTCCCCCGGATCGGCTTCCCTCGCGACGCGCAGCAGTCCGTCGACTTCGCCTCCGGCCGAGGCCAGGCGGACCACTGCCCGCCACCGAAGATCCCGATCCACTTCCAGGTCCGGCCACGGCGACCGGCCGCGCACGAGGTCGCTCAGCAAGCCGTGGTCCTCGGCCTGGCCGACACCGACCAGCGCCCGGGCGAGAACCAGCCGTCGGTCACTGCCCGGTGCGGCGCCGGCCAGTTGCGCGCGTACCCGCCGCGCCACGGCGTCGAGCAACCGGCCCCTGCGGCGCGGGTCTCCGTAGAGCTCGACCGCCCGCACCGCCCGCTCCACCAGCGTTTCCAGGACACCGACATCGTCCTCCCGCACGCCGTGAGTGAGAACGGCCGCCGCGTAGCTGCGGGCCGGCAGGCGTGCGTCGAGCACGTCGTCCCACAACGATCCCCAGACGACCGCTCGCGCCCGTTGATCGTCCAGAGTGGACAGATGCCGCAGGGCCGTCCCCCGGGACCGCGGGTCCAGCCGGACCTTGACGTGGCGCACCGCGTCGTCGTTGGGCACGAGCAGGTCGGCGAACCCGGCGAGGTCACGGTCACTCTCGCGTGGACCGAGCGACACGTGCTCGCGGTGCCGCAGCACCAGTTCGCCCTCGCGTTCGACGAACGCGGCGACCCGGATCGTCAGGTGCCGCGGCTGAACCTCCGGTTCGGGAAGCTGGACCAGGCGGCCGCGAACCACTTCGACCGTGTTGACCCCACGCCGCAGCAGCCACTCGCCGACCCACCGGTCCACGTTCTCGTCCGACACCTTCCGCAGCGCGGCCACGAAGTCGTCGAGGCCGGCGTTGCCCCACGCGTGCGTCCGCAGGAAGGTCCGCACGCCGGCGACGAAAGTTTCCCAGCCCACGCGCGAAGCGAGGTCGTGGAGCACCGCCGCGCCCCTCAGGTAGACGATCGGGCCGAGGTTCGACCGCGCGGCGTCCGTGTCGGCGGTTTCCACCCGGATCGCGTGGCCCGTGGGCAGCCGGTCGGCGTGCCTGGCCGCCGGCAGGGCCTGGTGGACGAAGGCCGTCCAGCCTTCCCCGTACGGCGTCGTTTCCGCCTGCGCGACGACCGCCATCATCGTCGCGAAGGCCTCGTTCAGCCACAGGTCATCCCACCAGCGCATCGTCACGTAGTCGCCGAACCACATGTGCGCCATCTCGTGCAGCAGGACCTCGGCCCGCTTTCGCCGCGCTTGCGCGGTGACCCGGTGCCGGAACACGAACCGCTCGTTGAGCGTCACGCAGCCCGGGTGTTCCATCCCCCCGAACACGTACTCGGGCGCGAAAACGTGGTCGTACTTGGTGAACGGGTACGGCAGGTCGAACAGCCGGCCGTAGAAGTCGAGCCCGCGCCCGATCACGTCGAAGAGCTCGGGCGCGTCGCGGGTGAGCTCCGCGAAGAGCGAGCCGCGCGCGTACAACGCCAGCGGCACGGCGCGGTGGCTGGACCGCAGCCGCCGGAACGGGCCGGCGGCGAACGCCACCAGATACGGCGGCAGCGGTGGCGTGCGGCCGAAGTGCCACGTCGATCGCTCGCCGCCGGCCGGCGTCGGTGGTTCCTCCACGGCGGTGTTGGCGACCACGACCCAACCGGCGTCAGCGGTCACGGTCAGCTCGACCGTCGCCTTCAGATCGGGCTGGTCGAAGCAGGCGTACACCCGGTGCGCCGCGAAAGGTTCGAACTTGGTGTGCACGTACACGTGGCCGTCGAGCGGGTCCTGGAACCGGTGCAGCCCCTCGCCCGTGCGCGAGTACGCCGCGAAGCCGGCCACGCGAACCGTGTTCCCGCCCGGGCGCACGGCCAGCCGGACGCGCGTCCCTTCGTGCGCGTCCGGCCCCAGCTCACGGCCGTTGCACTCGACCGACTCGACTTGCCCCGCGAAGTCGAGGAAGGCGAACGCATCTCCGGACCGAGCCTGGAAGCGGACCTCCGTGTTCGTCGCGAACTTCAGCGCACCGACGGTCAAGTCGAGCTCCACCGCGTAGTGGACATCGAAGACCTCGGCCGAACGCGCTGCTGCCTCGTGCTCAGTCAGCTTGTCACCTGAGGCGAACCGGCCGTCGAACGGCATCCGTCAGAGCCGGCGCGCCGAGACCGTCGGGCGGCGGTACACCAGCTTTTCGCGCAGCTGTTCACCGTCGGCCGTGACCTCGTCCTGATTGGCGCGAACGAGCGCGTCCTGCACCAGGTGGTGGTCGGGTGAGTGCACGCACACCGGATCGGTGCGCGCCGCGTCGCCGGTCAAGGCGAACGCCTGACACCGGCAGCCGCCGAAGTCGAGCTCCTTGCGCGGACAGCTCTGGCACGGGTCTGGCATCCACTCCGTTCCGCGGTAGGCCTGGAACGCCTCGGACTCCGTCCAGATCCACGCGAGGTCGTGGTCGCGAACCGAGGAGAAGGTCATCGTCGTGATTTCCGCGGCCACCGGGCACGGGTACACGGTGCCGTCCGGGGCGACGGTCAGTGCGTTCTGCGCCCAGCCGCCCATGCACGGCTTCGGGTAGGGCTCGTAGTAGTCCGGAAGGATCCAGAGGAGCTCCATGCTCTCCCCGAGCTCGGCCTTCCGGCGTTCGTAGACGCCGACCGCGTCGTCGAGCTGGGTCTTGGTCGGCATCAGCAGATCGCGGTTGCGCAGGGCCCAGCCGTAGTACTGGGCGTTCGCGAGCTCCAGCCGCTCGGCCCCCCACGAAACGCTGACGTCGATGATCGCGTCCAGGCGGGACAGGTTCGCCCGGTGCAGGACCACGTTCATGTTCAACGGCAGGCCGGCGTCGCGGATGATGCGTGCGGCGGCCTCCTTCTTGTCGAACCGCTTGCTCGCCGCGACCAGGTTCGTCGACTCGGCGGCGTCGCCCTGGATGCTCAGCTGCGCGCTGTTGAGACCGGCCGCGACGAGTGACCTCGCCCGGCTCTCCGTGAGCCCGAGGCCGCTGGTGATCAGGTTCGTGTACAGGCCGAGGCGACGGCACTCGGCGACCAGTGTCTCCAGATCACTGCGGACGAGGGGCTCACCGCCCGAGAAGTGCACCTGCACAATCCCCAGCCCACTGGCCTCGCGGATCACCCGCAACCAGTCCTCGGTGGCGAGCTCGTCCTGCCGATCGAGCAGCTCCAACGGGTTGGAGCAGTAGACGCAGTGCAACGGGCACTGGTGGGTGACTTCGGCCAGCAAGCCGTACGGCTGCGGCGTGCCGTTCATGAGACCACCACCCAACCCCGTCCGCGTGCGTCCTGGAGGAACGTCATCACGTCGTTCGCGAGATCGGCAGCCGCGAAATCCTGCTCGAGCTGGTCGACGAGCTGCCGCACGGTCCGGCTGCCGTCGCACAGTCCCAAGATCGCCGCCCCGGACTTGTTCAGGAGCACGACCCGCTCCGGCAACAGGAGCAGCTCCACGTCACGGACGTTGTCGTGCTTGAGCATCGCCTTGGTCGCCAGCTTCGGGATGGCCGTCAAGTCGGATTCGTCCATCACGAACTCTTGCTGTACGCGAGTTCCACGGCATCCAACAGGCTCCAGAGGACGTCACACTTGAACTCCAGGGCTCGTGCGCACGCGTCCTGCTGTTCCCGCGACTTCGCATTGGTGAGCACCAGTTCGAGCAGGTGCGCGATGTCCTTGGGCTGCTGGGTGAGCCGCGCCCGGAAGTACTCCAGGCCTTCCGAGGCGATCCACGGGTAGTGGTGCTCAACGTCGGTGATCCGCCGGCTGAGCAGATCCGGTGCGAACAGTTCGGTCAGCGCCGACGCCACGGCCTCAAGCCACGGCTTCTGGCGGCAGAAGTCCACATAGGCATCCACGGCGAAGCGCACTCCGGGCAGCACCGTGTCGGTGTCGAACAACGCTTCGCGGCTCAGACCGACAGCCGCGCCGAGGCGAATCCACTTCTCGAGACCGCCCTCGGCACCCGTGCGCCCGTCGTGGTCGATGATGCGCTGGATCCACTGACGGCGGTCCTCCCGGCCGGGGAGCTTGGTCAGGATGAACGCGTCCTTCTTCGGCAGGTTCATCTGGTAGTAGAAGCGATTCCGCACCCAACCCCGGAACTCCTCCTCGGTCAGCGCGCCCGAGTGCATCCGCTCGTTGAACGGGTGCAGATGGTGGTACCGCTTTTCTCCGATGGACCGCAGGTGCGCCTCGAACTCCTCGGCAGACCACGGGTTCATACTTCCACCTCCAAGCCGGCTCGGCCGATCTCGATGCCCAAGTCCGTCACCCAACGCCGTTGCGGGGACTCTTCGTCGAGAATCGGGTTCGTGTTGTTGATGTGTGTGTAGATCTTTCGCTTCGCGGGAAGCGCGGCCAGCGCGCGGGCCGAACCGTCGTCACCGCTGACGGGCATGTGTCCCATGGAGCGCCCGGTCCGGCTTCCCGCACCCTGGCTGGACATTTCGTCGTCCGTCCAGAAGGTGCCGTCCACGAAGACGCAGTCGGCCGACGCCACTTGCTCGGCGAACTTGTCGTCCCACCGGGGCAGCGTCGGCGCGTAGACCGCGAGCCCGCCCGTCACCTTGTCTTCCAGGCGGTAGCCGACCTCCCACTCCGCCGACGGGGCGCGAAGCCGGGACTCCCCGACGTAGCGCGGCGCCTTGGAACCGGTGAGGAAGGGGGTCACCCGCACCCGATCGTCCAGGTCCAGCGGCTTGCCGGCCTCGACCAGGGACCAGGTGAGGTCCGCGTAGTCGCTCAGCAGTTCGCGGACCGGGAACCACAGGCTCAGCGCCTCCAGCACGGGGTACGTCCCGTACACCGTCAGCGAAGACCCCTCGCGCAGCATCAGCAGGCCGATCGTGTGGTCGAACTCGGCATCCGTCAGCAACACCCCGGCAACCGGCGTCTTCCTGATCTCCGGACCGGGGTGCAACGAGGGATCCGCCGCGATCTGGTGGTGGACGTCCGGCGTCGCGTTGAGCAGGAACCACTGATCGCCGTCTCCGGAGACCGCGATCCCGGCGTGCGTCGTCGCGGCTTCAGGCTTGGTCCGAGCCTTTCGGCAGCCGGCGCAAGCGCAATTCCACTGCGGATAACCGCCACCAGCCGCGGCTCCGAGGCAATGTATGAACACAGTGCGAAACAATCCGTCAAGACCGGCGTGGGCCGGCGTCGGAGCACGCCTCGAGCAGCGCGGAACAAGGCGTTTGCCACCTCATGGCGTCCTCCCTCACGTTCGCCCCCGGCAACGGTCGGCAGAAATCAGGCACCGTTGCCCGTCGAGGGTTCGGCCAGGGCGGCTTTCTGGTAACGTCGCCCTGAACTCGGCTTGTCTTTTCCCAGCTTCTTCGCCGGCGCCTGCCCTGGCAACCAATCGCGAACGACCGGCACCGAATCACGGACGAACGGCCGCCGCACCACCACGAGCGGACCGCCGCGTCCACGGCCATGCCGGCGACGCCGAGCACCTCGACAAAAAAGGCCTTGACCTGCTGATGTTCGGCGCTCAGACGGGCGAACGCACAGCACGAAGCCGAGGCCCGAGGGCGCCGGGAGGCCGCCGATTCCCCCTGACCACGGCCGGGCGGCGCGGCCGTGCCGTGTGGCAAA
>NZ_JBFAAJ010000062.1:0-20542 GCF_040639695.1 Amycolatopsis sp. NPDC023774
GTTCACTAGCACACTGTTGAGTTCTCAAGCAACACACCGCAACCCAGCCCACCCAGCAGGCGAACCAGACCACCGCGTTGTTTCAAGCTTTTTTGGTCGAGCATGCCGAGCCTGCAAGGTAACTCGCAGAGAGTCGGCGGCCGCTCGTGGGCCGACGCTGAACATTACCTGGTCCGTTTCGCGGTGTCAACCCGCTCGGCCCTGGCGCCCCGATCCCTTGGGGCTTTCGGCCCCGCCGGCCCGGTGTTCCTGGCGACGAAGAGAAGATTACATGCCCCGCAACGGCCCGAAAACAGGGGGGTCACTTAACGACATCGCCGCAGGTCAGGCGCCGAATCGACCCCGCACCGCGGTCACCGAGGGCAACGGCCCGCCGGCCGGAAACGAGAACCGGCTCCCCCGCCCGGCACGAAGGCCTGGGCGAGGGAGCCGGGTTCGAACGGTCCGGGGGTCAGAGGACCGGCAGCAATGTCCGCAGCTCGTACGGCGTCACGGCACTCCGGTAGTTGTCCCACTCGGCGTGCTTGTTCCGGAGGAAGAAGTCGTAGACGTGCTCCCCCAGCGCGTCGGGCAGCAGCTCGGAGCGCTCCATCTCCGCGAGCGCTTCCCCGAGGTTCTGCGGCAGCTGCGCGTACCCGGCGGCACGACGCTCCGACTCCGACAGCTGCCAGATGTTGTCCTCGGCAGGCGGCGGCAGCTCGTAGCCCTTCTCGATGCCCTTGAGGCCGGCGGCGAGGATCACCGAGTACGCCAGGTACGGGTTGCACGCCGAGTCCAGCGTGCGGATCTCCACCCGCCGGGAGGACGCCTTCCCGGGTGAGTACATCGGCACGCGCACCAATGCCGAGCGATTGGCGCGGCCCCACGACACCGTCGTCGGCGCTTCACTACCGCTGATCAGGCGTTTGTACGAGTTCACCCACTGGTTGGTGACCGCGGAGATCTCCTTGGCGTGGTGCAGCAGGCCGGCGACGAAGGCCTTCCCCGTGGCGGAGAGCTCGTACGGGTCCTCCGCGTCGTAGAACGCGTTGCGGTCGCCTTCGAACAGGCTCACGTGCGTGTGCATCCCCGAGCCGGGCTGGTCCGTGAACGGCTTCGGCATGAAGGTCGCGCGCACGCCCTGCGTCAGCGCGACCTCCTTGACGACATACCGGAACGTCATCACGTTGTCGGCCATCGTGAGGGCGTCGGCGTAGCGTAGGTCGATCTCCTGCTGACCCGGCGCGCCCTCGTGGTGGCTGAACTCGACGGAGATGCCCATCGCCTCGAGCGTCTCGATGGCGTGGCGGCGGAAGTGCGTGGCCGTGGCGTGGCTGGCCTGGTCGAAGTACCCGCCGTTGTCGGCGGGCTCGGGTTCGCTGCCGTCGTCGGGCAGGTTGGACAGTAGGAAGAACTCGATCTCCGGGTGCACGTAGCACGTGAAGCCCGCTTCGCCGGCCTTCGACAGCTGTCGGCGCAGCACGTGGCGCGGGTCCGCCCAGGACGGCGAGCCGTCGGGCATCGCGATGTCGCAGAACATGCGCGCGGAGTACGGCCCGCCGTCCGGCGTCTCCCACGGGAGCACCTGGAAGGTCGACGGGTCCGGCTTCGCGACCATGTCCGACTCGTAGACGCGGGCGAAGCCCTCGATGGCGGAGCCGTCGAAGCCGATCCCCTCGCTGAACGCACCCTCGAGCTCGGCCGGCGCGACGGCGACGGACTTGAGGAACCCCAGCACATCGGTGAACCAGAGCCGGACAAAACGGATGTCGCGCTCTTCCAAGGTCCGGAGCACGAATTCCTGCTGGCGATCCATGGCCGCACCCTAACGACGGCGTGTTAACGACATGTTTCACGACGCGCCGGAAGTGTCCACAATGCGCGAACTCCCCTCAGGCCACGAACGTGAGCTCGCGTTTGCCGGATCGGGTGATCGACACCGACGCGAGCGAGGCGATCACCGCTAGGCCTGCCGCCACGTACCAGGCCAGGGCGTAGTCGCCCAGCTGGTCGCGCACGGCGCCGGCCGCGGAGGCCGCGAACGCAGCGCCCAGCTGGTGGCACGCGAAGACCCAGCCGAACACGATCGGGCCGGCCTCGCCGAAGGAGCGGATGCAGAGCGCGACCGTCGGCGGGACCGTGGCGACCCAGTCGAGACCGTAGAAGAGGATGAACGCCCACATGCTGGGTTGCACGGAGTCGGTGAACAGCTGCGGCAGCAACGCGAGCGAGAGACCGCGCAGCGCGTAGTACACGCCGAGCAGGATCCGCGGGTCGACGCGGTCGGTGAGCCAGCCCGACACGACGGTCCCCACGACGTCGAACACCCCGACGAGCGCAAGCAGGCTCGCCGCGGTGGTCTGCGGCATGCCGTGGTCGTGCGCGGCGGGCACGAAGTGGGTGCCGACCAGGCCGTTGGTGGTCGCCCCGCAGATCGCGAAGCCGACGGCCAGCAGCCAGAACGAGCGTGAGCGCATCGCCTGGAACAGCACACTGATCGCCCGGCCCGCCGAACCGCGCTTGACTTCGGGGTGCGCCACCTCCGTGCCCGCAGGCGCGCCGTACGCGACGGTGTCCAGGTCGGCCGGGTGGTCGCGCACCACGAGCAGCACGACGGGGACCACCGCGAGCGCCGCGATGGCGATGACCAGCGACGCCGTGCGCCAGCCGTCGTTCACCGCCAGCGTGGCGACCACCGGCAGGAACACGAGCTGACCCGTCGAGCCGGCCGCGGTGAGGATGCCGGTCACGGCGCCGCGGTGGCGCACGAACCAGCGCGTGGTGACGGTCGCGGCGAAGCTCATGGCCATCGAGCCCGTGCCGGCGCCGACGAGCACGCCCCAGCACAGGATGAGCTCCCAGCTCGTGCTCATGAACACCGTGCCGCCCGCGCCGAGCGCGACGACGAACAAGGCGGTCGCGGCAACGCGCCGGATACCGAAACGTTCCATCAGCGCCGCGGCGAAGGGGGCGAAGAGGCCGTAGAGCACGAGGTTGACGGAGACCGCGGCGCCGATCGTCGCCCGGGACCAGCCGAACTCCTCGTGCAGCGGGTCGATCAGCACGCTCGGCGCGGCGCGGAACCCGGCCGCGGCCAGGAGGGCGATGAACGCGGCCGCGGCCACGAACCAGGCTCGGTGGACGCGGGGCGCGGGAAGAGTCTCGACGGTCACGGGAGATGAGTCTGATTCGTCTTCGGCGTCCTGGACAGTGGCTTGAAGGACGCCGTACGAAAGGATCGGGCCACGGGTAGTCTCACCGCCATGCGCTGCCGACACTTCCTGTCGGCGCTGCTGCTCCTCGGTCTCGTCGGCGGGTGCACAGCGCCCTCGCTGCCTCCGGCCGGTGACCTGCTCGGCGCGGCCGGGGCGAACTTCGCCGGCGTGCGCAGCCTGCACTTCTCCGTGGTGGTGAACGGCGTGCTGCCCGGCCTGCCGCTGAGCACCGTCGACGGCGACGCGACGCTCGACGACGGCGGCCACGCGGCCGGCACGGCCGAGCTGGAGAACGCGACGAGCGACCGGAAGCTCTCCTTCGTCCTCGACGGCACCCACGCCACCACACACGACAGCACCGGCGCGACCTGGTCGGGCCCGGCGACGTTCACCGTCGGAGACTTCCTCGGCCCCGACAGCGGGCTCGCGCATCTGCTCAGCTCACTCGGCAACCCGCAGACCGAGACCCGCGAGCCGGTGCACGGCCTCGACACCTACCGCGTCGGCGGGGTTCTGGCCGCGAAGGTCGCCACGCGCCTGCTCCCCCAGATTCACTCGGACGTGAACGTGAAGGTGTGGGTCACGGCCGCCGAGCCGCGGCGGTTCGCGCGGTTGTGGCTGCAGGTCCCGCCCCCGACGGAGAAGGACAGCCCGGTGATGTTCGAGGTCGAGCTCTCGAACGAGAACCAGCCTGTCCCGACTCCCCTCGGCTGATCACGACCCCGCGCAGCGCGTCCCGTCGGCCGGCACCGTGCCGTCGACGAGGTAGGCGATACCCGCCTTGTCCACGCACGCGTTGCCCTGCAGGAACGCCGTGTGCTGCGTGCCCTCGAAGGTGAGCAACCCGCCCTTCAGCGCCTTCGCGAGGTTCACGCCCGCCTGGTACGGCGTCGCCGGGTCGTTGGTCGTGGAGATGGTGAGGGTCTTCGGCAGCCCTTCGACCTGGGGTTCGTGCGGCGTCATGGTGTTCGGCACGGGCCAGAAGGCGCACGCGTCGCGCGCGGAGCTGGCCGGGCGGCCGTCGTCGAGGAACGGCGCGACCTGCTCGTACTTCTGCTGCGCGTCGAGGATCGCCTTCGGGTCCGTGACGCGCAGGTCGTCGACGCAGCGGATCGCGGTGAAGGCGTCCTGCGTGGTGCCGTAGCGCCCGTCGGGGCCGCGCTCGTTGTAGATGTCGGCGAGCTTCTCCAGCGTGGCGCCGCGCTGGTTGCGCAGCTCGTTGAGGCCCGTGTTGAGGTACTCCCAGAGGTTCTGCTGGTAGAGCGCCTGGATCGCGCCGGTGGTGGCGTCCTCGTACGAAAGCTTGCGCCCGTCGCCCACCGGCACCGGGAAGTCGATCAGCGGCCGGGTGAGGTCCTGGAACGCCTTCGTCGCCGCGGCCGGGTTGTTGCCGAGCGCGCAGTCCTGCCGAGCGGCGCACCACTTCGCGAACTCGCCGAACGCGACGCCGAACCCCTGGCCCTGCGCGACGAGCGAGTCTTCCGGGTCCTGCGTCGGGTCGACGGCGCCGTCGAGCACAAGCGCGCGGACGTTGCGCGGGAAGTCCTCGGCGTAGGTCGAGCCGAGGAGGGTTCCGTAGGAGTAGCCGAGGTAGGTCAGCTTCTCGTCGCCGAGCACGGACCGCAGCACGTCCAGGTCCTTGGCGACGTCGCGGGTGCCGACGTGTTCGAGCATGTCGTCGCCGAGTTTCGTGCGCTGGGCACACTTCGCGGCGAAGTCCTTTTCCTGTGTCTCCTGCTTGGCCACGCCGGCGGGCGTGCCGTCGATTTCGCTGTCGTCGGCGCGGTCCGCGTCGCGCTCGCGGTCGGTGAGGCAGCGGATCTGCGGTTCGCTCGCGCCGATGCCGCGCGGGTCGAACCCGACGAGGTCGAAGCGTTTGCCGAGGTCGTTGTTCTTCACCTGGTCGATGAGACCGGCCGCGGCGACCATGCCGGACGCGCCGGGACCGCCCGGGTTGACCACCAGCGATCCGATGCGGTCGTCCGATTCGCTCGCCTTGTGCCGCAGGACGCCGAGCGTGATGGTCTGCCCGTCCGGTTTGTCATAGTCCAGCGGGACGGTCAGCCGCGCGCACTGGATGTCGGACCGACGAAAGGCGGACTGCGCGTCGTCCGAGGTCGCGTAGGGTGCGCAGTCGGCCCAGGTCATGCTCTGGCCGTAGAAACGCGCGAGCCCCGTGGGCACCGGCCCGACGGGCGGGTGCGATTCGGTCGTCGGCGAGGGCACGGCCTGGCTGGTGTTCGACGAGCACGCGACGAGCGTGCCGCCGAGCAGGCCGGCCACCGCGAGAGCGGCGATCCGGTGGGCGCGAGAGCTGGCGCTGGCATATGGAGGCACGGTTTGATCGTGCCATCCGGCCGCGGAACTCCGGCGCACCACCGGCGCGTTGGGTAGGTCAGCGTCAGGTAGACCAGCCGCGGCCGGAGACACGAGCAAGACAGGACGGGAGACCAGGGGTGGCACTGATCAGCCGGGTGGGCAAGCGGCTCCGCCGGATCATCCAGCGGCCGGGCAGCGTCGAGCTGACCCGCTACGAAGCGCTGCTGCCCGCAGTCGCAAAGCTCGAACCCGAGCTCGAGAAGCTCTCGGACACCGAGCTCACCGAACGCGCCGAAAAGCTGCGTGAGGACCTCGGCGGCGCGAAAGCGTTCAACGACGACCAGCTGGTGGAGACCTGTGCCCTCGGCCGGGAGGCCGCGCGGCGCGCGCTCGGCGAGCGCGCGTTCGACGTGCAGATCCTCGGCACGATGGGGCTGCTCACCGGGCACGTGGTGCAGATGGAGACCGGTGAGGGCAAGACGCTCGCCGGTGCTCTCGCGGCCGCGGGGTACGCCCTGCGCGGCAACCGCGTGCACGTGGTCACCGTCAACGACTACCTCGCCCGACGCGACGCCGAGTGGATGAAACCCGTCTACGACCTGCTCGCCGTCACCGTCGGCTGGGTCGAGCCCGCGCACAGCCGCGACGAGCGCAAAGACGCCTACGGCAAGCAGGTCACCTACGGCGCCGTGGCCGAGATCGGCTTCGACGTGCTGCGCGACCGGCTCGTGACGAACGTCGACGACCTGGTGCAGCCCGCGCCCGAGGTGGCGATCGTCGACGAGGCCGACTCCGTGCTGGTCGACGAGGCCCGCGTGCCGCTCGTGATGGCCGGCTCGATCGACCACAACGACGCCGACGAAGAGGTCGCCACGGTCGTGCGCCGGCTGCGGCTCGGCCTGCACTACGAGACCGACACCGACGGCCGCAACGCGTGGCTCACCACCGCCGGCGCGTCCGTGGTGGAGAAGTCACTCGGCGGCATCGACCTCTACGGCGACACGGGCTCCGACCGCCTGGCCGCCGTGAACGTCGCCCTGCACGCCCACGCGCTGCTCACCCGCGACGTCGACTACCTGGTGCGCGACGGCAAGGTGCAGCTCATCAACGCCGCCCGCGGCCGTGTCGCCGAGCTGCAGCGCTGGCCGGACGGCCTCCAGGCCGCCGTCGAGGCGAAGGAGCAGGTGGCGGCCACCGACCGGGGCGAGATCCTCGACTCGATCACGGTGCAGGCGCTGCTCGCGCGCTACCCGTCGGTGGCGGGCATGACCGGTACGGCCGTGGCCGTGGCCGAGCAACTGCGCGAGTTCTACCGCCTCGAGGTCGCGGTGATCCCGCCGAACACCCCCAACGTCCGCGAGGACCAGCCGGACCGCATCTTCGGGTCGCCGTCGCAGAAGCTGCGCGCGATCGAGGAGGAAATCCGGAAGGTGCACGAGACCGGGCGGCCCATCCTCGTGGGCACCCAGGACGTGGCCGAGTCCGAGGAGCTGGCCGACAAGCTGGCGAAGGTCGACCTGCCGTGCGTGGTGCTCAATGCACGCAACGACGCCGAAGAGGCCGCGATCATCGCCGAGGCCGGCAAGAAGGGCGCGGTCACCGTGTCCACGCAGATGGCCGGCCGCGGTACCGACATCCGCCTCGGCGGCACCGACGGTGCGAGCCGCGAGGAGGTCGCCGAGCTGGGCGGCCTGCACGTGATCGGCACCGCGCGGTACCCGTCGAGCCGCCTCGACGGCCAGCTGCGCGGCCGGTCCGGCCGCCAGGGTGACCCGGGCAGTGCGATCTTCTTCGCGAGCCTCAACGACGACCTGGTGCTTTCCAACGCGCCCGACATCCCCGAGGGCATCGACGCCGACACCGAGTCCGGGGAGATCACCGACCCGGCGGCGCTGCGGCAGATCAACCACGCCCAGCGCGTGGCCGAGGGCGTCGACCTGGAGATCCACCGCAACACCTGGCGCTACACGCGGCTGATCGAGCGCCAGCGCACGGAGCTGCTGGAACACCGCGACAAGGTGCTGCACACGGCGTTCGCGGCCGAGGAGCTGGAGAAGGCGCAGCCGGAGAAGTTCGCCGAGCTGAAGGAGAAGCTCGACGACACCGAGCGGCTCGAGCAGCTCGCCCGCGAGGTCGTGCTGTTCCACCTCGACCAGCTCTGGTCCGACCACCTCGCGTACCTGACCGACGTCCGCGAAAGCATCCACCTGCGGGCACTGGCGCGCGAGACGCCGCTCGACGAGTTCCACCGCGCGGCGATCCCGGAGTTCCACAAGATCATCCCGGAGTCGGCGGCGCGCGCGTCGAAGACGCTGGAGGAAGCCGAGATCACCGACGACGGCATCGATCTCGCCGACGCCGGCGTACGGCGGGCCAACACGACGTGGACCTACCTGGTGCACGACAACCCGTTCGACTCGGACTTCGAGCAGACGGTGAAGAAGGTGCGCAGCATGATGCGGATGAAGAAGTCCTGACGAAGCACCCCAATGCGGCGTTCGGTGCGTTCAGCGCACCCAATGTGGCGTTCGGTGCGTTCAGCGCACCGAACGCCACATCGGGGTGGTCTGGGGGCGGGGAGTTGCCCACATTCGCTCGGTCCCGGGTGCGCGGCCGGGTCAGAATGACCGCATGCCGCAACTGCGCATCGCTTTGGCCCAGGTCAACCCCACTGTCGGCGACATCGGCGGCAACACCGTGCTGACGGTCGAGTGGACCCGTCGTGCCGCCGAGGCCGGCGCCCACGTCGTCGTGTTCCCGGAGATGTCCCAGACGGGTTATCCCGTGGAAGACCTCGCGTTCCGGGCCACGTTCGCGCAGGCGTCGCGCAAGTCCCTCGACGAGCTGGCCCGCCGGCTGGACGACGCGGGCTGCGGCGAGGTGCTCACCTACGTCGGTTACCTCGACCACGACGAGGCCGGCCCGCGCGACGCGGCAGCCGCGCTGTTCCGCGGCGAGGTCGTGGCGAAGCAGTACAAGCACCACCTGCCCAACTACGGCGTGTTCGACGAGCACCGCTACTTCGAGCCGGGCACCGAGCTGGAGGTCGTGCGGCTGCACGGCATCGACATCGGCATGGTGATCTGCGAGGACATCTGGCAGGACGGCGGCCCGATCTCCGCACTGGGCAAGGCCGGGGTCGACCTCGTCGTGGCGCCCAACGCGTCGCCCTACGAGCGGTCGAAGGACGAGCAGCGGCTGCCGCTCGTCGCCCGCCGCGCAGCCGAGGCGGGCGCGCCGCTGGTCTACACGAACCAGGTCGGCGGCCAGGACGACCTCGTGTTCGACGGGGACTCGCTCGTGGTCGGCGCCGACGGCAAGCTGCTCGCTCGGGCCCCGCAGTTCGTGGAGCACCTGCTGGTGGTGGACATGGACCTCACCTCGGGCGGCCACGCCGGCGACGGCGCCCTCGCGGGCCTGCACGTCCACCGGCGCGTGCTGAGCGCCGAGCCGCTGCCCGCGTACCCGCCGTTGACGGACCCCGTGATCAGCGAGCCGCTTTCGGACGAGGCCGAGGTGTGGTCGGCGCTCGTGGTGGGGCTGCGCGACTACGTGCACAAGAACGGCTTCTCGTCGGTGACCTTCGGGTTCTCCGGCGGCATCGACTCCGCGATCTGCGCGGCCCTGGCGGCCGACGCGCTCGGCGGCGACAACGTGTACGGCGTCTCGATGCCGTCGAAGTACTCGTCCTCGCACTCGAAGGACGACGCCGCCGACCTCGCGCGGCGCATCGGCGCGCACTACCGCGTGGAACCGGTCGAGGACATGGTGCAGGTCTACGTCGACCAGCTGGCGTTGACCGGGCTGGCGGAGGAGAACATCCAGGCGCGCACGCGCGGCATGCTCCTCATGGCACTGTCCAACCTGGACGGACACCTCGTGCTCGCCACCGGCAACAAGACCGAGCTGGCCGTGGGCTACTCCACGATCTACGGCGACGCGGTGGGCGGGTTCGCACCGATCAAGGACGTGTTCAAAACGCACGTCTGGCAGCTCGCGCGGTGGCGAAACGACGAAGCGGCCAAGCGCGGCGAAACGCCGCCGATCCCCGAGAACTCGATCACCAAACCGCCCTCGGCCGAGCTCGCGCCCGGCCAGGCGGACACCGACTCGCTGCCGGACTACGCGCTGCTCGACGACATCCTCGACGACTACGTGGAGGGCGACCGCGGCTACGCCGACCTCGTCGCCGCCGGGTTCGAGCCGGAGACCATCGACCGGGTCGTGCGGATGGTCGACCGCGCGGAGTACAAGCGCCGGCAGTACCCGCCGGGCACGAAGATCACGTTCAAGGCGTTCGGCCGCGACCGCCGGCTGCCGATCACCAACGCCTGGCGCGAGCGGAAAGCCTGAGCCCGGAACAGCCGCGCGCTCGGCAACCGCCCTTCAGAACAGAGTGGGCTCGTCGGGCAGCGCGCCCTCGATGACGAGCATGCGGCGCTTCGTGGCGACGCCGCCGGGCGCGGAGAAGCCGCCGTGTTTGCCGCCGGCCGCGAGCACGCGGTGGCAGGGCACGACGATGGGGAACGGGTTGTTGCCCATCGCCTGGCCCACGGCTTGCGCGGCGCCGGGCATGCCCAGCTCGTGGGCGATGTCGCCGTAGGTCTTGGTTTTGCCCGGCGGGATGGCGCGCGCGATCTCGTAGGCGCGGCGGTTGAACTCCGGAACGGAGTCCAGGTCGAGCGGGACCTCCCGCAGGTCGTGGTGCGCACCCGAGAGCAGCGCGGTGATCTTCTCGACCGCGTCGGCCAGCGCGGGTGGCGGCACCGCTTCCACGGCGTCGGGGAAGCGCTTCAGGAACCAGGCCCGGGTGCGGGCGGCACTGCTTTCGGGCAGCGCGGTGCTGATGATCGTGCCCTCGCGCCAGGCCAGGCCGCACGAACCGATCGGGGTGTCGAAGACCGCGAACTCAACGGACATCTCATCAGCGTACGAGCGAGCACCGACAAAACGTCAGCCCCGACACCATCAGTGGTTGCCGCCGGAGGCGAAGCGCGGAACGGGCATGACGACAACGTACGCGATGCCCACGACCAGCAGCACCGCACGCACCCCGAGCTGCACCCGGCTGAACACTCCGGCGTAGAGCCCCGGCCCGAGCTGCGACGCGACGAACACCAGCGCCCACGTGATGAGCACCAGCGCGCACCCGGCCACGGCCCACTCGCGCCAGCCCGGCGGCCACCACAACGCGAGGCTGACCGAACCGGACACGAACGCGAGGTTCGTCAGCAGCTCCACGACCGAGGTGCCGGGCACCAGCGAGTCGGCGATCAGCACGAGCCCGAGGCACACCACCGAGCTCACGGTGAGCCGCCCCGTCCAGTGCACCGGCGCGAGCCGCATCAACGGCGGTCCGGCGAGCACGAAGGCGAATCCCGCGGTCCCGACCGTGACGCGGAACAGCGGCGCCGCCAGCAGCAGGTCCCCGGCCGGTTGCTGGGTCGGCGAGACCCCCGTGGGCAGCAGGAACTCGAGCAGCCAGGCGGAGTACACCACCACACCGAGCCCGACGAGGACGACCGCAACGAGTCGTGCAGTACGCACTCGCACACCCTAAGCGAAGATGTGCGACGTTGCGCGCGGTGGTGTCACAGCTGTGACTTCCCCCGCGCCCCAAGGGAAGCACGGTCGCGACGGAACCGTGACCCTGAGAATCAGGCGGGCGGGCGCACGAACGGGAACAGCACCGTCTGCCGGATCGACGCGCCGCTGAGCATCATCAGCAGCCGGTCCACGCCGAGCCCGAGCCCGCCCGTCGGCGGCATGCCGTGTTCGAGCGCGAGCAGGAAGTCTTCGTCCAGCTCCATCGCCTCGACGTCGCCGCTCGCGGCGCGCAGCGACTGGGCTTCCAGGCGGCGGCGCTGTTCGATCGGGTCGGTGAGCTCGGTGTACGCGGTGCCGACCTCCGAGCCGAACGCGATGAGGTCCCACCGTTCGGCCAGCAGCGGGTCGCGGCGGTGCTGGCGCGTCAGCGGCGAAACGTCCGTGGGGTAGTCGGTGTAGAAGGTCGGCAGCACCGTCGAGCCTTCGACCAGGTGCTCATGGGCCTTCAGCACCAGGTCACCGTGCCCGGCGTCCTCGCCCACCGGCACGCCGGCCGCGGTGCAGAGCCGCCGGAGCGTGGCCACCGACGTGCCCGAGTCGATCTCCTCCCCCAGCGCCGCCGAAACGGCCTCGTGGACGGGGATCACCGGCCAGTCGCCGGAAATGTCGTACTCGGTCACGCGGCCGTCGGCGTCGTGGCGGCGCACGATCTGTGCGCCGAAGGCCGCTTCGGCCGCGTGCTGCACCAGCTCGCGGGTGAGGTCGCGCATCGAGTTGTAATCGGCGTAAGCCTGGTACGCCTCGAGCATCGTGAACTCGGGGTTGTGCGTGGCGTCGACGCCTTCGTTGCGGAAGTTGCGGTTGAGCTCGAAGACGCGCTCGACGCCGGCGACGCAGAGGCGCTTGAGGTAGAGCTCCGGCGCGATGCGCAGGTACATCCGCATGTCGTAGGCGTTGATGTGCGTGACGAACGGGCGCGCGTTGGCTCCACCGTGGACGGTCTGCAGCATCGGCGTTTCGACCTCGAGGAAGTCGCCCTGGTGCAGCCGCTCGCGTACGGCGCGCACGACCGTGGACCGCAGCCGCAGCAGGTGCGCGGACTCCGGGTTCACGGCGAGGTCGAGGTAGCGCTGGCGCACGCGCGTCTCGGGGTCGGTGAGGCCCTTTCGCTTGTCCGGCAACGGGTGCAGGCACTTCGCGGTGACCGTCCACTCGTCGACGAGCACGGACAGCTCACCACGGCGCGAGGTGACCACTTCGCCGCTCACGCCCACGTGGTCACCGAAGTCCACACCGGTGCGCCAGCCCGAGAGGTCGAGCATTCCCGCGTCGAGCATCAGCTGCACTTCGCCCGAAAAGTCCTTGATGCGCGCGAAACACAGCCCGCCGAGCGTCCGCAGCGCGAGCACTCGGCCGGCCACGCGCACGCGGTGCCCGGTGCGCGAATCCGCCGGCAGATCGGCGAACTTGCTCACGACGTCGCCCAGCAGGTCTTCGCGACTGAACCCGACGGGGTACGGGTCCACGCCGAGATCGCGCAGTTTGTCCAGCTTCGCGACCCGCACACGCACCTGCTCCGGACGGCGCGCGGCCTTCGGGACGACGCGCGCGGCGCCGTCCTCGATGCGCCGGACCTCGGCGACGAACTCGTCGCTCACCGTCTCGAGCCGCAGGACGCGGGACCGGCCCGTGGGCACGAACCCCTCGAGCGCACCGGCGACGATGCCGACGCGCGGCAGGCGGCGGGCCGAGGAGTAGCAGAGGAAGCGCGGCTCCCAGTCCGGGCCGTACTTCGCGTTGGACCGGTACAGCGACTCCAGCTGGAAGAACCGCGACGCCAAGCCCAGCACCGAACGCCACAGGCGCAGCACGGGACCGGCGCCGATGCGCTCGCCTTCGGCGAAGACCGCGCGGAACATCGCGAAGTTGAGGGAGATCCGCTGCGCGCCGAGGTGCTGCGCAGCGGCGACGACCTCGGCGACCATGAACTCGTTGAGACCGTTTTCCGCCGCGCGATCGCGGCGCATGAGGTCGAGCGAGAGGCCCCGCCGGCCCCACGGCACGAAGGACAGCAGCCCGCGCAGCTCGCCTTCGCCGTCGTAGGCCTCGACCATCACGCTGCGGGCGTCGCCGGCGTCGCCGAGGCGGCCCAGCGCCATTGAGAAGCCGCGCTCGGACTCCGCGCCCCGCCACTGCTGCGCTCGCGCGAGCAGCCCCTGCATCTCGTCGTCGGGGATCTCGCCGTGGCGGCGCACGCGCGCGGTGTAGCCCGCACGCTCGATCCGCTTCACGGCCTGGCGCACGGACTTGCGCTCGGGCCCGGTCAGGGAGAACTCACGGACGTCGAGCACGGCCTCGTCGCCGATCTCCAGCGCGCGCAGGCCCGCGGCCGCATACGCCTTGGCGCCGCGTTCGCTCGCGCCGAGGACGCCGGGTATCCAGCCGTACGAACGGGTTTCGTCGAGCCACGCGCGCACGGCGTCCGGCCACGCGTCCGGGTCGCCGATCGGGTCGGCGCTGGCGACGCTGGTACCGCCGAGCACCCGGTAGGTCACGGCCGCGCGGCCGTTGGGCGAGAAGACCACGCTCTTGTCGCGGCGCGTGGCGAAGTAGCCGAGGGAGTCGTCGTCGCCGAACTCGGCGAGCAGGCGGCGCAGCTCCAGCTCCTCGTCGTCCGTGCGCCGGCGGCGGTGCCGGACGCCGCGGAAGAGCGTGTACAGCGCGCCAGTGGCCACGAACGTCGCGCCGAGATCGAGCACCACGTCGATCCACGCCGGGCCCTCGCCGACGCCGATCTTGCGCAGCTGCAGGTTCTCACCGGTGGCGTGGTTGACCACCCAGACCAGCCGTTCCCACGAGTCGCCGAGCGTGCCGGGAAACGCCTCGGTGAATGCCCAGCCGAGCGCGACCACCACGAGCAGGCCGCCGAAGAGCACCGCCAGCCCGTCGCGCCAAGCACCGGGCGCGAGCCGCGCGGGGAACGCCGGGCGCAGGACCAGCAGCAGCCAGATCAACAGCACCGACAGGACGTCGGCGATCGTCAGCACGCCGACCTGCATCGGGATGTGCCGGATCTGGCGCGGGCCGAGGGTGAGCAGGTCGGGCGCCCACAGCAGCACCGCCTGCAGCGCCAGCGTGATGAGCAGGCCGGCGACCTGGAAGAGCAGCAGCGTGTAGAGCGCGGCCTTCTTGCGCCGGCGCAGGGCCGCGCCGAGGACGACGAGCATCAACACGATCACGAGACTCGCGCTGGTCGGCACGCTGAGGGCAGAGAACGCCATGTCGATGCCGTTGAGCAGGTGCCCGCGGGTCCCGCCGGCGATGAGCAGCACCACCGAGAAGACGGCGGCGAGCTGCACGACGGTCGCGACGATGCCGCCTGCCCTGGCCTTCCAGGCGGGGATGCGCCTGCGCGCGCTCGCTGGGATTCCCATCGATGCCCTTCTCACGAATGGCCGTGATCATCACGACTGCTGCAAAGACGTCAGTAAACGGGGAATGGTTGTCCGAGGACAAACACGGGCGCCACCCGAGAGGCTGAGGGTGATGCTCCCGGCGGAGCCCGCCACGCGCGTGTGAAGCTCATCGCACGACCTTGGGACCGCCCCGCGGGCATGTCAGGCTTTGACGTGTTCTGACTCCACGACCCGGGGACCTCACCGAGGCCTCGAGGGAAGGACGGTCGACGACGATGTCTGCCAACCCGAACGGATCCGACGAGGTGGCCGCCCCGTACGGAACAGGCCCCGCGCCCGCGCAACCCGCGGCGACCGGGCGCAAGGTCCGCGTGCACCACCTGCGTGAACTGAAGGAACGCGGCGAGCCGTGGCCCATGCTCACCGCCTACGACATGTACACCGCGCAGATCTTCGACGAGGCAGGCATCCCCGTGCTGCTCGTGGGCGACTCCGCGGCCAACAACGTGTTCGGCTACGACACCTCGCTGCCGGTGACGGTCGACGAGCTGCTGCCCCTGGTCCGCGCCGTGACGCGGTCGGTGAAGCGGGCGCTCGTGGTGGCCGACCTGCCGTTCGGTTCCTACCAGCTCTCGCCCGAACAGGCGCTGGCCACGTCGGTGCGGTTCATGAAGGAAGGCCGCGCGCACGCCGTGAAGCTGGAAGGCGGGCGCCGGTTCGCCGCGCACGTCGAGGCGTTGACGTCGGCCGGTATCCCCGTGATGGGGCACATCGGATTCACCCCCCAAAGTGAACACAACCTCGGCGGCTACCGGGTGCAGGGGCGCGGTGAAGCGGCGGACGTGCTGCTCGCCGACGCGCTGGCGCTGCAGGAAGCCGGCGCGTTCGCCGTGGTGATGGAGATGGTGCCGGCCGAAGCCGCGAAGCGCGTGACGCACGAGCTGAAGATCCCGACGGTCGGGATCGGCGCCGGGCCCGACTGCGACGCGCAGGTGCTGGTCTGGCAGGACATGGCCGGGCTGCGCCGGGGCAAAGCACCGCGGTTCGTGAAGCGCTACGCCGAGCTCGCCGACGTGCTGCAGGGTGCGGCCTCGGCGTTCGCCGAGGACGTGCGGCGCGGGGAGTTCCCGGCTCCGGAGCACGCGTTCCACTGAGGTTTCCCGGGCCCGGGGCTCACCGGCGGCGAAACCGCTCGGCGAGCTCCGGGTCGTTCTGCCACCAGAGGCCACCCGTGGGGGCCTCGCCGGATTCGGCTTCCTCGTCGAGGCGCTCGTCGATCTGCTTCGCGCGCTTCTGGTCGTCGCGGACCCAGCGCACGAACAGTGCGCCCACGAACGGCAGGCCCGCCACGTCGCCGCCGATCCACAGCACGCCGGCGCCGATGATCTGGTCGGTGCGCGGGTCCGGGCCCCAGCCGGGGTGCGCGGTGGCGTAGTGCGCCGGCGCGAGCAGCGGACCGAGCCAGAGCACGAGGCCGAGCGCGCCGTCGAAGACGACCTCCGTGAACGAGATCCACACCGACACCAGGTGTGAGCCGCCGCGCGGGGTCGGGTCGAGCGCCACGCGGCTGTAGAAGTAGAGGAACCCGGCGGCGATGAGGAACACCCGCACCAGGCCGCCGACCACGGGGTAGTCGAGCGAAAGCCCGTAGACCGGCGTCAGGTAGACGACCACGAAGGGCGCGATCAGCACGACGGTGACGGTGAGCGGGAAGGTCAGGAACTTCGCCAACGGGCTGCGGCCGTGGTGGCGCAACCACGACGCCAGTCCGGGCGGCGCCGTGCGCATGAGCAGCGTGATCGGGGCGCCGAGGGCGAGCAGCAGCGGCGTGACCATGAGCAGCACAGTGTTCTGCGTGGCACGGACCCAGAACAGCGTGGTGTCGTAGACGCCGAGGAACGAGCACGTGACGAGCACGATCGTGGCGAGCCCGGCGAGGAACGCCGTCGTCCGGCCGGGTGCCCAACTCTCCTGCTTCCGCGCGGCGACGACGTAGGCCGCGCCGAGCGCGAGCACGACGACCAGGGCCGGGACATCGGGTGTCCAGGCCGTGAAGAGCGTGGTGCCGGTAAGCGCGGTTTCGATGAAGCCAGTGTCCCCTTCCGGAAATCGGAGCGGGACACCACCCTCAGAAACTGAAGACGAGCAGGCTGGCGATTCCGGCGAGGACGCAGTAGATGGCGAACGGCGTCAAGGTGCGCGTTTCGAAGTATTTCGTGAGAAAACGGACAGAAATGTAGGAGGCAATACCGGCCACCAGGCTTCCCGCGAGCGCCGGGCCGAGCGACGGGCTGTTCTCCGGCGTGAACAGCGAGGGAAGTTTCAGCACGCCCGCGGCGAGGATCACCGGGGTGGCCAGCAGCCACGCGAAGCGGGCCGAATCCTGGTGGCCGAGGCCGCGGCGCAGGCCCGCGACCATCGTGATGCCCGAACGGCTGATGCCCGGCAGGAGCGCCAGGATCTGGGCCGAGCCGATGAGCACGGCCTCCTTCACACTGAGCTTGGAGAGACGGGCGTCGGTGGCTTCCTCGACCGTGATCGCGCGCATGACGAGGGTGTCCTCGGCGCTGAAGTCGACGGTGTCTTCCGTTGTCCTGCCTGAGGTCCCGGTCTTCGGCGCGGCACGGGAGAAGCGTTCGGCCGCGTAGAGCACGCCACCGTTGAGGATGAGGAAGATGGCCGACGGCACGGGCTTGCCGAGGAAGTCGCGCAGCAGGCTTTCCAGCAGCAGGCCGGCGATGCCGACGGGGATCGTCGCGAGGATCAGGAGCCACGCGAGGCGCTGGTCGGCCGTGCGGACCTCGCGGTGGCGGATCGAGGAGAACAGGCCGCCGATGATGCGCACCCAGTCGCGCCAGAAGAACAACACCAGCGCCAGCGCGGTGGCCACGTGCATCGCCACGAGCACCGCGAGATAAGGCGAATCTTCGCCGATGCTCAGATCACGCTGCCACGACCCGCCGATCACCGCGGGCAACAGGATGCTGTGCCCCAGGCTGGACACGGGAAACAATTCCGACACGCCTTGCAGCGCGCCGACGACGATCGACTCGACATACGTGACCGCGGACATTCTCGAGCCTTTCTCGCGTCGATCGGGCCTTTCCTCGCGCAAGCTACCCACTACCCGGTAAACGCAGGGCAAGGGGGCGAAAGAACCTCCTCGGCAACCTTGTGCTTGTTCACATCCATGAACGTGAATCATGTCCTTGACTGGCATTCGGGCTGTGGCTTAGCGTGGTCCCAGCGCGAAGGTGTGAACCTCGGCGAGGAGGACGGGATGCGGGAAGCAGCCGGAGCTTCAGGCGCAATCCGCCGCCCGGGGTCCGCACCACGGTGAAGGAAATCGCGGACGCGGCCACCTCCCGGGTGGGCTGCCGACGCGACACGGACGGGGGCCCGCTCAGCCCGGCGGCGGGGGCGGGCCTCCACCTTCTGCGCGGATGCCGCCGAGGGGGTCTCCGTGGCGGCGACGCCTCGCACGGCAGCGCAAGCGGCCTCCGCGCGAACCGAGCCGGCCGACACCCGGACGGCTCGCGGCCTTTCGGCTGAACGTCACGGGGAAGGCGGGTCCATCCCCCGCGCGGGAGCCGCGAGTCCGGCAGAGTGATCGGCATGGACGACCTCTACCCGCCGCTGCAGCCACTGGCCGATGGGATGTTCGACGTGGGCGACGGGCACCGGATCTACTGCCAGGAAGCGGGAAACCCGCAAGGCAAGCCGGTGGTCGTGCTGCACGGCGGGCCCGGCAGCGGGATCGCGCCGATGGCGCGCAGGCACTTCGATCCCGCCGCGTACCGGATCATCCTGTTCGACCAGCGCGGGGCGGGGCGGAGCACCCCGAGTGTCGGAGATCCGGAAGCGGACCTGAGCACGAACACGTTGTGGCACCTCGTCGCGGACATGGAGCTACTACGGGAGCGCCTGAACGTCCGGCGCTGGCAGGTGTTCGGGGGTTCGTGGGGGTCGACGCTCGCGCTGGCGTACGCGCAGACTTACCCGGATCAGGTGACGGAGCTGGTGCTGCGCGGGATCTTCACGGCGCGGCAGCGCGAGCTCGACTGGCTCTACCGCGGCGGCGCGGCGAACCTCTTCCCCGCGGAGTGGGAGGACTTTCTGGCGCCGCTGCCGGAGGAGCGCCGCAAGGATCCGCTCGCGGGGTACGCCGAGCTGCTCGACGACCCCGACCGCGGCGTGCGGGAGCGGGCCGCGGTCGCGTGGAGCGTCTGGGAGGGCGCGACGGTGGCGTTGCTACCGCAAGAGGCGTTCCTGAACCGGTACGCCGACCCGTCATTCGCGCTGACGTTCGCGCGGCTGGCGGTGCACTACTTCGGCCACGACGCCTGGCTCGAGGACGGGCAGCTGATCCGCGACGCCGGCAAGCTCGCCGGCGTCCCGGGCGTACTGGTGCAGGGCCGCTACGACGCCGTCTGTCCGCCGATCACCGCGTACGAGCTGCACCGCGCCTGGCCCGGCTCGATCCTGCGCATCGCGGAAGGCGCCGGGCACGCCGTGAACGACCCGGGCATGCTGGCCGCGCTGCGGCAGGCGACCGACGACTTCCGCTAGACGTCGAGCAGCAGCCGGAAGAGCCGTTCCAAGGTCTCCGCCAACGCGGCCTCGTCGGTCTCGTTCAAAGCCGTGCTGCCGATCACCTTGCGCATCAGCCAGAACCCCGAGATCAACGACAGCGCCACGGCCGCACGATCGGTCCCGCGCGCGCCGGGGACGACGTCGAGGATGTGCGCCTCGACGTGCTTTTCGATACCCGCGCGCAGGATCTCGGCGGCGCGCGGGTTCGGCGCCGAGCGCAGCGTCAGGAGGAACGGGTCGAGGCTGTCGGCGTGCGGTGAAGTCCGCGACACCAGTGAAGCGGCGACGTCGCGCGCGAGCGTGGCCGGGTCTCCCGTCAGCACGGTCCGCTCGGTCATCGACACCTCCACCACCTCGGCGAAGAGCCCTTCCTTCGAGCCGAAATAGCGGTTCACGAGCATCGCCGTGACACCGGCGGTCTGCGCGATCTCCCGCACGCCGACACCGTCGTACCCGAAGCGCGTGAACGCCTCGACGCCCGCGCGCAAGATCGCTTCCCGGGTCGCGGCGGCGTCGCGACGACGTGGTGCAGTCATGTATACGAGCGTAGACTAAGGAGAAATCTACACCCGTAGACTTGAACGGAGAACCATGGATCTCAACCTGACCGGCCGCCGCGCACTCGTCACGGGCTCGAGCTCCGGCCTCGGTGAAGCGATCGCGCGGCTGCTCGCGGAAGAGGGCGCCGACGTCGTGGTCCACGGTCGCCACGAAGCCCGAAGCCGGGCGGTGGCAGACGAAATCGGCGCGAAAGCCGTCGCGATCGGCGACCTCGCCACCGACGAAGGCGCGGCGAAAGTCGCCGGGGAAGCCGGTGACATCGACGTGCTCGTGAACAACGCCGGTGCCTACCGGCACCTGAGCTGGGCCGAGGCCACCCCCGAGGAGTGGGCACGGACGTACGAGGTGAACGTGATCTCGTCCGTCCGCATGATCCACCACCTCGTGCCCGGCATGCGCGAACGCGGCTGGGGCCGCGTGATCCAGATCGGCGGCGGCCTGTCGGGCCAGCCGATGGCGCTGCTGCCCCACTACAACGCGACACTCGCCGCGCGGCACAACCTCGCGGTTTCCCTCGCCCGCGAACTGAAGGACACCGGCGTGACGTCCAATGTGGTCGCGCCCGGCGCGATTCTCGTGGACTCCGTGCAGAAGCTGCTCACGGATCTGGCACCGGAACGCGGCTGGGGCGAGACCTGGGCGACCATCGAACCCCACGCCGCGCAGGACTTCGTGCCCAACGACATCGGCCGCTTCGGGCGGCCCGAAGAGATCGCGGGCGCCGTGGCATACCTGGCGAGCCCGTACGGCGACTACGTCAGTGGTGCCACCTTCCGCGTGGACGGTGGCACCATCCGCTCCGTGATCTAGCTTGAGTTTTAACGAATGAGTGGTCGGCGGAGACCCCTGTCGATCATGAGTGAAGCCCTTGGTCGATCATTCCTCCTGCGACAGAGAGAAGATCGGACCAAG
>NZ_JBFAAJ010000063.1:0-19345 GCF_040639695.1 Amycolatopsis sp. NPDC023774
TCTGGCGCCGGACCTGGTCCAGTGCATCGGTAGCCCATTTGACCACGTGGAACGGGTCAGCGCAGCGGATCGCGTCCGGGCAGTACCGCTCGACAGTGCGGGCGATCCACGCAGCCGCGTCCGCCGAGACATGCGTGATCCGTGCGCATCGGCCGGGTCCAAGTAACTCGAAGAATGCGGCCAGCGTTGGCTTGTCGTTGCCCGCCGCAGCCCACACCAGCCTGCCGGTGTCATGGTCGACAACAACGGTGAGGTATTTGTGGTTCTTCTTGTAACTGATTTCGTCGATCCCGATCCTGCGCAACCCGGCCAGCCGATCCACTCGCGCGTCGATGCCGGCTCGGACCCGGGTAATGATCGAGCCGACGGTGGGCCAGGCGATTCGCATGAGCTGCCCGACCGCGGACCTCGACGTCGCGGTCGCCAGCCAGGCGACGGTGTCATCGAACGCACGGGTATGCCCTGCGCCGTGCCGCGCCCAGGGCACCGCACTGACCACGACTCCATGTTCGCGACACCGCACCCGGGACGCGTCCGCTTCCACGAACACCCGCACGGTCACCAGGTCCAGCGCACGCCATCGCCGCCGGCCCCGGCCGGGGTCATAGCGCGGGCAGCGCCGCGAGCACACTCCACACCGGTCACGATCCCGCCGCCGGACCCGCACCGCGGCCACCAGCACCTGCTCGGTCTCATCGAACTCGACCGACTCCACGACCGCCGGGTTCACACCCAGCAGCCGACCCCATACCCTGGTTGAGGGCACGTCGTTCTCCGTCTATCCAGTTTCTGTTCCTCGACAGCTCAGAAACCTAGACCCAGCAACGACGTGCCCTACTGCTACCAGGGCAAACCCACCCACACATCACTACGAAGAGCCCTTTTTTTGTGTCGCCGGCTTGGAGCGTGTCTTGTTTGGTGCGGTTCTTGTAGAACGTGACGTTGGCGGCGAGGGTGAAGAAGACGAGGTGACCGTGCGGCAGCGGTAGGTCGGGCGTCCGTGGTTCCAGTGTGAGTCGAGTCGTCGGTCGCAGACACCGCAGTGCACCAAGCCGGCGAGGGCGAACCGTCGAACACCACCGTCCTTGGTGGGTCGCGGGGCACGGATCTGCTGCGCGGTGACGAAGTCCTGTTCAGTAACGAGGGCTGGGTGCGCGGGCTTGACAGACAGCGCCGGTGTTGAGTGCATCTCAGCGAGCGGCGGCCGGCCTGATGATTCTGCGTGGCTAGGGCGGGGTGAGTTCCGCGTCGAATTCGATTGCGACCTCGTTTGCCAGCTTCAGCGCCCCGAAAAACGCCGAATAGGGTTTGATGCCCCATTGTGTCTGGACTATGGTTGCGCCGCCTCGGATCCTGCGGTCGTCGCTGACCGTGGCTAGCACGGTGATCGGGTGTGACTGGTCCATGATGGTCAGATTGCCGTCGACGGTGAGCGATTCGCCATCTTGGATGACTCGCGTCGAGTGGAACGTGATTGCGTGATATCGGTCGGTGTGCAGAATCTTCGTCTGAATGTTTTTCTCGATCTCGGCGCGGTCGGAGTCGGTGAGCGGTTTGATTCCGCCGCTTCCGGACCGCACCCGCAGCGAGCCGGCGACGACGTCGACCGAGACCGAGGACAACGCGGGGTCCGCCGTGTTCACCGACACGGCGGCAACCCACTCTGACGCCTCGATCGTGAGATCGTGCCCGACGCGCGAGCCGAGTCCAGTGCGCCGCGTCTTCACCAATAGCTCGGCCGACTGCGGACCGGACCGGTACTGGCCGTCCCGAAACGACATAAACTCGACGTTACGCCGGGACGCTCAGCCTTCCATATCGACGTCGCCGTCCGGGTCGCGGCGCGGGCGCTTCCTGGCCGGCGCTGGGTCCCTACGTCGTCCCGGACATGGTCGAGATCGACTGCGACAACGACACGATCGACCGGATCGCCACCCCGTCCTGCCGGGCGAGGTGGCGACTTGTCAGCGGGCGAACTTCTCGATAGCGGCCAGCGTTGTAGTCCCCATGGGGCGTGGGGTGGCTTCGGGGTCGACAAGTGGGAACCTGCAGGTCAGCCAGGGGTGCGGAGCGTTGTGGTTAGCGAGCAAGATCGTCCTCGGACACGTGTGGGTTTAAGTCCCTAGGGACTTAAACTGTGATCTTGAGACCGACCGATCGTCTGCCATGCCGAGCGGAACGTGGTCGGTCGTCACTTCCCCCGTTCAACGACGAACCGAATGTGCTCGTTGAGAGCCTTCGCCCGGTGGGACGTTGTTGAGCGCAGCGTGGGTATCGCAGGCGGGCATCAAGGTATGGTCCCCGCGTCGGCGCAGGATGAGCCGCGAGTGGCGTGGCGATCGACCGGCCGCTCATTGCGGACTCCCAACCACGTGATCCGGCTGTTCCGCGCCAAGAGCGGACGGACTGTGGTCGGTCACGTCCGGCGTCGGCGTCTGCGGCGGGCCGGGCACTGCTCCAGGAGTTCGACGATGTCCATTCCAGCCGTCGCGGCCGCAGTGAGCATCGGCGAACTCCAAAGCTTCAATAAGGCGAGCCGACGCGAACTGGGCGCTTCACCCCGCGCGTTGCGCACCCGGCGCAGGACTGCTGTCCCTTGACCTGAAGGCCGTGTACCTCCGACATAGCCGACGTGCGCGGTGGGCGGCGCCACGTCTCCGACGCCGTCACGAAGAACGCCCGCGCCCGCTGTCGGAGGCGGAGATCGCCGAACTGCCGCATCGCAGGGACTGCCACGGATGGCGGATTCCGCGGGGCTCGCGTCTGGGCTACGAATGGTAGTGAGGTAGTGACTATTTGTGTGGCCGATTTCCTCCAGCGTCTTGGTGATCACCGCGTCCACCCGCTCGTCAGTGATCAGGCGCGGCCGGCCAGGGCGAGGCTCATCCGACAAACCTTCCAGCCGGTCTTCGGCAAACCGCGACCGCCATTTCGACACCGTGTTCCGTGAGACACCCACATCCCCGGCGACCTCGCCGATCGACCCGCCCTCGGCGCAGCGCAACACAATCCGGGCTCGCAACGCCAGCGCCTGCGCGGTCTTGCGGCGACGCGCCCACCCGGTCAACACCGACCGTTCCTCATCAGAGAGCACCACGGGGTCAAGCTTCGGGCTCGGCATCACCACACCCTACAGCTGCCCACGAACTACCGACTCAGGACACTAGCGACCAATACGCAACAGGTAATCGATGGGTCAAACGGGCAAGCGCGAAGTTAAATAGGTAAGCTGCGGGCCAATTGTCGGCTCGGTGACAAAGCTGTGGACGGGCACTGTGCTCGCTCGTCGGTCGAGCTCGCAGGAGAAGCGGCTGTACCTAACGGGCAGTGTCGATTTCACCGTATTATTCGGTTTGCCGTCTTTGAAGGCGGCAAGTGCCCGTGTGGCTCTGTTTTGATGGCGGGCAGTAACCCGCTGGCCATCCCTTTACTCCGCCAGGGCAATCGAGTGTTCGGTGCCGCGCCGTCTTGGGGTTGTTTAGTTCCCGGAGTCCCCTCCGAACGTTTGTTCTGTGAAAGGATCGATGGTGCAAGTTCAACGACGACGGTCTGCAGCGCGCAAGCGCTGGACGATCGCTGGCTCTGCCGTGGTCATGCTGACGGTCGGCGGCGTCGCGTCCGCCGCGGTGGTCCACGTCCCGACCGACCCGTTCGGCACGAGCATGCTCGGCCGGCACGACGCGGCCGGGCGGATCCTGACGTCGGACAACCACTGGCTCTCCCCGTTCGGAGCGCGTGCGGCCACGTTCTCCGCGCAATCGATCGGTAGCGCCATCAGCCCGGACGGTTCGAAGGTGGCGGTGCAGACGGGTGGCGACAACTCCGGCACGCCGTCGATCACCGTCCTTGACGCTGCAAGCGGCTCGGTGCTGCAGACGTTCGGCGGCACCGGTGTTGCGGCGCCGGTGTACTCGCCGGACGGCTCAGCACTGTATGCCGCCACGACGTCCAGCGTCCTGAAGTATGCGGTCGGCTCGAACGGCATGATCACGAACCCGACCGCGCCGGCGAAGCTGGCGCTGCCGGGCGGGTCGTTGCCATACGGGCTGACGCTGTCGGCCGACGGCGCGAAGCTGTACCTCGCGCTGAGCGGCAGCAACAAGCTCGGCGTGGTCGACACGGCTACGAACACGCTCACGGCCCAGGTGGCGGTGGGGAACGCGCCGCAGGCCGTCACGATCGTCGGGAACAAGGCGTTCGTGTCGAACCGTGGTGGTCGTACCGCCGTCGCCGGCGACACGACCAACAAGTCCGACGGCACGAACATCGTGTCCGACCCGGTGACCGGTGCGTCGGCGACGGGCACGGTCTCGGTGGTGGACCTCGGGACCAACACGGTCGTCGACACCGTCAACGTCGGTCTCCAGCCGACGTCGCTGACCCAGCACGACGGCGCCGTGTTCGTCACCAACACCAACAGCGACACCGTCTCGGTCATCGACGCGGCCACGCACAAGGTGACGCAGACCGTCAACGTGGAGCCGCTGCCCGGCATCCAGGTCGGCTCGTCACCGAACTCGATCGCATTCACCGACGCGAAGCACATGCTCGTGAGCGTCGGCCGTGACAACGCGATCGCGCAGTTCGAATACGACGGCGCCCGCAGACCGGTGAAATACCAGGGCCTGGTCGCGACCGACTGGTACCCCAACCAGGTGCAGTTCGACGCCAAGCTGGGCAAGGTCATCGTCAGCAACCAGCAGGGCATCGGCACCGACGGCGCTCCCCAGAGCTTTGCCTACAAGGGCACGCTGACCTCCTTCGCCATGCCGGACGGCCGCCAGCTTGCCGACACGACCCGCCAGGTGTTCAGCAACAACGCCTGGGACCGCCCGGCGCATGCGGGGAACGAGCAGTCCGACGCCAACGGACACGGCCGGCTGACAGCGATCCCGCGGCAGCACGGTGAAACGTCGCCGATCAAGCACGTGTTCATGATCATCAAAGAGAACCGGACCTACGACCAGATCCTCGGCGATCTGGGCAAGGGCAACGGCGACCCGTCGCGGACCAGCTTCGGTGCCGCTGTCACGCCGAACGAGCACAGCCTGGCGAACACGTTCTCGACGTTCGACAACTTCTACGACAACGGCATGCTGTCCGCGGACGGGCACAACTGGCTGACACAGGCCGAGCCCAACGACTACCTGGCACAGGATGCGGCCAGCGCCTGGGCACGGAGCTACCCCTACAACGCACGGGACGCGCTGGCCTACCAGCGCGACGGGTTCATCTGGGACGCTGCCGCGCGAGCCGGCGAGTCGGCGCGCAACTACGGCGAGTACGAGGCCATCGCCAGTGGAAAGCCCGGCTCGTGGCAGCAGTACTACGCGGACTCTCAGATCCTCGAGGGTAAGGCCACCGGCGACCTCCCGGTGGCGATGGACGCGTACAAGTCGTACTCGGACGTGCCGTCGAACAACGCGATCAGCAACCCGAACTTCCCGCAGTTCAACCTGGCCATCCCCGACCAGTACAAGGTCGATGTCTGGGAGCAGGACTTCAAGAAGGCCGAGCAGACCGGTGATCTGCCGGCTCTGACGACCATGTCGTTGCCCAACGACCACACCGGTGGACCCGCGACCCCGCGGGCCCAGGTCGCCGACAACGACCTGGCCGTCGGCCGGATGATCTCCGACATCTCGCACAGCCGCTTCTGGAAGGACTCGGCCGTGTTCGTGTTCGAGGACGACACCCAGGCCGGTACCGACCACGTCGACGGGCACCGCGCGCCGTTCTTCATCGCCAGCCCGTACGCCAAGCGTGGCGTCGTCAACAGCGAGTACTTCACGCAGGTCAACGCGGTGAAGACGATCGAACAAATTCTCGGGATGCAGCCGATGAACCAGGAGGACCGCGCGGCGACGCCGATGTTCAGCGCGTTCACCGACACGCCGGACTTCACGCCCTACGCCACGATGCCCAACCAGATTCCGCTCACCGAAGGCGTGAGCAATCTGATCCCGGTGACTCCGACGTCGGGTTCCTCGTCGGCTCAGGCGAGTGTGGCCCCGGCCGTTCCCGCCGACCAGCGGCAGACGGCCGATGCCTGGGCCAACTGGCACCGGGACGAGGCGATGCCGAAGCTCACCGGAGAACACGCTCAGGTCGACGGAGTGAACCAACCGCAGCTGGGCCGGTACGACTGGTACACCTCGACCGGGTGGACCAAACCATTCCCCGGCGACAACAAGATCCTGCGGCCTGACCAGGTTCCCGGCCGCTACCTGTTCAACGAAGACAACGAGTAAACAGCCTGCCGTTACCGAGCGTCGGCCGGGGCCCGCTGGTGGGCCTCGGCCGACACTTCTGCGCACAACGAGCAGCGTGCCTGACGTCTCGTCTTGCGAGGCGACTGAGTACCTCGGCACTTCGATCAGCAGCGGTGGCGACACGAAACCCGACAACCGTGTACGGCCCCACCGCGGACAACCCGCACATGATGCTCCAGAACAACCAGCGCGGCTACATCCGTGTCGAGATCACGCCGCACCATTGGCGGGCCGATTAGCCAGACTGTCCACTGCCCCATGTCTGCGGGTAACGATATGCGGAACACCAGCCACCGCTCCCTCCCGCGGACGTAACAGCCATTCTAAGAGAACTGATGGAGATGTTCGCACGTGCTCGCCCGCCGGACGCACCCGTTCGCCGGCGCACCTCTGGGGGGAGGACGTCGTCCGGGCTCGGTAGGTGGAGCAGGTCCGCGAGAGCACACAGACCAGGCGGGCAGTGTTCGCCTGGGTGTTGCTTTTCGTTGACTGGAAGCATGGCAGCACCTGAAAGAGTGAGACCCAGTCTCTGACCTGCGCCCTGGCGACGCTGGTTCACCCGTCGCCGTGGGTTGGCCTGTGCTTCGAGCCGGCCTGCTGACTCCGGAAGGACCCCGAGAACATGACTGACACTGACGCGCCGCTGCCTGGCTCGCCCGTGCTGAGTAGACGGAACGCGCTGGCGCTGGGCGGGCTGGGGACGGCGACCGCGCTGGCCGGTGGCGTGCTCGGAAAACCCTCGACGGCAGCGGCGAGCCCTGCGTTCTTCGACCACCCGTTCCGTCTGGGGGTGGCGTCCGGCGATCCCCTGCCCGACGGTGTGGTCCTGTGGACGCGCCTCGCCCCCGACGCGCTCGCCGAGGACGGCAGCGGCGGCATGCCACCTCAAGCGTTCGGGGTCCGCTATGAGATCGCCGAGGACGAGCGCTTCACCCGGATCGTGCGCCGCGGCGCGGTCGAAGCGACCCCGGAACTCGGACACTCGGTCCACGTCGAGGTGTCCGGACTGGCGCCCGCGCGGGAATACTTCTACCGGTTCCGGGTCGGCCCGGCGATCAGCCCCACCGGCCGCACCAAGACAGCCCCGGCCTTCGCCGCGCCGGTCGAGCGGCTCCGGCTCGCGGTGACGAGTTGCCAGAACTACCCGGCCGGCTATTTCGTCGGCTACCGCGACATCGTCGCCCAGGACCCCGATGTGGTCGTGCACCTCGGGGACTACATCTACCAAGGGCCCTCCGCGGGCGAGCCGTCGCTCAATCGTGCCCACGTCCCGCCGGTTGAGATCACCACCCTGCTCGAATACCGGCTCCGCTACGCCCAGTACAAGACCGACCCGCTGCTGCAGGCCGCCCACGCCGCGATCCCGTTCCTCGTCATCCCCGACGACCACGAGGTCACCAACAACTACGCCGACGACATCGGCGGCGGCCAATCGGGTGCCGCGTTCCTCGCCCGCCGCGCCGCGGCCTACCAGGCCTACTACGAGAACATGCCCCTGCGGCGCTCATCGCTGCCGGTCGGGCCGGACATCCAGCTCTACCGGCGCGTCCGCTACGGCAACCTGGCCCAGTTCCACCTGCTCGACACCCGGCAGTACCGCTCCGACCAGGTCAAGTGGACCGCCAAAACCGCCATCGGCGGCTACGCCCCGGACGCCCTGGACCCGCACCGCACGATCCTCGGCGACGCGCAAGAACAGTGGCTGCAGGAAGGCCTGGCCACCTCGACCACCCGCTGGAACATCATCGGCAACCAGACCAAGTTCGCGCCCTTCGACCACCAAGCCGGACCCGGCGTGGCTTACGACTCCCCGGACAACTGGGGCGAGGGCTACGTCGCCGACCGCAACCAGCTGCTGGAGTTCATCGCCGCACACCGCCCGGCCAACCCCGTCGTCATCACCGGGGACGCCCACCGCAACTGGGTGTTTAACCTCAAAGCCGACTTCAGCGACCCGAACTCCGAAACACTGGCCACCGAGTACCTCGGTACCTCGATCAGCAGCGGTGGTGACACCGTGCCCACCACCGTCTTCGGCCCCACGGCCGACAACCCGCACATGATGTTCCAGAACAACCAGCGCGGCTACATCCACGTCGAAATCACGCCGCAGCAGTGGCGTGCGGACTTCCGGGTGTCGGACACGGTGCTGCACCCGGACGCCCCGCTCTACACCGTCGCCACCTTCATCACTGCCGACGGCAAACCCGGCGCACGGCGCGTGTGACACCTCACCCTTGGCCCGCAGCTCCGTGTGCCGGTACGGGCGCCGGGACCCGTTGCCTGCCAGCCGAGGGGATCGCCCGATCGGTGGGGGATCGGGGCTGAAACGACAATGGGAGGTGGGGCACGCCGTCCTGGTGTGCCCCACCTGCCCCTCGTGCGGGTGCCCCCAGAACTTCTTCAACGCCTCGGCGATCTCGGCGTTGCTGTTCCCGGACCATCGCGATGTGTGTCCGGTTGATCTGCCGTTGCACTGATTCCAGCTCGGATCTTCCGTGGGCTCGGTGCCAGGTGCGTGACGCGCGGTGCGCCGAGCTGCTGAGCCGGACTGGCCGCCATGTCGGGTGACGCCGTTTCAGGGTTTCACAGCGAGCACGTGATCTACAAGGGCGGCCTGCGGCTTGATGTTGCTGTAGGCATAGCCTCTCGCACTACTGCATGGCGTGTGCGGAGATGTTCATCGGCTTAGCTCTGCTCCGGCTGCAGGAGCTGCGGAACGAGCGTGTCCAGTAGCGGGCAGCAAGCGGCGCCCGTGAGTGAGCAGATCGTCTGACGGGCAGGTCGATGCTGGTCTCCGATTGGGCTCCGTTGCTCACCGAGCGCCCGATACGCCGCGACCCTGCCACTCGGGTGACTGGCGACGGGACGCGCGGTCACCAGGGCCTGGACACGGCGGCGGGTTCGCCCTGGAATCGCTCGCCGTGGATCTTGTGCCTGTGCGAGTGGTACAACTACACGGGCTGGCGAAGCCCGCGCCACGCCATCAATGAGGCCATCTCCGTCCCGGCAGTCCGGTGGCCGTGGCGGCGCGGGAATGACGACATTTCGGTCCCATTCCGGCGAAAGCGGAGTCTGGTCTTGGCGACCGGGCCGGCCGAGTGCCACGGACAGTCATCATGGTTGCCATCGGATTGAGGTGTGGTTGTGCCCGAACGGCCCTAGCGTCGAAATTCGGCTTCGTCGAGGCTGGGCGAATGCCAGGAAGCCCAATGGGGAGCCAGTCGGGGTTGTCGGCTTTCGAATCGCTGAAGTACCAGGGTGATCGACTCGCCGACGCCGTCATCGCGGACTTGGTGGCCGGCGGGCGAACGGGCGCGGTGAACGAGGTATTGGCGCAGTTCCGGGAAAATGATCAGCCCATTCCCCAGGATTTGCCGGAGTCGGTGCGCCAGTACCTGGTCGACACGGACGCCCCACCCTGGTGGGCGGATCTGGACCGGGTCGCGAGCGCGTATGAGTTCTTCGTCGACGACGGCGTGCACGTCGCGTCGGTGTTGTCATTCGGGGCGATGGTCAACTGCTATGCCCAGCCGCGCCCGTCGCGCGTCCTGTCGTTGACCCACCGGCTCAATCAGCCACACCGCCGGTTGTCGGAGACCTCGCAGTTCGTGTTGAACATGATGGGCCCCGAACCATTCGGCTCCGGTGGCGGTTTCGTGCCCACCATCCAGAAAACCCGGCTGATCCACGCCGCCGTGCGTTACTTCGTCACGCGCTCCGGTGAGTGGGACGTGGAGGCGGACGGGGTCCCGCTGTGTCAGCAGGACATGCTGGGCGCGCTGCTGATTTTCTCGGTGCAGGTCATCGACGGGATGCGCCGGATGGGCATCGCCGTGACCGAACGCGAAGCCGAGGACTACTACTACGTCTGGCGGGTAACGGGCGCGATGCTCGGCATCCCGCCGGAGGCCATGCCGGAAACGCTCGCGGCGGCCCAGGACCTGAACGCGGAAGTCGTCGAGGCGACCTACGGCCCGTCGGCCGAAGGTGTCGAGCTGACCCGTAACCTCCTGCGCCTGTACGAGGACATGGTGCCGGGTACGGCGTTCGACGGTGTGGTCTCCGCGATGGTCCGCCAGGTCGTCACCGAGGAGGTCGCCGACTGGTTGGAGGTGCCGCGTTCGCGTGGCTGGGGTCGCGTGGTGGGTGCCGGTGTGCGGGTGATGCGGTTGCTGGAACGCTCGGAGGACCGCAGCCGCACCGCGACGGCTGTGCTCGACAAGGCGGGCAGTCTGCTGCTGGGCGGCAGCGTCCGCACGCTCACCAACGGCCAGTCCACCGCGTTGAGCATCCCGGCCGACCTGCGGGAAAAGTGGCTCGCCGCCGGCGTCTGCCCCGTCGCACCGCAGCGCACGCCGTGACGCGGCATTGAACGTGCTCTGCGGCAGGCTGTCGTGGACCAGCGGGCGCGGGCGGTGTTGTGGGCGCGCGGGATTCTGGCCGACCCGAACGTCGCGCTGGTGGGCATGACCTGGGATCGTGAAGTCCACGGATTCCGCTTCCGGGTGGAAACCCTGCAGGGCCAGGTGCTGGCCGAGCGGCTCTTGCCGCGCATAGCCGGGCGGAGCAGGCTCGGCGTCGACCGTGACGACATGCCGAGCTGGGCTCACGACGAGACCGACCACTTGAGCTGGTCCGAGCGCCGGCTCATCCAGGCTCCGCTGGCGAATCCGATCCAGGCCTATCGCGAGATCTGTCGCGAGGCAGGCACTTTCTTCGTGCGCTGCGGGCCAGAAGTGTCCGACGGTGATGACCTTGCCGCACAGTATCGGCACTTCCTGGCGCAGCCGGATCTCCAGCGCGCCAACGAAGGACCTGGTGTCGACTGGCGGAAGTCCCCGCGCACCACCGGGTCGGTTCTCGACGCATTGCGAGACGTGATTCGGGAGATGGCGCAGGCCGACCTGTCCGACGACGAAATCCGCCGGGCGAAACGACGGCCCCGCACGCCACCACTGAGCGGATACGCAGAACGCGTACGGCCGTCGCGCCAGCGCCAAGGGCTCGCTTGTCCTCCCGAACTTGGGATGCGCCTCTACGCCAGCGGGGCGACTCTCTTCCCGAACGGGGGAGTGGGGTGACTTCGACTCGCGGCAGGACCGAACGTTCTGCTCGCCTTGGCCATTGCGGCCGGAAGGTGGGTCCCGCTCCAGCGAGCGACTGCCTCCGAGCCGACTGGTAGGACCCCTAGTCCTGAGTAGACGGTCAATCACCGGTGCCTGCAACGAGACAGCACATCTGGTACCGGTTGGGTGGCCGATGTTGAGGCCGCGCCATCTGGCCACCAGGCGGCGCGGCGTCGCCGCATCTCATTCAGCCGGAGATGGGCAGGTTTGGGTATCGCTTGAGGACACGGGGTTCGACGATGGGGCCGGGCCAGAGGACGACGCGGTAGGTGTCGTCGCCGTCGATCCGGTCTTCGGAGTTGGTGTCGAACCCGTTGGCGTAGGTGCGGGCGGTGTAGTCGCCGGGTGGGACGGTGGTGCGGGGGATGGTGGGGCGGTAGTCGAATTTGGACACGACGAGGCGGCCGCTGGTGGTCCGGAGGCCGGCTTCGGTGCGGACGTCGAGGATGACGGGGAGGGTGCGGCGGCGTGCGGTGCCGACGCCGATGGCGCCGTCGGTGGTGGCGATGAGGTTGTTCATCAGGTCGGTGATGAACGCGCGGTTGGTGTCGGGGCGCGCGGTGTCGTCTTGGACGAGGAAGCTGCCGTAGTCGGCGAACACGTCGAGTTCGGCGTAGGCGATCCGATTGGGTGCGGGGCTGGAGGTGTCGGGCATGTTCAGCCGCCGGGGAGGGTGCCGGGGTAGCGCTTGAGCACGCGGGGTGGGTGGATGTCGCCGGGCCAGAGGATGAGGTGGTAGAGGTCGTCGCCGAAGCGGCCGTCGTCGGAGATGGTGTGGAACCCTTTGGCGTAGACGCGGGCGGTGTAGTCGCCGGGCGGGATGGTGGTGCGGGGGATGCTGGGGGTGTAGTTGAGCATCGAGACGATGATGCGGCCGGTGGTGGTGCGCAGGCCGGCTTCGGTGACGTGGTCCCAGTCGTCGAAGTTGTCGTCGGGGGCGGTGGTGCGCACGTCGAGGATGACGGGGACGGTGGTGCGGCGGGCGGTGCCGACGCCGAAGACGCCGTTGTCTCCGGCGATGAGGTCGTTGATGAGGGGCATGGTCCAGTCATCAGGGTCGAACCGGACGGTTTCGTCCTGGACGAAGAAGCTGTTGTAGTCGGCGAACACGTCAAGCTCGGCGTACGCGATCTGGGTGCCGTCTGCGCCGGCGTCAGTGGTGTGTGGCTGGTCGGGCATGAGGTGGACCTGGGCTCCGTCGGGTAGGTCGTGAATGGTGGAGGCGAAGGGGCCGCGGATGCGCATGCAGGTGGTGGCGTCCTTGGCGACGAGGTTGTCGTCGTCGTAGCCGCCGCCGGTGGTGAACAGGCGCAACGGGATGAGGCGCTGGTGGTGGTCGAGCGGGCCGTGGCGGTCTTGCCAGGCACCGGCGAAGGAGTGGGCGCCGCGGACGTCGGGGTCGGCGAGCAGCCAGGCCGCCCAGCCCTCGAGGCTGGTGCCGATCGGGGTGCGGTCGGCGGTCTCGGGATCGAAGGTGACGATGTCGTGGTTGCCGGTGATGGCGAACTGGCGGCCGAACAGGTCCTGCGCAAAGCAGAACAACCCGTCGGCCTGCCCGGCGTAGGTGTCCTTCCACGTGCTGGGGGTGTTCCAGCGCTGCAGTTCGGGTCCGAGACCGGTGGGGCCGGCGTGGAAGAGCTGGATGCCGGCGTTGAAGACGGTGAAGCCGTTGAGGGTGCTGAGCAGCTGGGCGAGTTCGCCGAGGGGACCGTCGGTGTGGCCGAGGTCGAGATCGATGCGCGGGCCGAGCGGCCCGCGGGCCGCGTCGAGCAACTGCGCGAGAGGGCTGGTGTCGGTGCTGGTCATGGTCGTCAGTCCGCCAGGATGGTCACGCGCTGGCCGTTGTCCAGGCCGGAGATCTGGTTGGCAATGGACCGTCCGGCGCCGCGGTTGTGGCCTGGGTCGATGTACTTCACGGACGATCCGGCGCCGCCTTCCTGGAACACAGCGGGAGGGTATTCGTCGCGATCGTAACCGGACCGGGTCTGCGGGACCTGTTTCATGGACTCCTCACGGCGATCTTCAGCGCCGTCGCGGTCGATGGTGACCTTGGACGGTTGCGTGCGGGGGAAGGACTCGTCGCCCCGCCACGACGTCCCCATCTGAGCTTCGCGGGCGTGGTCAGCGGCCTCGGGGTATTTGCCCTGGTCGATGATCACGTACTGCGGGCCGCGGGACCCGGGGTCCACACCGGAGAGGAACGCGCGGGCATCGACGCCGCGCTGGTGAACCCATTGCTGGGAGACGTCGCCGGCGTGCTTGACCGCTTCGCCGGCGTCGTGCGTGGCTGAGGTCACGGTTGCGCCCGCGTCGTGGGCGTCCTGCCAGCCGACGAAGTCCCCGAAGTCGCCAACCACTTTTCCCGCGGTCCGGCCGACGTCCTCGACGAACTGCCCCGAGATGTCGAGCACCTTGTCGGTGATGTCACTGACGCCGTCGACCAGGTTCTGGGTCATCTCGCCGATTTGTTCGTTGGCGTTGTTGTTGACATCGCGGAAGTAGTCGTCGAGGAACGAGCGCTCCTCGGGGGCGTCCTGCTGCGCGCGGTCGACCTGCGCCACGGCCTGGTCTCCCGCTGCTTCCAGGTTTGCCCGCGCAGTGTTGAGGATGTCGCGGGTTCGGGCACGTTCGGGCTCGCCCGGGTCGGTGAACGGTGCCTCGGGCGGCGGGGCCTGGCCGTTGGCTTCGGCTTGCTGCTGCGCGGTGCGGGTCTGCTGCTCGTGTTGGCCCTGCGCTGTTCGGGTCGCCTGCTCGGCCTTGTTCCAGATGTCGATGGCCTGCCAGGCCTGGTCCTGGGCCCAATCGAGGGTCTCGGAATAGCGATTGATCGCCTCGGCCGCCGTGTGGAACGCGTTGCCGGCGGTGATCCAGCGTCCAGGTTCGGCCTCAGCCCGCGCGCGGAACGCGTCGCCCGCAGAGCCTTCCCAACCGCCGCTGTCCAGCCGCCGCACGCCTTCGCCGATCCGGATCATCGTGTCGCCGTAGACGGTCAGGTGCACCGTGGACGCGCGGATCTGGCTGGCGTCGCCGGGGACCAGCTGCCGCTGATCGTTGGTCTCGCCCAGCTCAGCCATCGTTGCTGTCCATCGCTTGCACGGCCGGGTCGTCCCCAGTGCCGGTGAAGATGCCGTTGATGGTGTGGGCGTGGGCCTTGTCGGCCTCGATGTAGGCGCCGGCCGCGTCGATCATCCGCCGCGACGGCTGCTGCCCATCCTCGGTCAGGTTCGACACCCCGACCGACCAGCGGGAGGTGAAGCTCTCGTACGAGTCCGCCAGCCGGGTGTGGCCAACGTACGACCGATCGCAGTCGATGTCCTCCACCGCCAAGCCCGCCACATCGCCGAGGAGATCCGACAACCCCAGGCCTGCCTTCTTCAGCGCTTCCACGTCCACGACGAACCCGCCGTCCGGCATCTCACCCTCTCCCCGAAAAGATCATCGCGGTACCACTCTAAGGCGCAGTTTGAACACGGTAAGCGACACCGGATTCCGTCACTCGATCGGAGGCACGGAGACTTCACCGACGGCACAGGGGTTGTGCGAGATCGAGAAACCAGCGCCACGGCGGCGGGCCTGAGGGAGATCGAAAAGTGGTGTGCGGCTGCCAGCGCCGTGGGCGCCGCACTGTTGTTCCGGCGGTCTGAGCAGCAGCTGTGCGGCCACGGCGACGCGCCGGTGCAGAGTCACCCGCACCTGCGCGCCGATGGGCGTCCTACCGAGCCTTTTCGGACTCAGCGTTCGGCTGGGCGGTAACTGAGTGAGGATCGCCACCGGCTCTCACCGACGTCATCCTGATCAGCTGTTCGCCGGGAGGTGAGAGCATCGTGGCCGTTCGCGAGAAGCAAGAAACTGCCGACAGACGGGCCTGACTTCATGCGAAGATCGATGAGTGATGCCCGAGGACGCTCAGGACAACTTGCGATACCTGCTGAACCAGTGGGATCCGATCGGCGTCGCGGACGAAGTGGACGACGAATATGACTGCGTGATCGAGCCGTTGCTGTCGCGTTTGGCGGCTGGGGCCGGACGCCCGGAGATCAGCGAGTTCCTCTGGCACGAACTTACCGATCACTTCGGGCTGAGCGATCCTGCCGCCAACGGTTCTGACCGGATGGCAGACCAGTTGGTGGCGTGGTGGGCTGCGGTCAGCAGGCCCTCAGCAGAGCAGAACCGGCTTTCGCAGTAGGCGCAGCGCCCACCGACCACCCTCCAGGTCAATCACGATCAACGACACCTGCCGGGGCCCTGGAGCGACCGATTTGCCGTTGCGCAGTGGAGCTCGGGATATCGACCTGCTCGGTGCTGGGCCGGGATCGTCCCACGGGGCCGGGTGTGCCGGTGCGGAGCGGTGCAGGACCGCGAGGGTGTGGGCCCAGGTCTTCAGCACCGGGTCCATGCCGGCGAAGTGGATGTGGCGCAGGACGTCCCAGACACCGTCGCCCGGGGCCGCGCCCACCGTCGCGGTGGCCAGGAGCAGCTCGGTGGGGTAGATCGCGTCCCTCAGCGACGGTCGGTCCTGGATCACCGCCCCATCCTGGCAGGGCCGGTACACGACGCCGGCCGCGGAGGAACGGTTCGCGCAGCTGGAGGCGATGCGCGGGCTCGACGCGGACGTGCTCGCCGTGCAGGAGATCGTCGCCCGCGAACCCGGACCCCGCGACCCCGACAAGCGGGACCTTGCGTCGGCGCGATCGCCGGGGGTGCCACGGCAGCTGCACAGCCGCCGCCGACGCGATAGTCACAACAGCACGGCCTGGTGCATTTTGAGCAGGACTCCGGTGGCCCCCGGGGCGGCGCCGAGCAGCAGCATCCGCAGCACGCGTGCCGCGGGGTTCGCGCGGCGGAGGTTGCGGTCGAGCACGGCCACCACTACGACGAACGACACCAGCACCAGCGCGTAGCCGGCCGCCATCGCGATGAGCCACTCCCGCATCGCACACCTTCCTCATCTTGAAAAGCAGGTGAGGGCACGACCTTCGGGGCCCGCTTCGCTTCCTACCGATCACCCGCGGCGGACACAACAAGAAGCACGTGCGTCGACGCCCACAATTCGATGACGTGATCCAGCGTCGATTTTCCGCGCTTTCATACCGGGGCTGCCGCCGGATCAGGCTGGGCGCTGATGTCGCAGCCGGCCGCGGTGAGGCCGCCGGGGGCTGCTGCCTCGCCGGGTGTCCCAAGCCCGGCGAGGCAGCAGCGGTGCACACGGCAGGTGTGGCTCAGGGCTGGTGGGGCTCAGCCGATGCCGGTGACCTGCAGGGCGGTGGTCCAGTTGTTCTTGATCGCGGAGCGGGCGGCGGAGAGGGTCACGGTGCCGGCGCAGACGGCGTTCTTGAGCTTGGTTTCGGTGCCGTCCTTGGTGTGCGCGGTCTGCGAGCCGGAGTAGGGCTCGGGCCACAGGTTCTTCGGATCCCGCGGGGCGCCGCCGAGCTCGAGCGGGATCATGTGGTCTTCTTCGTAGTCGGCGAGGTTGGTGTCGCTGTAGCCGTAGTCGGTGATGCCCTGGACCTTGAGTGCGTTGGTGTAGGAGGTGGACGGGCGTACGGTGGCGGTCCAGCCGGAGACGCAGATGGTGCTGTGGATGGTGGACTGGGTGACCGCGGAGTAGTAGACGCCCGGGGTGCAGCCGGGGTCGGGCAGCGGCAGGTACGAGCGGGAGCAGGTCGCGGCCTCGGCCACGCCGCCGGTGAAAATGATGCCGCCGCCGACGAGCGCGACAGCGGCCCAGACCGCGGTGACCGAGCGAACGAGGACACGCATGCGAAGCCTCCGGAAAGCCGTCCCCGGGCCGAATCGCCGGGGGCATTGCCATCGCACCTCACCAGGCATGCACAGGAAAAGAACCACCCTCGTGAACATCGCGTGGCAGCCCCGGATTGCCAACACAAACATCGGCGCTGTCAACAGCCGTATGGCGCACAACGACGGACGCGAATCCCCCGTCGTGCGCATACCGGACCGTGCTGGCACAGGTAGCTTGTCGCGGCGAGGTTCCCGCAGATTCTCTGCTGCGGGTGGGTAATCCGCGCGCCGGAGTACCTACCCGTAAGCGGGGGCCAGCCGCGGTGTGTCAGCAAGCGGGTGGGGTTAGAGGCGGGGGCGGGAGCCGGGTTCCTGGTGGGGCACGGTCTGGGTGGTAGGTACGGACGGGGCCGGCAGGGTGGCGGCTTCTTGTTTCTGCTTCGCCAGGACAGGCGCCGGGTCGGGCAGCGCGGGGAAGGGCACGTTGCGGTGGGGGAAGCGCAGCGTCGAGGTGAGGTCGCCAACGGTTTGCCGTCGCCAGGCGCTGATGTTCGGCTCGGACACGCCGAATCGGGTCTCGAGGAAGCGCAGGAGTGAGGTGTGGTCGAACGTCTCGCCGGCGACCCAGCCGCCGCGGCTCCAGGGGGAGATGACGAAGGTGGGGACGCGAAAGCCCAGGCCGATCGGGCCGGCGATGCCGCCGGCCTGGGAGGGCAGGGTTGCGGTCAGGTATTCCCCGGGCGTGCCCGGCAGGGGTGTCGGCGGGGTGACGTGGTCGAAGAAGCCGCCGTTCTCGTCGTAGGTGATGAACAGGACGGTTTTGTTCCAGACCTCCGGCTTGGACGCGAGCGCATCGAGGAGGTCGTAGATGTAGGCGGCGCCCGCCGCGGGCAGGCCGCTGGGGTGCTCGTCGGCCTCGGACTGGACCCAGGAGACCTGGGGCAGGTTGCCGCTGACGATGTCGTCCATGATCGCGGTCTTCGAGCGCAGCTTCATGCCGTTCTCGTAGAGCGGGGAGCCCACGGGCGCGGTCTGGAACTGGCGGAACCATCCCAGCTCCGGCCCGTCCCCGAAGACCCGCGAGGCGTAGCTGCGCCAGCTGATCCCCGCGGCCTGGAGCCGCTCGGGGTAGGTCGTCCAGGTGAAACCGCCGCTGGGGGGAAGCACGTTCGTCGCGACGTTCGGGCCGCCGTTGGCCCCGGTGGGATCGATGGTGCCGGTCATGGCGTGCAGCCGGTTGGGCCACGTCGGGCCCATCACCGAGCAGTGGTAGTGGTCGCAGATGGTGAACGCGTCGGCCAGCGCGTAGTGCAGCGGAATGTCGTTGCGGGTGTAGTAGCCCATGGTCAGCGGGCCGAACTCGCCGACTCTGGCCCGTTGCGCGGGAACCCAGCCGTCCATCTTGCCGCCGTTCCACGCCTGGTGCTGCGAGGGCCATCCGTGGTCGGGGTCGTGGATGGCGGCGGCGTTGGTCGTGGTCGTGTCCAGGTGGAACGGCAGCACGTACCCGTCCGGGTTCAGTGCGTCCGGCTGGTAGAAGACCGACCGTCCGGTGGGCAGCATCTGGGGGTTCGGGTCGTCGAATCCCCGCACCCCCGACATCGCCCCGAAGTAGTGATCGAAGGAGCGGTTCTCCTGGGTGAGGATCACGACGTGCTCGATCTCGCGCAGGTTCGCCAGGTCCCGCGCCGGGGTGGCGAGTGCCTTCCGCATCGAGGAGGGCAGTTGCGCCAAGCCGGCCACGCCCACTGTCGCGGCCGCCGATCCCAGGAACCGCCGCCGGGTAAGTCCTGCCATGTCCTGACATCCCCTTCTATTCGTCTGAAAAACAGGGCGGACCCACTGAAGTCGGCTGCGATGAAGGACGGGGGAAGGCCTGGCATCCGCGAGAGGAGGCGGTGGTAAACGCTTACGTAGCCAGCACGTACAAGGTTGGTTATGTCCTGTTAGGCGAGTATTGCCAGCCTCTCGTCGGAAGTTCCTCCATCGTGTTGGGGTCGGGCGCGCGATGCGCTGGCTCCGCGAGGCTGTCGGCCTCGTCGATCGGCGCCGGCGGGGGCAGCGACTTCGGAGTTCCAGAACGCGCTCAGCCGCGATCAGGAGTGCCCGTGTGCGGACTTTTCGCGGTGTGCCAGGAGCTGCCAGCAGGTGTCGGCCCGTGTATGTACGCACATCGTGAGCTGAGGCCGGGGACTCTCGGCC
>NZ_JBFAAJ010000064.1:0-18910 GCF_040639695.1 Amycolatopsis sp. NPDC023774
ACATCGTTTACCTTGACCCGCAAGGGGCCTCCTCCGGCGGCTTCTACCCGGATGGACTCAATGGAGACATCGTTCAAGGCGCGGCACCGACCGCCAGCTAGTTTCCGCCTCCGCCATTCATCGCAAGTGCAGGCCCATCGCCGTCCTCGGACGGCAGCATCGACTCGATGAGATCGAGCAGCGCCCGGCGCTGCCGCTCGGTCAGCCGTGCGAAGCGTCCGTGTGCTCGGCAACGACATGCTTCAGGTCGATGACGCGCCAGGTGACCTCGTGGTGCTCGCGCTGAACGACGAGGAGGGTCCGGAGGTCATCGACCTCGTCCTACGTGCAGTGAATGACCTTGTGGACGAGCTGATCACGCGACCGAAGGTCACCAGCGCGTTTTGGACCCGCATCCCGGCGGGCGTTCAGAAGACGATCCGCGACAAGCAGGAGAGGCTCGGCGTGCAACCCACGGTCGCCGCCACGCAAGACGAGTCGGCGGCCGCACAGCCCATGCCGCCGTCGGCGTAGCGGGGCAAGCATCAACAGCGTGCCGCTGGCCGACGAATCCCGCAGGTCGCTGCGTGTTTAGTCGACGAGTTTCGTGGGCTGGGCGGTGATCGGCCCGTCGTGGCCGTCGACCACGAGGTACCAGTAGGCGTCGTAGGGCACGAACTTTAACGACTCCGCCAACTCCCGCACCGGCACCACCCGCTTGAACCGCGGATACGCGGTGCGATTCGGGCGTATCCCGGTGTCCCTCCAGGTGGAGCCCCGCCAATCGGGTGGGCAGTACGACCATTCCCACCCGATGTTGCCGTTCGGGAAGTAGCCGGAGCTCTGGGTCACCCGGACCTTGCCGGTGTTGTACGGCGTGGCGAACGCGATCTGCCCCGTGTAGGCGTGGCCAGGCACGTACGTCGACGGCAGCTTTTTCAGCGGCGTCACGCACCTGTCCGTCTCGATCACTCTCGTGCCGATCGTGCCAGTGGTCGAGAGGGAGAACGGGTTGATCACGCCGGGCAGGGCGACGAACGGGCCTAAGCGCTGCCCCGCGACCTTGTCGGTGTAGGTCGTCACGGTGACGTCCAGGACGACCGTGTGCCTGCTTACCGCGCGATGGCTGGAGGGGTCACACTTCGGGTCCACGCTGATCTTCGTGATCCAGAAATCGACCGCACTGCTGCCGTCCCTGTTGGTGATTCCGACTCGTTCCCCGACCTTCTTCGCCAGGTAGGTGGCCGCCGCCCCAGTCGCCGGTGCGAACTCCGGCGGTGTGATGGGCACGATCTCCGGGTGGGCGTGGGGCGTGATGGCGGGCGGCGCGTGGGCACCGCATGCGGTCAGGCCGAACGCGGCGACCGCCGTGGCGGTGAGCAGGAGAAAGCGTCTCGACAAGTCGTAATCCCTTTGTCAAGTGTGCTGGTGATAGTCGGACTGCTGGCCAGAGGTCGGGGCTCTCCTGCCCATCAGGCGGTGATCAGTACGACCATTCCCACCCGAAGGTGCCGTTCGAGAAACCGCCGGAGGGATCAGTCAGCTGGAGCTTCCCACTCTTGTCCGGCGTGGCGTACGCGATCTGCCCCGTGTACGTGCGGTTGGGCGCGTACGTCTGCGGCAGCTCCTTCAGGTTCGACCGGCACATGTCCATCTCGGCCTGGTCAGTGACGCCGCTGCTGCCGGTGGTCGAGAACGCATACGGGTTGATCAGACCCGACAGGCTGCCGAAGACGCCGCCACCCGGCTGCCCCGCGTCCTTGTCGACGGACGTCTTCACCGTGACGTCCAGGAGCACCGTGTGCTTGCCCGCATCGCGGGGCATGTACGGGTCACACTTCGGGTCCACGGTGATCTTCGTGATCCAGAAGTCGACGGCCGTGCCGCCGTCCGAGTTCGTGATCCCGGCGTGATCCCCGACCTTCTTCGCCAGGTACGCGGACGGCGGCGGGGCGAAGTCATGACCGGCACAGATGAGGGGCGGGGCGCAGTTCGGGCACAAGCGCTCCTGCCGCTGATCTGCGTGCTGCTTGAAGCTGACCCGACACGAGACGCACACGTAGTGCAGCTTGTAGTACGTCTCGCCGTAGAAGCACACCAGGTCATCGTACTGAGTAGAACGAGACCGGCATGGCCAACGTGATCGTGTCGATCGGGCACTGGCGCCGGCACCGGCAGCTGTGGCTGAACAGCCCGGCCCTGCTCGCGCGCGGCATCGCCCAAGTCGGGCAAGGCACCGTGTCCCTGGTCGCCGACCAAGTCACCCCGCTCGACCTCAAAGCCCCGCCACGTCGTCGCGAGACTTCCGCTGACTGTAGGGTCTAGCGGCTGATGACGTAGTCGCACGAGCTACGTCGCCCGGACGTCGTATGCGAACCCGGATGATGGCCTCGGTCCCCCACTCCGCAACCTCCAGTCAGGCACTGTCAGGTTCCACCGCGCCGGCCGGGGAGCTCGTCCGACGGCGTGGGGATATGAAGTGGACCCGCTGTTGAGAACCGGACGAGCGCAGAGCCGCGATCTCGTACTGGTGAACCGGCAGACCCATCTCGTAGACCCGGGCAAGCAGGGTTCGAACGTCGCCGAGTATCAGGGTGCGCACGGCTTCACGGCGGAACCAGCGCCGGTACGTGACGACCGGACCGGTGCTCTCCTGTTTGATTTCGATCCGCGTGGCCGGGTCCGCGATCGCGCCGGGTACAGGCACCGTCGGCGGAGCGATCAGTTTGTGGTCGTCGGCAAAAGACTGCGTGCTGTAAACCCAAGGCAACCCGGCTGAGTAATTCGCTGTAATTCGCTGTGACGACCACGCGCTTCACCTTCGCCGGGCGATGTGCGCGAGCGGCCAGGCCGCGAGCGTGTGCCCGGACAGGAGGGAGACCACCCATGAACAACCACCAAACCGACCCCGCGCGTGAGGACCTGCACCGGGGGCTGCTGATCGCCGCGGTGTCGCTCATCGGAGCGAGTGCCGTGCTGGGGATGGCGGGACTGGCGGCGTTCGGGACCGCCGTCGTCGTTTCGGGGCGGCACTGGGCTCGCCGCGTCGAGCTCACGCCGACCGAGCTCGCGAAGCTGAAATGGTCCCAGGCCAAATCAGCAGCGAGCGCCGGCAGCGGCGCCTGGCGCGAGCACCACCACCACCCTCACCACCACGGCCACTGAGCCCGGAGCCGTCACAACCAGCCCCGCCGCGTGGCTTCCATCGCGATTCGGCAACGAGTGCGGTGGTGCCCTGCCCGCCTTGGACCATGCCGCGCAGTGCCGGGCTCAGCCCGACCTCAAGTCCCTCGCCGCGGCGTCGAGTGGGACGTGACTTCCGAGCCCAGGTGGCGAGGGCGTGGCGGAGTAGGGGTGCGTCCGCCTGCACCCCAACCGCTGCGCGGCCGCGGCCTGCCGCTGATTCGCCTGCTGCCCGACCACGCCAAGGTCACCCCGACCAACCAAGGCACCGTCGTCACCATGACCTGGCACCTCGCCCCCCACCGTCCGGCCAGCTAGACCCCGCATGCGCCAGCTACCACGACGGCCTGACCCGGACCCGGCGAACCCTCCGACGACGGACGAACACCCGCCGAGGCTCTCGCCACGCCCCAAGCGGAAACCATGTCGCCGCATCTCGTCAGTGCTGACGAGTTCGGCCGCGTCGACTACCACGCTCTCCGCGTGCACTCGGACAGCCAGGCGGGCACGTCGTGATTCCGGGGAGGGGGCGGGCCGCACGGCGGGAGCTCACCGTCGCCGTTACCGCGGCGGTGAGCTCCCCGGTCCGCGTAGCGGTTCACACCTCGCCTGGGCGTGAGTGCTCAGCCCGCGACGTACTCGCGCACGAAGTTGCTGCAGCTGAGTTCGGTGCTGCCCTCGTAGTTGCAGGCCTGGACATCGATCCAGCCGGATTCGGGAATGTCGGCGAGGACCGTCGGCTGGACCCAGCCGGTTCGACCGAGGACCAGTCCGGCCAGCAGCGCGCTCGGGCCGGCGATCAGGGCCGCGGCACCGAAATAGTCGATTCTTCCGCCGGCCGCGGCGGGCCGGACGGGGTTGACCGGCAGGGCCCGGAAGAAGACGATCAAGCCGACACTGAGCAGGCCCACGACGAGATAGGGGCAGCGCCAGCCGGCGGCGGGGACCAGGAGCGCTGCGAGCAGAGCCCGATCACTTGCCTGGCGGCCACAACGAAAGCCGATGGGCTCGCCGCGCCGGCATCGGGCCGGGCTCACCGCAGTGCCCGGCTTCGTTGGTCCGGCAATGATTTTCAGCAAGGATTGAGTGCGGAAAGTGAGGAATGCTAGGGTTTTCAGCTTCGACGACGGTGACCGTCCGGTCACGACATCACTGGCGCAGTACTCGAATCCTGGGGCGGAGGCGGTGATACCCACTATGAGGGTATCCCGAGTGCATCCGGCACCGAGTCGGCGTGACGCGGGAATTCGCTCGCGGAAAGCGCGTTCCCGGCGCATCGCCGGGCTCGCCCTCGGCGTTGCCACCCTCACGATCGCGGGGTGCTCCCCGTCCGCACCGACGACGGGACCCTCCGGCACATCGGTGGGGCCGCCGGGGACGGCACAACCCCGCACCGCAACCGGTTCCGCACCGGGGCAGTCCGCGCTCAAGCCCATCGACCCGGCCGCATTCCAGTCGACCGTGGCGGCTGCCGCCAAGGAGCTGCTTGTTCCCGGAGCGGTGGTCCTGCTGCGCACCCCACAGGGCACCTTCACGGCGGCGGTCGGCACCACGGAACTGGGTACCAGCACACCACCGGCCGCGGACACTCACTTCCGGATCGCCTCCAACACCAAGACCATGACGTCGGCGCTGATGGTGCTCCTCGCCCAGGACGGCAAGCTGCGGTTCAGCGACCCGGTGTCGCGATACGTCTCCGCTGTGCCCAACGGTGACAACATCACCATCTCGCAGCTGCTGAACATGCGCAGCGGCCTGTACAACTACACGGACGCACCCGAGCTCGCGGCAGCGGTGGACGCCGACCCGGCGAAAGCCTGGACGCCTCAAGAGGTGCTCGCCATCGCGTTCCGGCGCCCGCCAGTGTTCCCGCCCGGCACGGCGTACCAGTACAACAACACCAACTACGCGTTGCTGGGCCTGGTGGCCGAGAAGGTCGGTGGACGCCCCTTGGCACAGCAGTTGCAGCAGCGCTTGTTCGGGCCGTTCGGCCTGCGGCAGACTTCGCTTCCCGCAACCACCGACGACTCCATCCCGGACCGCTACTCGCACGGTTACCTCTACGGTGGATCCGCGTACGCGTTCGTCGACCAGAAGTACCCACCCGACCTGCAGGCCGCCGCCCGGGCCGGAACACTCCAGCCCAACGACTACACCCGGCAGAATCCCTCCTACGCCACCGCCGCCGGAGGCGCCGTCTCCACCTCGGACGACGTCGCGACGTGGATCCGGGCACTGGTCTCGGGCAAGGTCTTCAACGCCGACTTCCAGCGGCAATGGCTGGACAGTCTGCAATCCGAAGACCCGAACGCGCCCGACGGCCAGAAATACGGGTACGGAATCTCCTACCAGCGTTTCGCGCCGAACGGCGCGATGTGGTACCACGGCGGTGAACTTCCGGGGTTCAACTCGTTCATCGGGTACGACCCGGACAACGACGTCACGCTCACCATCTGGGCCAACTTGACCTTGTCTCCGGACGGCCGGGCCACGGCTGTCGCCATGCTTCCCACCGTTCTCAACCAGATCTACGCCGGGTTGTCGCTGCCGCCGGCGCCGACCCCGACGTGAACCAGGTGCTGCGGTGGTGGTTCGGCACGTTCGGGCCCTGCGTGCTGACCTGGTGGTTTGCTCGGCAACCCACTCACCTGGGCGTTTGTTGTGTCAAACCGTCGCTGAGTCGCACACGGTGCCCCCGCAGTCGGCATTTTCGCCGTCTTTTCCCACGACTGTTCTCACCCAAGAGCCGAGGCGACCGATCACCTCGACTTCGCGGTTTCGTCGAACATCGTTTGACGGCGATGCACCCTTGGCGCCGAGTGAGCGGGCGGATCACTGCGGGCGGAACGCGGTCGCCGCAGCAGGTCACTCCGCCCTACCATGACAACGAGCCCGCCCAAGGCGCATCTACCCGGTAAGGGTGCGTCCTGCCCGTCGCACGGTGGGGGTGGCAGCCCGTTCGAGCCGGGCCGGGTCCGGGGAACTCACGCCTCGACGGGAGGTCTCGGTGTTCCCGCATCAACGCAGTCGCCGGCAGGAGCCCGCAGTGGCTTGCCTATCAGTGGAAATCCAGCAGCGTCTCGAAGCGAGCGGCGAGTACGTCGTCCATGTCACCGTCGATGATCACGCTCAGGATTCCAGCGCCGTGATCGCCCGATCCGGAGCGTGAGTTCGGTCGTCCCCATGACCGGATATTCGAACCATGTGTCGGGTGGGAGGTCTGCATCCGGCTGGGGGATGCCAGCTTCCAGGGCGCCGTTGTCGAGATCGTCCCAGCGGTAGTGCGCGGGCTGGTGCCCGCCGGCCGAAGAGGGCAAGTCGGCCGAGTACCGGTGGGCGATCAGCTTTAAGTGCCGCGGTGGGATCTGGTCGAATCAAGCTGTCATGCTTGGCGGGCCGCCGGGCAGGGTGGACCCCGGCCGAGTGCGGAGGGACTGGTTCGAGCGCCGGCGCGGTCCGGGAGCCAGCTGGCGCTTGCAGGTCACCCCGCGCGACGCGCCGGATCAGGTCGTCGCGGATGTCGAGCAGCGGTCCGAGGAGTAGCACCGGGCGGCGCAAAACCTTCGTCGAGTGGCCGTCATGTCGCTTGTCAGGCGGGTCCGAAGACAGAGCCGATGTAGGGCTTCGCCCCAGACTTGGGGACGACGACGGGACCGTTACCGATGAGTGACCCTGAGGGGTCATCCTGTTCCACGAAGGCGCGACTGTTGTAGTCGAAGTACCACGCATCATCGAGTTCCTCACAGGTGGCGATCACGATCTCGACGTCGTTCTCTGTGCGGATCCCGGCATCAAGAAAATGAGCAGCCTCGAATGCGTCCTGAAGTACCACGTCAGTTCGTCCTCACAAAGTAGAAGCTGCCGGCTCGGCGCGGTGCGCGGCGACGTTCCGGTCGACCGTGTGGCCTACAGAGTGGCAGACGACATAAGCTTGCTCTCCTCCTGCACGTGAATATCGAACACGCGGCCGTCGGCGTCGATCACGCGAACGTTGCCCTGCCCGTCGTGATCGGCAGACATGCCATCCCGCCCCTGGAGCCACCACGCTATGTCGTTCGCAAGATCGAGCGCGTCCAGTGTGGGGTGCTCGGCGGTGCGTTCGTCATCGCTCGTCATAGGCAACTCTGCCCGACAGCCTCCAGGATCCGACCATCCGATCAAGATGTTTGGCTCCGTCGTGCGATCACGTAGCGTATCCAGCCCAAGATCGCGCCTACGGTGACGAAGACAGCAAGATACTGGGCGGCGTTCAGCCAGTTCGGGCTGACGATCAACAAGATCCACATCACGACAGCGATGAGTGTTTGGACTGCGGCGAAGACAAGATCCTGCCTGGTTCGCCGATTCCTTTCGCCGCTCACGCAACGTTCCCCTCTGCCGGCCCCTCGGACCTGCTGGTGTCGTCACCGCTGTGCGCGGCGGGCACGTACGTACGCGACCCAGTAGTAGACCGCATTGGCTGTAGCGACCGCCACGACAGCGACGTAGAGCCACGTCAAGAAATGTCTCTCTCCGGCGTTGAGCATAAAGAGCAGCAGCCAGCCGGCGGCGAGCACCGTATAGAGCAACGCCAAGGCCAGCGCGGCATTCCGCGGCATTGACCCGGGTCTGAGCCACCTGCCGGCCCGTACGAGTATTCCGCGAAGCTCGACGGCTGGAGGTGCGTGGTGCACGTGCCCGGCGGGGTGCTCCAGTCCCGCACTGGCAGCGACCTGACCGCCCGCTTCCCCGCAGTGCTCCAGGCGGCGACCGCGCTGGGCCGGGTGAATGCTCGATGGCGCGCTGTGCGCATACCGGAACGGCCGGCTGGACTTCGCGGCGCTTAGCTACGGCCAGGCCCGGCGCCACGCTGAGGGCATCACAGTCGTCGTGGCGTTCGATCTGCTCGGCGCGCGGGGCCGGGACCTCCGGCCGTGGCCGCTACCCGCGGGCGGGCACGGCTCGCCGAGGTGATCGGCGCGAGCGGCACCGGCGGGCAGCTGATGCCCCTCGACGCTGGACGTGGACCTGGGCCGTGCGTGGATTAGCGCGGATCAGGCGACAGTCGGCGTCGAGGGTGCTGTCGCGAAGGGGCTAAACAGTAAGTACCCGCTGCGCGGTGGGCGCGCGGGCTGGGTGACTGGACGGTGACCTCGGTCGGAATGGTGAAGCTAGTCGCGGCAAGGGTGGCGCCGGCCGCCGAGACGTAGTTGTTCCAATAGATCTTGTCGCCGGCGGCGAGCGGAACCCGTGCGCGAAAACAGTTCTGGATGCAGCCCTCGCTGGCTGCGGACGAGACGACCAGATCCGACGCGATCGAGTTGGCGTTCACCACCGTCCCGTTGCGGAGGATCTTGCTGGCCGCGTTGGCGCCGGAGACGAGACCACCGGTGGAACTGTGGTAGCAGAGCTGGTAGTAGCCGTCCAGGCCGATCGTGATGCAACTCGGGCTCGCGGCGGTGAACCATCCGAGAGGGTCCTCCCGAGCGAGCCACGTGCCCGGCGCGGACGAGCCCCGCGAGGAAAGTGCCACACTCGCCGACAGGGCTGCACGGCACGCGGGCATCGCGGGCGATTTCCGGCTGAGTTCGGCGACCTGGCGCCGCAGGGCGGCCAGCTGTTCGCCCAGCGTCCCGGTGCCTGGGGGTTGGGTCATGTCAGGTCACCGCCATTGTCGTCTGAAGCTCCAGAGAGACGGTGCTTTCGGTGTCGTTGCTGAACCGAGGATCCGGCGCCGGTACTGGCCGTCTAGAATCCACGGGTGCCCGCTGACGCCGAACACCGGCGCGTCGCCGAGCGCCCAGCCCGACAGCTTCAGCGACACCTGCACGCCGTTGCCGGTGGCGCCGTCCATCCGGACGCTGCACTTCCACGTCTCGGTGGCGGCCTTGAACGCAGCGAGATCCTTGGTCGCGTATGTGTCGAGGGTGGCCTTGACGACGACCGAGGCATGGTCGTTGTCGACGTAGTCCGTCGGCGGGTAGCCCTGAGCGATCAGTGTGTCGTCGGAGGCGTAGCCGGCCAGCATGGGGCGCTCTGTGCCACTGCCCTTGACCCACGTCTTCGTGCAGGGCGACGTCCCATCGGCGTTCTCCTTGTGACTGGACGCCCTCAGCGGGCCAATTTCTGAACCCGCCTGGCGGGTCAAGCCGAGCTGGTACCTGGTCGCGACCGACGACAAGATGATCCCACCACCAGCGCAGCGCGCGATGTCCCAGCTGACCCGCTCGAGCGTGGTCGAAGCGGCCGGCAGCCACTCCATCTACGTATCCCAGCCCTCCGCCGTGGCCGGTCTCATCCAGCAGGCCGCGTCCGCGGCAGTCGGGGGGTAACAACCGACGCAAACCAGGTCGGCGCATGGCCACGCTCCGCTGGATCCCTCCCGCGGCTCGTTGGCGTGCCGAAGATCAGCACCCATCGCACGGGTCGGCCGGCCACATCTTCCAGGCACGTGCAGCCCTTGACCTCCGCCGGAATCGCTTACACTGTGCGACATTCGGTTTGACACTGATCGGAGTCACGATGACCTCTGAGCTCGCCGTCACGGCCCCGTGGCCTGCGCTTCGGGTCGACGACTGGATCGACACGCGTGACACCCTGCACATGTGGACGCAGGTCGTCGGCAAGATCCGCATGGCCAACACGCCGCTGGTCAACCACTGGTGGCAGGTTCCCCTGTATGTCTCTGCGAGGGGCCTCACCACGTCATCGATCCCGAGCGGGGATCAGCTCTTCGACTTGGAGTTCGACTTCGTTGAACACCGCCTGAACATCCGCGTCAGCAACGGCGCGCACGGTCATGTGGTCCTCGAGTCGAAGCCGGTAGCCGTCTTCTACCAGGAGACGATCGCGGCGCTGGCCAAGTTGGGCATCGAAGTGTCGATCTGGGCGACCCCCGTGGAAGTCGAACAGGCAATCCCCTTCGCCGAAGACACCACGCATCGCACGTACGAGCACGATCACGTCCGCCGATTCTGGGGTCAGCTCTCGGCCGCACACCGGGTCATGAGCAAGTACCGAGCCGAGTTCATGGGTAAAAGCAGCCCGGTGCACTTCTTCTGGGGAGCGATGGACCTGGCTTGCACCCGGTTTTCCGGCCGCGTCGCCCCACGCCACGCCGGTGGAGTTCCGAACTGTCCGGACCGTGTGATGGTGGAAGGCTACTCCCACGAACTCGCAAGTTGCGGGTTTTGGCCAGGCGGCAGCGCGGAGGGCTCCTTCTATGCCTACTCCTACCCCGAGCCCGACGGCTACCGGCAGCGCCGCGTGCAACCCGACATTGCTTATTTTGATGCGGGTTTGGGCGAGTTTTTGCTGCCGTATGAGGCAGTGCGCACAGCGCGAGACCCAGAGGATCTGCTCCTCACCTTTCTTCGATCAACCTATGTCGCCGCAGCTGATCTCGGGGCATGGGACCGCGAGGCAGTTGAACATCGGCCGCACGCCATTGAGGGCTGACGCCGCGGGCTGTTGTGAACGACGAAGCTGTGGCGACGGTGTTGGCGTGAAGGATTCCCTCGAAGCGGACGACAGCCAGGCGATGCTTCTCAACGCTGCGACGGGCCTCTGACCGGCGGCCACTGTCCCCTGGACGGCCGTGCGCGCCGCCGATTCGCGCACGGCGGGCGCCGAGTCACTCCCTGCGCCGGGCGCTGGGCCTGGCACAGCGGTTTCGTCGCTCCGACAGGCCTGTGTCGTTGTTCACCTGGACGGGTGTGCCCGGATGCACCTTTTCTGTCAGTGGCCCAGGGTAGGAACTGGGTAGCGAAGGGGATGAGATGAGATACGAAACCGAAGATGGCGCGCTGCTACCGAACCCCAACGGATGCCACTGGTGTGGCATCGACCGCCAAGAGCACTTCCAGCGCTGGGTGCCGGAGGCGGGCCTTCACATCTGGGCCGAACCCACGGCCGACCAGCGGAAAAGCCGCATGCTGGCTCGCAGGGCCCGCGGACTCGACACACTAGCTGGCAAGCTTCCGCAGCTTCGTGAAGACGTCTCGCGATGCCTGAGGCACGTCGTCCGGCCCCTCCAGGTGTGACGCGAGCTTGACCATCATCTCAGGCTTGCCGCTCGGGCCGTCGGCGCTGTGCTCACGGAGCATTCGCTCGACATCACCGCTGAACTTCTTCCCCGCCCGATGTACGGCGAAGTGCCCCTGCGGCCAGCCGCCTTCGCGCGGCCACTCGGAGTTGGCGACCCGAACCCACACCTCGTCGTCGAACAGTTCCTCCAGCTCGAACACGCCCTGCTTCTGACCGAGAAGCACGACGACGTCCTCGTAGTCGCCGTCGAAATTCCGCTGCAACCGCGAGGTAGCGAACATCTTGTTCCTCACCTGGCTGTCGGCGTCCACGACGAGCAGTACAGCCCGGCCGTGGGTGAAGAGGTAGCGGGCAAGCGACAGCGCGCCGTCGTTGCCGCCGCACGCCCACAGCGCGATTCCGGCAGCCTGCAGCGACAGGCCTTCGGACAGGTTGAAGAGCAACGGCATCACCTGCTGCTCGGTCGGGCCTTCCACGGCGAAGAAGCAACGCTCGTGCAACAGCACCGAATTGCGCAACCCGACCGCGGTTGCGATGCGGCCCAGATGCCGGTCGAAGTCCGCGTGCTTACCCGAGCCGAGCCGTTCGACGACGGTCAGGTGCTGGTCGTCGGTCCGCAACAGGACGACGTCCTGGATATCGACTCCGTCGATCAGGTTCATCGAGTGCGTCGCCACCACGACGCTCACGTGCGGAGTCTGGCTCTGCTGCCGGATCAGCCGCATTACGTCGCGCTGGAAGTGATAGTCCAGGTGGGTGTCGGGTTCGTCGTACACGACGATGACTTGCCGTGCCGGATCCGCACCCTCAGCGGCGTCGTCGAGGTCGTCGGCCTGCTCGGCGAGGATGTCACTCGTCGCCTCCCACACCGCGAGCGAGATCCGCCGCGCACTGCCAAGCCCTGATCGGTCGAGCCGCACGGGCTCCCCGGATGCTCGCTGGATGTGAAGAGAGGTGTCACGAAGACTCGTCGTGACCGTGATCTCGGGTTTAATGGCCACGGAGGCGAAATCGCCGAGGCGGTCGACGATGTGATCGACGATCGGCTTCGCCTGGATCTCAAGCCACCCCTGAGCGCTCGTCTCCAGCTCGTGCACGCCGGTCAGCGTGGGTGTCGCGGTCACCGCCCCCGGAGTGGACACGGCCTGGTTCACCACCAGCGCCGTTGACACCGAGATGAGCGACACCAGCAGCCACCCCGTCGACGGGCTGCTGCGCGCGATGCTGCCGAACACCGCGGCCGCCTGGAACACGTTGATCGCCACCGGGACTGCACGCAATCCCGTGTTCGGCGCGCTGGCCAGTTCGAGCCATGACCCTGCCATTTCGGCGGCGAGTGTCGTGCGCGCCGGCACCGACGCCCAGTTCGCGGTCTCCGGCGCCGACGCGAAGCCCGGGGACGTCGTGGCCTCGCCCCGGACGGGTTCGTCGGGCTGGTCACCGCGGTACGCGACGGCCTCGCCATCCTGGACTCCAACCCGGGTGCGCTGCCCGGCACCTCAGGCCTGCGCACGGTGACCGCGGTGACCGGCAACCCCGTCACCCTCACCGCCGGCGGTACTCACGTCGGGGATCCGGTGACCGTGACCGCCGCGCCGGGCGTGCTGCGCGAGGGCAACCGGATCGTGCTGACCGGGTTCGGCGCCTCCGCCGGTCTCGTCAACCTCGGCACCGTCCAGCCCGCCGCGGGCGGCACGTGGCGGGCTGCAGCCCAGCGTGGCGACCCCGCCCGACGGTGCCGTGGTCGTGCTCTTCCACCGCTGACATGAGCACGGGGGTCGGGGACTGCTGTCGCGATCAGCAACCCCCCACCCCGCGCTGGGTCAGCCGGTCACGCTGCCGTAGCCCGACACCGCGGTGCCGCCGGACTCATGGGTGATCCGAAAGAAGTAGTCCTCGCTGTTGTCCAGCCCGGTGAAGCAGTGCTGCTACACACTGCCGTTGGTGTTCCAGTGGACGTCGGGGCCCTGCTGCCAGAAGTCGTACAGCTCCACCGGCATCGACTCGTCCTGCCCGCCCGTGATGGCGGCGTTCACGCACGCCCGGCCGTTGGAGGGATAGAACGACCGCGAGTCCAGCCCGTACTGCACGTTGAAGGTGAAGTCGAACGGCAGGTTTACCGCCGCCGGCGCGAACACCGACTGCGCCCCTGCCGCGTCGGCACCGGAAAGTGCGGGGGAGGTCGTCACGACCGACTCCGACCACTCGCCGTTCCTTTCACGGCCGGAGGATCTTGCCGAAGTACTGCAGAGGCTGGCTGAAGTTGGCGCCTGACAGTGGCTCCCGCAGGTTCTCCGATCTTCTCGGCCACCTCGAAACCTTCGGCCGGCTGACGGCCTCGCCCCGTCACCGGCACCCACGGTCGGCCAGCACACCGCCGAACTGCTGTAGCAGCCTGGCTTCGGTGCGGCCGTTCGGGTGCAGTTCGGCGGCCACAACGTCACCGATGCCGCCACCACACGTCGCGACTGCGACCGGGCAAAACCTTCGGCTACGAGGTGTGGGCATGGCGAGCATCACCGATGCGGTTGTGAAGAGCGGTGCGGTCGCCCCACGCCGAGCCGGGCCAAGGCGCTCAACACACAAGGTTAGCAGAACGGGCTTGCGATTCGCTTTCTACGGACGGATGTCCACGGCCGAGTTCCAAGACCGCAATACGTCGTCGGGCTGGCAGCGCGAAGCGGCCGAGGAAACGATCCGAGGGAAAGGACTCATCGTGGCGGAGTACTTCGACGCGGGCTGTTCGCGTCGGCTGCAGTGGCAGGATCGGCCCGCTGCGGCGCGGCTACTGGCCGCCGCCCAACACCCTGAACCCGAGTTCGACGCGATCGTCGTCGGCGAGTACGAGCGAGCGTTCTACGGCGACCAGTTCTCCGCTGTACTGGCGACGTTGAGCAAGCACGGGGTTCAGATGTGGCTGCCTGAGACCAGCGGGCCGGTGGACGTAGACAGCCCAGTGCACCAAGCGCTCATGCTGCTGCTGGGATCACAATCACGACGCGAGGTACTACGGGCCCGGCACCGGGTACTTGCCGCGATGCACACGCAAACCTGCGTCCAAGGCAGATTCCTCGGTGGCCGCCCACCCTACGGATACCGCCTGGCCGACGCCGGACCGCATCCGAACCCAGCCCACGCATGATGGGGCCGCCGGCTCCACCGCCTCGAACCCGATCCGACCCCTGCGCCGTGGGTGCGGTGGATGTTCGCGCAACGCGCCACCGGACGCAGCGTGGCCGGGATCGCGCGCGAGCTGAACGAACGCGGCGTACCGTGCCCATCGCGCGCCGATCAGGACCGGAACCGGCATCGGACGAAGCACGAGTGGATCGTCCGGACCGTGGCGGGAATCCTGGAGAACCCTCGGTACCGGACGGCAGGTGTGGAATCGGCACGGTGCCAGAACAACCGCTCCGACCGATACCGGCACTCCAGCTAGACCGCCACGAGGTTGGGCCGAGTCGGAGAAAGTGACGCATCCGGCGCTCGTGGACGAGGCAACGTTCGTGGCGATCCAGGGGATGCGCGCGGCCCGGTCCACGCAGCAAGGCGAGACCAGGGTTTACCTGTTGGCAGGATTGGTGGAGTGCGAGTTGTACGGGAGGCGGCTGGACTCGCACTGGGCAAACGGCCGACCCGGCTACCGCTGCCGTCACGGCCACACCAGCGCCCGCAACCGCCCACCAGCATTCGCGAAGAACGTCTACGTCCGCGAAGATCACTTACTCAACGATCTCCGCGCCAAGCTCGCCGAGACCATAGGCAACGACGGGTCCGCAATCGCGGACTACATGAGATCGAACTACCTGACGATCACGTGCGGCGGGCCCACGCGAGAGATCAAAGCGTGCGCCTCACCACGAGTGCAAACCGCGCGAGAATACACTGCCGGAGGTCAGCTGCGACTACTCTAACTCCGCCGCGACGCTCGGCTTCATGGGGTAATTGAGTGTCCGAGTCCGAGACGATCTTGCACGCTAACCACAACGCTCCGAATCCTCGGCCGACCTGCAGGTTCTCCCTTGTCGACCCCGAAGCCACCCCACGCCCTATGGGGACTACAACGCTGGCCGCTATCGAGAAGTTCGCCCGCTGACAAGTCGCCACCTCGCCCGGCAGGGCGGGGTGACGACCCGGTCGATCGTGTCGTTGTCGCAGTCGATCTCGACCATGTCCGGGACGACGTAGGGACCCAGCGCCGGCCACGAAGCGCCCGCGCCGCGACCCGGACGGCGACGTCGACATGGACAGCTGAGCGTCCCGGCGTAACGTCGAGTTTATGTCGTTTCGGGACGGCCAATACCGGTCCGGTCCGCAGTCGGCCGAGCTATTGGTGAAGACGCGGCGCACCGGACTCGGCTCGCGCGTCGGGCACGATCTCACGATCGAGGCGTCAGAGTGGGTTGCCGCCGTGTCGGTGAACACGGCGGACCCCGCGCTGTCCTCGGTCGCGGTCGACGTCGTCGCCGGCTCGCTGCGGGTGCGGACCGGAAGCGGCGGAATCAAACCGCTCACCGACTCCGACCGCGCCGAGATCGAGAAAAACATTCAGACGAAGATTCTGCACACCGACCGATATCACGCAATCACGTTCCACTCGACGCGAGTCATCCACGATGGCGAATCGCTCACCGTCGACGGCAATCTGACCATCATGGACCAGTCACACCCGATCACCGTGCTAGCCACGGTCAGCGACGACCGCAGGATCCGAGGCGGCGCAACCATAGTCCAGACACAATGGGGCATCAAACCCTATTCGGCGTTTTTCGGGGCGCTGAAGCTGGCAAACGAGGTCGCAATCGAATTCGACGCGGAACTCACACCGCCCTAGCCACGCAGAATCATCAGGCCGGCCGCCGCTCGCCGAAATGCAGCATACTGGGTGCCGGCTGAGCGCGGTGGGCGTGGACAGTGGCGAGGCTGGCCCGGCAGGCGCTCACGATCTGGCGAGTGGCGATGCCCTTGGGGGTGCGGCGGCAGCGCGGGCAAGCCATTGTCGCGTCGCCAGTGAGCTCGTCGATAGCCACCGTGACTGCGCACTGACAGTCACGGCACCAGCGATGACCCGTGACGGGGCTGGCGTGCTCGGGGGAGGCGATGCACTGATGGATCCATCGGCGGTGGGCGGGGCAGGTCAGCCGCTCGAACGGGGACAGGCCGGTCTCGACGGCGGCGTCTTCGGCGGCCAGCTTCGCGGCCAGGCTGCGGTCGGCCAGGTCCGCATAGCGGCGGCTGGCGGACGCGGCCGCGCGATGCTGGGCCATCAGGGACACGACAGCGTCGGCCCGCCGGTGGACAGAGGGCCGGGTCTCGCCGCCGGTCGGCGTGGTCGCCGTAACGAAGGTCTGCTGGAACATCATCGCCCTTTCCTGCGAGAACAAGGCCGGTCAGGACCTCGCTCCTGAGCCACGGACGCCATTGGTCGCTGTCTGAGGTCAAGCTTCGCTCACCAACCCGGGTATGTCGTCACAGCAGGCAACCATCTTGGCGTAGCTGCTCGCCGGGGCTGCGCGATACCAGCTACCAGGAAGCGGCACAGCTGGCTCAAACTTCGTCGCGCTGACTCATTCCCCCTGGCAGCGGTGCATCGTGGTAGTCCGGAATTCCCCGGGGGATAGTCAGCGCGGAAAGCGCGACGGCGAACGCCACCCGGAACCCGTCGGCCGTGGGTACGGACACTGGCCCACCTGGACGGTGAGCGTGGCTAGGAGCGACCCGATGACGGCCGAAGAAATCGCTGTCCGCGGGCCGGCGCCGCGGCCGCAGCGGTCTCCGAGGGTGCCGGCGCCTTGGCTGCGGCCGGTGGTGCCACGGCCGGTGCCGGAGTCGCCGGCGAGATGCTCGGCGACGGTGCTGGTGAAGCAACCGGCGGCGAAGCAGGGGCCGAAGCGTCCGCCGGGGAGTCGGCTGGTGAGGCGGGCGCTGCGCCCACACCAGCAGACCCGCCATCGCCTCCTGCTGCTGCGAAGAGTGCACCAGCCGCGGACACGGCCGATCATGTCCTCGGGATCAGCCTGGGCATCCGCTTTCTCCAGCAGCACCTGCAACCGCTCGAACTTGTGCTCGAGCAGACCGTGTACGATCTCGGTCCGGTCTGCGAAGTGCTGATAGATGCTGGCCGGAGCGATGCCCACCGCTCTGGCCACGCCACGGATGGTGAGCGCGTCCTCGCCGTCGAGCTCGGAGAGCAGACGACCGGCAGCGTCCAGGATCTCCGTGCGCAACCGGCTTCCTTCGCCCCAACGATTGCGAGAACGTTGCCCAGTCTCGTCCGTCGTGTTCGACATCGGAACATTGTCGTTCATGCCGTATTGCGGCTTGACACCGAACTACGTCCCCGCACACGATCGCCTCACCAGGAACCAAGTCTGGCCTTCTGATCCGTAGTTCCAACGCTGACCTGGGGAGACCCAGAACGCCTGGCCGCAGCAGGCAGCAGTTGCGCCGAACTGGGCATGTCCGGCATCGGTAGGCAGCAGATCGTGGACCAAGATCACGACCGTCGCCGACTGGCGACCAGCTACACCGCCCATCAGAGACGTACACGCCGAGCTTGCCCGGCGCAGGGCCGTCGCCAGCGGCGCGTGGCGCCGCCATAGTGACGTGATTGCCAAAGCCCGTAGAGGTCGTTCATTGCCTCGCGGGCTTCGTCGACACTATTGATCATCTCGCGAAGCCCCGTGTCAGTACCGTCCAGGTAGTTCGCGACCCCTTCCATGGTCTCGTGGAATCGGCGCAGGTGGACGCGCGGCAGTGCCTCAAGCGTCAGGGAGCCGTTCCGCGAGACTAGGTAGCGGAAGTAAACTGATCAACCGCATCAAACGCTCGGTGAGTAACTAGTGGAGGCGGCGTCAGCAACGGCTGTTCGGTCGGGCCCGCCGCGCCGCCGGCCATGACGACCACATGTGGGTCATGCCCGATCCCACGTACGAGCAGTTCGACCCTCGACGCGACCGAGGCCGGACTGGAACTGGTCGCCATCCCGCCCGACGAACCGGGGCGAGGCCGAGAGGATCGAGCTGCGCCTGGACGGCCGGGGTTGCCGCAGGCGGTGTTCTGCCGCACAAGCATGTGCCGGGCGTCGGCGAGCGGGCCGACGAGCCCGTGGTGGTTGCCTTGGGCGGACACGGTGGGCAGCGGCCCGTCCACCGGGTAGGCGGTGGTCTTGGATCCGCCGCCGCACAACAGGGACACAAACGGCGGGATCACCATGGCGGTCTCCCGGCGGCAGGTCTGGGGCCCGCAGCGGCTGCTCGAGGGTGGTCACGGTCTCGACCCCGGCCAGCTTGGCGACCGGCACGACGAGGGCATGCACGACCACAGCGTCGGTCTTTACCTGGTAGATGGGGGTGGGCCGGGTCGGGCTCGAACCGACAACCAAGGGCGTATGACACTGCTGTGAGGCGGGACACTGCACGCTTTCCCCAGTTCAGCGTGACGTAGTCGCTGTCCTGGGTGCATATCTTGGCTGCCTCAGACTGGCGTTCGCAGTCATCTTCGCGGTCATCTTCGCCAGCATCGACTTGCTCTGCCTGCCCACAGGCGGATGCGAAGCGCTACGTGAGCGACGATCCCGTTGACCTTGATTGGCGTCACCAGGACCACCTGCGATACGACCATGGTGGTGATGCGCCCCGGGTCTGGTGCAGGTCTCGTTGTCTGTCACCGAGCCCGGGCAGGCTCGAGGGGTTGATCGTAGCGTGATGCTCGGTGGTCGGCT
>NZ_JBFAAJ010000065.1:0-17115 GCF_040639695.1 Amycolatopsis sp. NPDC023774
TCAGGCCCAGCAAGCTCGTCATCACAGAACGGCGCACCGTATCCCCCATCCCACTCCTGCGCACGGCCATCGCGGCGCCCGACAGCATTCTGCACGTCTCGTGCACAGAGTGTGAATGCCACGTTCCGGGGACACCGTGATCTGCGTCTACTCAGGTGGTGCTCCCCGGGTCGGGGTGGCCTCCGTTGGCCGACTACCACACTCGACGCGGACCTGCTGGGTCACCTCGGGACCGGCGGGCGGGGATCTTCGTTGAGGAGGTGCCGGGTGCGTGCTGCTCGACTGGCCGCGGTGGTCGTGCTCGCGATCGGCGTCGTGACCTATTTCCGCATGGGTGCTGAAGTTCCTTCTGCCGACCGGGGCCTCACCGGTGCAGCCGGTGTTCCGCGTCGCCCTCGGCGTCTCCGGGCTGGCCTTCGCCCTCGCCGGTGCGTATGCCCCCGTGTTCTGGCGGCCCGGCTGACTGCGGGCTAGCTGGGTGGCTTCGTCGCCCGTCCCACGCTGACCGTAGGCCGCGTCACCGAGAGTCGGAGGCCTCGCCATGTCTCGGGCCGTGTGGCGGCGGCGGGGTCGGGCTCAGGGGGTCGCGGATCCAATGAGCGGCAGGCCGCTAGCACCCAGTGGGCCTGGGGCGGCCCGAAGCCCGCGCCGGTCCGACGTCGGGCACTCAGGGCCTGGTCTCGTACCTGGTCAGAACCACGCCGTCGGGAAACGTCCGGGTCTCCACCAGGGTCAGGTTCACCCAGTTGTCCAGGGCCGTGAAGAACGGCGTGCCGCTGCCCACCAAGACCGGTGCGGTGGCCAGCACGTACTCGTCGATCAGACCGGCCCGCATCGCCGCTGCGGCGAGTGTGGCGCCGCCGATGTCGATGGGGCCGCCATCCTCGGCCTTGAGCCGGGTGATCTCGGTGACCGCGTCGCCGGTGACCAGGCGGGCGTTCCAGGCGACCGTGCTGATCGTGGAGGAGAACACCACCTTCGGCATGTCCTGCCAACGGCGGGCGAACTCGATCTCCGCCGGTGTGGCGCCGGGCTGCTGGTCGGCGGTCGGCCAGTGGGAACTCATCGTCTCCCACAGTTTGCGCCCATACAGGGCAAGGCCGGTCGCCCCTACCCGGTCGGACCACCACTGGAACAGCTCGTCGCTCGGCACGCTCCAGCCGAGGTCGTCGCCGGGCGCGGCGATGTAGCCGTCCAGGGTCAGGTTCATGCCAAAGGTCAGTTTCCGCATGGCGTCAGCCTCCCGTGGAGCGGTCTTCGGCGTAAAGACCAGCACGGCGCGGAAAAATCATCGGTCAGGACACACCGAGGGCCGGTTGGAGCGGATCGCGTCCGGCCGCAGCGGGTCGGTGGTGCGTGGGGATGGCGGGGATTCGCCGGCGTGGTCGCGCAAGCGCGACGGATATCGTCCACTGATGGGCTGTTGCGCCATCCCGTGGGTGAGGCTGGCACTGCGCGGGTGCCCTACGCCGAGCTGCACACCCACTCGTACTTCTCCTTCCTGGACGGCGTCTCCTCCCCCGAAGCTCTGTCGAAGAGGCGGGCCGGCTCGATCTGGACGCGGTGGTGCTGACCGATCACGACGGCAGATCCGGCGCGGTCCGCTTCGCCGAGACCGGCTGGCACCTCGTGATCCGCACCGGCGCGGAGCTCTCACTCGAGCTCCCGGCCCCGCAGGGCGGTACGGCCGAGCCGCTCGGCTCCCACCTGTCGCCCTCGCCCGCGATTTGAAGGGCTACCAGCGGTTGTGCCGGGTGATCTCCCGCGCCGAGCTCGCCGGCGGAGAAGGGTCGGCCTCTCTACAACCACGAGGAGGTGGTGGAGGAGCTGCGCAAGCACGTGTTGGTGCTCACCGGCGGCCGCAAGAACGCCGTGCGCCAGGCGCTGGCCGAGGGTCCTGGTCGCAGACCAGCTCACCCCGGTCGACCTCAAGAGCCTCGCCGCGGCGTCACGCGACCTCTGGTGGCCCGGTGCAGGTAGGGGTCGTCGTCGTAGAAGGGCTCGTCGCCGTCGAGCAGCTGCACTTTCGTCGCGCCGACGGCCTTGTAGCCGCTCACCAACGCTCGAGCGAGCAGTTGATCAGCGTCGTATCTTCGGAGTCACCCTGTTCGGTTCAGCCAAGTGCCGGGCGGGTCGCCGTCGATCACCTGCTCGCCGGCGACCCCGGGCTCGCCGAAACGCTCGCCGACGCCGCCACCGAACCGGCAGCACCCTGCTCACGCTGCTGCTCCGTCTCACCACGCTCGGACTGGGTTCCGGCTTGACGACCTGATTCGGCCCCACCGATGACCGCTGTTCGGCGATGATGCCGTTATGCATGTGACTCCGATCGATCCCCGTGATCAGTGTTGGGAGAACGACAGCCCGGCCTTTCGTGTGCACTTCTGGATGGACGATTCACGCTGTGAGGAGTGGGAGTTGACCGACGCCGACATCGATGAGGTGTTGGCTTGGGTAGATCAGCATGCAAAGGGCCGAACGATGACCATCTGGGCCGTTCACCGTGACGGCGACGGTATCGGTCTCATCCGTCTGGCCGGCGTAGATCCGACGGCAGACCCGGGCGTCTGGCCGAGCTGGGCTGTACCTCGTCGTCGTTGAGATGCGCGAGCTGGCTGCTCGATCTGTCGGACCGGGCCTGCACGAGCTCGCCGCCGCCATCGCGAAGCGAAGCGAGACGCCAAACACCGCGACCCGCTGCAACGCGATCATCTGCAAGCTTACCGACGAGTTCTTCGGAACCGCCGCAGTCGGCGAGAGCGACCGTGTCCTCGACCTCGGCAGCAGCACCGACCAGGTGGCGCTGCAGGCAGCAGACCGTGGGCGTCTTACGCACCCCGGACGCACGGTCTGGCTCGTGGACGCGGGCCACCCGCACGGTGAACTCAGCTTGCTCCACTCCGCGGTCTCGACCACCACCCCTGCCACGCGACTGCGTGAGTCGCGACACCAGCGCGCCCCTCCGTAGTCCGGTCAACGGGGCGGCGCAGAAACCGGAACACCTGGCTGACCAGTCCGGCGCTGCTGATACGCGGCATCGGCCAAATCAAGCAGGGCACCGTGTCCTCGTCGCCGACCAGATCACCCCGCTCAACCTCAAGTCGCTGGCCTCGTGAGCTGACACTGACCACCGCAGTCGGCCTCATCTATGGCGGGTGATCCGCGCCGGCCGTCGCAGTGGAGCGATGGGGTGAGGAGGTTTCGAGATGTGTCGTTGGCTCGCGTACTCCGGCTCGCCGGTGTATCTGGAAGATCTTCTCTACAAGCCCCAGAACTCTCTCGTCATGCAGAGCAAACACGCGCGGTTGGGCGTCGAAACCACGAACGGTGACGGCTTCGGCGTCGGCTGGTACGGAAACCTGGCCATCCCCGGGGTTTTCCTCAGCACCGAGCCGGCCTGGAACGACCGCAACCTCCGAGAGATCGCCGCACAGGTCGAATCAGGGCGGGTTTTCGCGCACATCCGGGCGTCCACCGGCACGGCCGTGCAGCAGACCAACTGCCACCCGTTCCGGCACGGCAGATGGCTGTGGATGCACAACGGTCTCATCGCCGACTTCCCGGCCGTCCGGCGTGACCTCGCGATGGTCGTCGACCCCGTGCTCTATCCCGAAATCCAGGGCTCGACGGATTCCGAGATCCTCTTCTACCTCGCCCTGACCTTCGGCCTGGAACAGGACCCGGTGGCGGGCGTGGCCCAGGCCGTGGGGGTGGTCGAGGAGATCGGGCGGCGACACGGGACCGAGCACCCGATACAGATGACGGTCGCCACGACCGATGGCGACACCACCTGGGCTTTCCGCTACTCCAGCGAGGGCCGTTCCCGGTCCCTCTTCCACAGCACCGACGTGTCCACCCTCCGCCGCCAGTACCCGGACAACCCAGCGCTGCACGTCCTGTCCGACGATGCCCGCCTCGTCGTCTCGGAACCGCTGGGTGACCTTCGCGGGGCTTGGCGGGAGGTGCCGGAAGCCACCTGCGTCGTGACACATGCCGGTGTCGAGGAGCTGCGATCGTTCTCGCCGCGGGTGTCCGAAGCCTTGCGTTGACCATCCCAGATCAGCAGGAGCGCGGCGACCTCAAGAGCCGCCCGCGGACATCGCCACGATCAGCCGCAGTGCGCGACCACGCGCTGCCCGTGGATGCTGACAGGAATACGGCAGAAGCACGCCATCCAGCAGTGTGCGAGCAGTCGGCCTGGGCCAGGAACCACGGAGTGGTCGGCCGAAAGTAAGAGGCCACTCTCAATGCCGGCACCACCGCTTGACGATTGGTCGACCTCCACGCGGGTATGCGACCACCAGACCGAGGAGCGACGATGCCCCCAGCGAGATCTGGCCACCACAGACAAACCAGCACGCGGGGAGGCCTCCAGCCGACAAGGAGAAGACTTTCATGGCGGAGAACAACGAGGACGTCATCGAGTTGCTGCAGCGACAGCACCGGGAGATCCGCGAGCTGTTCACACAGCTGGAAACGGCAGAAGACGACCGGCGGCAAAAACTGTTCCGCAGCCTAGTTCGGCTGCTGGCGGTGCACGAGACAGCGGAGGAAGAGGTAGTGCACCCGGAGATCCGCGACCTCGAACCAGCGGCCGGGCCCGTCGTCGAGGCGCGGCTGGGTGAGGAGCACCGTGCCAAGGAACTGCTGACGACCCTGGAAAAAATGGGCCCGGACGCTGATGGGTTCGACACGCTGCTGGAGCAACTGCGAGACGACGTGCTCGCACACGCCGAACACGAAGAACGCGACGAATTCCCGATGCTGCGAGCCCACCGGCCGCCCGAGCGGCTGCGAGCAATGGCGGCGACCGCGCGGCTGGCCGAGGCGGTCGCCCCGACCCGGCCGCATCCCGGCGTGGAAAGCGCGAAAGCCAACCTCCTGCTGGGGCCACCGACGGCGATCATCGACCGGGCGCGTGACGCCATCCGCGCCGCGCTCGGAAGGTGAGCGGCGGAGGTCCGCGACGAACCGCACCGCGACGACGTCGACGCCGATCCGGAGGAGTTCGCCGAAGAAACCGGGACGAAGCCACGCCCCAGGAAGTGGACGAAGACCAGGACCTGGCGAAGAAACAGCCACCGAGGACGACGCCGTCGCCCTGACCCTCCACAATGTAGGCGGGGTGTCGCTCGGTTGCGGTGATCGCCGGGTTACGGGCCTGGCAAACACCGCACCGGCCGGCTCCACGGCGCGACGTCGGCAGAAGGAAACTGACCTCATTGCTGGGACTAACTCGAAGCCGACTGCACGCCGCCGTGATCGGCGGCAGCGTGGCCGATCCGAACCGGTCGGCGCCCGTACCCGCGTCGCAGGACCTGGTGGCACGGTCCGAACCCGGTCAAACGGGCAACGTGCCGCTCACGGCGAATTCGAAGCGCCTGGCGACCGAAACGGCGTGGTCGCCGAAACGCTCGTAGAACCGGGACAGCAGCGCAGCGCAAGCCGCTGCGGCGTGGTCGTCCGGCCAGGCGGGCGACGTGAGGTAGTCGAGAATCCCGCGGTGCAGGTCATCGACCGCGCGGTCGGTATCCTCCAGCTGGGCGAACACGCCCTCGGCGGGTGCGACGATAAGGTCCGCGACCTTGGCTGCCATACCGGCGGTCAGGATTCCGAGCAAGCGGAATTTCGTCTCCAACGGACCCGCGACCACGTGGTGGGGATGGCGGAAGCGGACCATGCCGGCGATGTGCGCTGCCAGGTCACCCATGCGTTCGATATCGTCGGCGCAATACACCACGGCGACCAGGAGTCGCAGCTCGGAGGCGACGGGCGCTTGCAACGCCAGCAACACTTGAGCCTGCTCCTCGCACTCGGCGCGCCACGCGTCGAGCTGGGCATCCCCGCTCAGCACTTGTTCGGCCAGCACCAGGTCTGCGGTGAGCAACGCCATCGTCGCGTGGCGCATCGCCTGGCCGCTGAACGCGCACATTTCGCCCAATTCGGCGCGTAGCCGGGACAGCTCGCCATGGAATGAATCTCGCATCCGGATGTCCCTTCGCGCGCTGTGCGTCAGCAGACTGCCAGCGATTTCGCCTGGGTTCCCCGTTCAAACGCGCTGGCAGCCATTGTGGCGAAAGCGCGACGTAACCGTTATGCCTCCCGACGGTGCCGGGCGAACCTGGCCGCGACATCGCAGCGCACGCCAGTCGCGCGCCGGTGGGTTCGGCGTGGCGGGAGTACGACGTAGCCGGTGACGGACCCGGGTTCGTGCCAAGTCACCACGTTGTCCACGTCCGAACCTCTCGCGAGCGGACACGTCCGGTACGCCAGCGCGCCGGAGGAAGATCTATTTCGAGGGCGGCCGGTGGAAGAACAGCAGCCCCGCCGCGCACACCACGACATGAAGGACGCCGCCGCCTCCCAAGGCCGCGACATGGCGCGAGAGCGCACGGGCGAGCACTTCATCAAGAACAAGAACGCCCAGGTCAGTGAGCGCAACACCTACGGCCACGACCCCCTCAACGCCTTGGCTGACCAGCGACGCCGCCGCATTTCCTTTGTTTGCCGGCTGGTGGCTGTGCGGCACGGTGACCGCTGCGTCAAGATCGGGAGCATGCAGGCTTTCGATCCGAACCCGGCAGGGGACGCAGCCGCACTCGGAGACACCACGGGCGTCAACCTGCGGCGCGACAGTGCAGTGGCGGTGCTCACCGCGCGCGGCGAATTCGACATGGTCACTACGCCCCAACTGCAGGTCGCGATCCGCGAAGCGCTCCTCGAGGCCCCGCCGGTACTGGTACTCGACCTCACCGAGGTCGCGTTCTTCTCCTCAGCCGCGATCGGCGCACTCGTCGAGGCCCGCGACGCCGCCGGTGAGCGCACCGAGCTGCGGCTTGCAGTCGGGCACTACCTCGACCGCACCGTGAAGCTGGTCGGGCTCCGCGCGGTGTTCGCGCTGTATCCGTCGGCGAGCGACGCGCTGGTCAGCGACGGCTACTGACCGGGCGCGGAGCTTCGCGCGTATTCGGGCGCGGCAGGGGTACCACGTGGGCATCCGACGTCATGACAGCGCGAGGTGGTTGCTGATGTCCCCAGCCGGCGAATCCGACTCGGCCGCGAACCATGAGCTGCGGGCCTGCCGGCCCGCCAGCGTCGAGTACGTCACCGCTTTGCGGCACGAGGTGGCCGACTGGGTCCGAGCCCACCAGCTGACGGGTGATCTCGCCGCCGACGTCGAGCTGGCGACCTACGAGGCGCTGATCAACACCGCGAAACACGCCTACCCCGACGACGCCGGCATCGTGGATCTGCATGCCCACCACCAGCCCGGCCTGGTCCGCATCACCGTCACCGACCACGGCCGCTGGCAGCCACCCGAGCCAGACCCCGGTGGCCTGCATGGTCGCGGCCTGCCGCTGATCCGCGCCCTCCCCGATCACGCGACCATCGACGCCACCGAGCTCGGCACCATCGTGACCATGACCTGGCACCCGGCCCCCTCGATGCCGCGAGCATGACCTGAGCAGGCCTGGGCCACCGAGCCCGGCCATCGGCTGCTTCGCCCCCCCTGCGCGCAGGTTCCCGGCGCCGACCCCAAGAGCCATCGCCGATCGTATGGGAGGTCAAGCCTGTAGTAGTCACAGCTGACACAGCCACCTCTGGGTACGTGAGCGGCCACACCGCTGTTATCTGCGTGTTGTCCGTTGGAGCTCCTCGCCATGGCGCGCAGCCATCTGCGCCGCGCCGAGGCGGCCCGGTGGATCGACTTGACCTCGTCGTCGATCCACCGGGCGGAAGCAACCCGGTCGTCGGCCCAGTGACCCCGATCCACCAGGTCTCACGACCGGTGCGCGCGTTCGGCGGTGGGTGCTGGCGGAGTCTGGACCGGCGGGGACTGGGCGGGACGTGCGCTAGTGCCTCGCCCGCCGACCTTTTGCTCGGCCTTTTGCTTGGCGGTGGCTGCGTGCTGGCCGGCGCGCTGCTGGCCCGTCGCCAGATCTGCCGCGATCGTGTCGGATTGTTCCTGGGCCCTCTGGTAGCCGGAGTCCACCAATTCCGCGGCGGCGTCGCGCCCGCCGAGGCCGAAGGCCAGTGCCGCGGCCAGCGCGGCCGAGCCTGTTCTGGATGATCATGCTGTTCGTCATCTCCTCGGCCATGGGACCCTGGGAATTCCGGCGTTGACCGGGTTCATGAACCAGGTGCTGAGCTACCTGCCCAACCTCCTCGCCGCGCTGCTGATCTTCCTCGTCGCGGCCGCGGTCGCCGGCGCGATCGGCGGGCTGGTGCACCGCACCATGGGCGACACCCCGACGGGCAAGATCGTGCGAACCCTCGTCCCGGCAATGATCATGGGCATCGCCGTGTTCATGATCCTCACCCAGCTCGGGATCTCCCCGGCAGGCATGGTGTTGCGCTCCGATGTGACGAGCAAAAGTTTTCTTCGAAGGGAGTTCCTGCTGATGGTGTTCTGCCTGATCTTCTTCCTCGCCCACGGCGGCAGGATCTGGTCGTTCCTGCTCGGCGCCGTCCCCGTCCGGGTGCGGCATCGCATGGACCTGGCCGGACGCGCCGGGTTCACGACCCTGGCCGGCTACATTCGCGGCACCGCCGCCGTCGCGGTCATCAACGCCGTCGGCGTCGGCGTCGGCCTGCTCATCGTCGGCGTGCCGCTCGCCGCTCCCCTGGCCACGCTGGTGTTCCTCGGCGCCTTCGTCCCGGTGGTCGGGTCCGTGGTCGCCGGGGCGGTCGCGGTGCTCGTGGCACTGGTGACCGGCGGGATCCTCCCGGCCATCATCGTGCTCGCCATCGTGATCGGCGTGATGCAACTGGAAAGCCACGTCCTGCAACCGTTCCTGCTCGGCCGCGTCGTACGCCTGCACCCCCTGGCCGTCGTGCTCGCCCTGGCCACCGGGCTCGTCACCGCCGGCATCATCGGCGCCCTGCTCGCCGTCCCCTTGCTCGCCGTGCTCAGCTCGGCCAGGCGCAACTTCACCGCCCCGCCGCGGCCGAGCCCCCGACCCAGGAGACTGAGGCCTGAGCACCAATGCGTAGTCAGGCTCGTCGGTGCCGATCTCCCGCGTGGTACCGAGCCCTTTTCGGTGTCCCGCGTCTTCTGTCCTTCCCGGCTCGCGGTTACGGCTGCGGTGCGGGGTGGTGGCGATGGTTGAGAACGGTTCGGGGTCCAGGGTGGCGGTGGCCAGTTGGTGGCGACAGAGGAGAGCCGCGCGGCATGTTCGTGGGCGTACGTGTGCATGACTTCGAATATCTGGTCCCTGTCGAGGCCCCCGGCATGAAAGAGTACCTTCGGCTTGTTCGACGACGACGCGGACTGTTCAAAGCGGTCTGCAGTTGCTCGGTGAGGACTTCGCCGCAGCGGATAGCGCGTTCCCGGAAAATGCCGATGGTGGAGAGTGCGCCGATGACCTCGTGCCGCAGTCGCAGAGGCACGGCGTGCACGGCAGCGAACTCGAGGCTGACGGCTTGCGGCTCCGAACTCGGCAAGGTCTGGCTGGCAGGGCTGCCGCGAAACAGCGAGCAGGTGCCTCAACCACCGGCTGGTGATCGCCGAATACGTCATCCCGGCCCACGAGGCACTGGCACGGCAGACTGTCGACCATGAAGGCTCGGCTCCCGATGAGGATCGCGGGTGGAGGTAAACGGCGCGCGAGACGGCTGAAGCGGAATGCGAGTGCTCGCGGTGGTGCCCTCGATACCCCCGGCCGGGCGGGGCTCATGCCGCGCCGGTGACTCCGCTGGTGGTCAGGATTAGCTCGGCGGAATCGGTGGTGTCCGGGGCGGAGGCCGCACTCAGCGCGCGTTCCGCTGCGACCGGGTCGGCTTCTGGGGGGACCATCAGCAGGGTCAAGTGGTGGATGTGTGGTCCGATCACCACGATGGTGTGCTGCTGGAGACCGGAGAAACTCGCCAGCCGCACCAGATCGGGTCCGTGGGCGAGCCGGTCCGGTGCGAGGTCCCATGCGGCCGGGTTGAAGCCGATGCGGTCCACGCTTCCGAATTCCGCGGTGAGCGAGGTGACGAGGGCGCTGAATTCGGTGACCGGGTCCCTTGACCGTGGCCACCAGGCGCCGTCGAAACAGCCTTTTGTGGCTCCCGGTTCCTTCAGCCGCAGCCTATGCCCGATGGCGACTGAGTTGATCACGGTAGCCGAGGCACCGTTGCCTGGTACGAACTTCATCGTCGCGCTCCTGTCCGGCCCACATCGCGTGGTGGTGATTGCCGTGGTTGCTGCGCGGCGGTGACGGTGCGCGCCTTCTCGGCCGACGGAGTCGGACTTCGATTCGCTCAGGCCGATGTGTTCAGCCTCCGCCGAATCAGAGCCTCAGCTGCCACCGTTCACAGTGGAGCGGGCGCGCCGAAGGGCACAGTCAGCGGCGGCGCTGCCGCCGCGTGTGCGCTTGTGGCTGGCGAGGATGCGTTGCCGCGCGTTCGCCGGCCTGAGCAGCCGGGGGCCGGAACAGGCTGCCGTAACGAGTTTCCTGCGGCTCGACGAGAGCGCCGGGCCACCGCTCTTCTGCGACGGGGTGGCTGAAGAGTGGCTTGCCCAAGGGTGAGGTACTGATGATTTTCCTTTCGAGACAACGTGATCGATCGCCCGCCACCGAGTATCGGGAGCGGGCCACGTCGCACCATCGCCGTACCCGGTTGGGCGCTGTCGACTGGCACCGCGGACGCGGTCGGAGCCGGAGCGGCTCGACGGCCTTCAGGCCGATGGGTGGCGATGGTGTGTCGTGGGCCCGGCTACATGCCGTGCTCCTGTCCTCGGCCGGAACCGACCGAAGGAGGACCGAGGACGACGCGGACTCGGTCGCCCACGCACGAGATGCTCTCGGACACCACCGATACTACACCGACGCTGGGCCGAGCACGCGGTGGAGTGCCGCTCTGCGACGAGCGCGCCGTACGAGGCACCCGTTGCCGGGGCAACGGTACGGAACCCGAAGAGTAGCGTAGCGGCTCCGGAGGCGAAGCGATGTCCGGCCGTTCGCCGGACTCCCGGTCACGGGCCGGGGCGGGAGGCCGGTGTGATCATTTCGGTTCAGCCGCAAACGATGGCCGAGGGCGAACAGCTTCCCGCGCCCCGTCTGTGGATGAAGCAGGCCGGCGCCGAACCCGGCCACGTCGACGGCAGCTGGTGGCCGCGCTCGACGGATCTGGCGGCGGAGTTGCCGAAGGCGTTTGAGCACTGGGTGGGACCGGTCACGCGCGTGTCCTAAGACGTGGACACTTGGGGACCGGCCGTCCGGGAGGTGCGCGTCGGCGACCACACGGTGCGGCTCGAGGAGACTTCCACTCTGCGCACCCGCACACGATCACCGTGATCGGTTCGGACTCCCGGCGGGCGAGCCTGCTGGTCGTGCCACCGGAGGCCCAAACGCAACCGGCTCGCGGTCGGCTGCCGGTGATGAGTCCGCCGCCGCTTCGCCGGAAATCCTTCCGGCGAACGGGTTTCTCCGCATCCCGAAGCGATCGCAGGACGGGTCTGCTGTCTCTGGTGGACGGTTCCGCCCACCAGCGGCCGCCGGGATCCGCCCGATCAGTGCCACGCCGAGCTGATGACCGGTGAACCGCTCGCGGCGGTTCGTGGACGCTGACCTCGTGGCCCAGCGCGGTCCGGCCCGGCGTGCTGTCGTGGACCTTCCCACATCTGGCGACGTGCAGTGTCAGTAGTGTCCGGACGCACCCGTGCGATGGCAGTGAAGCCCGCGCCGTCCCCGGCTCGTAGCGCGCCTGGCAATCATCAGCGCCGAAGGCGAGTCGCCGGCCGCAGCAGCGCTCGCCGCAGCACCGAACACGATGATGACGCACCCGCTTGCGGCTGTGCAATCTGCAGATCGCCTCGTCGAGTTCGCGGTGGACAAGAACACCACCGTGGTGCTCCCGCACCACTGATGAGCACTCGCGGTGAGCTGGGCGCCTTCGTCACCCGCGAGAACGCGTCCGCGAATACCCCGCAACCTCCGTTCGTCGCGCGGGTTGTGACGTCGAATGGAGCCGAGGCGGCCGACCAATGAGGAGCACGAATTGATCATCGAACTCCGCCCCATCGCCGCCGACGGGCGCGGACGAGCGTTGGCGGCTGCCCCGTCTGTCCACGTGAGACAGCAAGCCACGACACGATCGCGAGCCGCTCGGCCTGACCGAACCCGGAGTGCCAAGCGCTTGCGGTGCGGCTACTGCACCTCATCGACGAGCCACCTGAGAAGGTGCGGTGGTAGGAGCTCGCCTTGCCGGTCCAGAAGGCGGCACAGAACGGGGGGTTCCATCGAGCTGTTCGTTCCCCCGTCGGTTGCTGGATCGCGGCCCGGCGCTCGGCAGCGACCCCGACTGCTGCGGGCAAGCCGCTGAAGCAGGCTTTGTCATGAACTGTCAGCTCGACACGACCAACGCGCACCGATCCCAAACTTATTCCCGGGCCCGCTATGGCTCCCTACGGCAGCAGCGACACCACGGTCGCACTGACCTCCGTGCCGTAGACGCCCTGCCGACGCTGCTCGAAAAGACCGGCGGGGTGTAGAGTCGTTGTCACCGAGAGCATTTCGCGCGCGGGCAGCAGAGCCGGCGTCGTCCTCGGTTCACTCCTCGTCGGTCGATCGCGATCGGGACTGGAGTTCGGCATGAAGCCGGATCCGCGCACCCAGACCTGGAGACCGGGCACGGCCGCCACCCATCACCTGCTGCGGCTTCGCCTGAAGCCCAAGGACACACCACCGAGCACTTTGGACGGTTCCTGGTGGCCACGATCGCGCGATCTGCTGGCAGAACTGCCGCCGCTGGTCGAAGTCCTCGCCATGCGCCTCGGATACATCACGCGCGTGACCTACGTGACGACCGAGTGGGACAACGCCCCGCGGCGGATGGAGATCGCCGGTCACGTCGTGCACCTGCACGGTACCCGGGCCGGGCCCGGACACCTCGTGACCGTGACCGGACCGGAACCACACCGGATCAGCCTGCTGACGATCCCTCCGGGAGCACCCGAGGTGGCCGGCCACGACGCCCTCATCGCCGCATCGCGGCGTGACAATGGCGATCGGGCCGAGGAAATCCTGGCCGCGAGCGGAGGCCCGGAGAGGACCCGTCCTTCGTAACCGCACAAGAAGTACGCCCGGGCCCGAATACGCGGGCGGCTCCCGCACCCTCGCGAGGAGACGACATGTCCGTCACCACCCCACCCGTCAAGGTGCTCCTGTCCGACGGCGAAGTCGCCTGGGTGCGAAGGCTGGACGCCGGTGATGTCGTGGCCGTCCTCGCTCTGCACGCGCACCTGTCCGGGCGCGACCGGTGCTTCTGGTCCTTCGGACTGGGTACGGCTCGGCTGGACAGGCTCGCCACACAGCTCGCCCGGGATTCCGGAATCGGGCACACCGCAGCCGGCTGCTTCGTGCACAACCAGCTGGTCGGTGTCGCCCGGTACCAGATCCTCCCCGATCCGGCCCAGGCCGAGATCGCTCTGGTGGTGGACAACCGCACGCGGACACACGGCATCGCGACGCTGCTGCTCGAGCAGCTCGTCGTCTCGGCGGGCCACGAGGGCGTGCGGAGTTTCGTCGTCGACGTGCTGGCGCAGGACTCGAGGATGTTCGACGTGTTCGCCGCACTGGGCCTGCCCTGCCATATCGGCCGGGGCTGGCCGGAGCGGCAGGTCACCCTGTCGCTCGCTCCGGCGGCGGAGCATCCATGATCCTGCGGCACGCGTCGTCACCAAGCCCGCGTGGTGGCTGACCGCGACCGGCTGCTGCCCGCGGGACGGGCTTCACTCACGCAGCGCCGGTCCGTCCCGTCTGCGCCGGCGGCGGCGCCGGACGGGTGTGCGCGACCGCCAGGGCTGCGGCACGTCGCATCGTCAGCGGATTGCTCGTCAGCATAAGTTGACGCCCGCTGTTCGTCAGCATATGCTGACATGCATGGATCCAACACTGGAAATCGCCAAAGGTGCCACCAGCAACGACCCCGACGTGGGGCTGCGCGCGGTGGCCGAGTTGCGGGCACTTGCCGAACGGCTGGAGATCCTCCAGGTCGAAAGCGCGCGGAAGCTGGGGTGGTCCTGGCAGGACATCGCCGAGCGGCTCGGCGTCACCAAGCAGACCGTGCACCGCAAGTACGGCCGACGAGTCGGGGGGCGATGATGTTCGAGCGCTTCACTCCCGACGCCCGCACCGTGGTCGTCCACGCCCAAGAGCACGCCCGCCGGCTCGGGCACCGCTACATCGGCTGCGAACATCTCCTGCTCGCCGTGGCCTCCACCGGCCAGCCCGCCGGCTCCGTCCTGCGCGAGCAGGGAATCACGCCGGACCGCGTCGAAGACGAAATCGTCCGCCAAGTCGGCCTCGGTGGCGGAGCCGGCCTGTTCGGCGACCTCGACCGGGACGCGCTGGCGGCCATCGGGATCGATCTCGACGCGGTGCGTGCCCGAACCGAGGCATCCTTCGGAACCGAGGCCCTCACCCAGGCCGCCAACGCCATACACCGTGAGCGGCGCCCGTCCCGGCTGAACCTCCGTCGCGCCATCCCACCGGGCCTGCTTCGCCGATGGCGGCGGGGCCGCCGTCCCGTCCCCGCCGCACCGGGTCGCAGCTCGATGGCGACCGGCCGCTACCAGGCCGTGGGTGCTGTTCCTCGTGGGCACCTGCCGTTCACCACGCGCGCCAGGAAGAGCCTGGAGAACAGCGTGGGTGAGGCGCAGGCCATGCACGACTCGCACATCGGTGTCGAACATGTCGCGCTCGGCCTGACCAGAATGGACGGTGGGCCAGTGGCGCCGATTCTGCTCGCCCTCGGCACATCAGGACCTGCGTTGCGCGCCGCGATCCACGACCGCTACCGACAAGCGAGCTGACCCCGTCCGCGAGAAGCAGGACCGGCGTCGCAGGGGTTTGTCGTCACCGCCGCAGGGCAAGCCACATAGATGACCTCGTCATCGACGTGCGGAAGGGACCGCAGGTGAACTATTGCAACGTCATTCGCCGGCATCAGCCAACCGACAGGTCCACGTCGCTTCGATCCTCGACCACGCCGCCGATCAACGATGCCCACCAAGTCATGCGGCCGAGCCGGCCGGCAGCAACCATCCGCTGCAGCACTACGCCTACGCCGGCCGGATCGCGCGCGGTTGGTCCTTCCTCGGGTGCCGATGCGTAGCGAGCCGCTCCTCATGCTCTTCTCGCACGATCTTCACATGCTGACGATCTCGGGCAGAATCCACCTTCATCCGAACGCGCAAGACCTCGGCCGAACTGGTGGACTTCACGGTGCGCAGCGTCTTCGCCCTTGCTTGAGCCAGATGTTCCACTAACGCGCGCTCACGCCCTCCTCGCGGTGCCTCGTTGCTGACCGAGGTTTGAGCGCCCGCCGCGTCGGCGTGCACGCTGGCATCCCGGTCTGGCCGGTCTCCGTCGCGGGCGATGGGAGAAGAACTCGCGGCACCGATCGCCCACAGGAGCTCCGGCGAACCCACGGACACCGAAGAAGTGGGCAGGCCGGAATGCGTTCCCGCTCAGCCGGATCCTTGAATTGGCGCAGCGGCAAGAACCTCTTGGCGCGGGGGCGCCGGTGCCGTTGCTGTACTACATCGCTCACGCGGCACCGGCGGGAGGCGCCAGGCGGCACCAGCCGATCGAGCCCGCGTAGCCACCAGCCGGACTGCCAGCCGAAACCTGATCAGACAGGCCGGTGAGCTACACCTCTCGTCATCGCTGGGTTCAGACCCGAGGCTCGATCTGCTATCCCTCGGGCACCCCGTAGGCAGCGACGACTTTGTTCAGCTCGACCTGGTAATAGAGGATGCCGACGCCGAAGACCAACATGAGCAGCATGCCGGCGGCGGGAGAGCAGTTGGCTGGCGGGCCGGCGGCGCTGAGCATTGCGGATGCGGTTGCCGCAGTTGTAGTAACTGACCATCGGGGCGATGAAGGTCCAGCTGAGGAACAACAGCACCAGCATCGGACCTGCGACTGGAACGGCCCGGCGACGATCGAACTCGGCCATCTCCTTGTGGATCTTGTAGTACCAGACCAGGTGGTAGATCCCCAGCGTGATCAGTGGCCAAAGCAGCCATACCGTCACCGGGTGCCGCTCCTTCATCGCGAGCCCTGTCGCGACCTAGGAGACAGCTCCCGCAACGACCGGTGCAACGGCAGAGCTTGGATGCAGTTGCGGTTCCACATTGGACGGCCCTGCGCTGCTGAGGCTCGGGCTGTGACGAGTAAGGGGTGGGCTGACTCATGGGTACTTCCTCTCCTGTCCGCGCAGAATCGCTGATCTTCAGCGCGATTGTTACGACGTGCCAGCGTTAGTATCTCGGCTGTGACCTGTCAGCCAGGCGGACCGACGTGGCCCCCGCTGCTGGCGGGCAAGAGGGTCTATAACGTCCTCTGCGCCGTGGCCGCGGTTGGCCCCCAGGCCAGGGCAGGCGGTCAGGCCGACCGGCGTGGAAGCGGCGGTAGATCGCTGGCTCGGTGCAGCCGACGCAGGCCAGGAAGTCGCCGTCGGCCGGCGGCGGCGACGGTGCCTCGGTCGACGGGCCCGCCGCGTCGAGCGGTTTGCCGCAGCGCGGGCAGGGCTGCCGGTTGAACCCGGTACCCGAACTGCATGCGATGAATCTTCAAACTCCCCGAACGCCCTTGAGCGCTGCTTTTCGAGGCTGCTATATCTGTCAAGCCGCCTCGGCGACGGGGCTGAGGGTTGTTCGTGTGGGTGCTGCTGTTCGTTCCAGGAGCTTGTAGATCTGGCGTGTGACGGTCCGTTTGAGGCAGCGCCGGGCTTCTCGGGAGGACTTGCCTTCGGCGGTGCGGCGCAGGATGTAGTTCCTGGTGGCGGGGTCGATGCGCGTGCGGATCATGACGATGGTGTGCAGGGCGCGATTGAGCTGCCGGTCCCCGGTCCGGTTGAGCCGATGGCGGTTGGTGAGCCCTGACGACGCCGGAATCGGTGCGGTGCCGGCGAACGCGGCGAAGGCGGCTTCCGAACGGAACCGTCCCGGATGCGTCCAGCTGACCAGGACCTGAGCAGCGCTGATCGGGCCGACGCCAGCCAGCTGGAGCAGTTCCGGCGCCATCCTCTCGACCAGGTCGGCGATGTCGGTTTCGAGTTCCTCTGCTTCCGTTTTCAGAGCTTGGACGCGGGAGGCGGTGGCCCTGATCGCCCGCACGGTCA
>NZ_JBFAAJ010000066.1:0-14144 GCF_040639695.1 Amycolatopsis sp. NPDC023774
CGTCCGCAGCCGCACCCGTGGCGCATCCTCGGGGCGACCCGAACTCGGCCTGCTCGGCTGCGGCGAAGACGGGCGCTGCCGGCCGCTGCTTGACCGGCAGCGCCCCCGCGCGCCGCCGTGCGACGCACGCTTATCGGGTCGCGACCCGTGTCCTCGGCCATACCCACGACCGGACGTGACAAACGCACGGTCAAGTGCGAGTTTGTGTCATCTCTCCACCGCAAGCGTTCGTCCGGGTGGGCGGACCGTGCAGTAGCGCACGCCAGGCCTGAAAGGCTGCACCATGAGCTTCCACGACGAGCAGCGTGGGAGCGTCCGACCTGCCGGCCTCGACGGCTCCCCCCGGCGGTGAGCTGGGGCAGCTGCGTGACCGGGTGGCCGAGCTGGACCAGCTCCGCTCCGTCGACGTCGATCGAATGCACCTGCTCGCGGCGCTCGCGGCCGGCCGGGCCTGAACCCGCGGTTGAAAACCGACCCCACGGGGCTGCCCGGCTACAAAACGGTGCTGTACCTCACCGACCCCGACGCCGGCCCCGGCGAGGGGCAGATGTCGTTCCCCACCGCCGACGCCGAGCTCACCCTGGTCGAGCACGTGCCGTGGGCTACCGAGGGGGACCCGCACGCGGTCTGGGACGGCACCGGCAAAAACTTCGTGCTCGCCAGACTGCGGAACCTGGCGAAGCATCGCGCCGACGCCGCTCGCGCGACGGGTGACTAGCCAAGCTCGGGTGACGGGCCTTTCGTCGTGCTCAGCGGCCCAGTTGCCGCTTGATCACCTCGCCCGGCGCCGCATCCCTCGACCCTTCTACGCCGAAGGCCTCGCCACCCGCCCCCGACCCCTGACCGCCGGCGCTTCTGACCTCCACGGCCGACACGAAGGGGGTGGGCGAGGGATACTCCGGGAGATGCTGGTGGCCGAGCGTCCAGGCGACGCCGGCGCCGCGTCCGGAGAAGGGAACCACAGTATGGAGATCCAGATCAGTACGGACAGCAACCTCAGCCGCGGCGAGGACCTGATCCGGTACTTCGAGGTCGAGCTCGAGTCGAAGCTGGCGCGGTTCAGTGAGCACCTCACCACGCTGGACGTCCACCTGAGCGACGAAATGGGCGGCAGCACTGACGGCGAAGACCGGCGGTGCGTGATCGAAGCCCGGCCCGCGGGGCGGCAGCCAGTCATCGCCACCCAGCACGCGGGGTCGGTTCCCGACGCGTTCAACGGCGCCGTGCAGAAGCTCGAGCGGGGGCTCGAGAAGCTGTTCGGCCGCGCGGCCCACCACAAAGGCGGCGAGTCCATCCGGCACATGAAGGAAGACCAAGAGAGCTGAAACCAGGCTGGGGTCGGACACGCGGTCAACGACGGCACTCGAGCACGACGTGGCGGCGAACCGTGAGCTCACAACACGGCCGCGCTCGCGATGAGCCGCACCACGTCATCGGGAGGGGAAGACCACCCCCTTCACCTCGTCGCCGGCGGCCGCTGCACGGCGTGCATGACAGATGAGCTGATCGCCGAATCAGGGGCGCGTTTTGCTCCGCTCCTGACCGGACCGAGTGGCATTCTCCTCCGATGAACCAAGAGCAGGTGCTCGCGTACGCAGTGGAACTGGCCGGTCGCCTTCGCAAAGGGATAAATTGGCACTCCGACGAGTACGGCGAGTACTGGACGGCCGCCGAACCAAGCGAGATGCACACGATCGTCGCCCCTGCGACCGAGGCGCGGGAATGCTTCCGCTTGTACGCCGGCGCGGACAGTCAATGGACTCCTCCAGGCCGACGAACTCTACAAAACGAAGGGTGGCGGCAAGTCGCTGGAGACGGGCGCTCGCGCCTTGGGTGATCTTCTGGACGCTTGGTCGGCGCAGGTCCGGCGAGGTGTGGTTGACCTGGTCGGTGAGCGGATCCGAGGTGAGATCGCCGGCGTCCGGACAGACCTGATGGGGCAGGTTCGCCAGTTGCTCGAAGACGGGAGCGTCCATCCAGCGGCGCCGATCGTGCTGTGCGGCGCCGCACTCGAGATCGCGCTTCGCGCACTCGCCGAGGCGAAAAACGTCGCCGTCGAGGAACGTCCGACGATGAACACGCTCACCACGGCTCTCCGGCGCGAAGGGCTGATCACGGCCCAAGACGTCAAGGACCTCACGATGTGCGCCGGCGTTCGGAATCAGGCGGCGCATGGTGACTTCGATGCACTCAGCGCGGAACGAGCTGGCCTGATGGAGCAGACCACCAACATGCTCCTGCGGCGCATCGCGGACATACAGGACGCAGGAAGCGACCTGACGGCAACCGTCTGAAGCCCCTTCTTCCCAGCTGAGCCAGCGATATCACAGGTTATCGGTAGTCGTGCCTCGAAAATCCGCACTACACCGGAGTATTCGGAGAGTCGGTGAGCCCGTCGAGGTACTCGGCGAGTTCGGCGGAGCGGCGGAACCGGGCGGCGTCCGGCCCGGGCCGCTGCTCGATCAGGTCGTCGGCGGCGAGGATGCGCCGCAAGCGCGGGGTATGCCGCCTACCAGCGGCTGATCGTCGAATGGCACATCGCGATCTACGACGAGAAGGCCGACAGCGGCGACGCCGTGCTGATGTCCATGACCTACTGAACCCGCTCGAGGATGATGCTGAGTTCCCCTCGCGCCTGCCTCCACTGCGGACATGGGGCGGGACGCAACCGGCGCCGACACTCCAGGCTCATTTCCGCTCAGCCATCCTGGTGATCTACATGCGAGCCGCTGCAGGGTCTCATTAACTAGGCGACACGGCGTTCATCACGGTGGCGAGCTCTGTGGCCGCGCCGGCCGGCCGGGAGATGTACAGCTGGGCGTACAGCCACCCGTCGGTCTCCAGGCCCTCCGGGTCCACACCCGCACTCGAGAGCTTGTCCAGGATCTGAGTCTGCTCCTCCGCCGAGGCGAACCTCCGCTGCCGGAACACACCGTCGACGCCGGCGCTCTGGTAGCCCAGTTCGGCCAGACGTGCCGCGACCGGGTCGTAGGAGAACATCCGCAGCACAAAATGCGCCATCCACGGCCGCGACCCGTGCGCGACCCGGGCGATGGTCTTGTCCGTGACGTACCCGACGCAGCCGGTCGAGATGACGAGGTCGACGCCGTCCAGCAGGTCCTGTTGCTCCGGCGTCGGATCGTCCTGCTCAAGGTCCGCGTGGATCGTGGCGTCGATGAACCCGGCCGATTGTGCATAGGCCAGCGCCGGACCCGAGTTGTCGAGACCGATGAAACGGATGTCTTCGGTACCCGCGTGCGAGCGGACCCGGCCACGGTCGGCCGCGAGCAGTGCTTCGTGGTCGAGGGCGAGCACATCCGGGCCCGTGTAGTAGTCGTAGAGCTGGTCTATCGTCACGTTGCACCGTTGCAGGACCGCGTTGACGCCATACGAGCAGCCGACGTCGAGCACGGTCGGTTCCGCGACGCCGCGTTCGGCGCGGTATTCCTCGATCAGCTTGCTGAAGTAGGGCTTGGCCAGTTGTGGAATGAGGTAGTCGACCTGGCCCAGTGTGCCGAAGAAGGAACGCGGATCCGGCTCGGCGTAGATGTGGTCGAAGGAGATTTTGCCGGTCGAGTCGAGAGGCATCCCAGTTTCCTTACTAGTTGTACTGCCCTGAGAGGCGAGGAGCAGCGTGGCAGTGCACGGCGGCGTTCGGCCTCGGACTGGCAGGGCCGAGCGTAGGCCCGTTCGGCAAGCAGGATGCGGCAAGCCGGCTTCCTCGGCGGTTTCCCGCCGCGCGGCCTGCAGCGGGGACTTGCCCGCTTCGCCACCACCGGCAACACCCTGCCAGCAGTCGGCATCAGCCCGCCGGAACAAGGCGAACTCCGTGCCCTGCGCGGTCTGACGGTAGGGCAGCACCAGAACCTGAAACGCAGCACGGTCGTTCATGACCAAGATCCTCCCAGCTCGCGGCTCGTCGGCAGCTTCGTAATACGGGCCCGGTCTCCGCCAGGCCGCAACTGCGCCGAACCCACGGGATTCCCCAGGTGCGCGAGCTTGCCCTGGAAGGCCTCGACCAGGCGCGCGGTCTCCGACTCCCGCGCCAGCGGCGCCTGGCGCAGGTACCGTTCGGTCGAGATCCGCGCCTCCCGCGCCGCACCTGCGGATGTCCACGGTTTCGTCGCAGCCCCCGGCTTCCTCCGACGCTTCGACGACACGCTGTGTCGCCTCCCCATCGCCGACGGTCGCTGATCGCGGTGGTGCCAGCCGCACCCGACGAAACTGGGCACCACGGCACGGCCACAGCCGCACCTCACCCGAACGGCCCCAGGCCCGCATCCGGGCTCGCGGGCGCCTCCGCCGACACTGAGCTGGCGCGTGCTCATCGGCTGGGCTTCCTGGCACGCCGTCCCGCTGCTGTGGCCCTGACCTCGACGATCTGCGGTGCAACCGCCCCCGCGGGGGTGATCGCGGGAGAAAGTTCGGCGGGGTGAGCAACTTTTCGGTGTCCTGAGTGATCAAGGGGGTGTTACTGCAGGAGATGGGGGTGGGTGTGCGGGGGCCGGGTGAGCGGTTCGAGGTGTTCGTCGAGCAGCACTACGGCGAGCTGTTGCGGTATGCGCTTGTGTTGACCGGCGATCGGGGCGACGCCGAGGACGTGGTGCACGATGCGCTGCTGAAGTTGGTCAAGCACGTCAGTCGCGCGGACATCGAGCACGAACGTGCCTACGCGCGGCAGGTGTTGTTCCGGGTGTTCTTGGCCCGCCGTGACCGCGGTCGGCGGGAGCGGCTGGTGCCCGACGCGGGTGCCGACGTTCAGGCCCGGGGGTGATGCGTTCGTCGTGTCGGCCGGCCGTGAGATGGTCGCGCTGCTGCACCGGTTGCCGCCGCGGATGCGGGCGGTGCTGGCCCGCCCGCTTCTACCTGGACTGAGCGAAGCCGAGACCGCGCGGCTGCTCGGCTGCGGGTGGGGACGGTCAAATCGTCGACCGCGCGCGGGCTGGCCCGGATGCGCGAGTTGTGGGAGAGCACCCACTCCCCCGGCGGCGCCAGCGCGCCCGCGCCCGCGTCGAGGCCTGTGTCGTCGTTATGGAGGGGAGATCGATGATGAAGTCGCAGGAGTTCACCGACGCTGTTCGCCGTGAGGAGGCATTCGGCGTGCTCGTGACGCTGTCCCAGGACACCAACGTCAAGCTCCGCGACGTCGCGCGAGCATTCCTGGACGAATTCCTCGCCACCCTGCCCGCCGAACCGCAAGGCGGCCCCACAGCCTCCGCTTGACCGCGAGGCCACCTGCGGACACGCCCCCTCCAGACCGCACTGCGGTCTTCGCCGGCGCGCCGCCCCGGGCCTACCCAAACATTCCCGCGGGAAACACACCGAGCGGCGGGCAGGTGGGGGTTCCCGGACATCATCTCGCGGTATATCCAACGGAATAGGCGCTGACCAGCGCGGACGAGGTGGTCAGCGCGTTCGCGTCGGTGGCGGGCGGCGCGGATTTCGTCGTCGGCGACCTGCTCGGCGAGCAGCGTGTAGAGCTGGGTGGTTTCGATGGAGACGTGGCCGAGCCGGCGGCGGACAACCCTGATGGAGACGCCGGAGTCGTTGAGCTCGGTGGCGTGGGCGTGGCGCAGCTGGTGGATGTCGCGGCGGGTGTCAGGCCCTATTCCGTTGAATTTTCGGCGAGATACCCGGGAATCCCAGCCGCGACGTACCGCGCATCCGGCCGCCGCGCCACGCGACAGGGTCAGGGTCGCCGGCGGCTTACTCACGTGCCGGGATGGGTCTTCGCTTTGATGTCGGTTCGATGCACGTTGCGTTGTTCGTGGACGACATCGAGGCCGTGCTGCGGGATTGCGCTGCAGCTGGATGGCGCAGCCATGGGACGCCGCGGGTCAGGCAGGAGGGTCCGGCCAAGGGGATGACCTTTCTGTATATGAGCGACCCGGACGGCACCATCGTGGAACTCGTCCAAGCCGCCTCCTGAGGGCGCGCGACGACAGCACTGGGCGTGCGCCGGGTGCCCTGGTTGAACAGCCGCAGGGAAGAAGTACGCGGGCGACCTGCACAAGGCCGCCCGGGCCGCGGTCCTCGGGGCACACCGCTCGCGTGGCCACGCCGACCGCGTGGCCATCCAGGTGCAGCTCGGGATTCTCGCGTCGCCGGCCGCGCTGGGCCGGGTGGTGCTCGACGGTGAGCTGTGCGCCTACCGGTCCGGGGGGCGGCTGGACTTCGCGGCGCTGGGCTACGGCCCGGCACGGCGCCGCGCTGAGGGCATCGCCGTGGTGTTCGTGGCGTTCGACCTGCTCGAGGCCCGTGGCCGTGACCTGCGGCTGTGGCCGCTGTCGCGCCGGCGCGAGCGGCTGGCCGCGGTGATCGGCGGGGGGAACGCCGGTGTGCAGCTGATGATCTCAACGCTCGACGTCGCCCAGGGTCGGACGTGGATCAGCGGGGAGCAGGCAGCCGTCGGTATCGAGGGGGCCGTCGCGAAGCCACTGGCCAGCCGGTACCCGATCCGCGGCGGCTGCGTCAACGTCCGGTTCCACGAGAACGTCGACGTGCTGGTGCTCGGCGTGACCGACTCCCCCGCCCGCCCGACGGCACTGGTGCTCGGCCAGGCGGACCCGCGCGGCCCGTGCTGGCGTTGCTGCCTGGAGCCGCCTACACCTTCGCCCTGGAACGAGTCGCCGGCAGCTACGGGATCAGCTTCTCCGACCGGCTCGTGCGGTTCCTGGCCGCCTCGGCCGTGATGCACGCAGTGTTCGCCGCAGGGGAGTACCTGCTCTACCGGTACTTGATCGTCGAGCACCGGCTGCAGAACGGCACAGCCAAGCGGGAACGTACGGGTGTGCGCGCTTCAGCCGGCAACTTAACTACCAGCACGGGGGTCGAGACCCGATCCCCGCTTTGACGGCACGCCTGCGGGTGTGCTCCACTACTTGCGGTTGAAGATTTTTGTGCTCGTTGTTTCCTGACGCCCGCAGAGGTTTTTGGCGAGCGTCGTCTCGGTGCCTCTCGGGCCTCCTTGGTTTCACGCTCGCAGCCCGGCCGCCTCGCAAGCGCCGCATGTTCGACGTGACAAGGAGTACTTATATGTCCCAGGGCACTGTGAAGTGGTTCAATTCCGAAAAGGGATTCGGTTTCATCTCCCCCGACGACGGCGGCGGCGACGTGTTCGTCCACTACTCGGAGATCACCGGTGGCGGTTTCCGCAACCTGGACGAGAACGCCCGAGTGCAGTTCGACGTCGGCCAGGGCAACCGCGGCCCGCAGGCCACGGCGGTGTCGGTCCTCTGACCACCACCACGCCGGCCGGGTCTCCACGTCGCCGTGGACGCCCGGCGGCACCCGCCCGCCCGCCCGCATCCCCATCACATCCGGCCCTTCGGGCTTCGAGGTGCAGACCATGACGTCAACATCCGGCCTGCCAGGCGTAGGACCGGCAGCCCGACTCACGTCTTGCCGTACCCGTCACCTGCGCGAGCACCAGCAACACCGTGCCCGCGCAGCTCGCACGGTCGCACGGATGGCCCGCGACGCGAAGGACGAGGGACTCCTGCTGTCCATTTTGGACCTCAAGCCCACGGCCGGCGCCGCAACGCCGAGCCTGGAGAGCGCGCTCGCGGCCTACACCCGCGCTGTGGCCGAGCAGATCGGCGTTCCCCTCGACGCGGTGACGCACGAAGTCACCGACACCGCCACGGCCTACCTCGGGCTCACCTCCCGCACCGCCGACCGCCCGCAGCGCGACCTGATGCTCATCTGGGACGAACGAATCGGCTGGTACGTCGCGATCGAACCACGCGGGAACGACCAACCGCCCGTGATCTGTCACCTCCGCGGCCGGATCGCACCACCGCCTACCACCGTCGCGCAGTTCGTCACCGACGTCCTCGGCGGACGCCGCAGCGGGCAACTCAGCCCGGTACCTCCCCAGCTCGACCGAGCAACGCTGGCAGCACACATGAGCGGAATCCCGGCATAACTAGCCGAACCTCCGAATTGCCCGATCGCCGCGACGATACCGCCACCCTGTGTGCCGTGCGCCTTCGTGCGCGACCTCGGCAACAAAGCTCATTGTCGTAGCCGAGGTGGGCCGGTCGGCCGCCGACGGGCCCCGTTGGTGAAGAGATGACATGAACACGCACTTGACCGTTTGTTTTTCACGTTCGGTGGTGGGTATGACTGGGGACACGGGCCGCGACCCGACAAGCGTGCGTCGCACGGCGGCAGACTGACTCGGCACGCGACCACCCGCGCCGCATGCCGCTATTCGTCCTGCGAAAGACGGGCGCTGCCGGCCGCTGCTTGACCGGCAGCGCCCCCCGCGCGCACCGCGCGCGGTCGCGCTGCTCGCTCACGCGGAGGTTGGATCGGGCAGCACGGCGGCGTCTTCGCCGGGCGGTGATGAGGTCGGCGAGGGTGGGCGCGGCGCTGTCGGCGAGGTGGCGTCCTTGTTCGAGGTAGGCCTCGGTGGTGGCGAGGCTGGCGTGGCCGAGGTCGCGGGAGATCTGGCGGATGGGGATGCCGCGGGCTTCGGCGGCGATGGCGTAGAGGTGCCGGGCCGCGTGGGGGTGGATGGTGTCGGCGATCGCGCGCACGGCGGCGGCGTGGGCGCGAATGGTGCTGGAGCTCACGCCTCGACGCAGGAGGCTGCGGCACAGGTACCGCAGCGCGTCGGTGATCTGCTGGGCTCCAGCCGGTTCCCGGCGCGGCTGGCCAGCAGCGGCCGATCGCCCGGTTTCGCCGACACCTGCCCGCGCACGGCGATCTCGCTGCTGGCCTCGGCGGCGTCGCGGTCGGCGAGGTACTCGTCGATCATGGCCAGGACCCAGTCGACGACCAGGACCCAGCGGCGTTTGCGGCCCTTGCCGTTGATCCACAGCGCGGGTTTCCCGCCGGGGCATCCGCCGCATCGGCTACCTCATCGACGACGACGGCGACGGTCTGCTCGAGGGCTACCTCAGCGACCTCGACCGCGCCATCGAACTGCTCGTCCGCCACCGCGCCGCGGCCGGCCCCGGCCTGTGCGGCGTGCCCTGGGGCGCGTGCCCCGAGCACGGCACGACCCTGCGCTCCAGCGGTGGCCGATCCTCGTGCATCGCGCCCGGCTGCGGGCGCAGCTGGAACTACGACCGCCTCGAGGTGCCCTGCGGCGAGCCGATCGCCGCGACCGTCACCGACGCCGACGGCGAGACCCGCAGCTACTGCCGCGGCCACGCCCGCGGCGCCGAACGCAAAGTGCTCGGCGCGACCGTCCGATACCTGAACCCCGGCACCGGACAGGCCGGCGCCAGCTAATCCCGCACCAGCCTCGAATCCAGCCGGACAGACCAGCTTTGCCCAGCACAGCCCTGTCCTGTCTCGCTGAAGCTGGCACCCGGCGCGTGTAGGTGGCACCGCCAACCCGCTCGATGTAAAGATCAATACCGGTGCACTGGTCCGACTACCGTGGACGGCTCGCGGGGGGCCCCGGCGCGTCGTCCGTCTACAGTGGACCTGCCGCCGGTTGTTCGCAGGTGGCGGCCCTTCCGGCTGGCGATCGGCCGGAGTAGAGTCGCCAGATTCGCCGCGTTCACTCCGGCCCCTGGTGACGCCGCTAGCAAGGCAGATCGGCAGGCACGCATTGTGCGTACTGCTCACCGCCGGTGGAGGACGAGCCGGCCAGCCACCGAGGGGGCACGCGGTGCGAGTGGGAATCCTCGATCTCCTCGGTCCACCGGCTCGGCGCCCGGTGGAACTGGGCTACCAGCTGCTGATCACCAAGCAGTACGCGAGCATCACCCCGCAAGCCATCTCCGTGTGGTGCCGGCAGATGGGGCACGAGACCTTCTACGCCACCTACTACGGCCTCGGCCGGCCGCACCGCCTGGTGCCCGCCGACCTCGACGTCGTCTTCATCTCCTGCTACACGCAGGTCAGCCACCTCGCCTACGCGCTCGCCAAGCTGTACCGCAAGGCGGGCGTGCGCACCGTGATCGGCGGCCCGCACGCGAAGGCGTTCCCCGCGGACTGCCTGCGGTTCTTCGACCTGGTCGTCCGCGAGTGCGACGAGGCGCTGGTCGCCGACATCCTGGCCGGGCAGTTCGACCCGGGCGCGGTGATCTCGTCGGAGAAGCCCTTCGACGACGTGCCGGCAGTCGAGGAGCGGATGCCCGAGATCCGTGCTTCGGCCTTCTTCCGGGGGCGGACACCCACGCCGCTGACGGCGGTGCCCATGCTCGCGAGCATGGGCTGCCCGTACCGGTGCGACTTCTGCATCGACTGGAGCAGCACCTACCGGCCGCTGTCGATCGAGCGGCTCGAGGCCGACCTGCGTTATCTTGCCACTCACCTGCCGGGCCGGCTGGTGGTGTTCCACGATCCCAACTTCGCGGTGAAGTTCGACCAGGTCTTCGAGGCGCTGGAGGCCCAGCCGCCGGGTGAGCGGCCCCCGTACGTCATCGAAAGCTCGCTGACGGTGCTGCGCGGCGACCGGCCGCGGCGGCTCAAGGACACGAACTGTGCCATGGTCGCGCCGGGCGTGGAGTCCTGGACGGACTACTCGAACAAGGCCGGGGTCGGGCGCGCCGGCGGCATGGCGAAGGTGGAGCGGGTCGCCGCGCACTTCGCGCAGCTGGCCGACAACGTGCCGTACCTGCAGGCGAACTTCATGTTCGGCCTCGACACCGACGAGGGTGACTCGCCGGTCGAACTGACGAAACGGTTCATGGATCTGGCGCCGTTCGCCTTCCCGACGATCAACATCCCGGTCCCGTTCGGCGGCACGCCGCTGCACGACGAGCTCGCGGCCGACGGGCGGATCCTCCCCACCATGCCGTTCAGCTTCTATTACGCGCCTTACGTGGTCACCACAATCAAGAACTACGACCCGGTGACCTACTACGACAAGCTCATCGAGCTCTACGGGCACGCCGCGTCACCCGAGATGCTGCGCCGGCGGCTGCGGACCGCGCCCAGCCGCGTGGTGCGCTGGGTGCACCGTGCGCGCACGGCCGGCTTCCGCGCCGACATCGGCAGCTTCCGGCGCATCCGCACCCTGCTGCGGTCCGACCCCGGCTTCCTGGCGTTCCACGAGGGGCGGACCACCGCGCTGCCGGAGTTCTACCGCCACCTCGGCGACCGGATGCTCGGCGACTACAGCGAGCTGCTCTCGGCCGCGGACCGGACTCCCGACCTGTCGGCCATCCGGCCGTAGCCGATCCACAGTGGACTCGGATCGGGGGCTCCCGGCGTAGGGTCCGGTGATGGCTCGAGACACGTGGTCGGCCGGGAGGCGTACGAGGTGTACGTCGGGCGGTGGAGCAGGCGTCGTAGCCGAGTCCGACCTCGCGCAGAGCTGCGGCGGACGAAGAGACGGGACTCCGAGAGGTCGGGACGATGAGGTTGCGCGCGGTGCGCGGCGGCCGCTGCGCACACGCGGGCTTCGAGGTGGGGTACATCGATCCGGACGCCGGCGAGAGCCGGGCTCCGCTCGCCGAGGTCGCGGCGGTGGCGTTCGAGGGGTTCACGCTCGTGATCGTCTCGATCGTCTCGATCGCCGTGATCACAGCCGGCATGGCCTGGCACTGGTTCGACTCGGATTTCGGCAAGTCGATCTTGCAGGTGGTCGTCGGTCCGGTGATCGGTGCCCTCGCGGCAGTTGTCGGCTACCTATTTGCGGAGCGGAAACGGGGCTAGCGCCATCGGACACGGGCCCACCGCCAGCTCAATCCACAGGGTACCGGTGACTCGGTCACGCGGCGATGAACAGCTGCGGCAGCTCGACCAGGTCCTTGCGCACGGCGACGTGCCGGTCGCGACGTTGTTTCTCCTCGTCCACCGCGGAGGTGTAGCGCGCGGAGAGCTCGTCGGTGGTCGCGCCGAAGCCCTGGACCTCGGCGACCCCCTCTCGTCGTTCATGATCCGCTCTGGCAGCGCCGGGGCGGAGCTCGCACCCGGCACTATCTCGGGCCCGATACCCGGGCCGGGCGCTCCGGGTCCGGCGCCGCGCCTCCCGGGTTGTCTGGACCAGGGGTTTTCCAGGTGTGACGGGCCGCCTCGTCGCGTTGACTGGATGTCAACCGGCACGATGAACGGCGAAACGCCCGGCGCGTGGGAAAACAGCGGTTCGGGCGCCGCTGGCGGGCCCGCCAGCGGAAGGAGCGAGGCATGAGACCCGGCGCCTTGGACTGGTGACGGTGGCGTCACCCGGTGACAGTGAGCTCCTCAGCTGGCGCCGCGCGCGGATGCCCAGCTCGTGAATGCCTTGCTCAAATGCCATTCGACCGTGCGCGGGCTCACTGTCAGCCGCGCGGCGATCTCCCGGTTCGTGTGCCCGTCGCGAGCCAGGCGCGCGATGAACGCCTCTTGGGGGAGAGCGGGCCTAAGGCGTCGGACGGGCGCACGGACTCGGCCATCCGCGAAGCTCGCGGTAGGAGCGGCGAAGGCCTCCGCGCCGATGCGGCCAGGATTGGTACCGGCGCAAGATTGCCGACCAGGAGAAGCACGTGCCCGACTTCCATGACGCCGGCCAATCCAAGACCGGTCCTCGACGAGGGATGAGCCCGCTCTTGTGCTCGTCAAGGAACCTTGACGCACTGGATTTGTCAAGGTTCCTTGACAGTGGGAGTGGACGGGGAGGCACGGATGAGCTGGATCAACGACGGCGGAGACCACGAGGGCTGGGTGGCCCGGATTCTCGATGACGGCCGCGAGGCGCATGGCAGTACCAGCCGCCGCCGGGATGACGGCAGCGTGGAGTTCCTTGAGCTGGCCCCTCCGGTCGGTGGTCGATGGCCGGAACGCGAAGAGCAGGTGTCGTCGGATCGGGTGTGCCGGTGGGTTGTGGCGTGCACGTGCGGCTGGCGGGGCTCCAGCTGGGAGCGGGTGACCGAGCTGCACCAGGCCAGCGAGGTCGAGGGGCGCGAGTGGCGTCCGTTGGGCGACGTCGGCGACGAGCCCCAGCACGTCGAGGAGATCGCGCACACGGAGTGGCGCCGGCACCTGGAGCCGCACGACGCCTCGGCGGCGGTGAGCCGGGCCGCGGCGGCGGTGGCCCGGAACCAGGAGCTGTGGCCGTTCCTGCTCGACGCTGAAGGCCCGTTTACCGAGGTCACGCCCACGGCGAGGTGAGTGGCCCGCCCTTGCCTTCCCCACTCGGCAGGCCGCATTCCTGGTCGAGCTCAGGTGTTCTGGGGTTGTTGGGCCTTGCACGGGGTTCCTGCGGGGGTGGGACCAGGTTCGAGCTGGGCCAGAACGCGCCTTCGGCGGCAAAACGGTGCACGTGCTCGGTCAGCTCGTCGAGGTGCTGCTGCCGATCGGCCGGCCCCACCTGGGACTGGCCGCCGTCGGGGTGGCCCGGATAGACGAGTCCGCGGACTTCGACACAACCGATCTGCCGCGAGACTGACCGTCGGCGGTCGCATGTCCGGCACCCGCGTGGCGTTGCCCGGCCGCTGATCCGGCCGCGGCCGGGCACCTTTGGGTGCTATCCCGGAGCACCCAAACCGCGAATGTCTGGCGATCAGGCGCCGAGGCGGCTGTAGAGGCGGCTGGCCAGGGCTGCGGCCAGCCGGTGCAACTCCCCTGGCGGATCCAGCTGCGCGAACTGCCCGAGCAGCTCCGCCGCCGCGTAGGCCTCGGCCTCCGACAGCACCGCCACCCACCGCTCCCGCCGCCCCCGCTCCACCAACCGCGTCAGGGCTTCGGCGTACTCGCCCAGGTCACGCACCCCGAGCAGGCCGTACCGATCACCCAGCGGATCCTGCGCGACCTCGTCACTCACGCTCGTGCGCCCCCTCGCCCCACCACCCGTCCGACCCGACCCAGAAAATCTATGGCGCTCGGAGTAGACATTCAACGGCGAGTGTGTGTAATGTTCTCCACGTACGAGAGAGACAACGTCAAGCAGGCGCGGGAGAGAACGTAACTACCCGCGAGGTGAGACAAGACGGTCAGGCAGGCCGGAGCCGATCAAGGAACAGGTTCCGGCTGGTGACCGGAGCAGCACCCGGGACCGAGTGATGACGAGGTGTGACCAGGTAGTGCCGGTCCCGGAGCAGTAGTGCAGGACGCGGGCGGAGCGCGTGCGCCCGCGAAGATCAGCAGTATCAGTAGTAGTTGTTGTGTTGTCAGTGCAGTTGCAGGACCGGTCAGGTGGCCGGAGCCGATCAGTGAACGGGGCTCCGGGCAGTGACCAGCGGCGTCAGTGTGCTGGGACC
>NZ_JBFAAJ010000067.1:0-12150 GCF_040639695.1 Amycolatopsis sp. NPDC023774
CCCGACCGCCACCCCATCGAATTCCTCCGCGCCCACCTCGAGAAGCTCGGCGCCATCCCCGCCGGCCGGCTCCTCGACGTCCCCGACGGCACCCGCATCCGCGTCGGCGGCGCCGTCACCCACAAACAACGCCCCGCCACCGCCGGCGGCATCACCTTCCTCAACCTCGAAGACGAAACCGGCATGTGCAACGTGATCGTGTCGGTCGGGATGTGGCGGAAATGCCGAAGCACATGGCTCAACAGCCCGGCACTGCTCGTGCGCGGGATCGCCCAAGTCGGCCAGGGCACCGTCTCGCTGGTCGCCGACCACGTCACCCCGCTCGACCTCAAGGGTCTCGCGGCCGCGTCCCGCGACTTCCGCTGATCAAATTGTGGTCGCCGTCGGGTCCGGCACCTGCTCGGTGTTCCGCTGAGCACGAAGGACATGCTGACGCTGCGGGGCCTGTGTGTTTGCCCCGGGGAATGGCCTGTCCGGGAAGGAAACGCCGACCGTGCGACTCACGTCAGACCCTGTGTACGGAGAAGTGGACATCACCGCGACCGCGAAAGAACTGGCGCACTTGGCAAGCCTGATAGCCGAGGGGACCGGGTTCATCAGCGCCGCGCCCACGTCGCCCCCGAACAGCATGCTGACGGGAATCGAAGTCAGGAAGACATCCGGCTCCGGCGTCCACATCCGCCTCGATGACCAGACGCAGACACTTGTGATCAGCGGCGACGCCGAGTCCAGGGCCGTCCTGGCCGAAAACGTGCATGCCATGGCCACCGCCGAGGACGGCGGCCACCTTCACGTCGACTACTTCCCCGGGCACTACTACCTTCTCGAGGGATCCCTGCCCTTGGTGATCAACAGCCCGCACGGAGGTATGCCGTCCCGGTAAACCACTCTCGGCCCGAACCTGATGGCCCGACCGCTGACCATCACCCACGCACCCTCCGGGCCGCGACCCCGGGGCAGAGGCGGCCCGTCGGCGATCGATCAAGATCACTGGCCAGGCCGGCCGGATCGATGTCGAGGACGGCGGGCGCGTAGTCGGGCAGTGCCCGACTGACACAACGGCACGACGGTGGTTTAGAGCCCTGGTCCGGTCAACGGTGGCGATGCCGACACACGTGGCTCAACAACACTGCGCTGCTCGTGCGTGGCATCGCTCAGGTCGGCAGGGCACCGTGTCGCTGGTCGCCGACCAAGTCACGCCCCTCGACCTGAAAAGCCTCGCCTCCGCGTCGCGGGATTTCCGGTAACGACGCCGACCCGACGACGTGTCCAAGCGGCGCTTACCGCTCAGCATTCGGGGATGCGTGCGACCGTGCGCTGAATCATCTGGCCTACGTCAGGCGTCGGGACTAGCCGGGCATACAGGTCGTATCGGGTGGTTGCTGTCACGAAGCAACATTCGGTGGCGATGGATCCCTCTCGGCCGCCGGGCCTCGAACATGCGTGCGAGTCTACGACTGCTCCGGCAACATCGGGATCACCTCGGCGACGAATCCCGGCACCAGCACGTTGAGGTACCCGAGCACCTCGGCAACCGACGTCGGCGGGTTGTCTCGGTCCTCCGCGACCTGGAGCAACGCCGCGACGGTGGCCTGCGGGTACATGTCGAGCTGATTGCGCAGGAACTGGTCCGCCGATACCGCGGTGATGTCGTAGGCCTTCAGGGCGGAAGCGGGGAAGCCCTTCACATCGTTGGTGACGATGACCTGAGCGCCGCCTTTCACCGCGGCCGCGAGGACGTGCCGATCCTTCGGGTGGTTCGTCATCCCGTTGATCAGGTCCTCGTAACCGGTCACCATCGCGTCGTCGAAGTACTCCACCATCGTCTCGATGCGATATTGCGCGGACGCTGGCTGCACCCCGAGATCATCGACCAAGGTCCGCTCCAGCTCCTCAAGTACTCCCGGCGACCACAACGGGCGGTAGCTGCTCCCGGAGTCGGGCATGGTCAGCAGCAGATCCGCCAGGTTGTACGGCGCGAGGACGCAGGCGTCGAGGAACGCGGAGAAGGCCACCGAACAAGTGTCCACCACTGATGGGTGTAAACCACCCGAGAATCCCCGCGACACGGGGGCAGAGAGGTCAATATCCCCCGGGATAGCTACCGGCGGGTGTCGACAAACTTGTTCGTTGCAGCTTCGCTGCCGTCGCGCGCGCCGTCGCGCGCGAGCTTGGCCAGCGCCTGGCGCCGGCCTCGACGCGACTTCTCCTCGAACTCCAGCAGGTCGGTGAGGTACACCCGACGATGCCGGCCGACGAGATGGAACGGGATCTTCCCGGCTTCCAGGCGTCGGACCAGGGTGGGCCGGGCGATGCCGAGCAGGTCGGCGGCCTGCTGAGTGGTCAGCTCCGCGTTGGCGGGCTGCACCGTGACGCCCTGGCCCCGCTCGAGCGCCCCTGCAACGATGACCAGCACATCGAACAGTTCCTCGGGAACTTCGACCTTCTTGCCGCCTGCGCCGACGAGAAGAGTCGGCTGGCCCTCCTCTGCGAAGGCGGCGCGACTCTTGACGAGGACGCGCAGGAGATCCGCGTAGTCCGCTCGGTGGCTCTCGTCCGGCGGGCGGACGGTCCGATCCTCCAGCGATATGGACATCTCACTCCTCCTTCGCTAGGTCACACGTCATCGCTTTGCGGTTGCGCCGTTCTAGACGCACCTTGTTCCGTCGCTTCGCGTGTCGCTTCGTTCGCGTGGTTCTTCCGGCGATCGTTCGTCGCAAGTCGTTCCTAGTTAGCTCGGCTAGTCCCCGAGGTTAATCGAACTATTCGAACGTATCCAGTGTTATCCAGTATCTACAAGCACACACCTTCGTGTACGTCGCCGATCTGCGCACCATCTCCGGCACCAAACGTGTGGTACGTCCGTGAGCGGCGAACTCAGGCGGCACTACGGCTGCGCCGCAGGTCAGCGAAGCTCACGATGAACCTGTGCCCGTGCCAAATCTGCCGCTGAGGCTCGCTGTCGCCGAGCCGGCCGCAGCGCTGCCCACCGGCGCGTACGGGTACGAGCCCAAGCTGGACGGGTGGCGAGCAGCCGTGCACGTGCCAGCCGGGGTGATCCAGTCCCGCATCGGCAGCAACCTCAGCGACCGGTTCCCCGGAGTACTCGAGTCGGCGGCCGCGCTGGGCCGGGTGGTCCTCGACGGCGAGATTGTCGCCTACCGGGACGGCCGACTGGACTTCGGCGCGCTCGGCTACGGCGAAGCGCGGCGCCGCCGGGAGGGCGTCGTCATCGTGTTCGCGGCGTTCGACCTGCTCGGCTGGCGCGGCCGCGACCTCCGGCCGTGGCCGTACACGCGCCGACGCGAACGGCTCCAAGCGGTCATCGGCGCAGGCACGGCCGGGGTTCAGCTGATGCGGTCGACGCTCGACTTCGAGCGGGCGCGTGCGTGGATCAGCGAGGACCAGTCAGCCGTCGGTGTCGAGGGTGTCGTGGCGAAGCCGCTCCAGAGCCGCTACCCCGCGGGTGGTGGCCGTTCCGGGTGGCTCAAGGTCCGCCACTACGCCGACATCGACGCAATCGTGCTCGGCGTGACCGGCAGCCCCACCCGACGGCGCTAGTGCTCGGCCAGGCCGACCGCCGCGGCCGGGTGCGCGCGGTGGGGTTGTCGACGACGCTATCCCGCACGGCGCTGGCGTCGCTCGCGGGCAGGCTCCGGTTCGCCTTGGGCGGCCCGGTTCGCGCGTCGGGGGTGGTGGCCGGCCTGCCCGGCAACGACGACTTCATGTACTGGCCGGTCGCACCCGGCGTCGTGGTCGAGGCCCTCGCGGACGCGGCATTCGAGCTCGGCCGGTACCGACATCGACTGACCGTGGTGAGAGCGAAACCCTTCACCACCAGATCATGAAGGGGGGCCGCCGGGATACGCGCGAAAGGGGCAATGAGGCCTGGCGTGAAGCCTGTGACCAGCAGGTATTCGGTTGATTAGATTAGCTATTGGTTGGCAAGCGCGCTGCTGCGGCCGGAGGTCGCCGAGCGGGTCCGGGCGGAGTTCGCGGACCAGCTCGACAGCCGCGACGGGCTGATCTCACAGCTCTACGCCACGGGACGGATGCTGCTGCGGATCAACGCGGCGAGTACGAAGACCTCGCGATCCCGTTGCACCGCAACGCCGAACGCGTCATCGAGGCCCTGCAGCGCTGATCGGTGCCAACGTCACTGGTCAGCAAGCAAGTGATGCAGAAACCGGTCCGGGCTGGCAAGGAACCCACGGGTCAGGGCGACCGGCTCGGCCTCGTCGTAGCCGACCTGCTCGATCTCGCCGTCGCTGTCGATCTGCAGGATTCGCGCGCTGGGCACCGCCAGCAGGATCGGCGAGTGCGTGGCCACCACGAACTGGCTGCCCTGGGCGGTCAGCTCGGCGATCCGCGCCACCAGTGCCATGCATCCGCGCGGGGACAGCGCTGCCTCCGGCTCGTCCAGCAGATACAGCCCGTCCGGCCCGAACCGGTGCGTCACCAGGTCCAGGAAGGACTGCCCGTGGGAGCGTTCGTGCGGGGAGACCCCTCCGTAGGCGGGCAGCAGCGGCGGCGAACCCGGGTCGGCGTCGAGGCGTTCGATCTCGCTGGCGACGTTGTAGTAGGACTCGGCGCGCAGGAAGAACCCGGTGCGCGGCTTGCGGACGCCCCAGCGCCGCACCAGCCGGTCGCCCAGGCTCGACTCGGTGGCGCGCGTGGCGAACCGGAACGACTGGGAGCCACCCTCGGCATTGAACCCCGCCGCCACCGCGATCGCCTCGACGAGGGTGGATTTGCCGGTGCCGTTGTCGCCCACGAGGAACGTCACGCCCGGGTCGAGGTCGAGCCCGCCGGCCTGGGCCAGGCGCCGCACCACCGGCAGAGTGAACGGATAGCGGCCGGTGCCGGAGTCCGGCGCGATCCGGATCCGTTGCACGAACCCACCGCCGATCCAGGCGGCCGCACGCGCGCGGTTCACGCCGACGCCCCGGAGAGGGCGGCGAAGTCGGCATGGGCCGCCTCGACGGCGGCGGGGAACTTCTGCCGCTTCTCGTGCTCGGCCAGGGCGCGGTAGATGGTGGCCAGGCTCGGGTTCTGTCCTTTGCGTTTGCCGGTGGGGATGATCAGGTCCGGCCGGATGTTCTCGACGGATTCGCCGTTCGCGCGGCGGCGCAGCACGGTGTGCAGCATGTCGTCGGTGATCACTGGGGGCCGTCCGCCGTGGTTTCCCTTGCGGGCCGCGGCGTTCAGTCCCTCCAAGGTGGACTCGCGGATGGTCTCGCGGTCGGTTTCGGCCATCGCGGCGAAGAACCCGAACAGCATTCGCCCGGTGCCCGACGGGTCGTAGATCCCGGGGATCGGTCCGGCGAGCATCTCCAGCAGGATCCCGTGCGCGGTCAAGTGGTCGGCCAGCGCGGTCAGTTCGGCGGAGTCGCGGCCCAGGCGCTTCATCTCGTAGACGGTGAACAGGACGCGGCAGTGCGGGGCGTGCGCCTTGATCTGCCGGGCCGCCTCGAGGGCGGCCTCGAACTTCGGCCGCACCCTGATCCGGGTGGAGATCTTCTCGGCGAAGATCTTGTCGCGCGGGATGCCGTGCGCGGCGAGGGCGTCGAGCTGGGACTGGAGTTCCTGGGTCAGGTGCGAGCAGCGGGCGTAGCCGATGCGGATGTCCGCGCTCGGCGTGTCCGCGGTGATCGGCGCCGGCGGCGGGGTGCCCGGCCGCCACGGCCGGCCCGGTCCGCGGTCGGCCGGGGTCGACACCCGCAGTTCCTTCGCCAGTCGCGGCACCTTAGTGAACCGGCCGGTGTGGTACGTCCCGGCGACCGCGCCCGAACGCGACCGGCACGGCGAGCCCGGCTTGGCCAGGCAGCGCGGGCACGGGTGCCGCTCGACCTCATTTGCGTCGGTCAGCGCGACCGGTTCGGCGTCTTCCATGCCCGGAATTTTCTCACAAACATTTCTCAAAACTAACCCGACCCACTGTTTGAGTGAGAACTAGTTCTGAGACGGAATCCGACCCTCGGAGGTTCCGGCGAGGGGTGCGCGGGGTTCTTCTCGGAAACGGTCGTTTCTGAGAGTGCCTCGCGCCAGTGGCCCGCGAAGGCCCCCAGGCGGTTGAATTCTTCTCAGAACTCGTTCTCACTGAAACGGCGTGTCGAGAAGAGCTACTTCCCCGCGCGGCCCACCAAGTTACACGGGTCTGCGCGGTCTGACCCTGCCATCACGCGATCGAGTGAGGACTCCCACGTCATGACCGCCCCTGCCTCCGACACCTTCCGCCAGCACCGCGGCACCGGCATCGTCACCGTCCGGCTCCAGCGCGGCACGCCGCTGCCCAACGGCCGCATCTGCGGTGAAACCGACCGCGAAGTCCACCGCGTGCCCTCCCCCGCCCTCGCCGAGCGGACCGCCACGATGAGCGCGCAGTGCGGCGCCGAACTGCCCCACGGTGCTGCCCTGAGCTGCACGTGGGGGCTGTCTACCGACACACCGCGGAACGCCGGAAGAAGTACGCGATCGAGCGGGACGCCACCTACGGCGGTCTCGTCGACCACCTGGACACGCGGCTGACCGGAGCTGGCGAGCACGGCTTCATCGTGATGGACGGCAACGGCACTGGCGACGCCTACTACGCCGCCCACCGCGGCCTCAAGCTGAACGCCCGGAACCTGATCGAAGACCCGTTCTTCGTCGCGGCACACCGATCGGCCTGGGTACAGATGGCCGACCTGGTGGCCTGGACGACCTACCAGGGCCTGCAGCAGCACCAGGGAAAGCGGTTCGCATGGGGCTGGTACGACGAGTACCTGCGCGGCTGCGACGTGAACGGCGGCCCGCTGGAAGTCTGAAAAGGCCCCCAAAAAAAGCTAGACCTGCCGATCCACATGTGTGGGGCAGGTCCGCGCGACCACAATAACACACAAAAACCCACGGTGCTGCGCCCTCTGCACCCTGCCAGGACCCCGCAGAGAACAGGTGGAGTTGCAGACCGTGAGGGCACCACCCGGCCCGTCAGCGGTCGGCGCCAGCGAGCACGGCCCTCGAAATCCGGGACCTCCGAGGTATCAAGTCCCTGATCAGGGGTTCGTCGGTGCCTCGCCGCGTTTCAGGGCGGCAATGGTGGCCCGGATTCGCTTTTCTTCCTCGTCCCGCGACGTCGACACCGAACCGGTCGCTCCCGGCCTGAAGATCGCGGCGATGCGGGCCCGCTGGATGACCCAGCGCCCGCCCCGCCGTGCCAGCCCCGGCTGATCACGGTCCTTCGGGTTCAGTCGTTCTCGGCCAGCCAGCGCAGCGCCAGGCCGTAGCTCGCGCGGTGGGCAGGGCGACGAGCACGCGGTGCTCGGCGCCGTAGTGCTCACCCGATCCGACGTCGAGGAACCCGAGCCGGCGCGCGACGGCCCGGCTGGCCGCGTTGTCCTCGTGGACCAGCGCCCAGACGGCGGGCAGGCCGAGACCGTGCAGGCCGTGGTCGACGAGCGCGCGGGCGGCTTCCGTCGCGTAGCCGTGACCGGCGTGCTGCGCCGCGATGAAGTAGCCCAGCTCCGCGACGTCGCCCGGCAGCTGCGAAGACGGACGCAGGTGCCCGACGCCGATGACCTCCCCGGCACGTTCGACCGCCCAGTGTCCCTGGCCTTCGGGGCCGGTGTAAGCGAGCCTGCGGGCGGCCATGGCGCGGGCCCGCGCGGGATCGGAGAAGTCGGTGGCGAGGTACCGGCTCATCGCCGGGTCGGCGAACAGCGCCACGACGGCGTCGGTGTCGGCCTCGGTCAGGGCCCGCAACCGGAGCCGTTCGGTGATGAGCTCCGGGACCGGGCTCACTTCGCGTTCACCGCCAGCCAGCGCAACGCAAGCGGGTACCCGTCCACGCCGAGCCCCACGATCACGTCGGCGGTCTCAAAGCCCATGCGGGGGCTGCGGCCGAACCCGAGCCGGCGCCGCGCGAGCTGCGCGGTGAGGTCTCCGGTGGTCACCTCGACCCCGTCGGGCAGCCCTTCGAGCACGCCGGCGAGGGCGGGGCCGTGCGATTCTCCTGCGGTTATCCAGCGCAACACGTGACAAATCCTGTCACGGCACGCGGTGTGACCGGCGGAGGCTGGGGATGACGACCGCTGGAGACGCCGAACTGGGCCAGGGGCCCGCGGCCGTCGAGTACGAGATCGACTGGACGGTCGAGCAGCCGGAGTTCGAGTTCACGAGCGAGGGCCAGGCGCTGAAGACGGTGCAGATGCTCGGCGAAGACTTGGCGGCCGCGCGTAAACAGGTCGAGCACACGATGCGGTACCTGCGGGCCGCTGTGGTCGCCGCGCGCCAGCCGCTCGAGGACGGCAAACCGGTGAGGAAGCGCTGATCGGGCACTCGCGGCTGTCGCGGCGGACGGTGTACGCGATCTGCGACGCTGCTCGCTCGACGACAGCTGAAAAGGACGCCGAGCCAGCGACTGAATGAGGTGCGTGGTCCGCGAGTTCTGGGGTAATCGCCTGGAAGAGGCGCTGGTCCGGAACGTCGCGAAGTCCCGGATCTGGCTGGTCGGCACTCACTCCGCGTCGGGGCGCGGAAGGCGGTGGCGACCGGAACGGCCCGGAGCCGACGGGGGACTCCGGGTCGTTCGCTGGTGCCGGCGTTTTCCGATCGCCGGGGCTGTCCGTGGTGACTCACGCGGTCTTGAGTAGCCCCATGCGGTCGGCCATGCCGCGGACGTCGCGGGCGACGCTTTCGCGGCGGGCGCGGGCGAGCATCGTGGAGATGATCTCCCTTACGAATGGGTTGGTGCGGGTCCGGATGCGGCCCAGCGCCTCGGCCTGGACGAGGAGTGCCCTGACCTGTTCGTCTGGTCGGTAGCGCCTGAGCCCGCACCAGTGACCCGGTCCATGTGGACGACCAAGTCGGCTTGAAGCCGCTTCAGCCATTGGGCGTTCGATTCGCCGGGTTTCCGCTGTACCGCCTTCAGAGTCGCCGGGCTCAGAGCCCGCCAGCAAGTCGAGGGGAGACGCCCTGCCGGCGGGCCTTCGACGTCAGGAGGTTCAGGCGTCCTGAGCTGTTGGCTGGGAACCTGCCCCCAGCGCCGCTATCTCCGCGCGCCGCGCCTTGAGCCCGGCCGCATCCAGGGCCGGCTTCCGCGGCTTCCGACCACGGTTCGGGTAGCGGATGGCCAGCTCGCGTGCCGGAGGAGCAGCCATGTAGTCCGCATACACGCAGCCCTCCACGTGCGGGCAGTAGTCCAATCGCCTGTTGCACTGGTAGCACAACAGGCCACGGACGAAGCCGGTCTCGTGGTCGTGGTCGACCACAGCGGCACTGTTGGCGCGGCAGATGGCGCACATCGGCCCGAAGACCTCGTTCAGGCGAAGTCGGATCTTCCCCACTGGCGAGGTCTGCGACCACCTGGGCTGGTTTTGTTCATATAACCGGCCAACGGGCCAGCATGGGGAGCCCGCGGAGTTGCGGACCATCTGGCCCACCTGCTCACGGTCAAACCCGCGCCAGTGACCGTAACGACGGACCAGGTCTTCGCGTCTGTACTCGGTCATATCGTCAAGCGAGGGCACCGGCTAATCCTGCCACCCGGTGGACGCTACGCGGCCACCGGAATCGCATGCGGAGCTGCGGATGAAGCTCGTGCGCACGCCTGCTCGGGCTTCGCCCCTGCTGAGCCGAGTCAGACACTCACCACCGGCCCTTTGGAGCGGGTCTCGGGCCTTAAAAGACCAGGTCAGCTCGCCGTGGTGCCCGGCTCGTCCTCGTCGAGCACGGCCCGCGCCCGCGCACGTCGTGCGCTCCCCGGCAACCTCCGCGCCGACGGCTGAGCCCCCAGCCCCCGACGTTCCAAGCGCCGGAGCGGCCGACGAGGACCGCGGCTGAGTGGTTCAGCCAGCAGCTGCAGGAGCGTCCGGATCCGGAATCTGGGCTTTGACCGTGTCCGGGAGTTTGTCGCGTAGCTCTCGGGAGCGCTGGTCACGGGTGATGAGCTCGTCGACCAGGTCGTTCGTCGTCTCCAGGAGCGTTTCGAGGACGTCCGGCTGGTCCTCATCCAAGATCAGCACCACGAGCTCCGGCGGCTGCTCGTCGACGTGCAGCGCCTGGTTGCCGGTCACCCGCACGACGTCGAGCAGCCGCGCCAGCGGGCTGCTGACCCGGGGCCGTACCCGGTCGATGTAGCCGGCCAGATTCGTCTTCGTGGGCGCGCCCGAATCGAGCGTCTTCAACAGGCGCTCGATGGCCACGCGGGCAAACGCCGCGCCGGCGCGCGGTGACACCGCGGCGACCCGTGTCGCCTCGACGTAGAGGGTCTTGACCTCTTCGGGCATGTCGGGATGCGGCAGGTCGCCGACCCGGCGCTGGGGGTAGATCATTGTGTTCTGGCGCCACACTGACCACGCGTTGCAGCTGGCGCAGCGCGCGCCGCGCCAGATGTGCTCGGTGCTCACCGTCCGATCTTCGAGATTCGGCAACCTCAAGCTTTGCATGGACTTCCAGGTGAGGCCGAACGCGCCGTCATGCTCCTCGTAGCCGAGTGCGTGCCAGCTTTGCGCGGCGAAGGCGCCGCAGCTCGGGCAGTTGAACCGGTCTTTTTCCCGCTCGGGCGGGACGTATCCGCGTGGGCGGAAGGACGACGCCATGCGAGAACTTTAGGAGACGACGCAGAGCCGAAGGTCGGTTTCGGTGGCACCGCTCTCCCCCAGCGGTCCCGACAGCTTCCGCGCGTCCGCATCCCGCCAGGGAGTGGTCGAGGGAGCCAGCTCAGGCCAAGGGAGTTTTCCCTTCCCGCCTCCCTCATTGATTCCCTATGCCTGACCAGGCACAACGTGGTGAAAGGGAGCGAGGGACCCGAGGGAGGCAGCCCCGTGCAGGGCGCTGGAACGCACGTTTGGGCCTGGCATGCCGACTCCCTCCCTCGCCGCGAACCGGCCTTCTTAGAGCAACGCGCCTTCGTCGTCACAGCCCAGCACTCTCGGAGCCACGTGACGGCTGGGACGGATGCCGTGACGGCTGGGACGGCAGGCGGGACGGCTTCACCAGGCCAGCGAATCAGGCCCTGAGCTGGGGACATCGCCCCTGCGGGACGGCTGGGACGGGTAATCGGGGAACCTGTCCCAAGCCCCTCGAATGCCCGGCGGGGAGGCCTCGCTCGGAGTCGGGTGGTCGTGACGGCAGACCCGTCCCACGGCGTGCTGCTCCGGGTGGATGGCGCGGCGACGGTGTGGCAGTGGCGTGGTGGTCAGTGGTGGCGTTTGCGCTGGGCGCGGTCGCGGGCGCGGCGTTGCTGGCGGGTGAGCGGAGCAGGGCCGGCGGAGTCGGGCGGCTGGTGGCGCTGCCGCTCGTCGACGGGCTCGTCGACGGGCGGCAGCGCGGAATCGTGCGGCGGGAACGCGTCGCTGAGTGCACGCACTGCGGCCATCAACGCGGTCGCCAGCGCGTCGAGTTCGCCGGGGTCGTTCACGAGTGACTGCACGTCCTCGCGCGCCTGGCGTTCGAGCTGGTACAGGTACGTGGCCCGGGCGTAGCCGCGTGAGGGCATGTGCGGCCGATACTCGACGACCGGCCGCACCGTCTCGTGGCGCTCGACGACACGCTCGACGCGCACCACCTCGCGCTCACGCACCTCGCGCACAGTGGCCGGCCGCGGATCGTGCCCGCCCTGCAGCGCTTGGGCCGCGCGGCGCAGCTCGTAGCCGCGCTGGCGACAGCTGCGGCTGCAGAACTTTGGCGGTCGCCCGGTGCCGGCGTAGAGCACTTCGCGACCGCAGTTGCCGCACTCGACACTGATCAGCCGCCCGTCCTCGTACGCGCTGTTCATGACACCAGTTTCGTCACGACAGAACCGGCGCGCATGGCACATGCAAGAGGTGCTGTGTGCAGGCGGAGTGAGCAGTCCGGGAAGCCGCGGCAGGCTCAGTCCGGCCGGGCCACGGCCAGCCGGGGCGCGCGGCGACGGCCGATGGATGGGGGGAGCGGGCGCCCTGCGAGGGCCTGGCGTCGGCCTACTGGCAGGCTCTCGTATTCGTCCGGCGCGTATCCGCTAGGAGAGGTCTACAGCGCCTTCAGTTGGGTAGCCATTGCGCGAAGGAATCCCTCGATGATGTGGAGGAGGCTGACGACGAGAGGTCAGTACGGCGGGAGCGAGCTCGCCTGCCACCGGGCATAGAACTCTTCGACCGTGTCGGCCAGACGGGTCGCGGCGGCGTCGATCGC
>NZ_JBFAAJ010000068.1:0-11787 GCF_040639695.1 Amycolatopsis sp. NPDC023774
CTTGGTCCGATCTTCTCTCTGTCGCAGGAGGAATGATCGACCAAGGGCTTCACTCATGATCGACAGGGGTCTCCGCCGACCACTCATTCGTTAAACTCAAGCTAGGCCCTGTCCTGTAAGTCATCGGAGCCAGAAGATGATGGCGGCGATCGTGAGTTCGGCCTGGTAGTAGGCGACGCGGTTGGCGTTCGGGTGGCCAGGTTTCGGAACTGATTGGGCTTGTTGAAGCAGCGTTCGACCACGTTGCTCCGTTTGTATGTCTCGGCGTCGAAGGCGGGTGGTCGGCCGCCGCAGGAGCCGTTCGCGGCACAGCGGGCGATCTGGTCGTCACACTCGGGGCTGGCGAAGCGGATCCACCAGTGCGCATCGCGTGCCGGGTGCAGGGGTGCGTTGACCCCGAAGCTGGTCGGCAGGTGTCGCCGTGCGCACCCGCTGGTCAGCACGAACACGATCGCGTGAACACTGCCCGGTCGTCCACACGCGACATTCCACCTCCCTGTGGGCGCGTCTTTCCCGCCGGGATCAGCGGTTCGACCAGCGCCCACAACTCGTCCACAACAATTCACGATCCTGCCCGGAGGTCAACCAAGATCCAAGTGAGACACGCTCTTAGTACCGCAACGGCAATTAGTGGCGTTGTGGGAGATCATCCTGGTGGTGGTCGACGTGGTGATGGATCGGCTCAACCGTGTCAATGAGCGGATTGCTGTTCGGTTCACGTGGTCGGAACCGCGCAGTCGTGCGCGGGGGTATGTGGCCGGACTGGTTGCGGGGCTGGATCGAAGAACGGCTGGACGCTGGCCGAACAGGCTGGCGCAGTTTCGCCGGACGGAATGCGGCGGCTGCCGCACTGGGCGGACTGGGATATCGACGGCGTCCGTGACTACGTCCTCGAGCATCTCGACGAGCCCAGCGGGGCGCTGATCGTCGATGACACCGAGTTACTCAAGAAAGGCACCCGCTCGGCCGGGATGCAATGGCGGTACTCCGGAACCGCAGGGCGAATCGAGAAATACCAGATCGGCATGCTTCTTGCCGATGCCTCCGGTGGTGGGCGTAGGCGTAGATCGACCGGGAGTTGTACCCGCGTGAGCCGTGGATCGCCGACCGGGACCATTGCCGGCGGGCAAGAGCCCCAGCGCCGCAGTCAACTGATTAGTCACCTGGGCCCGGCCTGTCGGTCTTGCGATCCCATAGCAGGTCAACGGCCCCGGACCGGGCATCGTGTGCCCATATGCGGTCGACGTTCGGATTGTGGCGTAGCGCGGGAAACTCTGACATGTCGAACACGTTTTTTTGGCGACGGGAAGGACCGAAAACAACATGTACATCACCCTCGGAGTTGCGGGTGAATGCTTCGGACGCATCCCTCCAGATGGTCCCGCGCATGGGATCGTTTTTTTCGATTTCCGCGTCTGTCGCCTTAGGGTCGAAGTTGTTGCGGCCGACCGGCATGCCGATATTTGGATGATTTTCGGTGAGTGCCTCCAACGTGGTCCCTCCGTGCTTTCTAGACATATCACCGGCTTGGTCCATCACTGAGTGAGAATAAGACCCATCTTCTTTGAAGAAGCCGCCGGACCAAAACCAGGATTGATTCGACCCCGCTCCCAGTTCATTCAGCTTGTGCGAGTTTTTTGCATAGTTGCTGAAATCCGTGTAGCTAAAATCTGTGAAGTCACCAGAATTCTTGACACTGCGTATCCCGTCTGGGAATTTCGCCGATGGTTCGAGCTTGGCTGCGTCGTCGCCGCCGAGGGGGCGGTTCGGCGTTGTGGATGCGCCTCCTCCACCGCAGGTACCTTGCAGCCCCAGTGGGTCGGCCGCGATGAGCGGCTCCGCCACATAGGCAACCGGGTTCGATGCGGGTCGCAATCCGAGCGGGTCCTGGCTGAGGTATCGCGCGGTCTGCGGGTCATAATAGCGATACATGTTGTAATGCAGCCCACTCTCGTCGTCGTGGTACTGCCCGGGGAAGGCCAAGGGCATCGGCACAGATGCGATCACGGATGGCGACCTCTCGCCCCAGAAACTCGTGCGCGACTGCCAGGCGAGAACGTTGTTTTCGTCGAGTAGCTCTGTCGGCGTCCCTGCCGGCGACGTGACGATGGTGTGGAATCGCATGCGATGCGAGTCGCTCTGCTCGATTTGGACCACCGGTCGGCCGTCTGCCGGATGCCGTTCCCACGTGAGTACCCGGCAAAACCCGTCGTCGTGCAGCTCGACTTGCTCCACGAGGTCAGCGCCGCTCCAAATGAACCAGATCTCGGCGGTCTTGGTGTACTGGCCGCCCTGGCCGACCTCCCAGCGTTGCTTGAGGAACCGCCTGCCGAGCGCGTCGTAGAAGTAGGACCACCGGGTCCCGTCAGGCGCGTTCAGTCCGGTCATGCGGTCCAGCGCGTCCCAGGCATAACGCCACTCCTGGGCGCCCGCGATCCCGGTCTGCAGCCGCCCCATGACCCGGCCTTGCGCGTCGTGGCTGTAGCGAGTCGCGCCCGCTGCCCGCAAAGTGTTGCCCTGGTAGGTGCGCGGACCCGCCGCCGACGCCGTCGCCGCCGACACGATGTTGCCGGCCAAGTCGTAGGTGAAGCGTTCGCCACCGCCGCGTCCGTGCACCTCGCTGACGCGACCGGCCGCGTCGAAGCCGAACCGCAGCAGTCCGGTCACCTCGTCATCGACAGCCGCCAATCGACCATCCGGCCGGTACGCGTAGCCGCGCCGGCCCAGCCCGGTGATCACCTGCTCTTCAAGCTGATCTTCAGCACCGAATCGTTGCCGCAGAAGTACCTCGCCGTCAAGGCTCCGGCTGACTTCGCGCCCGGCCTCGTCGTGTTCGAAACACAACTCGTGGGCCGCGATGTGCAACGACACTGGCACACCCGTGTCGGCGTAACGCCATTCGCTGGTGATGCCCGAGGGGGTGCGCCGCCGGACTCCGGTCTCGTCGTAGGTCCAGCGCACGCCGGCTCCGTTGACGCTTTCCTCGAGCACGTGTCCTTGCTCGTCATGGACGATGCGGAGGGTCGAGTCGGCGTTGGCGGCCAGGGTCAGCCGTCCCAACGTGTCGTATTCGTACCGGGTGGCCCCGGTGGGTGTGCGCCGTTCTACTACGTTGCCGAGCAGGTCGTAGGCAAACTCGGTGATATCCCCACGCCCATTGGCCATCTGCAACAGCTGCCCGGCACGGTCGTACGTATACGTCAGCGTCCGACCGTCGAAATCGGTCTCTTCGATCAGCCGGCCGACCGGATCGTAGGTGTAGCGCCACACCAGCCCTTGCGGGTTGGTCACTGCGACCAGCCGGAGCTCCTTGTCGTAGCTGTAAGTCGTTCGCGCCCCAGCGGTGTCGATGTCCGCCGTCGGCAACCCGAAGGGGCCATAAGTTCGCCGCGTCACCCCACCCGCCGGGTCTCGGTGCTCGATGACCTGTCCCTCGGCGTCGAATCGCGAGTCGTCACGGCCACCGTGGGGCCCGATGCGCCAGGCTCGGTTGCCCTCTGGCGTCCATCCCAGTCGAACCCTCCCGCCTGACGAAGTGTGCACGGTTTTGGGCCGGCCGAACAGGTCGCGGTCTTCAGGCCGAGCGGCGGTTGTGGTTACCGGATCGTCGTTGAGTGCGTCTCCTCTGCTGCCCGTGTCGAATGGGGCTGAAACGCCCGGCAAAGCAGCGAAACGACTCGGCGTCAAGCCGGGCTCGATCGCCGAGCGTGCCACCGACTTGTCCTCGCCGGTCTCCAGGACCACCCCGCCTGCCACGCCGGTCGAGATTCGCACCACGGAACCGTCGGGCCTGGTCACGGCAGTCAGCTCGTCGGTGTCGTCGTAGCGGTAGAAGGTCACGCGTCCCAGTTCATCGACCTGATAGCGCAGCTGGTCGTAACGGCTCCAGGCATACTGACGCGAGCTTCCGAGCGGGTCGATCTCTTCGACGAGCTGGCCTGCAGCGTTCATCCGGTAAGTCCAGGTGTGGCCCAGCGCATCCGTGTGCCGGGTGACCCGAGCCGCCGTGTCATAGGCGAAGTGGGCGTTGTAATAGCCTTCCATGCCGACGGAACGGATGCATCGACCGGCGTTGTCGTAGACGTAGCGGAACCATGTCCCGTTCCGGTCCTGCCAGCCGACGAGCCGGTGGCCGAAGTCGTAGTCGAGCGTCATCGGCCGCCCCGCGGAGTCGACGACGTGAGTGAGCTGGCCGAGCCGGTTGTAGCCGAAACGAACGGCTACAACCGTATGACCGCTGGCGCCCTCAACGGCAGCCAGACTCAGTACCCGTTCGGTGTCAGCGGTGACACGGATTTCGCAGCCGTCGTCCCGGCGTAGCAAACTCGGAGCACCACCGGGCGTGTATTCGATTGTGGTGTGAGTCCCGGCCTGCTCGATAGCGGTCAAGGGGAATATGTTCGTCGCGGAGCCGGGTACGGGGCCGAAGTGAAGCCGGCGTGAACCTCCGGCCAGCAGGTAGCCGCCCGGTACACGCTGCAACGCATACCGCGGTCCTTCTACCGGCAACACCGGTACGTCGCCCACAGGCTGTGGGTACACCAGGATCATGCCGTCTTCGGAGAAGAAGCGGATATTCTCGGAATCGACTTCGACTCGCTGGTCCAAAGTCGACGCCCAGGAGCGTCCGAACCAGTGACCGGCCCGATATGACGAGACATGAGTGCGGGACAGCACGAGCTCGGCGCCATCGCCGGGCGCCCTTATGTCGGTCTGCGTCATCACCACGTCGCCGGTGGCGATGTCGACCGGGTCTGATTTGCAGACACGCCCATCAGCCGGGACGGCAGAGTCTCGCGGTGGGGCCGGTTCATCCGAGCGCGGCGAGACGGACCTCGGTGTGACCTCGGGCAATCCACCACCGGAGCTGGGCGAACTGTCCGCAGCGGCTGTTTCCGGGTCCGTGAGGGACTTCGCGGGTGTCGGATTTACCTTGGGCGGTGGCGGTGTGTCACCACCGTCGGAGCCACGGCCGGCGCCAGACGCGTGCGTGGTGTCGGCACTGCCGCTGTCGGCGCTGGAGGTGTGTGTCGTGTCGGCGCTCTCGGCCTTCGACGCAGGCGGGGGCGCAAATCCGCCCTTCGAAGTGCCGCCACCTTCATCGCCGGGCAACTTCGGCAGCGCCTTCGGCAGCGCCTTCGGCATGCTGCCCACATTACCTGCCTTCGACGGCGCGGCGACCTTGCCGCGGTTGAGGCCTTTGAACGCCGTCCCCACGTCCTCGAACAGAGTTCCTGACTGCTTCAGCAACGGAACCAGCGTCTTGAGCGCTTTGATGAGCTTCGTAGTGAGCTGAGCGATCTGTGCCGCCGTCTTCGCCACGGCGTTGACCACCTGTGGCACCACCCAGCCCATCCCGATGCCGACCGTGAACACCACCTGCAACGCCCAGCTGACCAAGTGCCCGACCAGCTCGGAGATGATGTCCCGGACCAGCGTCCGAACCGCCGCGACGACCTCGCCGGCCGTCTTCACCCCGCTCGAAGCCCCCTCGCAGCCCTTCCTGGCCGCCAGCAGTGACGTGCTCAAGTCCTGCGCCCGCCGCCGGTACGCGTCAGCGCCCGGCCCGCTCCACGACTGCAGGTCCGCCGAGACTGCGTCGTTCAGGTCCGACGCGACGGTGCCCAGTTCTTGTGCGACGTTCGCCCACGTCTCCGACTGCGCCTTGATCTGGTCCGCGTTGCCGGTGAGGCCGTTGAGTGCTTCCTTCAGCGGACCGACGTGCTCCATCAGCCACGACACACCCGCCGCCAAGATCGCCCCGAACGGGTCCATTGCCATCGACAACGCATCGAGACCCGTCCCCACCGCACCCATCGCCGCCGAGGCCCAGTCGCCGGTCTCGATGGCGGTGGACAGGTCGTTCGCCGTCTCGAGCAGCGAAATGCCCGAGTACGCCTTCGTCGAGTCCTGCGTCGGTGCGATCAACGGGTTCGTCACTGCGATGCCATCCTCAGTCCGTCCATGAAGCAACTGGGATCGAACCTATCAAGTTAACTGGACCATATAGTCCTAGGGTAGTGTATTGGCACGTTCGTCCACGTGCCCAGGTACGGCCGTCGTGCTCTGTCGAGAGCAGAAGCAGATTGAGTGCTGTACCACAGCCACTCGACTGGTCGCGTTGACGTCGGGAGTGAGCGTCGGCGAGCTTGAAGCTTTGCAATATCAGAGATTTTGGTCGGTCCGAGCCCGCATTCTCACCGGCGAACGTGGCCGTCCGACGCACACCCCTACATGCATGTGCGGCCCCCCACGCACCTGGTCTGCCATTCGTCCTGGGTCGACGCCGACGGTTGGAGCAAGTGACGTTCTAGGGACTAAAAGGTCCGGTGAGGTGAGCCTTCAGCGGCCGTCGTCGGGTGCTTCGGTGCGGACGTCGAGGGCGACGGGGAGGGTGCGGCGTCGTGCGGTGCCGACGCCGCCACCCCGGCACCAACCGCGCATTCATCACCGACCTGATGAACAACCTCATCGCCTCCGCCGACGCCATCGTGCCGGCTCGACACCAGAGCCGTGACCGCGCCGATCAGACAGCTCGAGACGTACCTGCGGGAAGCCGCAACGGAACTCAGAAACGACGCACCCCAATCCTCGCTCGTCATCCGCGCCTCATCCTCTACGGGGTCTCAGAAACGATCGTTTCTGAGACAGGTTACGGTCGCGCGGCACGTCGTTCTGGCCTGAGCCCACGTCGGTGAACACAGTCTTGGCGCAGGCGCCGTTGCGCGAGTTATTGGTCCCGCGAGCAGCCGGGTCATGCTTGTCATAGCCGAGGTGATCGGTGATCTCGCCCTCCAGCGCCGACTCCACCAGCCGCTTGGTCAGCTGCAGCAGCCACCCTCACCAGTCAGCTTCAGCCCGCCAGACTTCGCACGGCTCAGCAACTGCGCCACGAGCTGCTCGGCCAGGCCGTCCGGGCCGTCCAGACCGGTCTCGGCCGTCGGGTCCTCGGCGTTCGCCACGCCGGACATCATGTCGGTCATCTGGTGCACTTCCATGATCGGGAGTTACACCGAACGTTTTACGGCTTGACGGATGAGGCTGGACTGACGCGACGAGCAGCGTTTGTACACCGTGGCGTCGTCGACGACCCTGAGCCCCGCACAGCGCCGTCAGGCGTGTTGCGGGTGGCGTACCAGCGGCCGGGATACCGTCAGGTGATTGTCGGCCGAGCGGAAGCTGATGACACCTCAACACGACGCGGCTGAGCGGCGTCACGTGACAGCGGATGTCTTAACGCTGGCTCTCGATCTTGGCGACGAAATCGCGCAAACCGGGGGTAAGACATCCGGCGGGCGTGGCGCCAAGCACACGGTGGTGAGGTAATGACGTCTTGGGAATCCGAAAATCGTCGTGACGTCTACCCGCACTGGCGCGACCGGTAACTGGAGGGTTGTGCTGTTGCGGGGATGGCAGGCCTCGTGGCGCAGGCTTTCACTTGCGCGGGGTGGTGGTGGCGTGCCCCCAGTCCCTTTCCGCTTGGGGTCGGCGGTGCGGGGGTGCGTGGCCGGTCGCTCCCCCACGCGCAAGGGTCTCCCTCCCATCCCTTTCCGCTCGAGAGAAGGAGGAGTCCTTGAGAGACGCAATAAACGGCAAGGTGGTGCTTCGCCTGCCGCGGCTGGTTGCGAGGGTCGATCGGGCCATGGCTGTCGCAGCCGCTGTGCAAGCGGCGCTCGTGCTGGGTGACTTCCTGTTGCTGGGGTTGCTCGCCGGAGGTGTGCCTGGCCTGGAGGAGTCGTTGCTCGTCGTGTTCGGCATCATCGGGCCGGCGATCGGTGTTACGCGCCATTTCCGGGACGCGGCACGGGGCGGCGTAGGTCTCGTCTTCGTCTCGGTCGCCGCGTCCCTGGCCCTGAGTGTTCTGTGGCATTTCGTGCTCGGCGGGCCCACCAGTCTTCGTGTCGCCGTCCGTTCGGGTGTGCCCGTCGTGGCGAGGGTCTTCGAAGTCTCCGTGACGCTCCACGTAGCCGCCGCGGCGGCGGCACTGTTGCTGGCCGCACTCGCGTTTCGCCGCCGGACTTCGATCTTGTCGATCGGCCGAATACCTGGGGTAGGCCGAGGATGATGTCGGAGTCTCATTTCGATGCCCCGTCGGACCGAGCGGAGCAAACACTCGAAGCCGTGTCGTCGCCGTCTTCCGCCCTGATCCGGCTTCGAGTCCCAGGAGCCCTGGCGGCCTCCACTGTGAACGATTGCGACCACGCGCCCTTCCGCGCATGCGAAGACCGTAGAGAACCGTCAGCCTGTCGGTGCAGTTCCTGCTGACCAACTTCGTGAACGATGCTGTCCGGACGGCCATCGACTTCCCGGCGGCGAGCCTCGCCACCGCCGGATGAGTCCCTGCGGCTGTACGGGGCCCGGGCAGCCCCACACCGCCGCAGTCCACGAGCGCTGCCGTTCGTACTCCGTCTCCACAGGCTCTCCATTGTGCCGCTGCTCGGCCCGAACCGTCGCGTCGGCGATGTTGGGAACGTGGCACGGCACAATCAGCTGCTCGACCACCGCGTCGGCCCCGCCTGACCGGCGAGCTGCCCTGGGGGTGCTTGGCCACGTCCACGAAGACCTCGGTCCCGCGGGGCGGCGAGGTGGGGCTGTAGAACTTCCTGTGTTGTGAGGGGCCAACTGGACCTGCTCGTCCTACCGGGGACACCAGCTCAGCTGTGCACGCCTGGTACACAATGTCTGTCCGGGGACGGCTCAGCTACGTGCGGGCCAGCCGATCCATCCGATGACGGCTGGGCCATAGGAAGACCCGGTAGTTCAGCACGCGGAGGCGTTCCTCAGACAACGTGTCCGGGGGCCGTCCCCATGCCGGTAACAGGGGGTGCGAACTCCAGGTGGCAGGAATGCGAGGTGAGCCCCCCACCGCGATGCTGGACGGGCCCGCCAACCGCGGGCACCCGGCTCCCGGCCACGTCGCCGGGTGTCCGCCGCCAACCAGCTCCGGACCGGAAGGTGGAGTCTGATGCGGAACTTCGGCCCGCGCCGTGCCGGACGCCCGGCATTTTCCCGGTGCGCGACCGCGAAGCCGCTCTCGTCCCGCCCGTCTCGCCGGCAGCTGCCGCGTTCACGTCGAACGCCTGTTCCCGCGCCGGCTCCGTGTCGAACGCGGGTGGATTCCGTGGACCTCGAACAGCGTCCCTTCGCCCGCTGGTGTCTGCCCCTGATGGGTTCGGCGTGCTCCGTGTGCGGCCGCCCCCCACCGCCGCATCGTCCAGGTTGTCGAGGCGTGTTTGCTCCTGGACCTTCGGCTCCTAGGGGATTCCTGGCTCGGAGTGGACATGTGTTCGTGTGGCCGTGATGGATGCTTCCTGTTCCGGGCGGGGCCGGGCTGTTCGGTGTGGCGGCGGTGATCGGGGCCGGCCATGACGCTGCGCATGCGGGCATCTGTTGTGGTCCTGGTCCGTTTGCAAGGCATTGCGCCAGCCACGGGTCTCGGCGACCGGGAAATGCTACGGGTCCGATCCAGGGGGCCTTGTGGGAGTCACTGGAACATGGAACCCGGCGTACCGAGGCAATGGGGCAGGGTCGTGTCCCTCGGGCGCCCGCGAACGCATGAGCAGGAGGTGTCCGACGAGCGCGGATGCGGTGGCTTGGTACGCCCGGGACATTCCCGTCCTGGTCGGTGCCGCTGTCACGAAGTCGGAGCCGTTCGGGCGCCGTGAGGAAGCCGGGCTTGACGGTAGCTTCTCGGCGTTGGTTCGCTACTCGGTCCTCTGGCCGTTCCACGCGCCGTCGACTTCCGCCGTACACGTGCGGATTCGCGACGCGACCCGCGGCGACCCCTCCGCCGTCAACGTCGCCGACCCTGGTACCGAGCGGCTGGCCGCGCTAGGCGTGCCCGCCGCGGACGCCGATCGACTCGCACGGCTTGCACGAGCCCAGCTGGTCGGTGACGTCAATCTGGACATGCTCGTCGGGCGTAACGACCGGCAGATCCGCGAGATTCTCGGGTGCTATCGGATCTCCCGAGGCGTGACGGACCGGTTCCTTATCCGCCGTCTGCATCAGCCGGACGTGCTGCAAGCCGAGGACCCGGGCGCTCGCCCGCGTTGTTCGGCGGATCTGGGCTCTCGGCGGCGCCGACGACGTATTCGTCCGGCGCTGGGCGCCGTTCCGCACATACGGGGCCGGCCCTTCTGTGGGCACTGTCCCGGGACATGACATCGCAGGTCGAACTGGAAGGAGCAGCTGATGGCGGCAATCAGCGAGCGTTGCCTGCGGCCCACCACCCGCAAGCACATCCGCGTCGCTCTCGCCGAGGCGCTGCGCCACGAGGCGCGCAACCGGGCGACGTGTCGCAGCGCGAACTGACGCGCACCATCGGGTGGGGCTCCGACGCCTTTCGGGCCGCGCAGCTCTCCTCCGGCTTCCGCCCGGGCCCACTCATCGTCGATGGCCATCGACGCGGTGGTGGACAAGTCCGTTTAGGTGCCGTCGTAGGGACGAGTGAAAGCTCAACAGGGAGATTGCAAATGCAGAAGAAGACGGTCACCGGAGAGAAGGTGAAGCCACATGACACCAGGCGCGTCCCGCGTCCAGACGGCATACACCGCTGACACTGGACGGAAACCCCGGCCCACATGACCACGTCGAAGATCAGTGAACGATTCCTGGTCGGTGGACGGAGATTTGACCCCGAGTCCGCCGCCTGGGTCCAAGAATTGAGCCCTGGCAGCACGAACTTCGAGAATGCCTGCCGCAGGCTGTACACGATGCTCATCAGGATGGCCAGGAGGGAGACCGCGCGCAGGTCTCCGGCCTCGCGGATCAGCGGCCCCGAACTCGAAGACCTGGCCCACCAGGCCGCAGCCGACGCCCTCATCCGGATCACCCGCAAGATCGGGGAGTTCCGCGGTGACGCGCAATTCAAGACCTGGGCCTTCAAATTCGTCATCCTCGAGGTCTCGACGAAAGTCGGCCGGCACTTCTGGCGGGACCCCTGCGTGTCCCTCGACAAGGACGACGAGAATCGCGCACGCGCCGCCGTCGGCGACGAACCACCCGACCAGGTACAGGCCCTCGAGCTCCAAGCCGCCCTCGCCCACGCCATCGAGAACGCATTGACCGAACACCAACGACGCATCTTCGCCGCCGTCGCGATCGACCACATTCCCATGGACGCCCTCGCGGCCCGAATGGGCACCAACCGAAACGCCATCTACAAAACCATGTTCGACGCCCGCCGCAACATCCGCATCTACCTAGAGGCAAACGACTTCATCACCTGACCAGCAGAACGCACCGAACGGCTCATCCGAACGAACAAGTGTTTCCCGAAGGAAAGGCAAGCCACCGTACGGTCGTTGCCGAGGCGGTTCGCGCGCTGACGATCTGGGCCGTTCAGCACGCGGCGAACGTGCTCCGTCCGGTCTGGTTGCCTTCGCGGGCGATGCGGACCTGGGTCCGCGATCGCGGACCCGGCGCCGCAGGTCGGCTGGTCGTAGGCCTTGTCGGCGTGCAGCTTGGCCGGCTTGCGGCGCTGAGGACCGCGACGGGACGTGATTGCCGGGATCGCCATCACCAGCGGGATCTTCGAGCCGGGTTTGCCGCGGTCTACAGGGCTGCGACCGGTCATGGATCCCCCTTTTTCGGGCTCTTCGTAGTGATGTGTGGGTGGGTTTGCCCAGGTAGTAGGAGGGCACGTCGTTGCTGGGTCTAGGTTTCTGAGCTGTCAAGGAACAGAAACTAAATAGACGGAGAACGACGTGCCCTCAACCAGGGTATGGGGTCGGCTGCTGGGTGTGAACCCGGCGGTCGTGGAGTCGGTCGAGTTCGATGAGACCG
>NZ_JBFAAJ010000069.1:0-10844 GCF_040639695.1 Amycolatopsis sp. NPDC023774
CATCAGCCTCTGCCCACACCACATCGGCGCCATCGTCCAGGCAGCCCTCGTCCTAACCCACCACGAACACCACAGACACTACTGAGAAAACCTCAATGGGGCAGCGTGGGGTTAAAGTCGGCGCCTTCGAGCGGAACGGGGCGTCCTCACGCCACGTTCCTCACGGGTAATCAGTAGGTTGAGATCAACTTGAGATATGGGCGTTTCGGCCACGGATACCCCTCCAGCGTGCTGAGCACGAAGGGATCACGATGGCTGTCCATCAGCTCCTCGTAGAGCACAGGGATCCCGGACGGCAGGGCCACGAACCGTGTACCCGCAGGAGCCTTGGTCCCGCCCCTTCTTCGGGCGGGTGTTGCCACGCCTCGCAGGCGGCCGCGTGCGGTCATCCGAGTGGCGATCATTACTCCTCCGGCCTCCCTTGTAGACCTTCCCACCGACTTCCTTCAGCGGTGTCCGGAGCTCGATCCCGCGGCGCTCGGAATCGTGCTCACTCATGCTGCTGCTGCCCGACAAGTTCACCCCATCGAGCACCGGTGAGGAAATCCGTTAGACACAACACGAACCCCGACATTCCCAGGCCCATCTCGTAGAGCCGCATCGCGGCCCGCAGCGCCTGAGCCGGACTAGCGACCAGCCCTCGGTGTCGAACTCGCCACTGGTCACGCGGACACCGCTGCAGGGGTTGGCCGGGATCATCCGCGCACGCACAGCGCCGTTGAGGATGGTCGAGAACAACGCGAAGTACGACGACACCAACGCCTCGGCGTAGTCCTGGTGCAACTTCGAAAGCCACCGCTCGACCTCGACATAGCCGTTGAAGATCGCGACCAGCGACCACGCCTTCCACTGCGGGAGCAGCTGGTTGTCGAGGAACGGCCGATACTTCGCGACCGTGGTCAGCTCCAGCCGCGGAGACACCGCCTCCAACCACTCCTCGGCGAAGTCCCCAAACCGGGTTTCGCCATCACGCGGATCCAGCCACAAGTTCCGCCGGATCTGCGCCTCCTGCTCCAGACCCCGGTCCTCAGCAGCCTTCTTAGCGGGAAACCAGTACTGCGCAAGGTCCCCCAGCGACACGCGCCGCCGTGCCGGCTTCGCAGGAGCGGCGCTGAGCCGAACGATCTCGGCCACATCGCCGCGAGTGAATCGGTTGTGCTTGCCGAACCGGTGATGCTGCAGAACACCGGCGGCGGCCTGATCCTTCAACGTCCTTGGAGACAGCTGCAGCAACTCCCCGACGTCTTCCGCCGTGAGCAGAGCGTCCGGATCCGCCGGCGGAGCCGGCGCGGCCGCACGCACCGCCGCCGCAACTTCTCGGATCGCTGCGGCGACTGCGGCGCAACCATGGGCACGGTCTCCGCTATTCTCGATTTCCACCAAGCACTACCACTTAATTCTTGGTCACCGCTAAACCCTTTCAGGGAAGTGTTCCAAATACCGGTGGACTTAATGGAATTTCGGGACACTATTGGCCGAGCTGCTGAACAACAACGCCAGCCACCTGTTCCGGTAGCTGTAAACCGCAGAGACAGCTCAGCCGTGCCGGGAAGAGATGGAACCCGCAGGGCTGAGCGGGGTGCGGAGTCAGTCCTGCAGTTTCGGCGCGAGGCGCGCGCACGGCGCGGCCGGTGTCGGTGAGGGAGACGAACGCGCTGTCGCCCGGCAGCGTGTCCCCGCCGCGGAGCTGCGGGTACGGCGGCCGCCCGGTGACGGCGAGGTAGTCGAGCGCGATGGCGGCCGACAGCCCGCGGGTTGCCGCGGCCAGGCGCGTCAGCTACGGCAGCGCGACGCTGGTCTGGACACCGAAGTGACGGGTCGAGACCACCCCGAAGACCTCCTCCTGGTGCTGCAGGGACTTCATCTCCAGGTACACCTCCGCGCTCAGCCCGGCGGTCTGCTCCCCCAGCGGCCCCGAGGCCACCACGGCGTGGCTGTAGCCGTTGACGGGAAGCATGCCTCGACGCGTACGAGGGGGTGCATCGTCACGTCCTACTCATCCGGGTCCCAGGCGCTGAGCTGGTCGAAGACGGCGGTCGCCGTCGAGCTTCAGGGAGTTGATCGGGACACGGTCGTGCAGGATGAGAACCAGCTCGCCGGCTGTGCCCCAGGCGGAGGCGTTGGCCGCGTCCGGGTCCTGGTCGGCAGCGGTGGCGATATGCTGCCGGGCCCGGGGAGACAGGCGGTCCGTGCACCGTCTGCGGAGAGCGCGAGGCGCCAGGAGCGGCCCTCGGAGGCGTGGAAGTCGACGACAGCGGGCTTGTGGGGCCAGGCACTCACCGTGCGACACAGGTGGACAGGAACTCGTCGACACCGTCGAGTGCCAGCTCGACCGGCAGCGGCTGCGGGGCACCCACGGTGATCTGGGCGTCGTAGGTGTGCACCGCCATCTGCTGGGGCTGGTGCCGAGCTGCACCGGAGGTCTGCGGCGACTGCGACGTCTCCCACCACGTCCAGCAACCACGATCCGGGCCGGCCTTCCGCAGTGCGTCCAGCAATTGCTCCGCAGACTCCGCCAATCAGGCCGGCAGGGCCTCGCGCTCCCGAGGCGCAGCCGGGGCGCCCTCCGCTGCGGACTCGGCCGGAGCAGGCCCCGCGGCGACGGTGGCGGCCCAGTCGCGGCGCCCCTCGCCGATGTGCTGCGCCAGATCGAACAGCGTCCACTCGGGGCAGGTCGGCACCTGTACCTCGATGCTGGGCGCGGAGGCAACCTCGGCGCGGAAGGCGGTCGACCGTTCGTCGATCAGTCACAGCAGAACGGGGAACTCGAGTGTCATTGGCACCCTGAATCGCGAGCACTGCGTTCCGACAATCGGAGCTGCGGTAGCCCCCGCGACCTGCATCAAGCTCGTGATCACCGGCTTGGCGCTAACCGCTGTACCGCTGTGTCCCAAGGGCGGTCAGGGTTTGCGGCCCACGGCTGCGAGCAGGCAGTGATCGGAGAGTTTGAGTGGCTGCATGCGGGGGCCCGCGGGCCACCAGTCGGCCGGCTGGACCAGGCCGGGCTTGAGCAGCTCGAGTCCGGCGAGCATGGTGTTGATCTCGGCGCGGGTACGGAAGTGGATCCGCCCTGAGGAGGCGCCTTGGTACACGCGTTCGATGTTGCGGGCGACGACACTGTACTCGTCGTCTTCGGGATCGAGGGCGTGGCTGAACACCACATACGATCCCGACGGCAGGGCGTCGAGGTAGTTACGCAGTACGGCGGCCGGGTCGTCGGCGCAGAAGTGCAGGCTCATCGAGTGGATCAGTGCAAGGGGTTTGTCCCAGTCGAGCTCGCCGCGCACGGTCTGATCGGCCAGCAGCTTCGTGGGCTGGAAGATGTCGCCGCGGACGATGTGGGTTTGCTCGTTGTCGGCCAGCAGCGCCCGGCCGTGGGCGAGCACCACCGGATCGTTGTCGACGTAGACCACACGCGCGTCGGGGTTGGACCGTTGTGCGACCTCGTGGACGTTCTCGGCCGTGGGTAGCCCGGAACCGCAGTCGAGGAACTGGTCGATGCCGATGTCGCGGGCCAGGAAGCGTACGGCGCGGATCAGGAATTCTCGAGCGACGATGGCCAGTTCGGTCACCTCGGGTGCTACGGCTTGGACCTTGCGCAGCATTTCCCGGTCGACCTCGTAGTTGTCTTTGCCACCCAAGCCCGCGTCGTAGACCCGGGCGGTACTCGGCACGGTCGGATCGATGACCATCGCAAAGTCGTCGTCGAGCTCGCTCATGAGCAGCAACATACCGCTAAGCGTTCGCGCTTCGACTTTGACCGGTGGCCACCGTAATGAGGCACCCGGGTGTCATCCGCGCACCCTGGGTTTCTAGCACGCAAAGGCTTCGCGGCTGCCCCGGCCAGCATGGCGGGGACACCGGGGTCGCCGTAGTACCTGCCGCGTGTACGGCCTCGGCCGCCGTGGTCTTACCGCGACCCGAGGGACCCGCGCAGCACGAGGAGCGTGCTGTTCTCGGGCCCGGTCAGGGTGTTCATCGTTGGTCTGAAGCCAGAGAGAGGTTCTCGCCGGCTGTGATGAGGCCGGCGAGGGCGGGGGCGGCGCTGTCGGCGAGCTGGTGGGCTTGTTCGAGGTAGGCCTCGGTGGTGGCGAGGGTGGCGTGGCCGAGGTCGAGGGAGATCTGGCGGATGGGGATGCCGTGGGCTTCGGCGGCGATGGCGTAGAGGTACCGGGCCGCGTGCGGGTGGATGGTGTCGGCGATCGCGCGCACGGCGGCGGCGTGCGCGCGGATCGTGCTTGAGTTCGCGCCGCGGCGCCGCAGGCTGCGGCACAGGTACTGCAGCGCGTCGGTGATCTGCTGGGGCTCCAGCCGAATCCCGAGGCGGCCGGCCAGCAGCGGTCGGTCCGCCGGTTTCGCGGACACCTGCCCGCGCACGGCGATCTCGCGGTGGCCTCGGTGGCGTCGCGGTCGGCGAGGTACTCGTCGCTTCTGGCGAGAACCCAGTCGACGACGAGGCGGACCCAGCGGCGTTTGCAGCCTTCGCCGCTGATCCGCAGCGCGGGTTTCCCGTTGGGGGCCGGTGCAGTGGAGGCCGCGCCGGTTGAGCGCGCAGAGCTCTTTGCGAGGTGGCCTGAGTGGTGGCTCGGCTCGCGCGCCGTGGGCTCGGCTGATAGGTCGCGCCGATTCCGGAGTCGAAGGCCAGTGGCAGGATCGGCGCCTGGTCCTCAACTGCCTGCCCGGAATCGACCGGCGCAACCTGCGCGACACTATCCAGCGGCTGGCTACGATCTAGCCAACCTTGCCTCAGCGCATCTTTCGGGTGAGGCACATGCGTGGCTGCTGTTCTATCTGGAGTGAACCACCGACGCGGTGCGGGGGCTGCGCGGCCTTGTCAGCAGCGAGGAGATTGACCGGCTAGTGCTGACCCGCCGCTACGGGCTGCTGCTGACCGGTAGCTTCGCCGGCGCCGAACAGCAACGGCTGGTCAATGGCCTGGTGTCGGTGGAGATCGACCAGCGCGTCGCAGCCTTCAAGGAGGCCCACGCGGCGATCGAGGGCTAAATCCGTAACTGGGACGATGACGATCGAGTGTTCGTCGTGGTCGACACCAACGTCTACCTCCACCACCGGGACCCGGTGGAGATGTTGGACTTCGCCGCGCTGGTCGCCCGCGATCGTGCCCCGGTGTAGACCGCCGCCGTCGTGCCGGTCGGGTCCGTGACCGCCGAGACCAGCCCGTTGATGTAGGCGAAGCTCGTCACCCGGCCCGGGGAGTCGGTGATCGACGCGGTGGGGCCGTCGGCGTTGCAGCGCGGGGTGTTGGCGTTGCCATTGCGTTCGGCCTGCGCCAGCAGCCAGCCCGCAGGGCTGAACGTCCAGCGCTCGTTCGAGCCGTCGAAGATCAGGCTGTACTTCCCATCCGAACCCCTTCGACAGCTCGGCGTGCACCCCGGGCGCTTCGATGTAGCTGCCACCGCAGGACGACACCGCCGCCGTGCCGAAGCCGGGCGTGTAGCCCGTGAGCCAGGCCGCGGTCGGGGGCTGGCCGCCGGACGGGGTGTGGTTCACCGTGGTCGGCGGGGGTCCACACCGTCGACGGCGGCGCCACCGTGTGCGCCTTGGCGGACGCCACGTGCGGTACAGAGACCACCAGCGCCCCCAACGTCGCCGCAGTAACAGCCAACGCAGATCTATGCCGGAGCATTCTTCCCCTCGAATGAAGTGCGTGCAGCCTCGACCGCGCCCCCGAACACGCCGATCTCCTCAGGCCAACGATCACCCCAGAACACCGGCCACGCGGCAAAACGATCGTGCGGAACAGGGCATCCGATAAGGCCCATTCGCCCGACTGTTCCCGACGGTCGGCGTGAGCCAGATGATTCACCGCACGTGGCTGCACTGCGGTCTCGCTCGGTTGCCGGCCCGCCCGGGCTGCAGCGTGTAAGAAGTCTGTTTCTCAACTACATGGACACGTATTCGCGGAAATTGCCGCGGACGTGGAGGCGGTAGTCGGCGAGTGCGATGCCCAGCGTCGGGAGCCGCTTGGCGATCTGCGTGTTCGGTGAGCGGCGTGGTGACCGGAACGTAGGCGTAGCCGCGGTCGTCGGTGTCACACTTCGACAGGTTCGGATCGCCGTAGCGGCGGCTGGACCTGCTACGCCCCGGCCAAGCCGAGGTCGACCAGGCGCCGCAGCTCCTCGACCTTGCGGGCGAAGTCCTTCCGCATGCGCCCTGCGACCAGGTCGGTCGAGTCGTGCTGGCTTTGAGGACCCGCGTGAGCAGACGCCGCTGCGACGAGGACAAGGTGGTCAGGTCTGCCTGCTCGACATCTTTCTTGTGGGTTAGGAACTGAGACTCCGGGTCGCGTCGGGATTAGGTCGCCCGGCAAGTGGAACAGGCCTGCGCTGCGGATCGGAGGCCATCGCTCACCAAGCTGGCTAGCGGCCGGTGACGTCCAGGGCGGCGACCAGCGTGGCCAGTGCCCGCTGCCGCGCCTCGGCCTGCCAGACCGCCCAGGTGCGACGGACGACGGGGTGACCGGCCAGCGGGTGCCAGAGCAGGCCGTCGGGCAGTGCCTGGCCCCAGCCGGGTGAGGCGAGGGCGAAGGCGCGCCCGGTGGCGACGGCGGCCAGCTTGACCTCCGACGGTACCGGCTGATCGGCCACCACCGCCGGGTCGACGCCGCTGACCCCGTGGCTGCGCAGGGTGGCCCTGACCTGGTCGTGCCAGGCCGGAGCGTCGGACCGGGCGAATCCGATCCAGGACAACCCGGCCAGCCGGTGCAGCCGCACACCGTCGGCCTCGCGGAGTTCGGCGGACCGGGCAGAGGTCAGGATCACCCCCATCGCCTCCTCCACCGCGAGCACGCTGTCCAGCCGCGGATCGTCGGGACGGTCCCGGACGAGTGCCAGGTCCAGTTCGCCGGCTTTCAGCTCGGCGAGCTGCACTGTGCTGCGCGCGTGGCGCACGAGCACCCGGACATCGGGGTGGCCGGCCCGCACTTCGGCGATCGCGGTGGGCAGCAGGTCGGCAGGCAGCTCCAGGGGCACCCCGACCCGCAGCTCGCCGTCGGAGCCCGCGCCCGCGCGGGTGATCGTGGCGACCAGCCGGTCGTGCTGTTCGACGAGGGCCCGGGCCTCCACCAGCAGCACTGCGCCGAGTTCGGTGGGCCGGGCACCGTTGTGGTCGCGGACCAGCAGGGTGGCGCCGGCCTGCGCTTCCAGTGTGCGCATGGTCTGCGACAGCGCGGACTGGCTCACGTGCAACCTGCGGGCGGCGGCGGACACGCCACCTTCGTCTACCACGGCCACGAACGCTCGGAGTTCCCGGATCTCCATCAGTACCGCGCACTCTCCTCATGCCGTCGCCCGGCCGGATCCCATGCTACCCAGCCGCTCACCGGCCATGACCGGACTCGCGCACCTGCTTATGGACGCCATCGTCGAGACGGTTGGCCCGGACGGAACACCGCCGGGTGTCGGGGACTTGACCCGGGTGCGGGTGGCACACCGCCCCCGCTCTCCGCTCTACACGGAAGGACCCGGCGATGACACGTCCGGTTCGGATCGGTGCGCACCTGTGGCCCGGTGGCGCGCCCAGCTACAAGTCCTGGCGAGACGCGGTGCTGCGCGCCGAGGACATGGGGGTGGACGTTGTGTTCGGCTACGACCACTTCCACAAGCCGTTCGTGCGGCTCACCAGTGAGGGACCCGAGTTGCTGCCGGAGCAGCCCGATGTCGCCAACTTCGAGGCGTGGACCGCGCTCGCGGCCTGGGCCGAGATGACGACCCGGGTGGAGATCGGCACGTTGGTGACGGGAATGGGTTACCGCAACCCGGATCTGCTCGCCGACATGGCCAGGACGGTCGACCACATCTCCGGCGGCCGGCTCATCCTCGGCGTGGGGTCCGGTTGGTACGAGAAGGACTACTCGGTCTACGGCTACGACTACGGCACCGTGAAGTCCAGGATGGATCACTTCGCCGACGGGCTGCGCCGGATCGAGCACCGGCTGGCCCAGCTGAACCCGCCGCCGGTGCGGCCGATTCCGATCCTGATCGGTGGCTCCGGCGAGAAGCGGACCCTGCCGCTGGTCGGCAGGCATGCCACCATCTGGCACAGCTTCCTTGACCTGGACACCTTCCGCCGCAAGGACGATCTGGTCCGGCAGTTCGCCACCGAAGCGGGCCGCGACGAGCGCGTGATCGAGCGTTCGATCGCGTGGCCGGGCGATGGTGGCGCCGCGGACGGGTATGCCGCTGCCGGCGTCACGTTGTACACCACCGAGATCCACCCGACCGACCTCGGGTACGACCTGTCCCCGCTGAAGGACCTGCTGGCCTGGCGGGACAACCGGAACTGATCCCGGCCCAACCCCTTCCCGGCACAGACCGCGCCCGGGAAACCCGCAGCACAACGAGGAACGAATCATGGAACTGGACAACCACGTCGCCCTGGTCACGGGCGGCACCGCGGGCATCGGCCTGGAGACCGCCCGTCTGCTCGCGGACAACGGAGCTCAGGTGATCATCTCGGGCCGCGACGAGGAGAGGGGGAAGGCGGCGCTCGCCGGGCTCGGCGACCACAGCGGCGTCCGGTTCGTCCGCGCCGACCTCGCCGACCTCGATTCGGTGGAAGCGCTGGCCGAGCAGGCCGGCCCGGTGGACATCCTGGTCAACAACGCGGGCGCGTTCCCGACCTCACCGACCGTGCGGCAGTCCGTCGCCGAGTTCCAGCAGGTGTTCGACACCAACGTCCGCGGGGCCTACTTCCTGGTCGCCAGGCTGGTGTCCGGGATGATCGACCGCGGCCGAGGCAGCATCGTGAACGTGACCAGCGTGGCCACCGCCAAGGGCATCCCCGGCGCCTCGGTCTACAGCGCGTCCAAAGCGGCGTTGGAGTCGCTGACCCGCACCTGGGCGGTGGAGTTCGGCCCCCAGGTCCGGGTGAACTCGGTGGCTCCCGGCCCGACCAGGACCGACGGCGTCCTGGTCGAGTGGGGCGAGAGCGTCGAGGACCTCGGCCGGGCCACCGCGCTGCAGCGCACCGCCGCGCCGCAGGAGATCGCCGAGGCGATCCTGTTCGCGGTCTCGCCCCGGGCGAGCTACCTGACCGGCTCGGTGATCCGGATCGACGCCGCCGGCACGATCGCCTGACCGCCGACCACGACGCATCAGGGCCGGGGCCGCCGATCTCAGGCGTCCCCGGCCCGAAATCGCCCGCCAATGAACGCGACGGGCCACACCGTGAATCCTCGCCAGCACGACCGGCGCAACGCGGTGCAGGCCTTGATGGCCGCTTGCTCGATGCTGTGCCGTCTCGACGAAGAGGCAGCCCGGAAGGCCGCCTGACGGCGAGGTCAGCGAGCGCAAGGTCATCGAAGACCAGCTCAGTCGTCGCGGTGGCCGGTGGACTCCGGTGGTGTCAGCCCGAGCGCGTCCGGCTCGGGCCGGCTGCGTGCCAGCTCGTCGTTGCGCTCGGGGAGGTGGTCGGAGGCTGACCTCGGTGGTGTGCACGATGTAGTCGCGGCCGGAGATCTCGCCGTCGAAGTCGTGGTTGGTGACAAGCCCCCGATCAGGTTCTGGGTGGTGAGCTCACGATCGTCTCCTTCGTGGGCGGCCGCGTCACCGGCCGCCGCGGTAGCGGCTGAGAGCGTCGGCGTGGTCGTCCCTCTGGCGCACGTGCGCGTCGAGCGCGTCGGCGTGCTCATCGAGGGCTTTGGTGTGTGCGGCCAGGGTGCTGTTCTGCTGGGCCAGCAGGTCGTTGCCGAGCGGGCGAAAGGCTTGTAGCTCAGCTGCGGCGTCAGCACCCGCCGACCCGAGCGCACCTCCGCCTACGCCAAGGCGATCGCCGAACAGCTCGCCGCCGAAATGCCTCAGCTCGTGGTCGCGAAGATGGCGAAGAACCTGCGCGCCAACAAACTGTTCATCGACCGGAGCCAGAACCACGTCGCGAAGACCACCATCGCTGCCTACTCCCCGCGAGGCCGCGACACCCCCACCGCCTCGACCCCGATCACCTGGGATGAGGTCCGCGCCTGCGCACCCCGGCCGAGCTCACCTACACCGCCGACGACGTGCTGCACCGCGTCGACGAGCACGGCGACCTGCTCGCCGAGTTTGCCGGCACCCACGTGGCGTTACGCGGCCGCTGACCCGCCGCAGCCGGCCACCTTGGGGTGCTAGCCACGAAGCACCCGACCCGCGTAGCGTCGCGCGCCGTGGGCCCGGGGGTTCCGTCCCCAGACCCCGGGTCACCGGGCCCGCAAGCCTCGTTCTCCGGGCGCCGTTGACCGGGGTGAGTAGCTTCCCCACCAGCTGTCCAAGCGGTGGTATACCTCACTAGCAGTGATCAGTCGTTGGCGGCGCGGTGGTCGGCGAGGACCTTGTCGACCGTGCCGACGGACAGCTTGGTAGCGCGGGCGACGGTGCGAATGGACTCGCCCTCGGCGTGACGGCCGAGAATGACACTGCCCGAGAATGACACTGCGGCGCCCCCGGTGGGTACAAGACGACGGTGCCCGCGCGCGGGGGGCCACGAAACTACACGCGTTCGGCAGGCGGTGTCGTGGAGCGGACTCCGGCCAGCAGGAGGTCCACGAGCCGGCGGACGTAGTCGAGGTCAGCCGGCAGATTGCGTTCCAGGACGCGGAAGTGCAGCGAGCCAGTCAGGGCCTCCAGCAAGAGTTCCGCGTCGGTTTCGCGCGGGAGTTCGCCCCGGTCGATGCCGCGGTGGATGACTGCGCCCGCGCGGTCGAGGCGGGCGGCCCGAAACTGCTCGAGCAGTTCCTCGAATCGTGTGTCGTCCGGTTGGACGAGGGTGATCCGGGCCAGCGCCCGGCCGGTGGGCGTGGCGAGGAAGGCAGCCAGGTCGGTGAAGAAGGCCGTCAGGTCCTCACGGAT
>NZ_JBFAAJ010000070.1:0-10441 GCF_040639695.1 Amycolatopsis sp. NPDC023774
TGAGCCTGGACCCCACCGGCGCCGGCCGCAAACGCTGGACCATGCGCTGGAAACCCGCATTGAACGCCTTCGAGATCGCCTTCGACGGCCGCCTCGCCGCCGGACGCAAGTAGTTCACTCAACCCGAGTTACACCGCTCGTTTGACAGACCCCACCAGGAAGGCACGTTTCTTCTGAGAGTAGTCGGGGGCTTGCCGACGGTATGGGCACAGAGGATGATGCACGAGTACTGTGAGTGTTCGAGGGGGCCGTTTCAGTGGTGGATGGGCCGGGGTTCCATGTCGATGTCGACAAAGTGGCTGAGGCCGGAAGCGGAATCAGCCGCAGTGTCACGGATCAGCAGGGGTTCCAGCTTCGCAGTCTGTGCGGTGACGCGGAGTTGTATGGGCATCAGGGTGTGCACGATGGGCTGATGGACTTCTGCGTGCGGTGGTCCGACGGCCTGGACATCCTGACCGACGACGCCGACAAGATCGGCGACACCCTGACCAGGGCGGCGAACGCCTACCGCGGAATCGACGATGCATCAGCCCGAACCCTGCGGATCGATCCCGGACAGCAGGCGGTCGAGGGTGGCTGAACTTGGCGAAACCCAGGATCCGGTGGCTCTGATTCCGGGCAAACCGGAGGCGATTGAAGAGAACGCGCGCGTCCTACAGGCGCGCGCCGGCGAAGCGGGTAATGCCGCCGACGGTCTCAAGGCGATCGACACCGGCGCCTGGCAAGGGCCCGCCGCGTCAGCGTTTCACGACAAATTCTCCTACGAACCCGGAAAGTGGTACGCAGCAGCCGACTCCTTGCAGTCCGCCAGCGGGGCGCTCAACGACCACGCCAGCACGCTGCGGTGGGCACAAGCACAGGCAGCCGAGGCCATCTCGCTGTGGAATCAAGGCCAAGCCACAACCCAGCAAGCCAAGGCCTCCCACGACCATGCGGCTGCGCAGGCCGCAGCGAACAACCAGCCCCCACCACCCTTCACCGACCCGGGTGAGCCACAGCGTCAAGCTGCTCGCGACGCGCTCAACCGAGCCCGCGCCCAGCTCACGGACAGCGGCAACATCACCGCGCAGACACTGCGCGACCGTGCAGGTCAGGCACCACAGAAATCCAGCTGGCTCGACGACGTCGGAGACACACTCGCACAAGCCGGCGCAGATGTAGTCAACGCGATGGCATCTGCGGGGAACGCCATGCTCAACCACCCGCTGGATACCCTCACCGCCGTGGGCGGTATCGGTCTCACGGTGATCAGCAGCGCCGGGGAAGGCGTGGGCGGACTCTTGGACGCGACCGGCGTGGGGGCGATCGCCGGTGTGCCGCTGAACATCGTGTCCGCAGCCGGCATCGCGGCCGGGGCGTCGATGACGGGCGCTGCCGCCATAGATTTAGCAGGTCACGCCGCCGGCGACGACCACGTCGAACCCGTCAAACCCAACAGCAGCAGCGAGAGCGCGGGAAGTTCCACCGCGGACTCCTCCCCGCCAGCGGGGGCGCAGGACGGCTGGTCTTCACGAGCATCCAATAACGGCAAAGGAACCGTGTGGCAGAAACCTGGCTCCTCCGGTGACTCGAATTCTGTCCGCGTCATGGAACCCGGAGCAGATCCGCGGTACCCGAACGGCTACGTCAAGTTCACGAACGAACACAATCAGCCTGTTAAGCTTGACGGCAAGCCGGGGTCCAGGGCCGAAACGCACATCCCGCGCAACCCAGATGGATCGTATCCGACCCCGGAAGGATGGTAGCCATGAATCTTGGCCTCGAGGGAAAGAAGCTACTCTCCACAACGGTTGAGTACAGCGCAGTCCTGCACTTCTCCGACGACTACACGGCACGAATCGAGTCACCATTTAGCTTCAGATCGACAGGGAAGAAATATGATCTTTCCCCTGACAGTGATCCACAAGAATCTTTCCAGCCGATGGCGATTTTGCTTCATCAGGCCGTAACTAGGGCCGAGGCAGACGATTCTGGCTCACTGAGCCTTGTGTTCGATAACGGAGCCACGATCCACGTGGAGCCAGACGACGAATACGAAGCATGGACAGTGTCAGGACCCGACGGATTCCTGGTCGTCTCGATGCCTGGTGGAGAACTCGCAACCTGGGAAGCGAAGACCGATTCCCCTTGAGTGAACTGATGTGAAATGTAATTTCACTTCAGGTCGCATGGAAGGATGCTAAGGGATGTTTCGCAACCCGGTGCCATGGGCAGGCTGTCAATCATGTTTTACTGTGGTGCGGACGATCAATCGGACACGGGGTCACCGTCGGAGAGCCCCACCGATTCCTTCTGGCTTACAGACTAACGGCAACTTCAGCCGCAACCCGCCGCTCACCCGCGAGAACAACCGTGAACCTGATCGACGTTTTCAACGACCGCTACGAGCCCGTCGGCACCGAGGACAAGGCGGCCGCCCACGCCAAGGGCCTGTGGCACCGCACCTTCTCTGCGCTCGCCGTCAACCCCGCCACTCAACGTGTCATCCTCCAGAAGAAGGCTCCGGGCCGGTACGGCTTCGACCGGCCCGACTACGCCGACATCACCGTCGGCGGCCACTACCAGGCCGGCGAGACGATCCCCGACGGCGTGCGCGAGGTTCAGGAGGAGCTGGGGTTGTCCGTCGCGTACGGCGACCTGCACCCGATCGGCCTGCGGCAGACCGCCGTCACCCTCGCTCCCGACTACATCGAACGCGAGTTCCAGCACTGGCACCTGATCCCTCTCGCCGTTGCATTGGAAGACATCCCGCTCGCCGACGCCGAGGTATCCGGCCTGGTGGACATCGCCCTGGACGATGCGATCAGGCTCGCCGACGGGAACACCGACACTGTGCCCGCCCGCTACGCCACCCGCACCGACACCGGCCTTGAATACAGGGAGGCCACGTTGACCACCGCTGACTTGATCCCCAACTACCTCAAACTCGATCAGCTCTACCTTCGCCTGTTCGTCGCTGCGCACCGGTTCTGCGCAGGCGAACGTGCGCACCTGTTCTGGTGAGAGCTGGGACCGACCTGTGCGGATCGCTGATCATCGAGGCTGCCGAGGCTCCGATGTTCACCGCTGGGGACGTTGAGCGCGTCGGCATCCGCGGTTGAGCTGTTCGAGGCGTTCGAAGTCCTTCGTCACCACTGGTGTCTGGTTCTCGACCCCACACTGCCTGGGCGGCGTTGGTCTCCACCAGGCCGTCGCGATCGATTCCCCGCCGTGTAGGTCTTGGATGATCGGGGCGGTGCGGGCGGTGTTCAGCTGGGCCAGCGGCGGGAATGGGCCGGGATCAGCCGCATCTACCTTCAACTTCCTCGATCTCACAGGGCGCCTGTTCGGGGAACGCGATTGCTGCGCGGACACGAGTGGCCGTAATCGAGGAAGCTGACTGCGTTGCGCTCGCGTCCTACACTACGTGGTGATGGGTACACGAGGCGTAGAAGGCGCTTACCAGGGCGCGCTCCGGGCGTTTCAAAACCCGATGCTGGCCCTGCTTCACCAGACACACGCACCGTTCGTGGTGACGGTCCTGGCGATGGTGTTCAACGCGGAGCGGCCGATGGTGGCCGTGGCGGACTCGCACGCAGAGATCAACGACGCCCTTGACCAATTGCGGGCTGCGGGTTATGGCGACGAGGACAACCAGCCGCTGCCTGCTGGGAACGCGCGAGACCTGTGCAGGCAGTGGGTGCAGGCGGGGTGGCTGGTGCGGCAGGTGTCCGACGACGACGTCGAAGTGTACCGGCTGTCCGCGTATGGCGTCGGTGCGCTCGAGGTCGCCGGGCGGGTTGGTGGAGTGCGGACCAGGGTGTCGGAGTCCCGGGTCAGGACGTTGCTGGAGGCGATCGAGCGGCTTGCGCAGGACACCGATCCGGACGCGACGGCCAGGATGGCGCGTCTCCACGAGGAGATCCAGCAGCGTCAGAAGGAGCTGACTCGGCTCGAACAGGGCGGTGAGGTCGACTCCGTCGAGGACGAGCAGTTGCTTGAGGCGGCCGAGAATGTGCTGCACCTGGCGCGGGAGCTGCCTGCGGACTTCGCTCGTGTGGCGGAGTCGATCAAAGTCATCCAGCGCGACGTCGTCGCCGAGTTGCGGCACGACGTGCGGCCGACCGGGGAGGTGCTCCGCGAGTACCTGGCCCGGGGCCAGCGGATCCTGGACGCGACCCCGGAAGGCCGTGCGTTCGCGGGGGCGTTGCGTCTGATTGGCGACCCGGCGCAGATCGATGACCTGTGGAGCCGGCTGCGCACGGTGCTACGGCACCGGTTCACCGATCTGCTGGCGGAGCAGCAGCGGAGGGAGCTCACCGAGATCTCGCGCCGAATCGAACAAGGCGTCAAGGAGGTGCTGACCGCGCAGCGGCAGGCATCCCATGTGATCACCACCCAGGTCCGCAACCACGATCCGATGCGCGACCGCCAGGTGGATGAGCTACTGAGAGACGTGATGTCCGGTTTCCATAAGTGGGTTCCCAGATCACGCCGCGGCGAGGCCATCGAACCGCTCCGTCGCCTTCCGGTGGCCGACGTCGGGCATCTGCGGCAACGGATGAACGACCTGCGGCCACCACAACCGCCCACGCCGCTGCGGGAATGGGACGAGGCCGAGGATGTACCGACTGCGGATACCCGGGCATGGGGTGGCCCCCGATACGCCGAGCTGCGCGCGCACTTGGCGGCGTTCGCGGGCGATGCGGAGAGCGTGGATGTCGCGGCGGCGTTCCGCGCGGCGGTCGAGGATATCCAGCGGCCGGTCGACCTGCTCGGCTTGCTGGAGATCGCCCATGACGCCGGAATCACCGAGACGGCCGAGGTCGCGGTGGTCGACACGGTCCGGCCCGACCGGACCCGTCGCCGGTTCGCCCTCGGCGGAGTGGTGGCGGCGAACCCGGCGAGCGCAGACAGGAGCGATGCTGATGAGTGAGTCGGAGGGCGCCGACGACGGCTGGTCGGCAGGCACGGCTGCCGGATTTATCGCCCCGGTCTCGATGGAGGACGATCCATCCGAGTTGTTCGCCGGCGACGCCGGCACGCTGGATGCCGACGTGCGGCGGGTGCTGGTCCAGTTGTTGCGGCGCAAGTTCCTGTTGGCCGAGAAGAACTCGGCGCAGTGGCGCACGCTGTTGGAGAACCAGCAGATCCTCGAGTCGAGACTGCACGACATGTTCGTGCGGCTGGTGGTCGACCATGAGCGGGGTGTCGCCTACAAGCAGCAGGTGCGGTCGGTGGAGCTGGACGTGCCGATCTTGCTCAAAGACGACCCCTACAACCGGGCCGAGACCTTGGTACTGGTGCACCTGCGGACCGTCTTCCAACGGGAACGCGGCGCGGGCGAGACGTCCGCTCGAGTGGACATCGAGGAGCTGGAGCAGACCGTGCTGACCTACTTCGGCCCCAACGACCACAACATGGCCCGCGGCCAACAGGAGATCCGCAACGCCGTGCAGCGACTGGTCACCGAAGGACTGCTCACGGAGGAATCCGCAGGCCGGTACCGGATTACCCCGATGGTGGAGGTCGTGCTGAACACCGCGAAGCTTGCTGAACTGGAGCAATGGTTGCGCGAACGGAACGAGGCCACGGCGTGAGCATGATCGACACGCTGTTTGGGCTGATTCCGGCAGCGTCGCGGGGCCAGCAGTGGGTGGCGCGGGACCTGCAACTGGTCAACTGGGGCGGCTACGACGGATACCACTACCTGCGACTCGCACCCGGCGCAACGCTGCTCAGCGGAGGCTCCGGATCGGGCAAGTCGACGCTGATGGATTCCTACATCGCGTTGCTCATGCCGCACACGACTCCCTTCAACGGAGCGTCCAACGGCGGCGTGGTCGGCAGGCCCCGGGGCAAGGACCAACGCAACATCCTGTCCTATGCGCGCGGCAAGCTCGACGAGTCCCGGACCGACGGCGAGACGACGTCGCAGGTACTACGCGGAGACGAACGCGACACCTGGTCAGCCATCGCGATGACCTGGGCCGACCACACCGGTGCCGAGTTCACCGCGCTCCGAGCCTGGTACGTGCCCTCGTCCGCTCGCAGCCTTGACGACGTCGTCGCGGTGCGCGCCACCTGCGACGACGGATACCAACTGCGAGAGCTGGAGGGCCCGGCTGTCGCCAAGTTCGGCCGTGTCGAAGTCGAGGCGACCGGCTTGACCTGCTTCGGCACCGACCGGGATTTCACCGCGCGGCTGCACACCGCGCTCGGCATCGGCGCCGCGGGTGACGGGCACAAGGCGGTCGCTCTGCTGGGTCGGATCCAGGCCGGTCAGCAGATCACCACCGTCGACGCTCTGTACAAAACCATGGTCCTCGAGGAGCCGTCCACACTGGCCACCGCGGACGCGGTGGTGCAGCAGTTCGATGAGCTGTCTGGCACCCGGGCCAGGATGATCGTCGCCCGCCAGCAGGTGAAGGCGTTGACGCCGATCCGCGAACACCGGCGCACCATCGACGACGCGGTGGATCGATTGCGCCTGATCGACGAGGTCGGATCGTTCACCGATACGTCATCCCCTGCCGCGTTGTGGCGTCATGAACGCCGGCTCGACTTGCTGCGCGCAGCCGAAATGGATCTGTCCCGGCGGCACCGCCGGGCCAAGGAGGAACTGTCGGAGACCATCGCCTTGGTCAAGGCAGCCGAATCGCAGCGCGAAGGGGTGGCTGCCACGCTGCGCGCCTCCGGCGGTGACCGCCTGGACACCGCACTCCGGGAGATCCGCAACGTAGAGCAGCGACTGGGCGACGTCGAACGTGCGCGGGAACGACTGGATCGGGCGCTCGCCACGATCGACGCCACCATGTCAACCGGCGATGACTTTGCTGCGCTGGTCGAGACCGCACATCGGTTCGTCGCCGACTCCGACGCGAGGAAAACTGCTCAGAACCAGTTCGCCGAGGCCATGGCGGAAAAGAAGGAAGCCGAACGGGGCCTCGAGAAGTGGCGCGTCGAACACGCGGCGGTCAAGGCACGGAAGGGCAACATTCCGACGGAGCTGCACACGGCACGTGCGGTCTTGGCCAAGGCAGCCGGACTCGACCCGGAGCAAGACCTGCCGTTCGTGGGTGAGCTGATCGAGGTACGAACGGAGTTTGAGCCGTGGCGTGAGGCATTCAACCTGGCGCTCGGCGGATTCGCCACACGAATGCTGATCGACCTCGGCAGGCTGGGCGCATTCCGCGAGGCGATCAACTCCGTCCCGACCGCCCGGCGGGTCCAGTTCGAGGGTGTGCGAACCGGCCTGCGCGACGAGGTGGGTCTGGACGGAAAGACGCTTCCCGGCCGGCTCGACTATCGCCCATCGCCGTTCACCGCCTGGCTGAAGAGTGAGCTCGACCGCCGGTTCGACTTCGTCTGCGTAGAGACCCCTGCACTGCTGGCGCGCCACTCCAAAGCCCTCACGATCACCGGCCAGACATCCGAAGGTGGCCGGGGTGCCCACGGTGGGCAGGGTCGCCCCAACATGCTTGGTTTCACCAACAGCCGGCTGCTTGCCGACCTCGGCAACCGCATCGACTCGGCGGAGAAACGTCTCGACGCCGCCGCCGCGTCGGTGTCGCGAGCGGTTAACAGCCTTGACCTGCTCGAAGACAGGCGCGCGGCCTACCGGATCCTGACCGAGTTGTCTTGGGACCAGGTGGACGTCGAGTCGGTCAAGGCAGAACAGGACCGCTGGACCCGCGTCGTCGAGGAGGTCCGCCTCGACAATCCAAAGATAGACCAGCTACAGCAGCAGGTCGACGACCTCAAAGAGAAGGTCAGGGAACTGACCGAGCGCGTCGGCCGGCAGAAGGACACCGCGAAGGTGCTCGGTGAGTCCTGGGAGTCGACCGCCGACGAGGTGGACCGCGCCCAGTTGGCACTCGACACGGCCGCAGAGACAGGCGCCGATGTCAGTCAGGAACACCAGGCATACCTGGAGGCGCTATTCAACAGCCCCGACGATGCCGCGTCGGCAGGGGCCCTCGCGGAGTTCGACGCGGCAGTGAAACGGGCCACCGAGCGGCTCCGCACCGACCGGCAGTCTGCGGCGGACACGATCGGCCGGTCGAAGAAGGCGCTGCTCGACACGTTCTCGACGTTCCTTGAGCGCTGGCCGAACCCGAACCTCGGCGTCGACGCGGACGCCTCCTACCGCGACTTCGACCGCCTGCTCACCGATCTGGAAACCAGCGGTCTGCACGAGCTCGAGACCGAGTGGCGGGACAGCCTGCTCAAACTGTCCGGCAACGACCTGACCGGCCTGGACAGCGAGCTCGCCGCCGCTGTCCGCGAGATCCGCGACCGGATCGACCCGGTCAACAGCATCCTCGCCGAACTGCCGTTCGCGGATGACGGCCACCGGCTGCGTATCGACCCCCAGGAGAGCCACTCCACGGTGCGTGCCCGATTCCGCAGGGAGCTGCGCGACGTACGTGCCTTTATCGACCAGGCGGCAACCGACGACGACCGGGAACGCGCTTATCACCGGATGGCCAAGGTGATCGACCGCATCCGACGCACCGCGCCGGACTTCGCCGACCTCGTCGACGTGCGCAACCATGTTCGGATCAGTGCCGAGAAACGCGATCTCGACGGTGGGCACGTCGCCGTGTACGACCACATCGGCGAGAAGTCCGGCGGCGAGTCGCAGGAGCTGGTCGCGTTCATCGTCGGCGCCGCGCTCCGGTACCAGCTGGGCGACGCGGGCGCCGCACGCCCCCGCTACGCGCCGGTGTTCCTCGACGAGGCACTGATCAAGGCGGACGCGCACTTCGCTGGCCGGGCTATCGGCGCGTGGCGCGGCCTCGGTTTCCAGCTCATCATCGGTGCCCCCAACGACAAACACAGCGCGATCGAACCGCACGTAGACGCGGAATACCTGATCCTCAAAAACTCCCAGGGCCGATCCTGGGCGAAGCCCCTAGTCGGTGTTCCGGACGCATGAGCTCACTCGTCACCCCGCAGGACGCCGTCGCAGTCGTCCGCCGCAAGATCGATCAGAAGTGGGCAGAAGCCGTGTGCGCGGAGCACGACATCGGTGACCAGGTCGTGTTCTCCGTCCCACTCCGCCCCGGTGTGTCGACGGGCAAAGCCGTCGAGCAGCTCGGATACGCCACCTGGCACGAGTGGCACATGCGGTGGCGCGAGTTCTCCGACCAACTCCCCGCCGGCGTGGAACTCGTTCGCAAAGCTGTGACCATTCGCGGAGTCGCGAGCGATTTCCCCGCAACGCTCGTCGCGGATCTCAACGGCGCCGTGTCGCTGGTAGCCAACACCCGTCACGCTGCTGAGTCTCCCACTGCGGACTTGAACCGCGCCCGTGCTCTCGCGTCGGCGCTGCGATCCGCCGGTGCAATCCTCACCTCGGCCACACTTCGGGCAGTCTCCCGTCTTCGAGTAGCCGACGTGGAGGTGCTGGTCCGCGCTGTGACCTGGTTACACCAGCACCCCGACGCCGGCGCATGGACGCTGCGGCAACTTCCGGTCCCCGGGATGCACACCAAATGGCTCGAAACCTACGGCACTCTGCTGCGCGACGTCGCCGGACGCGACGTTCGGGACGAAGTCCGGCCCCGGCTGACCGTCATGCACCTGACCTATGCCGACCCTGAGCACGCTGCACCGGGCCGCCGCCGGCACGACGCCTGGACCACCGGTGACGTACACGACATCGCCTACCAGCCACGCATCGTCCTCGTCGTCGAGAACCGCGACTCACGACTCTGGTTCCCACCAGTGAAGGACACGATCGTGGTCGAGGGCGGCGGCAAGGCCGCAGCCGCGCTGCTCGCGAACGTGCCCTGGATCCGCGCCGCAGACCACGTCATCTACTGGGGCGACATCGACGCTGACGGGTACGCGATCCTCAACCAGTTCCGCGCCGCGCTGGGTGAGCTGGCCCCGGGCGGAGCATCGGCGAAGTCTGTCGTCTTCATCCTCATGGATGCCAGCGATCTGGACCGTTACGCCCAGCACGGCGTCAACCACGACAAAGCCGGCCGTCTCATCAAGCCGTCACCGGTGACCCTTCCGCATCTGACCGAAGCCGAGACCACCGCGTACAACACCATCGCAACCTCGGGCCCTACCCCGTTCCGCCGAATCGAGCAGGAAGCCATCCCCCTCACCCACGCCGCCACCCGACTACAGGAAATCGTGGAAGTCCAGGACCGCGCGTGATCGGCTCAGGGCACTCCTCTGCGCAAGGAGGCAAGGGACGAAGGGGCGGCCGAGGCATACCAGTAAGCACAACAGCAAGCACGTGATCTACAAGGGAGACCTGCGGCTGAAGATTACTGTGGGGCGTAGCCACGAGCACTGCTGCTTGGCGTGCGTTCGTGCAGGTCGGCGTGGATACGGGACGTGCCCGCCTAGTGGTCTGTGTTTGAAGTGGTCTGACGGTTGACCTTCTTGAGGATCTCGTCGGCGGTTTTGGTCCAGATGAAGGGGTGGCAGCGTTCGTTCC
>NZ_JBFAAJ010000071.1:0-10040 GCF_040639695.1 Amycolatopsis sp. NPDC023774
GGGTCATGCCCCGATGCCAGCGTCAGCCTGGCAGCAACCCGACCCAGCCGGATCACCGGTCAAAGAATCACAGTTCCGATGTTCCTCAAACGCCGAGCCGAGTTAGGTGTTGTGGAAGGGAAGTTCGCCGGTGGCGGCGAAGCCCAGTCGGTTGGCCACGGCGACGGCGTGGTCGCCGAAGCGTTCGTAGAAACGGGCGAGCAGGGCGAGGTTGATGGCTGTCTGGACGCAGTGGGGCCACTGGTCGCTGGTGATCTGGGCGAGGACGTGGGCGTGGATGGTGTCGATGGTCTGGTCGATGTCGGCGAGGTCGGCGAATCCGCACGGGCATTGGCGGTCGATGAGTTCGGCGAGCCGGTCTGCCATGGCGGCGGCGGCGTCGGCCATTTCGGCGAAGTCGTATTCGAGGTGGGCGGGCACGGCGTGGTGGGGGTGGGCGAAGCGGACGGTGTCGGCGATGTGCGCGGCCAGATCGCCCATCCGCTCGAGCCGCTCGGCGCAGTAGATCGCGGCCAGGATGGTTCGCAGATCGTGTCCCTTGGGTGCTTGGAGGGCCAGCAGGGTCTGGGCGTGTGATTCGCAGTCCGCGCGGGCCCAGTCGATCTCGGCGTCGGCGGCGATCACCTGCTCGGCGAGGTCCAGGTCTGCGGTCCGCAGTGCTCTGCTTGCCCGGCGGATCGCGTCGGCCGCGAGCGTGCACATCAGCCCCAGCTGTGTGCTGAGGCGGTTCAGCTCGTGGTGGAAGCTCTCGCGCATGTCCGCACCGTTGTCCCTCGAGGGCCAGCCGGACGCCGGCCTCTCGCGGCGTCGGGGCGGCACGCGCGTAGCGCGGCCCACCGGCAGGCGAGGGGGGTGAACGTCCTGCAGGCGGGTCCGCCGCGCGCCATGCCGCCGCGCCGCGTGTCCATGATTGTCGTCTCGGTGCGGGGCACTGCCGCCATGGTGTTACAAGATCTTTTGTGGATGGGCTCTGGCTCGTCGGTGTCCAAGGACATGATCCGGCCACTCTTCGGCCACCTCGGCGACCGAGACCCGGACCAGCTTGCCGGTATCCGCGGCTTGAAGGCAGGGACCGTGCCCGGTGGCGTACTGGTCGCGGTCGAGGGCGGTGACCACCTCGGTGGTGCTCGCGACCGTCGCAGGGTGGTGGTCGCTCAGCAGGGTGATGCCGGCCTCGTGGACTCCGGGCACGGCGGTGACGACCTGGGCGCACATCTGGTGCAGCAGGCCCGTGAAGTCGTCTTCGGTGGCCAGCGTCGCGGTCAAGGACTCCAGAGGCAGGTCACCTCGTCCAGCACCGCGGGCCACGAGCTGTCGGGGCTGGATTGCATTGTCGGCTGCTCCTGCCTGCTGCGCCACGCGCACGAGAAACCTCAGCCACCACACCGACGCGGCTGTCACTTCACGCGGCGAACGTGCGCGCCGCCCAGTCCGCGAAGCTGGTCCACGTCAGGTGCGGAGCGGCGGCGTGCAGCGCGGGGAGGTCGACCTGGTAGCCCGGGCCGTTGAGGAACGTCCACATGGCGAGCATGTCGGGGTTGCCGATCGCGGCTAGCGGCACCTGGTTGTAGTCGACTTCACGCCCCAGCGCCCGGCCCAGGGCGGCGGTCATCTCGGCCGGGGTCGGCGCGTCGCCGGCGAGCTCGATCCGCCGGCCCGAGTAGCTGCCGGGGTCGAGGAGCACGGCCGCGGCGAACCGGCCGAAGTCGCCGCGGTCGATCTGCTGCAGCTGCCGGTCCGGCGGCAGGGGCAGGTCGAGCACGCCGGCGCGGATGCGGTCCACGCCGCCCAGCGCGTTGTCGTAGAAGTACGTCGGCGCCAGGACCGTGTGCGGCAGGCCGGACCTGCGCAGGTCACCCTCGATGCGCGCCTTGCTCTCGAAGTGCGGGATCGCGGTCTGCTCGCCCGCTCCGGCCACCGAGCTGAACACGAGGTGGGGCAGCTGCGCTCGCCCGGCCGCGACGATGATCGCCCGGCCCTGGGCGACCTCCGCCTCGATGCCGGCCTCGAACGGTGTGGTGAACGCGAAACCCGCGGCGGTCCCGCGCATCGCGGCCGTGAGGGCTTCGGCGTCGTCCAGTGAACCGGCGAGCACCTCGACGCCCCGCTCGGCCAGCCGGCGGGCGCCGGCGCTGCGCGGATCGCGCACCACCGCACGCACCTTCGTGGACCGCGCGAGCAGGGCTTCGGTCACGGCGTGCCCCTGCCCGCCCGTGGCGCCGAGTACGACCACCGGTGGCTCGACCATTACACCCTCATTTCGACACGTGAACCCAGCGGCATGGTAGCCGCGCGCGGCGTGCGCAAGCCATTCGCGCGGCCTCGGGAACATGATTCTGACCAAGGCCGGGCTGACCGGCCGCAACGCCGATGCCTCGCAGAGCAGCATGACCACTGCGACCGCACCTCGGTTCTTCCCGAGCGTCTGCGTACCTTGGGCTGTACCGACCAGTGCAGGAGGAGGGGAAGCGATGTTGACATACCGCGAGGGCGCCGAGGCGCGACGCGGTGGTTTGGACCTGGTGCTGTCCCTGACTGCGGAGCAGTCCGCTGTAGTGGGAGCCGACGCGGCGGAGCTCGCTGAAGCGCTGCACACGGTGCTGGCGGGGCTGGCCGAGCAGCGACAGGGGCGCGACGCCGGGGCCCCGGTAGACGCAGGCAGCCTGACCGACGACCCGGTCGGTACACGACTGGCGTGGGACGTAAAGTTGCTGCGCGACGTGTGCGGTCTGCTGGCCCACATCGAGGGGGTGCGTGCCGCCGGCATCCGGATGCACGCACACGACGGTGGCTCCTGCAGTCAGCTGGCGACGGCCATGGGCGTGCCCCGGCGCACCGCCCAGCGCTGCCGAGATGCCCTCGGTGAGCCGGGGCCGGCCGAGTTGTGGGCGACCGGCAGTCGCAGCGAGGTGAGCCGCGCCGGCGCGCGGGTGCCGGACACCGTGCGCTCGTGGTCGACGCCGTGGCCGGGATACATCCCGGTGGACATCACACCGTCGCAGCTCGTGGGCGCCGGTTTGGAACGCAGCGTGCGGGCGGGATGGGCTGATCCCTATGTGACGCCGAACGAGGTGACGGACTGGCCCGAGCGGCAGGCTGCCGCGCTGGTGCCCTACCGGATCGATGACCGGCGCCGGCCGCTGAACCCGACCGGCCGCACCGGACGATCCGGGCGGCACCTCGGAAGATGGGGTGAGAACCAGGCGGTGGACCCGATCGTGGTAGCCGGTGCCGGCACAGCGGACCCGCAGGTGCTGCTCATCCTGCGTGACGATTGCCGGGAGTGGGCCATTCCCGGCGGCATGGTCGATCCCGGCGAGACCGCAGCTCGCGCTCTGGCGCGCGAGCTGCGCGAAGAGACCGATGTGGACCTGACGAAGGTCGAGCCGACGATTCTGATGCGGACCTACGTGGAGGACTGGCGGAACACCGATCACGCGTGGGCGTCGAGCACGGTGGCGCTCTACCGGCTGGAGAAACCGGTTGTGGCCAATGCGGGTGACGACGCAGCCGCGGTCGCGTGGTTCCCGTTCGTCAGTCTGGACGCGCTCACAGCGGCGATCGAGGGTGTCGGGGGAAAGCTGTACGAGGGGCACCGACCGCTGCTGTCGGCAGCTTGGGAGCACATCCGCGAGGCGTGACGGTCAATTGTCGGTGTGGGGCAGTTTGAGCCATCGCCATACACCGCCCCGACAGACGGGGATGTCTGCTGTCGGCGTAACACGTCGCAGCCCCACGTTCGTCAGACTGCGGCGACTGCTCGTGCCGATTGCGAAGGCGTTGGTAACGGGGCGGGCAGCGTGGTGGACGCATAGGGAGAACCTCCGGCCGCGGTTTCTCCGCAGGCACGTAGGTATGCGACCCGGATGGTGCACACCGGCGATCCGGCGGCCTCCAGGGGATCGCCCGATCCAGGCCATCCGCGCGGACAGGATTTCGTGCTGAGGTTCGGCCACGGCGAGCTGATCATCCGCGAGCGGTACGAGGTCCTGAGCATCGCGAACGACCTCATCGCCCTGTGGTTCGTCGCGGGAAGTGTCCTGTTCTTCTCCGAATCCCTCAGCACGCTCGCGACGTGGTTTGTCCTCATCAGCAGCGTCGAGCTGCTGATCCGGTCGGGGATCCGTCCGTCGCGTTCTGCTCCTCGGCCGCGACCGCGGTGCTCGTCGAGGCTCGGGAGGCCAGTAGGGCACGCGCTGAACTGCCGCTGGCGGTGGGGCGCTACCTCGCGACCGCACGCTCAAGCTGATCGGCTTCGGCCCGTGTTCATCCTGTACCAGTCGGCGAGAGAAGCACTGGCCGCCGACGCCACCTGACCGGCACCGCCGAGCTCCACGCCACCATCGGCCGGACCTGATCCGCATCACCGGCACCGCCCGAGGCCACTGGCAGCCACCCGCGCCCGACCCGGGCCCGTTTCACGGACGCGGCTCACCCCTCATCCGCACCTTCTCCGACCACACCACCTTCCCCACACCACCGAGCTCGGCGCCATCGTGATCACGACCTGGCACTCCTCTCCGTGAACATCCTGGCCGCGTCGAACAACCACGCGTAGCACGGTTGAGGGTCCGGACCAGCTGGGTAAAGTGGCGGCCGGGCGGTCAAGCAGCGCGCGGTCCGGCCCGCCCCACCAGAAGCCACGCCACGGCCCGCATCGCGAGTCTCGCGATCGTCGGGACCGGGGCCGCGAGGCTCAGTCCGGTCGTGACAGCAGTGCGGTGTAGAGCGTCAGGCCAGGCCCGAATGCCATCATCACAGCGGGTTTCCCAGTTTCGGGTTGCCCGCCGCGCAGGAGCTCGTCGAGGATCACCAGGACGGTGGCCGAGGAACAGTTCCCGCGTTCCCGCAGGACGCCGTGGGAAACTCCGAGCGCGCCGGGTGGCAGCTCCAGTCGATGCTCGACGGTGTCGAGGATGCGCGGCCCGCCGGGGTGGACCGCCCAGGCTCCGATGTCGCTGACCGCGAGGTCGTGCTCGTCCAAGAGGCGGGTGACCACCGGGCCGACGTGCCGCCCGAGCACAGCCGGTACCTCGGGGGAAAGCCCCATGCGGAAGCCCTGGTCGGTGACCTCCCAGCGCATGTGCCCGGCGGTGGCGGGGTCGGTGCGCGCCGCGATGTCCACCACGCCGGGGCCCGGGCCGGTCGGGCGCAGCACGACGGCCGCGGCGGCGTCCGCGAACAGGGCGTGGGTGACGACCTGCGAGAGGTCACCGGTCGTGGGCTGTGCGTGCAGCGAAGTCAGTTCGAGGCACAGCAGCACCGCGGGCCGGCGTCGGGCCACCACGTAGTCGGAGACTGCGCCCAGGCCCGGCAGTGCGGCGTAGCAGCCCATGTGGCCGATCAGCAGGCGCTGGACGTCGTCGGGCATGCCCAGGGCTGATGCCACGCGGATGTCGAGACCGGGGGTGGAGTAGCCGGTGCAGGAAGCCACGGCGAACATGCCGACCTCGGAGGCGTCCAGCCCCGCGTCGGCCAGTGCGGCGCCGACGGCTTTCGTGCCCAGCGCGGGCGCGTCGGCGATGAAGCGTTCCATCCGCTGCGAGGTCGACCACTGCGACACGTCCTCCTCGAGTGGATTGGCCACTCCGTGCCGGTGCCGCACGCCGGCCGCCCAGAACAACCGTTCGGCGACGCGGGAATGACCCAGCCGCGGCGCGAAGAACTCGTCCCACAAGGCGTCCTGCTCGAGCCGGGCTGGGAACGCGCATCCGGATCCGGCGAGCCTCGCGATCACCACCGGGACACCGCGGTGTCGCCGTCGGGGTCGAGTGCGGTGCTTCCGAGGTGGTCGGCGCAGACGTCGGAGGTGGCCGGCTGCAGTGCACCGCACCGCGCGTCGCGGTAAAGCCGCTCCAGCGGGTGTCCCCGCCGGCTCGCCGATGCTCCGGCCGCTTCCAGCATCGACGACGCGACCGTCGCCGCGACGTCTCCGGCCAGGAGTTTGGCCCGCCAGGCCCATCGGTTGGTCTCCGGTTCACCCGGCGCCGTGTCCACGCGCCGGGCGGCTTCCGCCACCGCTGCGCGTGCCCCCGCCACGGTGGCGTCGGCACGGCCGACTCGGGCCCGCACCGAAGGGAGCGTGTGCAGCTTGCGTTCACGCAGGTGCGCGACAGCCGCGTCGATGGACGCTTGGGCCACCCCGACATACACCGCGGCGTAGGACGCCACCAGCCATTGGGGCATGACCTCGGCCAGCAGGAGAGCCAGCCCTTCGACCCCGCCCAGCAGCGCGTCCGATCCCACAGTCACGTCGAAGTGCACGTCGTGGCTGCCGGTTGCCCGCATGCCCAGTGAGTCCCAGGTCTTCTCGACGCGGACTCCGGGGCCCGCGGGCACGAGGAACTGCGACACGACCGGCTGATCTGCGGTTGTGATGGTGGCGCGCGCGGCGACCAGGTAGGCGTCGACGTGCCCGGCACCGGAGACGAAAGCCTTGCTTCCCGTGATGCGGTAGCCGCCCTCCACAGGTGTGTAGCTGGTGGTCAGCGAGGAGAGCCGGGAACCCGCGCCTCGCTCGCTCATCGCGACGCCGAACAGCTTCCCGCCGAGCACCTCGGTCAGCACGCGGTCGCGGGCGGTGAAAAATCCGTCCGGAACCCCGAATGCGCGGGCCAGGTCGTCCGACACGAGCGCGAGTGCACCGGTGACCGAGGCGTGCATGTTGAAGATCAGCGCGGTGGACCCGGCGCCTGTGCCGAGTTCCGCGGCGACCCGCGCGTAGTCCGCGAAGCCGGCTCCGATGCCGCCCAGCCGTGCGGGGACCATCAGTCCCAGGAGCCCGGACTCCCTCAGGTCGGTGAAATCGTCGGCCGGGAACACACCCTGCGTGTCGTGCGTCGTGGCGCGCTCGGCGAACCGCGGGGCGAGGTTCCTGGCCGCCTCCAGGGCGCTCGCAGGATCGGCCGGAGCTCTCGGCACTTCGTCGATCATGAAGATTCCTTCCTTCCCCAGCCTTGGAAGAGCACAGCGGTGGTGCCCACGGGCAGCATGCGCACCGAATCGGTGCGGTGGGTGAGCCAGCGAGCAACGTCCACCCCCGACGGCCGGATACCCCGCAGCGTCAGCGGAACACCTTGATCCGCGCAGCACTCGATCAAGCGGCTACGATCGACGAACAAAGCGGGATCGTGGATCCCCGCCGGCGGGCCGCCGGGCAGGCGTTCGGCCACGCTCACGGCGAGCACCCGGGACAGCCAGGTGTCAGCCAAGGTGTCCAGCACCAGCCAGCCACCCGGCCGCAGCACACGGCACGCCTCCGCGACGACCGCGCGGAAGTCCCGGACATGCTCCAGGATTTCCCCGGCGCACACGACGTCCGCGCACTCGTCGGCCAGGGGTACGAAGCGGACGTCGGCGCGCACCGGTGACACACCGTGGGCGGCCGCTTGCACCAGAGCCGTCTCGGCGAGATCGACGCCGATGTGGCGGTAGCCCTTGCCTTCCAGGTGCGGAGCGAGAAGACCGGCCCCGCAACCGAGGTCGGCCAGCACCGCGTCCGGCCCGTTCGACGGCGGAACCAGTGCGGCTCGGGCCGCCGCGAGCCAGTGGAGCATCGCGAACTCCCCTCGCGGCCGCCACCACTGCGCGACCAGATCGTCGTACTGCGCGGGGTCGTTCGGTGCGCGGCGTGCTGCGGCACGGAAAGGCACGTCCTCCACGCTCGCACACCCGGCGGCGTTCCGCGCCGCGAAGCCGCTCGCGGGGCGGTCGGCCGGTGCGCTGGCGCAGACCCTGCGAAGCTGGCCTCGTGCACGCCACCGCTCGAGGTCTGGTGCGGGCCTGCCACCCCGAGCCGACGCTCGCTGTCACCGCGGTGGCGGCCGGGATCGCGGTCACCGCGGGACGCCCACCGTGGGGCGTCCTCCTCGTCGCGGCCGCTGTCCTCACAGGCCAGCTGTCGGTGGGCTGGCTCAACGACTACCTCGACGCCGCACGAGACCGGGAAGTCGGCCGTGCCGACAAGCCGATCGCCACAGGTCTCGTGGAGAAACGGATCGTCGGAGCGGCCGCCTGGTGCGCCGGCGCGGCGTGCGTGCCGCTGTCGTTGTCGACGGGTGTGCTCGCCGGCGGTGTGCACCTGGTTGCGGTGGTGTCCGCGTGGGCCTACGACGCGGGCGTGAAGTCGACCAGGCTCTCGGTGCTGCCCTACGGGCTGTCCTTCGGGTTGCTGCCGGTGTTCGTGGTGCTCACCAGTGGCCAGGCTCCGCCGTGGTGGCTGTTCACCGCGGGTGCGCTGCTGGGCAGCGGAGCACACTTCGCCAACGCGCTGCCGGACCTCGCCGACGACGCGCGAACCGGCGTGCACGGCCTGCCGCACCTCCTGGGACCGCGCTGGTCCAGCCGGGCCGCGGTGGCCCTGTTGCTGGGGGCCATGGTGTGCCTTGTCGTGGGCCCAGAAGGTGGTCCGAGCCTCGCGGGGCTGTCCCTGTTCGCCGCCGCGTGCCTCGTCCTCGCCTTCGCCCTGATCCCGAGACGTGGTAGCGGCTCACGCGCGTTGTTCCGGGCGATCATGGCCGTCGCGCTGCTGGCGGTCGTGCTCCTGCTGATCACCCCGTTGTGACGACCGCACGTCGTGTTCGAACAACCCCGGGAGTCCAAAATTTTCTTCTCAGCCGACCGGTCACCGAACTGGCGGACGGTGTTCCCCTAGGTGTATTTGGCCAGGACGTTGGTAGCAGCAGTTGGTGGTTGAGGTGGGGAGAGCCTCCGGATGGGGTGTGGTGTGTCTAGGACCCACTCCAACCGGAGGCTCTCGTGTCTCACAGTAATGCCCGGACCACGGTTCGGGGCCGGTTGCTGATTGTCCGGCGTCACCGGGCAGGGTGGCCGCAGGCGCATATCGCGTCCGCGATGGGAATCTCCCGTAAATGTATGAAAACCGGGCTGGGCCGGTTCGCTGCGGAGGGCGAGCCCGGACTGCGGGATCGATCAACGGCCGCCGCGCTGTTCGAGGTCTGGTACCGCCGGCGCCTGCGGCTCGCGTTGCTGGCGCAGGCCCTGGACCGTTGGTGGGCGCGGAAGCCGCCGACGCGACGGCCACCCGCGTCTCACCCCCGGAGGACCTGCGCGCGGACGCGCAGATCGCCCTCGAGCTGGTCGAGAACTCCGACGTGTTCGCCGACGTCGTCGCGAAGGCCCTGCCCGGCACCGTCGCTGACCTGGAAGAACTGCTGAGCACGTCGCCCGCACGCAGCACCCGCTGAAGGCGTTGCGGCCACCTCGCCGAAGACCGGCTCGCCACGGAACCGTTTCCGCGAGGCGGCAGCGGTGAGGCGCTGGTTTACCGCGCTCGGCGAAATCCTGCACCGAACTACTCCAACGCATCGCCAGTGGCTACACCGTCGGGACCACCGCGTACGGCCCGAACTTCGTGCAGTCGGCAGGCGCGACGTTCCGGCTCGTCGTCGACGTCGGCGAGTGGAACTCGTCGCTCGCCATGAACGCGCCGGGCCAGTCGGGCCCGCCTCGACGACCCGCACCTGACCGACCTGTTCGCCCGGTGGGCACGCGGCGAAGCCTTCCCCTGCTCTACAGCCGGGAGCGGATCGACGCCGAGGCGGAGACCGTGATCGAGCTGAACCCACCCGCCTGAACTGCACTGACGAATGAGGAGGCCCCAGGAGTCACCTGCAACTCACGCCCCGCGAGAAGATCGCCGTGCCACCTGCCCAGCGCAGCCGCCGGACCACGCCCTCGCTGCCAAACGGAACCGTTCCGGCCCGCGCGCCCTCGCCCCCCCACAGACCCCCGTGGCACGGTCACCCTGCCCCGGCTTAGGCGGGCCTCGGTACAGGGCGCCGACTCCACGCCAACGACGTCGATGATCCGGTGCCGGCGCCAGGCGCTCCAATGTCCGCCAACTCAAGGCAATCCGCCACGCGGGCGTGATTGGGGGCAGCCGCACGAGTCGGCGGTTGCGACGCACGACCGCGAAATCAGCCGGGCGGGGAGAAACGACCGGGCTGGCGCTGGCGCGCATTGTGGTGCGTTCCAGCGCCGGTGCCGGTGCGTGGGGACTCGACTGGACTCAGTTTCCG
>NZ_JBFAAJ010000072.1:0-8970 GCF_040639695.1 Amycolatopsis sp. NPDC023774
GCGCGACAGTCAACCTCTCCTGCCCCATGAACCGATCACCTCCGCAACGACGACGGGGATACCAGCCACCCGAACACGCGCAAAAACGCCGGGCGAAAGAAAACGAGTTAGCACCCGGCCAAATAGCCATGCCATACCAGCGGGCGGCGTACCGATGATTACGACGCTACCACGCCAACCAGGACGCGGAAGCGCCGACAATTGGGTGGGATATGGAACGCTGGCGTTCATTGTTTCGGGTGAAAGGCTCTCACTGAACGCTCCCCAATTCTGCGCCATGTGAGCGACCGAAATAATCGATCGTCGGCTCATGGGACCACACATGGGTACCGAGGGTCGACCCACGTACACGGGCGTGAGCAGCCGCTCCGCTTCGTCAGCGGGGAGTTTCTTGACCTCCCTCTTCCGCACGTCGGGTGTCGAGGCAGTGGCGGAGCAGGCTCGGCGCGGTGAGCTGGTCGCGGGTTGATGTCGTTTGTCGCAGGAGCACTGTCCGCGACGGATTCGGTTACGATCGAGTGACCGAAGAACCCGAAATTCAGCAAAAGGGCCATGCGCTTACGTGCGAAAACTCAACAACCGGCCCTATTTTTAACCGAATGGCCCAGTTGAGTGGCATGTGGGTTACCACCAGTCCCGCTTCGGCACCTAATTGCCTCGTCACCACGGTCGGACAACCATTCGAAGTAAGGCATATGTATGCGCTAATTCGGGTTACCGTCACAGGCCAGGTTCGCGCCTTCCCCGAGGTCGCCCACCGGCGTGGGAGCGGTGTCGAGAGTCTTGTCCAGGTGCCGGTAGATAGTGGGGCGCATTCTGAGCACGAGCTGAACTGGTCGGTCGACGGCCTGATGCAACCGGCGGCCGACCGCAACACGAGCCCGGGGCAGTTGCGACGTGCTCGGCGCTGTTTTTCGGTGCCTGTTACCGGGAGTTCTCACAGCTGGACGCGAAGGCGGTCGGGTGGGTGTGGGGTCAGAAGGGCAGCGAAGGAGCGCCACTTCTCCGTGAGCTCGACCCTTGGCCGAATTTAGTGGCGAGCAGCACGAGGTCGCTTCCGATGACCACCTTTGAGCCCCAGCGCGCTAGCCTCGCGCTCCGCGCGCTCCGTGTTGCGCGCGCCGCTCAACGAAGGGGAAGACAGGACTATGGGGGACAAACGGCAACTGCGCATCGGGACCGGTGGAATCGTCCTCGGCGCAGTCGTGGTCCTGGCGGCCCTGGGCGTCACCGCCGCAATCAGCTTCACTGCCGGCAGCGACAGCGGCACCGCTGATGCGGTACGCCACTTCGAGTCCCGCGTGTTCCCCAGCCCCTCCCCAACGTCAGCTGCCGAGACCACGTCTATGCAGCCATTCCACACGAACCACATCTTCTCGGCGAACCCCTACGAGGCCGTCCGGTTCGTGTACCACAACATCGCGCAGGGCTTCGTCGACGACGCCTGCGGCCGGTTCAGCGAGGACGTCCAGGACAAGTTCGCCCAGGACGTCGGCCAGATGGACTGCCGCGCCGCGGTCGAAGCGCTGCACGAGCAGGTCACGAGCCAGAACGACTACGCCGAGTCCTTGCCCTCCTACGTGTCCGGGCCGGCACCGGCCAGTGTCGTGACCATCGACTCGTGCACGTTCGACATCGAGGGCGGCCCGGCGCTCGGCTTCTTCCAGGTGGCGCAGGTCGACAAAGGACAATGGCTCATCACGGGCCACTCCCCGGGGCCAGAGAAGTGCCTACCCCACTGAGCACCGCAACCCCCGGTTGCCACTACCGACGGGGACCAGGTGGTAGCGCGCCAGAGGGGAATACCCCACCATGCTCCTGTGGCAGACGAGAGAAAGCGCCCGTGGCCGCTCGGCAAGCGGCTGGAGGCTGCGAGGAAGGCCGCTGGCCTGAGTCAGCGTCAGGCGTCGGCGGCGGCCGGTTTCTCCGTGACGACCTGGGGGTAGCTCGAGAGCGGCGTGCGCAAGCTCGGCGGAGGCGTCGAAACGCCCATGAACCCTCGCGCGTCGATTGTGATCTCGGCGGCGCAGGTTGTCGCCCTGGATCCTGGTGAAGCGCTGAAGATGGTCGGCATTGATCCGGCGCGGCATGCTCCGAAGGGGTCCGAGCGGCCGACCGTGTCGCAGGCTCGCCTTCTCGAGTACTTCGCACGGCTGAACGAGCGGCAGCGCGGGGCGCTACTCGATCTCATCGAGTCGATGCTGCCGCCCGAGGACGGCGACGTGCCCGCACTTGCCGCCGAACCGGTGGCCGATGTCACCTGACGGCGCAATCACCGGGTCACTGGGCGAGGAGTCGGCTCCGGCCCTACTCGGACCTGGCCCACCTGCTGGTCACCGACATCGCCGACGACCCCAACGGCCTGATCGTCACCGTCCGGTTCGGCAAGACGATCGGCACCTCCACCGTTCCCTACGCCCGCGACCCCGATCTGTGCGCGGTGCGCGCGTGGCACGCCTGGACCAGAGCCGCCGGCATCGGCGACGGGCCGGCGTTCCGCCGGATCGACCGCCACGGCACCCTCTTCGACGCCGGGCTGAGCCCGCAGGCGGTCAACGACATCCTCGCCCGAGGCACGACACCGTGTTCCTCGAACGCCGCAGTCCAGTCAGCTGACCTCAGGTGAAGTACGGGCCCCTTCGGTCGCTCAACGCGTCGGGGCGGTTTTCCGGGGACACATCCGCCGCAGTGCCGCGGCCGGACGTGAACCGGTCCGCGGCGCTGCGGTGGATTACAGGCGGCCTTCGAGGGTTTTCATCACTGCGGTGTATTCGGCGCGCATCGTGCCGTCGGGAGGATTCACCAGGGAGATCGTCGCGAGGCGGGTCTCACCATGGCTGGACTTGGCGACCACGATGTCGGTGCCGCCGTCCTTGCTGTAGCAGTACATCGCGGCTTCGTAGAGGGACTGCACGTCATCTGCGCAGGACTCGCTGAACAGCTGCAGCGCCTTCTGCGGGGAGAGCAGCGACGGCACGCCGCCGACCGTCAGGGTTCCCAGGTGGGTCCCGGGGGGATCGGCGAGGTGGTAGTCGCAGTTGTAGGCGGTGAACTGGTCTTGGTGTGTCTGGGGCTGTTCACTGCTGGCGTCGACGTCTGTGTCGTCGAACGTCTTCGCGAACTCCGCCGGGGACAAGAACGGGCACGCCGCGCTGAGGTGTGCCGGAGAAACCGCTGGCACGAACGGCGCCGGGGGAGGGGCGCTGCTGCTGGTGGTGGGCGGCAGGCTGCTGCTGGAAGCCGGCGGCGCCGCCACAGCTCCGCTCCCACTGTTCGAGCACCCTGCGGCAGCCGCCGCCACGAAAGCGACGGCGATGAATCTTCGAGACAAACGCATGCCCTGAATCCTGCCGGACGTTCCCGGAATTCCCGCTGTCGGAGATCCACTCGTGATCACCGGGAGTGACGATTTGGGGGACTTGTCCGCTGTGCGTAACATTTGCGTGATCTGGACCGGATTGCACGAGGGGACCGGCAGGATGAGGTGATGCCGGATCTGCTCTGGGACGAGGTCAGAAGCCTCTTCGATCCCCACCTGATGGGTGCGCTTCCCGACGTCTCGGTAGCCGACGCGTCGGCCGAGGACTGGCAAGCGGTGTTCGACCTCGTGCGGTCACAGGGGTGGGCGTGGGAGTACCAGCTGGACGATGTCGTCACGCCGTTGCCCACGGCGGTCGAAGCGTTGGGTCATCCGGTCGATGCGGAGCTCAGAGCACACCCGGGGTGGGGCATTGAGTTCGACTGACTGTCGGCTCGGCGGGGTCAGATCTCGTCTTGGTAGATGTCGATCGAGGTCGGCTTGAGCTGGTTCAGGACGGACCACTCCGGCCGGAGTGAGATGGCCCCCGCCCAGTCGTCCAGGGCGGTGTCATCCTCGCTGAACCACCATTCGGTGTGTCGGCCGAGTGCGACGAGCGAGGGGTCTAGCGCGAATCGGATGTCGAGATGGACCTGGACGTACTGCTCGTTGCGAATGGCAAGCTGACGCGTCGGGTCCAGGTGAAAGGCCGGCTCACCGGTGAAGTGGTAGACACCGAACTGGTAAAGCAGGCCGTCGGCATCTGGCTCGTCAGGGATGTCGAAACGAAGGGCCGCGAAGTCCAGGAACGCTGCCCAGGCCTGCTGCGCGCTCAGGTCGCTGACGGACCATCGCCGTGCTTCGATCTTGGCGAGCAACGCCTCGGCGGCGCTGTCGAGGGGCAGAGGGTGCTCGGCTGTCACAGGAGCATTGTGGCGTCTAGTCACCCAGGTGGGGCCGAAATTCGTGACGACAAGGCCGACCGACCGCGCAGTCACAGCGGCATACCTCTCGCGGCCTGGTCGCGGGGTTTCGGCCTCGATCAGGACTCCCCAGCTACGCACGATGGGTCTTCTACCGGCGTCGCACTGTGCGCCGCCGGGTCTGTTGCCGGTCAGTACGACCACCCCACCCGAGCGTCCAGGTGTCCGTCATGATCATGACCGTCGCACACAGCCGCGTCGGTCATTGTGTGTTTCGTGCGGGTTGTGGACAACTCGCCGCGCTGGCCGCTTCTGCCCTGGCTCGTGATCGATCGCCATACGGTGTCGCCCGTTGCTTACCCGTTCGGCTGCAGCGGGCGGGAGGCCCTGGTCGTAGGGTCGCCCCTGCGTTCCGCCCGCCGTCGGCGGCGTGACCGGACGGGCAGCGGCGGGAGGTCGGCCGCCCGACGTGCGGCCGCGGCCTGGTGAACCCGCCCGCGCATCTGCTGCCACGCGGCGATCTCCGCGACCAGGCTCGCCAGCGCCAGCAGCAACGCGAGGCCGGCGAACTTCTCCTTGCCCCGCCCGGACAGGGCACCGGCGGCCGCGATCCGCCGCGACGCCTGCCGCAGATCACGCGCCACCGGGCCGATCCGCGCGGGCAGAACACGGTGCGGTGTCCGCCCCGCACGGTCATACCGCTCAGCGATCTCCGCCAGCGGCCCCGGTTCGCGTCCTTCCCGGCCGCGAGCAAGCGCCGCGAATACCTCCCCGGCGGCGTGCGCGATCCCGTCCACGTCCCCGCCGCTCTCGCGAACCTGCACGGTGGCGCGTCCGACGATGGTAGCGGCGTGCTCAAGGGCGTCCTGGCGCTCGGCGCGGGAGACGCGGCCGTCCTCGGTTCGCTCGATCGGTGCGGCCGCCGGCGTGCTCGCCCAGCGGGTCATCAGCTTCGGCCACGTCAGATCGGCCGCGAGCTTCGTGCCCGAGTAGGTCACCGGCGTGCCGTCGGCGGTGACGTCGCCCGGGAGCGACACCGTGTAGCCGCGGATCTCGCCGTCCGCGCCCACCGTCGTCTTCGGGTTCAACCCCTCCCGGCGCAGCCGCGCAGGAACTCCTCGCTGCTGCTCGCGCTGGCTGCGCACTGGGCGACCACCCGGCGCAGCTCTTCGCGCGCGGTCACCGCCCAGCCCTTGCGTTCGGCCTTGCCCTTCTCGCGGCGGGTCGGCGCCGGCAGCGCGGTCTTGTCCGCCCCGGCGGTGGCCACCAGCCCGAACTCGCGCTCGATCTTACGGCACTCCTCGCGCAGCTTCGGGTAATCCCGGTACGGATAGATCCGTTTGCCAGTGTGTTCGGAAACCAGCGTCGCCATCAGGTGGATGTGGTCGTCTGCGTGACGCACGGCGATCCACCGAGCGCCGGCCTGATGGATACCGGTGGCCTTCATCAGCCGCTCGGCGATCTGCTCCTACTGCTTGTCGCTTAGCGTGGGGTCGTCGGGGTGCAATCGGACCGGGCAGTGCCACACGTAGCCCTCCCGCAGCACAACCGCCTTCTTCTTCTCGTCGTACCGATAGTGCTTGACCCAGGACGGCGCGTGCGGCGGCAGCGCACCGCCGGCGCGCAGCTGCAGAGCCCACTGCGGTGTGATCCGCGGCGGGTTGTTCAGCGGAAGCCCGGCGTGCTCGGCCAGTTCCTGCATCGTCTGGGTCAGCGGGCCAAGGTCGAAGTCGAACGCACCAGGCTCGAGGATCTCGCCGTCGAGTTTGACCGCGGGCAGCTTGTCGGGGTGGTGCAGCCACGGGGCGCCGTCCCAGGAGCCGACCACGCGCGGGTTCTTGTGCTCCTCGAATTGGCCCGGCCCGAACAGATACCTGATCAGCCCAGCGGGCCTGTAGCCGCGCACGACTTTGGCGATCACGGCACCAACCGCTCCCGGACGTCTTTGATCACGGTGTCGGAGGTCCGCACCACATTGGCGATCAGGCGCATGATCGCCACGGCTGCCTGCGCGATCTCGATCTCGCCGGTCGCGTTCGCGACTTTGGCCACGTCGTTGAGGTTTCCTCCGACGTTGGTCAGTACTCGCCGATGCTCGCGCAGTTCCTGCGTCAGTGCCGCGACCGCTTCGCGGTAGGTCGCTGTGCCGGGGTGCTCTGCCCGTGCGGCGTCGTAGGCAGCCTGCTGTGCCCAGGGCGCCGGCTTCCTGCCTGCGAGGGCTGCGGCCTGCACGATCACGGCCCACTCGGTGTCGCTGTAGCGCAGCATCCCGCGTGGTTCGCGTTTGCCTGTTGTCGAATGCTCGCAGTACCCCGCGTCCCCACCCGTCATCGTGTCCCCCGACACTTTGTCCTGCGACCCCGCGGTGCGGTGTCGGCTACGTCGGGTCCGGGTGGGCCGACCCAACGATCTTGTGTTCGTGTCTCGCGTGTGAGCTGAGCTCATTCCCCAGGTTTTCGGCGCCGCCCAGCTTTTCCGTTTCCGGCCCGTCGGCCTGAGACTGCTGTTCGGGCTGTCCGTAAGGACAGTCTGCCAGGCCGCGCAGCGGTCTGGGCCAAAGCGTTTCGCTTTGGCATTATCTTGCTCTGCGGATCGCCTATTGCAGCGGAGACGAATTCGGGTAGGTGTGCATCTTCCAAACCGCCGCGAACGGCGGACGGCCCGCGTCCAGCAGGAACAGGCTCTGCCAAGCAGAAGGTTGGCACGGCGAGCGTGCAACGCGATGCGGTTTGCACGTCACCTCTTCGGGCGAGTGACCTGCGTCGATGCGCCCAAACTCGCATCTGATGCGGAAATCTCCCGTCCGATGGAGATGAGGGCTCCGGCGACGTTTGGTGGCTGGCGCTGACGTGTGATGCTTGGCGGCGTGACCACCGGCGGTTGGCGTGAACGCTTCCTGTCTGACGACGGAGTGGTGCTCCAAGCACCCGCCGCAGCTGTCGATCTTGCCGCGGCGGAGACAGCGCTGGACGCCACGCTTCCGGAAGCGCTGCGCGAGCTCTATCTCGTCACCGATGGAGTGTTCGACGGCCCTGGCCAGTGGTTCGTGGTGTGGCCGTTGTCCGATGTTGTCGAGCGCAACCGTGCCGATTGGTCGAGCTCGGTCCAGGGAACAGCCCGGGTCGACCTGGTCGGCTTCGGCGACGACGGAGCCGGCGCGCCATTCTGCGTCCCGCGTGCCGGCGGCTCAGGGGTGTTCGTTTGGTCCGCGATCGACGCCGCCGCGACCCGTCTGGCCGACACGGTCGAAGAGTTCTATGCCCGGTGGCAGGCGAGCTCGCTCCCGCCGTACTGACCTCTCGTTGGTGGCGATGCCGATGCTGGCGCTAGCATTCTCATCCAAGGTGGACCGTCTCACCGAACCTGTCCGACGACTCGGCCTTGGACCACGCTCATGGCTCAAGTAGCCGATGAGCGGGCACCTCGCTCGTCCGCGCGCCGAGAAACCTGTTGCGAGTGGCCGGCATCAGATGTCTAGTTGATCGGCCACCACCTCACCGAGCACGGCCGAACCCTCGAAACCTGCCGCCAGGCCGACATCGACCGCTGGTTCGCCACCGATCTCGGCCGCCGAGGACATTCCCGCGCATTCCTGCGCTGGTGCATCACCCACCACGAACTACCGCGCCTGCGGCTCCCGGCCGTCGCCAAGAACGCCGGAGTCCGGCTCAGCCAGCGACAACGTCTGAGCTACATCCGCCGTGTCTTCACTGACGAAGCCATTCCCGCCTGCGACCGGGTCCTCGCGCTGCTGATCCTGCTCTACGCCCAACCGCTGGTGAAGATCGCCCAGCTGACCGTCGATGACGTCCTGCGCGACCACGACCAGGTCCTGCTTCGGCTCGGCGACCCGCCGATCCCGGTGCCACGTCCGTTCGCCGACGTGCTGCTCGACTACGTCGGCAACTGACCTTCGTTCGACTGGACGAACACCTCGCCGTCGGTGTCGACGGAGACGCGCACGCCCAGCGCCGGGCAGGTCACAAGATGGTCAGGTGCGTTCCCAGACCAGCTTGGTCGCAGACTTCTCCCCACGAACGACGATCGGGTCGGCCGTGGCAAGCTGCAGGCGACGTCCATCGAGGGAGACGATGCGCTGCTGCGTCTGGCCAAGCCAGTTGGGGAACAGGCTGACGGTCATGTGATGGGTGAGTCGGCCGTCGGGGCTCACCTCGAACGGGCCCGCATAGGCGATGTAGCCGCGTGCAGCCGCCGCTAGCTCGTTGTGGTCTGCTTGGTGCAGATCACCGTCGACGAACGGCGATGGGTCTGCCGCCATGAGCTGGGCCGACATATAGCCGTCCTCGGTGTAGAGGAGCAGCCCACAAGCGTCCTCACCCAAGGGATGCCAGACGGTCCCGGTAGCGATGCTCCGCGTCTCGTAGGAAACGAGTCGCCAGGTCCCTACCAGTTGGGTGCGAAGGTCCACTGCGTTCATGAGCGCGTTATCCATCCTCGATGGTGATCGGATCGGCATACTCGCTTTGTCAGTGCGCGGTCCATCCGCCGTCGATGGACAGCGCCACTGATAAACGAAGCCTGCAACACGGGCACGGTGCCGCGGCGTCACCGAATGTCATTATCTTGCCCGTTACCAACACACGCTGTAGTGTGCGCTTTCGTGCGCCAGTGGCGGACGAAGGCAGAGTCTGCGGTGAATCGTGGCCAGGGCGGCTCGGTGGCCGGGGTGCCGGTGCGGATGAAGCCGAGCCAGGCGGCGCGCAGGTGTCGGCCCAGTGTGTCGATGTC
>NZ_JBFAAJ010000073.1:0-8205 GCF_040639695.1 Amycolatopsis sp. NPDC023774
CTAATCTCTAGGTCGCAGGTTCGAGTCCTGCCGGGGGCACGAAACCCCTGGTCACGTCAGTGACCAGGGGTTTTTGCATGCCGACGCCCATACCTAACCCACATGATTCGTAAGTGGACGGTCGCTCAGGGCCTGACCTGCGTCTTCCCCGACGACGCCACGCTCCAGGTAGTGGTCCTGGGTCGTGCTCACCTTGTCGTGTCCGAGGTAGTCAGCGATCTCACGCGCACTCACACCGGCGCGGTGAAGCACGTCGGAGACGTAGTGGCGCCACGCGTGCGGATGCGTGATCCCGACGAACGGTGTACCCGCGACGATCCCCCGGATTGCCTTCCGCGTGTTGTCAGGGTCACGGAGAGTTCCTGTGGTGCTAGGAAAAACCCACTCCGAGGTCACGGTTTCATACCGACGCCTCAAGATGTCCATGACCCAGACGGGCGGTCGGATGCGCCGCATGCCGGCCGGACTCTTGGTGTACGGCTGAACCACGAGCCCGACACCCTCCACTCGGATCACGGTTCCGTGTATCCAAAGCGTGCCCCCGTCGAAGTCGACCGAGGTCTCCCAATCGAGCGCGAGAAGCTCCCCGATCCGGCACCCGAGTCCTGAGAGGACATCCTCGATGTCCACGAGATCACGGCGCTTGGCGACCTCGGATGCGTGGAAGAGCCCCAAGATCTCGGAGACGTTGCCCGCGTTGATTGCTCTCTTTGCCTTAGGCGCCTTGCTCCGAATGCTGAGTGACTCGATCTCGCGGACCGGGTTCTCATCCAACGCGTCATGCCGCACCATCAACGCGCAAATGCCGGTCAGGACCGCCCGTGTTTGCTTCGCGGCGGCGGGGCCGTGGTCGTCACGGACCTTCGTCAGCACCCGATTCGCAACCGAAACCTTCATCTGCCGCACGACGAGGTTGCTCAGCGGCTTCTTCAAGTATCGCCGCCAGGCGCCGGCGTAGTCCTGCTTCGTACGGGTCGCCTTGTCCGACCGCTCCAGCTCCTCGAAATACTTCTCTGCGACCACGCCAACCTTGGTCTCAGCAGTGATCTCTGAGTCGCCGGCTGCTTGCGATCGGTCACGCAGCGCCGCCAGCAGGTTGTTCTTCGCCTGTGCCGGGCTCTTCCCGTGCCGTTCGACGGGGCGGGTAACACCGTCGTAGTCCTTGTACAGCGCAGTGGCCCGATGCCCGCCTCGGCTGTTGGAATAGGTCCGGACCTCTCCCCACGTCCCGAGCGGCAGCGCGGGGCGGGCCATCAGGCGGTCCCCTGGTCGGTGATCCAGGCGTCGACCTCGTCGGGGCGGTACCGGACGTACTTGCCGATCTTGTAGCCCTTGGGACCCTTTCCGGTCTTGCGCCACTGGTAGATCGTGTTGACGGGCACGGCGAGGTAGCCGGCGAGGTCATCCACGCTGAGCAGGTTCTTGTCCATGGTCGTTTTCCTTGCTGTATTTGAGTTTGCGGTCGTCTCGGATGCGTTCGGCGATGCCGGCGGCGAGTTCGCGTTCGGCGTCGTCGCGGTAGCCGGCGCCGTCGAAGTCCCATGCGTTGATCACGGCGATGGAGTCGGCGCGGTCGGCCAGGCCGAGGCGGTCGAGGGTTTCCTCGAGCCGGTAGCGGCGGCGGTCGCCGCGAATGTCCTTGAAGGTGGTCGAGTAGGCGCGGGACTTCGTGAGGAAGTGGCCCCGGAACCCGAGCATGTGGGCCCAGCGGCGCAGGTTGAGGTCCTCGTACGCGGGCAGGTCCCCGAGATCCCACGCGGTTTGGATCATGCGGCGGTGGTGCTCGCTCACCTTCAGAAAGTCGATGTCGAGTTGCGAGCGGATGGGCCGGTCGGCGGCTTCGCTCTTGCCGGTGCCCTTGGTGGCGTACTTGGCGATGTAGGCGGCGAGGCGGCCCTCGCTGATCCGACCGGCGTCATCCTCCAGCTCTGCCGCGCCGATGGGCTCGATGCGGCGGACGTCGACCTGTTCGCCCCACACGACGGTGAGTGGGGTCCCGTCGGGGTAGTGGGCGCTCACGTAGGCGCCCCCTGCGGCGGCGTAGACGGCGTCGTCGAGCAGGTCCGGGTGCGCCCACGCGGGGGCCGGGCTGGTGGCGCCCTCGGGGCCGTCGAGACGGATCACGGCGTGGAAGTGCACGAGCCCGCGCCGCTGGTACTCAGCCACCTTGGAGTAGGAGAGGCGGGCGTGTTCGGTGAACTCGCGAACCTTCAGCCCGGCGCGTTTGGCGATCTCGCGGCGCAGGCGGGTGGTGAAGCGCTGCCACAGGGCGCCGGCGTGGGCCTGCCAGAGCACCGAGCCGGTGTAGTCGTAGGTCTCGGGGTCGAGCGGGGTGCCGACGCGGGTGTCGGCGTCGTGGTGGAACTCCCCGCAGCCGCACGGGATGCGCTTGCCCCGGGCGCTGGTGCGGGCGTGGTGCACGTGCCCGAACGAGGGGGCGGTGAGGGTGACGAAGGCGCGGGGGCGGTCGGTGACGGTCTGGGGGACGCCCTTGTGGCCGCCGATGAGGCCGGCGCGGATGAGGTGGAACGCGTCGGCGGCGTAGCGGTCCGAGCAGGAGGGGCACACCGATTCGCGGCGGTTGCCGCACGGGGCGAAGATGTCGCCGCCGTGGTGGTGCAGCACGACCTCGGTGGTCGCGTCCTGGAGCTGGTGGGCTCCGGAGAGCCGGATGGGTCGGGCGCAGCCGTTGACGGCGTGGACCTTGGCGCGCCACGTGTCGTAGTCCAGAGCCTGTACTCGGGCGGCGAGGCGGTCTTCGAGCGTGTGCATCGGCGAGAGCCCTTTCGTTCTGTGGGCATGGAAAAGGCGCGGGAGCCGGGCCGTAATGGCAGCCGACTCCCGCGCCCATGAAGGCGGTCCGCGGGAAGGCGGATCAGGTGGTGACGGGGTGTCCGTTGTGGCTGGTCAGGTCCGCGAGGACCCGGTTGGCCATGGCCTCGGGGAGGCGAGCAACGCGGCGGATGTCGTCGGTGGTGAGGGTGCGGCCCTCGTCGCGCGCGGCGGTGGCGGCGGCGTGGATGCGGGCGGCGACGTCCGGTGGGAGCTTGAACGACGGCGCCGGAGTTGGTGCCGGTGCCGACGTGGTCGCGGCCGGAGCGGCCGGAGCGGCCGGAGCGGGTTCCGGGTCGCGAGGGACGGTCGCGAGGGCCTGCTCTCGGACGCGGGTGCAGGTCTGCTGAATGATCGGCATGACCTCGGCGAGCAGGAACACCACCAGCGGGATGACGAGGTGGAAGAAGACCATGCCCTTGGAGATCCCGCCGTGCGCGGGCGCGAGCCCGGCCCACACGTTGGCCACGAGTGTGGCGGCCAGGAGCAGCCGCTTGAGGTAGCGGACGGGTTTGGCGTCGGTGGCGACGCCGTGGGAGAGCATGGCGGCTTCCCAGCGCAGCAGGGTCACGAGGATGCCGGCGAGCGCGGGTTCGGCGAGCCAAGCGCCCCACCACAGCGGGTCGGTGATGGGGCGGTCACCGGCGAGGAAGTCGTGCACGCCGGTCGTGGTGAACCCGAGTCCGACCGCGAGAAAGACCCACATGGTGCGGGTCACCGAGCCACGGAAGCGATCTGCGGTGACCGCCGCGAGCATCGGGTGGTTGGACAGCCGGTGCACGTCGCGGGCCTCGTCGAGCTGCTCGGCCAGGACGCGGACGCGGCGCGAGGGGGCCGGGTCTTCCCCGGCGGTGGACTTGGGTTTGCCGAACACGATGTTCCCTCCTTTCGGGAGCGTCTACAGTGGAGTCATCACAGTGATCGGTGTGACGGTCGCCGCTCTCAGCCCAGGCCGGCGAGGTTGGCCCAGCGCTGGAGCATCGTGCGCCCCTTGGCCGTGAGCTTCATCGGCGTCACCAGCCGCTGAATGGCGCCGTGATAGGCGAACACTTCGTCTCGGCCCGCGCCACGTTGGATGTAGTCGATGGACATCAGGTGCAGCACGATGTCCTCCTCCAGGGCGAATCGAACGCGATCGGTGTCCTCGAACACCATGACCCGGTCGGTGTCGTCGAGGAGGGCGAAGCGTCCGTCCCGGACTTCGGCGAGCACGTCCTTGGCCACGAGCGGGTTGCCGACGTGTCCGGCCGGTGCGCGGCCCCGGAGTTTCGCTGGCGGGCACTGTCGGCCGGATGCGGGAGCCGGTGCGGGCGGAACGTCCCCGAAGAGGCCAAGCTGCGCAGAGTCCTGTGTCCGGCGGCTCATCGGACACGCTCCCGACCGACCGGGCCGAACTCCTGATTGCGGAAGGCCGTCAGTGCGATCCCGACCCCCAGGGCGATGCAGCCGAACACCACCAGCGCACTCCAGAACAAGGCCGAAGCGCCCTGCGCGAGGTAGATCAGGAACAGCACGAGCAGGGCCGGGGCGGCGAGCTTGACCCACAGCCACGTCCGCCACACGTAAAAACCGATTCGCCACATGGTCAGTTCTCCTTGTCGGGTCGGTGATTCGGGCAGAACACGAGCTGTTCGGACGTGTAAGACCAGCCGGGCGAAGCGTCGATGCACTGCACAACGCCCAGCCAGTCCGCGTAGATGAATTCGTCGCTCCCGGGGAAATCGCCGCAGACGACACACCAGGCGTAGTACGCGGCCTCGTACTCCACGACGCGGCCACCGAACTCTCCCGGAAGCATCACGCGGTCAACCCGCTGCTCGGCAACTTCCCGGGACAGGTACAACCGTTGATCCGTCTCCTCAGGCCAGCCACGGCGGTCCTGCACGAGGATCTCGAAGTGCGGACACCGGACCAGTACGGGGAAATTCACGAGCGACATCACGCCACCACCGTCAGGGCCGGAGCGCCGGCGGAACCCCGCGCAATAAAGGCGACCATCTCGTCGATCTCGTGGTCGGCGACGTAGGCGGCGCGGACCCGCTGCGGAACGCGGGAGCGCGGGCGGATGACGAACCCGATGCCGGCGGTTGCCTCACCCTCGGGGATCTCGTCGGCGAGCGCACCCCGCAGGCGAGCACCGTCTCCAAGGGTCATGTCCACGTGGGACTGAGTGGTGACCCGCAGGCAGATGCGGATCGGGAACAGGTCCCGCACCGGAACGGTGTCCTTGGTCGGCTCCTGGACCAGCACCATCGAGCCGTGCCCGGTCGCGCGGCCCTGGGAGGTGCTCAGCGCGAGCTCCTTGCGGATCGTGCGAGCGATGCCGGCGTCCCCGTAGGCGAGCAAGGCGCCGATCTCGTCGATGATCAGCAGGTTCAGCGGGGTCTCACGCGACATGGTGATCTTGCGCTGCCCCGTGGCTGCGAAGTCACGCTGAACGCGGCGGATGTCCTCCACGTAGTCGTGGATCAGCTCGGCACAGGCGGCCTCCTCGTCGGCGTAGCGGTGAGCGATACCGGCGAGCTTGCGGAACTCCATCTGCTTGGGATCGCAGATCCACAGGCGCACGAGCCCGTCCCGGATGAGCGGGGCCAGCCCACGCAGGAGCGAGAGCGGAATCGAGTTCTTACCCGACCCAGTGGCCCCGGCGATGAAGATGTGCTTCGCGAGCATGGACAGGCGCCACTCGGTGCCGTACTCGGTCTCCCCGATGTAGATGTCGCCTGGGTCGACCGCGCCGGGCTCGTCGGGCATTTCGGGGGCGGGAATGGTCTCGGTGAAGGGCTCGTGCCGCTGGATCACCAGCGCGACCCGGCCGGGCTTGACCCGCTCCACCGCGACCCGCTCCACCCGCAGGGCATCGGCGAGGACTTCGGCGCGGTCCTCGAAGGCGCGGCGGCCCATGCCGGCCGGGATGTCCATGGTGACGGTGTCGACCGAGGGCGAGTGCGACCGGACCTTGGTGACGCGGGGGTAGCGGATCTCGTCGGTGCGGCGGTCGATGACGTAGAGGTCGCAGGCCCGCAGCGCCCGGTTGAACCGGGGTCCGAAGTAGGTGGACCAGCGGCGACGCCAGGCCCGCATCCGGGGCGCGGCGTGGTGGTCGAAGGTGTCCGGGTGTGCGCGGTACCAGGTGCACAGCCCGAGCGTGGTGCCGCCGATGACGCCGCCGGTGGCGGTCCAGCCCAGCTCGATCCCGGAGGCCAGGAGGCCGGCGGGGGCGAGGACGGAGCCCGGGTGGCGGGCGGTCCACTTGAGACCCTTGAACTCGGTCCCGACCTTGCGGTTCGACTTGGGGTGCCTCATGAGTGTGTAGTCCTTCCGGTAAGACGAGAACGGCCCCGCTGCCTCCGGGGTGGAGGGCGGGGCCGATCTCGTGCGAGATGATGCAGTAGGCGGGGTGGTCAGGGCTTGAGCGCGGGTCGCGCGTCGGTCAGCTCGGTGGTGAGCACGCCGAACGCGCGGGCCGCTTTGTCGTGCGCGGCCTTGAAACCGTTCTGGTTGACCGGCATTCCGCGCATCACGCTCTTGAGCTGCCGCAGTGCCGTGTCGAGGTCTTCGACGACCCGATCGACCTGGTGTGCCATGTCAGAGCCTCCAGTCTCGCGAGACGAGTTCGGCTTCGTGCTTCTTCCCGAGCGTGCGCAGCCGGTCGAGCTCGTCGAACGCCCGCGTGCGGTGCGCCTTGAGCTCGTCGCGGGTGGCGATGGTCCACGAGCCGCTCATCGCGTCCTCGTCGTAGGTCTCGATGACCCGGTCGACTCCGCGCAGCACGTCGGCGATCATGTCCAACGTCGCCACAAACGTCCCGTACCGTTCCTGGGCCCGCCGATTGAGGAATCCCACCTGCATGTCAGCTCCACCTCTCCGGGCAGTTCTCCACCGACCAGTTCAGCCCGGACAAGTCCGCGACCAGCAGCCGCACTGCCCGGGCCGCGTTCTCCTTCACGCTTTGGGGCGCGTCACTGTCACGCAGGCCCTGATAGGCGGTGTGCGCCGCCGTGACGATGTTCGTGATCTCCTGCATTCGTTCAGCCTTACCGCGTTGTGGCGGTCAACTCGGCCGCCGTGGTGAGATCTGCGGTCAGGAACTTGACCGCGTTGCCGACCGCGACGCTGATCTCGCGGTCCGGGTTGGACTCGGTGAACTTGCGGTAGGCCACGTTCGCGGCCTGGATGATGGCCAGGATCTCCGGCATCCTCAGCTCTCCTTCCGGATCACGTGCTGGGCGTAGCGCAGGCCCTCGCAGTAGCCGGCCTGCCAAGCCATGTCGTCGGCCGGTTCGGTCAGTGCTTCGGCGCGCTCACGCTCCAGGCGGGCGGCCAGCATTCGGATCACCACGCCGATGCGGACGGGGCGGCTCATCGCTTCCTCCCCGCCACCATCACCGTGACCGCTGCCCCGAGGGTCAGCCCAGCCATGATCGGCGAAGCCACAGCGAGGCAGCCCACGATCACCAACCAGAACACGAACGGGCTCCATTCAGCCACCATCGTTCTCATTCCTCCCTAGTTGACGTAGTCCCACTGGCGCGAGCACACGTTGCACGTCGCAATTCCAGTCGGAGAAAGCCAGAAATCAGCCGCGCAGACGTGGTCGGCCATCACGAAATCCTCTTCGGGCCGTACGGGTCGAACGTCGACAACCCGTCCGGACCAGCGGAAACCTTGCCCATAATCGTTCTCCTTTCCGTACCGCATATCCGTGGTAAAACCCCAGGACCCCCACACGAAACCGGGTGGGAATCGAGGCGCGCCACCACAAACAGGCGCATTTTTGGCATGGATCGGCTCACTCTGTAATTGTCAATGAACGAAAAGTGCCCTTGCCCGACTCGAAAACGGGCAGCCAACCGACTTGGGAAGGGCTCCAGGGTGGTGTTTCCGCGAACAGCCGGGGAGGTAGCCGCCGCGCGACCGGTCACCCGCCGGTCATTTGGGCCGAATCAGGCGGCGTCGCGAATCGCGCCCGAACCGGCAGGCTTGATCCCCTCAGCCTTGAACCACAGGCCCGAGCCCGTGATACGGCCCTCGTCGTTCGTCGTCTGGTACGTGTTCAGCACCGGGTTGATCAGCTCCACGTAGGTGCCCTCATCGAACCCATCCCCCGGGTCCGTCGCGAGGGTCACCTTGATCTCTTCACCCTTGCCCGGACGCTCCCCCGGAACCGGACGCGGCTTGGCGAACAGCATCACCACGAACGCGTTCAGCTGTGTTTTGCGGTCAACCACCGGCACCATCTCGCCGCTCTTGTCCTCGCGCATCTTCATCACCGGCGCCTCCGTGACCATGAACTTGTAGTTGCCGCTGTACCACGAGATGTCCTGCATGTTGACCCTCCAGGTGTAGGCGCTGCTGGTATCGTGTTGCATA
>NZ_JBFAAJ010000074.1:0-8050 GCF_040639695.1 Amycolatopsis sp. NPDC023774
CGCCTCGGCCGCGAACGCGGCTGGGACAAGGATGTCTCGTTCCTCTTCGGCAACATGACCGACACCGGCATGCCCAGCGGATCATTCGACGCTGTGGTCACCAACGAGACCACGATGTACATCGACCTGGACGAGGGATTCGCCGAGTTCGCTCGGCTGCTGCGCCCCGGCGGCCGCTACGTCTGCGTCACCTGGTGCGCCAACGACGCCGTGGCAACCCGCAGCAAGGCTGTGGAGTTCATCGATCGTCACTACGTCTGCCACATCCACCGCCGCAGCAGCTACTTCCGCGCGCTGGCCGCCAACAACCTGGTGCCCTCCACCGTCTGGGACCTCACCGCCGAAGCCATCCCCTATTGGCAGCTGAGGTCACACTCGAGCCACCGCACCGGCGTCGAACAGGCCTTCCTCGACGGGCACCAGTCCGGCGAGCTGAACTACCTGGTCATCGTCGCCGACGCCATCCACTAGAGACCCACGTCGTATCCGCCAAAGCTGTCGCCATGCGGCGCCACCGTGCCGCTACGGGCGAACCCTGGCCCAATCCTCACCCGGGGCGCGGCGTGGCGGCGGGGGCGCGCAGCGGCCGGAACCCGGTTCGGGCGTACTCGGCTTCGACCGGGAATTCGTAGGTGCCGTACGGGTTCACGTGCGCCATCAGCGCCGGGGAGACGTGCGCGAGCAGGTCCCGGTCGATCCGGCCGCGGGCGGCCAGGTGCTCGAGTTCTAGGTAGGCGGTGTTCCAGGTGATGATCGCGTTGCCCACCAGCAACAGGCACAGCGCCTGCTCGGTCTGCTGCTCGCGGTGCCGGCGCCGCACGCTGCCTCGCGGGCAAGAACAAGTCCCGTCGCAGCGAGTGCAGGCTCTCGCCCTTGTTCAGCTGGGGGGTGATCCGGCGCCGGTAGGCCTCGTCGGCGAGGTAACGCACCGCGTAGATCGTGCGCTGCAGTCCGCCGAACTCGACCAGAGCCTGTGGCGGCGCAGAAGGAAACTCCCCACCGGTGCCGGACACGCCCAGTTCGGCGTAGCTGCTGCCTGCCGCAACCAGGCGTCCGAGTATCCCCAGGTCAGCGTTAGAATTCCGGTCCGGAAGGTCAGGGATCCGAATCGCTTCGCGCGCACGTCTCGTCGCGACAGCGAGGGAATCTCTGCTAGCAGGGTGCTTTTATCGGTGGGAACTATGGGCGCTGGTCTGCTGATGGCATGCAGAAATCCTGCGGGGCCAGCAGATCCCTTCTTCTTGACGTCCAGAGTGTTGGTAGGCGGGGGAGTCAACGACTCGGCTCCGCGGTCATGCCTGCTCGCAGCGGTTGGAATGCGGCCCGCAGCTCGGCCGCGAACAGCTGTGGTTCTTCCCACGCGGCGAAGTGGCCGCCCCGCTGCGCCTCGTGGAAGTAGTTGAGGGTGGGATAGGCCTCCTCGGCCCAGCTGGGCGGGGTCTGCCAGATCTCGCCGGGGAACGTGGTGAACCCGACCGGGACGCGGACCGGGGATGGCGGCGGTGGGTTCTGGCCGGCGGGTGCGTCGGGCCCGTAGGCCTCCCAATACGAGCGGGCGGCCGAGGCCCCGGTGCCGGTCAGCCAGTACGTGGTGATGTTGTCCAAGACGTGGTCGGGGGTCAGGTTGCCGGTGGGCTGCCCGTCGAGGAAGGCCCGGGCGATCTTGTAGTAGGCGTCGGTGTCGTGGTCGAGCATCCAGGCGGCGAGGGCGGCGGGTGAGTCCAGGAGCGCGTAGCCGATCGTCTGGGGCCGGGTGGCTTGCTCGACGAAGTAGCCGTTGCCGCTGGTCTGGAACGCGGTGATCGCCGCCTGCGCGGCACGTTCCTGCTCAGTTTCCGAGGGCAGCGCCCCGGGGTCGTTCAGCGCGGGAACGAGCAGGTTGGTGTGGATGCCCACCAGCCCCTCGGGTGCCTGGCGGCCCATCGCGTCGGTGACGCCGGCGCCGACGTCGCCACCCTGCGCCACGAAGCGGGTGTAGCCGAGGCGGCGCATCAGCTCGGCCCAGGCCCGCGCGGTGCGGCCGAGGTCCCAGCCGACCTGGGCCGGCTCGGCGGAGAAGCCGTAGCCGGGCAGCGAGGGCACCACGACGTGGAAAGCATCCTGGGCGAGGCCGCCGTGCGCGGTCGGGTCGGCGAGCGGGTCGATTGAATCGAGCAGCTCCATGACCGAGCCGGGCCAGCCGTGGGTCATGATCAGCGGCAGCGCGTCGTCGTGCCGTGACCGCGCGTGCAGGAAGTGGATCTGCACACCGTCGATCTCGGTGGTGAACTGCGGCAGCGCGTTCAGCCGCGCCTCGACGCGGCCCACGTCGTACCCGTTCTCCCAGTGCCTGCAAACCGCCTGCAGCACCGCCAGCTGCACGCCCTGTGAGCGGTCCCCGACGAGTTCCCGGCTCGGCCACCGGGTCGCGGTAAGGCGACGCCGCAGGTCATCGAATGCCTCGCGCGAGACGGCCACTGAGAACGGACGGATGGCATCAGTTCGCTGTTCACCAGTCGTTGCCACAATGACCCCCCCGAAGCGCAGGTGAAGGCGACTGGGCAGCTTGACATGCGGCGGGCTGAGGCGGACCACCCTTCAGGGATGACCCTTGCGCGATTCGGCGGCTTCCTCGTCTGTGCTGGCGAGTATCGAACCGATCGGCGTCGACGGCCTGGGCCACCCCCTGTGTGCTGGGATCCAGCGCGATCGTGATGCCTACACCGACGGGACGTATCAGAGCCAGCGGTCTTCGCAGTGGCGCCGCGGGAAGAACCCGGGCAGCTACCGAAGCCGGTACTGACCGCCGCCGCGCGGGCAGTCGAGGGGGCACTGCAGTGAAGCATTACCAGGTCACCGTCACCCGCGAGGGCAAATGGTGGATGGTGCACATCCCCGAGATCGACGGGCTCACCGGTCGAGGTTCACGTCGAGCCGTAAATCAGCTGGTAGGTCACGACTCGGGGTCGCTCGGCGGCCTCGTGTAACCCCGCGGTGCGCTTGCCGATCTCCGCGGACGGGGACTGGCTGGGGGGCGGGGACACGGATTTCACTCCAGTCCCCGGCCCCGATGCGGGGGACTAACACCCACCCCCCAAGGCCGCGAGTCACTCATGATCTCCGTCCGGCGCCGCATCGTAGCCAGAGTCACCGACAACTTTGGCCGGCGACGGGCAGCGCGCTTGCCGATCTCCGCGAACGACTGCCGCAGCTCGTGTCTCGACGGCAGCTGGGACCGGGCCTGCCGTGCAGCACTCGGCATCCCCGACTGGTTCACCACCATGGACAACGCCAGCGTCCCGTCAAGGTCACACCGAGCCGGCGTGGCTCGTGCCGCGCTTACCCCCTAGTTTTTCGATCGCCGTCCGCGCGCGCGTTGACGCCCGGGGCCGGGCCTCTGGCACCCCGGCCGGACCATGTCCGATTCGCCGGGTTCTGGGTGGTGATATGTGACCTTATTACAGGTTGACTCTTCGGCATATTTATCAAATACGTAACCGGATATCGAATTGCGACGCGGGGCCACGAGCTTCTGGGCGGGATCTACTTCGCGAGGGAATCCGCGGCGTGGGGCGGCGGCCGCGCCTTCTACGACCCCAAGCTGGTCGGCACGGCCGCGTCCCGCGTCTACTGGGTGACCGCCGAGCAGTTCGGCGATGTCTCCAAGCAGGAGATGTACCGCAACCCTGGTGGGACCGAGCTGGACATTGCCGCGATCGTTGCCGCCAGCCGCGTCGAACTCGGAACCGGCCGCTACGAAACCCTCTTCCACATCGGCGACCTGGACGGGCACCCAGTCCTGAGGTTCACCGCCCCCTGGTCGGCCGGTGCGGTCGAGTACAACGATCCGTCCCTCTCCTACCCACGGATGTTCGCCGGCGGGCTCTGCGAGGCACACAACTGGGATCTCGACCGTGCCGCCGCGTATCTGGCCGCCCGACCGGGCGCGGCCAGCACGTGGACAGTCGACGCGCTCGCCGCGGCGCTCCACACGCCGAGTCCAGTGTGAGGGGTGCTCGTACCCGGGGCCTAAGCTCCGAGCGCGCCGAGCACAGCGAAGTACCTCATGACAAGCCACGCTTCGAGCAGCGCGCCGAGGCTTGGCTTCGGCCCCGTGGTCGTTACCACGCCGCGCAGGCCGAAGAGCGCCCGGCCAATCGTGGCGCCCCCCACCACTGGAGTAAAAACCCGGTGGACGAACGACACCACGATGTACGTCCCGATCAGCGTGGCCAGGACCGGCAAGTCGAGTTTGTCGTGACGACGATCGCGATCGTCAGGTGGAGCGCGAGGTCGACCACGATCGCACAGGCCTTCTGCAAAACGGGGGGGCATCGGCAACGGCAGCTTCGCGCCGGGTTCGCGAAGGTCACAGCGGCGAACGGCGTCCGGCAGGGTGTCCCACCAATCGTCGTCCGTCACACTCGGCGCCTTGGTCGTCATGCTCTTGCCACGCGCGAACCCGGCGTCCGGTTGCTTACCTTTCCCCGACCGAACCGAGGTCGACGGCCCGCTGACGCAGCGCGCGCACCTTGCGCGCCGGCACGTTCGCGGCGGTGATCACTTCGCGTCCTTGCTGAGCACCCAGCGCCACGCCGCCGTGGCGCCGCGCGCGAGCTGCTTGCCCATCCAGGTGGCGGCCCGCCACGGGGCGTGTGTCCGGCGCGCCGGCGCGGTTCGGGTTCCACACGGACCGTTGCCGGTCGGGCGCCGCGGTACGGCTCGACTTTCGCGACGCGGCCGCGGGGGAACGGCTTGGCCGCGTCGCGCGGCGTGCGGGCCTCGACGATGCGCCGGGCCCCCTCGTCTCCCTCCCACAGAAGACGCAAGGTCACGCGGAAGCGTTAGTAGAGGTACGACACGCCCGGACGGTACGGGTCCACACCGTTCACCCGCACCAGCTTCACCCCGCCCCGTGGAGGCATCAACGGTCGGTGGGGACGGCAACCTCGCCGTCCTGGTCGATCAGCACCTGAAGCACAGCGTCCGGCAGATAGACGCCGGGCCCTGCGTGCTGACCTGGTGGTTTGCTCGGCAACCCTCTCAGCTGGGCGTTTGTTATGTCAAACCGTCGTGCTGAGTCGCACACCGTGCCGCCGAAGTCAGGATTTTCGCCGTCTTTCCCACGTCCGTTCCCATCGGGGCGCAACCCTTGGCAGGCTAGCCGTACATATTTCGACTGGCGGCATGTCAACATGGACCACAGAGGGCTGGTGCCCTCCGGCTGAAGACAGTGCGCCGGAGCACCGATGGACGACCAGCTTCGAGCACAACGGCGAGTGGTGGGGCCAAGCTGACATGCTCGGCAGCTCACCGGCCGGGGCGGACCTCGGCCGGCTACTTCGGGACTGGTTTGAGGACCGCGGTGGCCCGGGGGTGTGCTGGCGCTTGCAGGTCACCCCGCGCGACGAGACAGATCAGGTGCTCGCCAGCTTCGAGCAGTGGTTCGAGGAGTACCAGCGGCCCGTGCAGAAGCTGCGTCGCACCGGGGGCCTGTACGCCTGACAGGCGTCCGCGCGATCTACTCCTTGGCCGACGGCAGGCGCTCGCGCTCCTTCACGTGGATGTCGAACACGCGCTCGTCGGGGCCGATGGCGCGAACGTTTCCCTGACCGTCGTGATGGACCGACATGCCGTCCCGCTCCTGGAGCCACCACACGATGTCGTTCGCCAGATCGAGCGCCGCCAGTGTCGGGTGCTCGTCCGTGAGGTCATGATCGCTCGCCATTGCGCAAGTCTGCTCGACAACCCGGACGTCCAGCTACCTCGAAGCCGGAGTGTCCCCGAATGTGTATCGCGTCGGTCAGCCGCGTAACGAGGTGGCTTTACGGCTGCGCCGCTGGTCAGCGGGGTCCACGATGGACACATGCCCGTGCCGGACCTGCCGCCGCGGCTCGCTGTCGCGGAGCCGGCCGCGGTGCTGCCCCACCGGCTCGTATGAGTACTCCCCGAAGCTCGACGGCTGGAGGTGCGTGGTGCATGTGCCCGGCGGGGTGCTCCAGTCCCGCACTGGCAGCGAGCTGACCGCCCGCTTCCCCGCGGTGCTCCAGGCGGCGACCGCGCTGGGCCGGGTGGTGCTCGACGGCGAACTGTGCGCATACCGGAACGGCCGGCTGGACTTCGCGGCGCTTAGCTACGGCCAGGCCGGCGCCACGCTGAGGGCATCACCGTCGTCTTCATGGCGTTCGATCTGCTCGGCGCCCAGGGCCGGGACCTCCGGCCGTGGCCGCTATCCCGCCGGCGGGCACGGCTCGCCGAGGTGATCGGCGCGAGCGGCACCGGCGTACAGCTGATGCCCTCGACGCTGGACGTGGATCTGGGCCGTGCGTGGATCAGCGCGGATCAGGCGGCAGTCGGCGTCGAGGGTGCTGTCGCGAAGGGGCTAAACAGTCGGTACCCGCTGCGCGGTGGGCGCGCGGGCTGGGGGAAGGTGCGCTATTACGGCGATGTTGATGCCCTGGTGCTCGGCGTGACGGGTAGCCCGACCCGGTCGAGGGCGCTCGTGCTCGGCCAGGCTGATCGGCGCGGGCGGGTGCGCGCGGTGGGGCTGTCCACGACGCTGTCCAGGACGGCGCTCGTGTCGCTGGCAGGCAGGCTTCGACTCGCCGAGGGCGGCCCGCAGCGGGCATCCGGGGTCATTGCCGGCCTGCCTGGCAACGAGGACTTCACGTTCTGGCCGGTCGAGGCCGGCGTGGTCGTTGAGGCGCGCGCGGACCGGGCGTTCGAGCTGGGCCGATACCGCCACCGCCTGTCCGTCGTTCGTGTTCGAGCCGAGGTGTGACCGACACCCGGCCGAATGGTCTTCGAGGCGATGAGACGCGTACTAGGGTCGGGACACGTGAGCGACGACTTTCAGGCCCAGTGGCCAGACTGCGAAACCGAGGGTTATGGCGGAAAGATCTACTTTGACCCCAAGCACCGCAAGCACTGCCGCAAGCGCGAACTTGCCGGTCTCGCACCCGTGACGGAGTTACCGCCGCTGCCCAACCCGTACGCGGCGAGCGGCGCCACGACCTGACCCGCCGACGCGACACGCACCCTCGCGTTTAAGAGCCTCCGGTTGCCCCTCAAGCCACCCCGGGCTCACGCATGCCCTGCTTCCTTGCAGAGCCCGCTCGACCCAATCGCCGCGACGATCTTCTCGGCCTTCGCCTGGTCTATCGACGCATGGCCGCCAGCGAAACGCAAAGCCGCGTTCTTGACTACGGTCGCGCGGTCCTTGCCCTGCGCGAGGTCATCGCACACGTCTCGCCCACGCAGGATCGCGCGGGCCCGGTTCTCGACGAGGCCAGGGTCGATCGAACGGAGCGCCTCAAGGTAGGTCCGCCCCGCCGGCCCCACCGGCACGCCCCGCGGCGAAGCCGAAGCCGCGGGCGCCGCGGGCGCCGGTGCGGGCGGCTGGCTGCCGCAGCCAGCGAGAAGGACGAGAGCACCGAAGATCACGAGAAGATTGCGCACGGCAGCAACACCGTGATTCCGCGCCGTTTCGTTACAGAGGCCGAGTTCGGCCGGTTTCTGTCGGCCTGGCGATGTACGGTCCTGATCTCCGGCAGGCCAGGGGTGGGAGCTACGCACGGTGGTATCGGTCGAGCAGCTGGTACAGGGCGTCAACGCCGTCGTGGGCAATCTAGTGTCGCGTGTCGTTAGTTGTTTGACGGTTGGGTGGGTGTCAGAATGCGGCATGGCGAATCGACCGGCTGCGGCGTTGTGTCTTCGTGATGGTGATCGTGAGCGGTTGCTGTCGTTGATCAGGAGTTCGTCGGTGCGGGCGGGTCTGGCGCAGCGGGCGCGGATCGTGCTGCTGGCCGCCGAGGGTGTGGCGAACAGTGTGATCGCCGAACGGGTCGGGGTGTCGCGGCCTACCGTGATCGGCTGGCGGGAACGTTATGAGGGTGGCGGGATCGACGGCCTGCACGACGAGGCACGCTCGGGGCGGCCCCGGCTGGTGGACCATCGAGAGGTCGTTGCAGCCACGGTGAAGCCGCCGCCGAAGAAGCTCGGTGCGACGCACTGGTCGAGCCGGCTGCTGGCCGCCCGGCTGCGGATCAGCAACGGCACGGTGGCCCGCGCG
>NZ_JBFAAJ010000075.1:0-7536 GCF_040639695.1 Amycolatopsis sp. NPDC023774
CGCACCCGGACGGGGACGGCGCCGAGCAGGAACGACCAGATCCTGCCGCCGTGGGCGAGGAAGAAGATCAGGCAGAACACCATCAGCAGGAACTCGGTGACCAGTTCGCCGACTGTGACGGCGGTGGACAGCGCACCGGAGGCGATGGCCGACTGGTTCTCGCTCAGTGTGGTGGTCAGCTGGGCGAGCATTCCGTCGATCTGGCCCTGGCTCACGTGCAGAGGCCCGGCGCGCAACCACGTGCGCAACTCGTCCACGGTGCGCACGACCTGATCGATCAGTTCGGGCATTCCCGCGGTGACGGTGATGACCACGAAGGTGAGCACACCGCCCACCACGGCAAGCCCGCCGATCAGCACCACTGCGGTGGCCAGCCCGCGAGGTACCTTCTTTCTGGTTAACCACGATACCGTCGGCGCGAGCAGCCCGGCGAATAGCAGCGCCACCGCGACCGGTACCAGCACCGCGGCCAATTTCACCGCGACGTACCCGATCAGCGCCAGGCCGCCGGCGACGACCAGCAGCCGGCCGAAGAAGGCGGCCCCGACCCGCAGCCCGTAGGGCACCGCCGCACGAACCTCCTCAGCGCTGCGCACACCGTGCTGAGCCCGGGGTTCATTGCTGTTCATGGCGCATCAGACCTTCCACCGGCCCGGTCGTCCGGGGCACATTCCGGGCGGCTCAGCGTGCGTGCCGGACACGATGGACGTCGACCCAAGCCGGCCACTGTACCTGCGGACCCAGTCATCCCGGGGAGGTACCCGATGTTGACCGTCACCGAACACGAGCAGCAGCGGCGAGCGCCCGAAGGCGGTCGAAGAGGGCTGCACCGAGTTCGCCGATTTCACCTGCGCCGTGAGCCGACATTCCGCGAACGCCGCCACCCCGACAGGACTCTGCTCGGGAAGGGGAATCCGACGAGTTTGGTGTTCGGACCATGCGGGTATTCGCTGGTCATGTCGCGCGAGCTGACTCCCGGCTGGCCGCATCGCATCCGGCTCGCCGAACGAACAGTCACGCCCGAGGTTCTCACATGACCAGAACGGATGACGACATACCGCGCTGACGGACCCGGACCGCGGGCCCTGCGCCAAGTCGGCGCGCAAGAAGACCACGCCGACGACGTTCGATTGGGCCTGGAAATTGCCCCCAGGAGTTGTTCTCAAACTGAGAATTACCAACATGGTCATTATCTGGCGTTGCTGAAGCGCTGTAACAGCCAGCATTTACGCCCCGGACCCTGGTGATTCGCTTTTCAACGAGGATCCGAAGTGCTCCATGAAGGGATAGATCGATGAATACCGGGTTCAACGTCCTGCAGAGTCTGCAGAGCGCATTCACCACGTTCGTGAGTTACCTGCCCCAGTTGATCGGCGCGCTGATCGTGCTGCTGATCGGTTTCCTCATCGCGAAGCTGCTCGACAAAGCGATCACCAAGGGCCTTCAGAAGGCCAAGGTCGACGACAGGCTGAAGTCCGGCGGAGGCGCCGGCTACGTCGAGAAGCTCTCGCCGCAGGGCAGCCCGTCGAAGCTCGTCGGCATGGTCGTCTTCTGGGTGATCATGCTGTTTGTCATTTCCTCGGCCATCGGGACCCTGGGGATCCCGGCGTTGACCGGGTTTATGGACCGGGTGCTGAGCTACCTGCCCAATATCCTCGCGGCGCTGCTGATCTTCCTTGTCGCTGCGGCGGTCGCCGGAGCGGTCGGCGGGCTGGTGCACCGCACCATGGGCGACAGCCCGACGGGGAGGATCGTCCGGACCCTGGTGCCGGCCGTGATCATGGGGATTGCCGTTTTCATGATCCTGACTCAGCTGGGGATCTCGCCGGTGATCGTCACGATCACCTACGTCGCGCTGGTCGGCTCGGCCGCACTGGCCGCGGCGCTGGCGTTCGGCCTTGGCGGGCGCGACGCCGCTGCTGACGTGGTCGATTCCGGTTACCAGAAGGCCCGGGAACAGCGCGGTACGGTCGCGGCCGATCTGGCGACCGGCAAGCAGCGCGCCGGCCAGCACGCCGCCACCGCCAAGCAGAAGGCCGAGGCTAAGGTCGGCGACCAGGGGCCGAGCACACCTCCCGCCCAGTCCCCGCCGGTCCAAACTCCGCGACCGCCCACCACCGAGGACGCGCACCGGCCGTGACACCGGGTGCATCCGTGTCTCCCGCCCAGTCGCATCGCCGCGGGAGACACGGCTCACCCGGTTCCCCCGGATTGCCGTCCCGAGGGCGGAAACGACCCATCACCGACGTCCACCGGGGTCAGGCGACGAGCGGAGCGCGTGCGGCCGGCTCCCGAAACCGTGACGGACCACTCCGGTGGATCGACGAGGTCAAGTCGATCCACCGGGCGGCATCCGCGGGCGCAGATGGTCTGGCGCTACGCCTCCGCCCGTGAACTTGCCGTGCCGCGGGGAGTAAAGACGAAACGAAGGCGCCCGCCATGAGCACGAACCCCATCGGGCGCCCACCGCGGGCGCGTCGACGTCGGCACCAAGGCCCCCGCCAACACCGGGCGTGTCACTCCTCCCGCCAGATTTCGAACACACCACCCTTCGCCGACTCGCCGACGCCTTGTGCGATGTAGGAGGAAGGCTGCCCGTGCCGCACGGAAGTGCTGGACCGGCAGCGGGACCGCCTTGGTGGGATCAAGTGGGGCGCGGCATTCTTCGGGTGGCTCACCGCCGTCGGCACGGTACTGATCCTGACCGCGCTCGCCGCTGCAGCCGGGACCGCGTTCGGCCTGGCCACACTCCTGGCGACGCGGGCAGGCCGTCGACCAGGGGAATCAAGCCGCCAGGACCCCGCCGCCGTCCGGACCGCCACCGTCGTCTCCGCGACCGTGGTGCTGGTCAACGTCCTGATCGGCTACTACTGGGGCGGTTACGTCGCCGGACGGATGGCCCGGTTCAACGGGGGCAAGCAAGGTAGCGCGGTGTGGCTGTGGTCGATCGATCATCGTTGCGATCCTGGCCGCGGTCGACGGCAGGCAGCTCAATATCTTGGCTCGCCTCAACGGACTGCCCCGGCTCCCGATCAACGAAGGCACCCTGACCATTGTCGGGATCATCGCCGCGCTCGTGGCCATGGCAGCCGCGCTCATCGGGGCCATTCTCGGCGCTACCACCGCAACCGCGATCGGCTGGTCACCCGGCGCTGGCTGGCGGCGGACGCGAACCGAGCGCTGGCCGACGCTGAAATCACGATTGGGATCCTGCGCAGGCTCATCGAGCGCGGTCTGTGGTCTCCCTGCTCGACCTCGAATGCGATCCACACATGTCACCCAAACGTCCGTAGTCACCTGCAGCCGAGCAAGGGGGCTTGAATTGATGTGCTGCCGCCGACGGCGTGGTGATGCCGCAGGCTTGTGCTCGCCCGAACCGGACCAGGCTACCGCGTGAATCGCCGCAGTCGGCTGCGCGGCACAAGGCCGCCGCGTGATCGCCTGCGCCGGCTCGGCGATGCGGGAACAAATACCGCCACCGCCGCGTTCTACTCAATGGTCGTAGTTTTTGGTGTGTTTGTGTTCTGCACGCTCGCGGAGAACGTTGGCGCGGGCGTCTTCCTTCTTTTCTTGCAGGTCAAGCCGGAGAAGTTGCCGTCTGAAGACCCGGCCCTGGAGAAGGCGGTCCGCCACTCCGGTACAGCACTAGCACCTGCAAGGGAGCAAATCATGACTCAGGGAACCGTGAAGTGGTTCAACGCGGAGAAGGGCTTCGGCTTCATCTCCACCGACGATGGCGGCCCGGACGTCTTCGTCCACTATTCCGAGATCGAAGGCCCGGGTTTCCGCAGCCTCGAGGAGAACCAGCATGTCGAATTCGAGCTGACCCAGGGCCACAAGGGCCCGCAGGCCAGCACTGTGCGGGCGCTCTGACAGCCTGTTCACGTGCAGGTCGCCCGGCACCCGGTGCCGGACGACCCTCGTGTTTAAGCCACCGTCCGACAATGAATCTCATCCGTGAATCGCCCCGGCCCTCGGCGAGCGCCCCCTGCCTCCGGAGTACGTGACGATGACCAACCCCACGATGGAACGTCCGGGCACCCGCGCCCGGCCCGAACCGATGCTCGCGGGTGAAAAGACCGCCACCGAGACCTTTCTGGTGAAACTGTTCGCCGTGGTGCCCCTGCTGGCGGTTGCCGCGGCTGTTCCGCTCGCCTGGGGCTGGGGACTGAGCTTGCTCGACCTGGCTCTGGCGGTCGGCTTCTACTTCCTCACCGGTTTCGGAGTGACGATCGGTTTCCACCGGTACTTCACCCACGGTGCCTTCAAGGCCGATCGTGGCCTGCGCATCGCGCTTGCGGTCGCCGGCAGCATGGCCATGCAGGGCCCTGTGATCGGCTGGGTGGCCGATCACCGACGCCACCACGCCTACGCCGACCGTGACGGCGACCCGCACTCACCCTGGCGCTTCGGCACCACGCCCGCCGCACTGGCCAAGGGTTTCTGGCACGCGCACATGGGCTGGCTGTTCCATCGTGAACAGACCAACGCCAGACGCTTCGCCCCGGACCTTCTCGCCGACACCGACATCGCGAGGGTGAACCGCCTGTTCCCCGTCCTGACGGTCGCGACGCTGCTGGCGCCGGCTGCACTGGGTGGGCTGCTGACCCTGTCGTGGTGGGGCGCGCTCACCGCGTTCTTCTGGGCTGGCTTGGTCCGCGTCGCAGTGCTGCACCACGTGACGTGGTCAGTGAACTCGCTGTGCCACATGATCGGCGACCGACCCTTTGCCGCCCGCGACAAGTCCGCGAACTTCTGGCCACTGGCCATCGCCTCGATGGGCGAGTCCTGGCACAACTCCCACCACGCCGACCCCACCTGCGCCCGCCACGGCGTCCGCCGTGGACAGCTGGACATGTCCGCCAGGATCATCCGCTGGTTCGAACAGTTCGGCTGGGCCACCGACGTCCGCTGGCCCCGGCAGGAGCGACTCGTCCGCAAACTCAACGCAGGCCGAACCGCGTCACCGCGACGCGGCCGGGAAAGCGGACTGCTCCCGGACGAGCCACTCCCGCGCACGCCGCAGTTCTAGAAGCCACTGGTCACGCCACGACATCTCGCGCGGGGTCCGGGGCCGGGACCGGCTGTCGCGGCGTAGCCGGTAATCGTCTCTTCGACGGTGTTAACCGCAGTCTCCCAGCCGACCAATGGCACGTCGTTGATCTCGCGGACGCGCGCACACCGCCACTCCGTCGAGGTCGGGCAATTCGAGATTGAGACGATCACGTCAGCACCGGTCGGCGAGGTGGCTGGCTGCGCAGAGAGGTGCAGCGAAGGCCGGGTGATCCGGCGCCGCAGCGTCAGCCGAGAACGGCGCGCGCATCCCGCCGTTCACCGAGGCGAGCCGAGCACGGGTCACGCTCGTCGCGGAGCTGGCCGAGCTCACCGACCTTGCCGCGGGATTCGTCCCCATCATCGGCCACGCCCTCAACGCCAATGGAACCGCCCCGCCGACCGCGTCGACCGTCGCTGAGGTCGCTGGCCTCGTCTATCGCACCAGCACGGCACTGACGTCACGATGACCTGGCAACTCACCCACGACCGGGCCTGATGGTATTGATTGGACGGCGAGGACAGCGCAACGCAGCCGCCCGAGCACCCGAGCTTGCCGCGGCCGCCGTGGCATCGCCGGGTGAGCCACGCGACACGCACCGATGGTTCTTGGCGCGGGCATTACCGTGGGCGGATGTTGAGCGGTTGGTTCGAGCAGCGGGCGCGGCGGTTTTTGACGGATCTGGTCGATCGGTGGGGGACGACGGGGATGGCCGCAGTGGCCGCGGTTCCAGCTCTGACCGCGGTGGTGGATCAGGATGCCGCGGCGGTGCGCGACATCCTCGTGCTCGGGTGGAGGGTTCAGCGTCGGTGGCCGCGACGGTGCTGCTGCCCTCCTGCGCTCGCGGGCTGATCGAGCAGGACACGGGTCGCACCTGGTCGCCGGTCGCTGACCTGGCGGGCTGGGCCGCGGCGTCGTGGGTTGAGCCGCGGTTGCTGGCGGTGTGCCGGCTTGCCCGCGCACATCGCTCTGGCCCGCTTGCTGACGATCAAGCCGGCCTGTCCTCGCCGACCTGAGCGGCTTCGCCGGATCCCGGCCGCGGACCCGGCGAAGCCGCCCCGTGGCGATCAGGGCCGAGTGTGGGGCGGAGCGATGACGTCTTATGTGGATCGGGCGTGGGCCGGGCCGGTGCCGCGTGCAGGCACTGCGGTGGCGGCCGGCGTGGGGAATGCCCCGCCCGCGAAATCTCGTCGTCGGCGCGGTCGAGCCACCGCTGCCAGCGCTACTGCATCGGCTTGATCAACCCGCCGCCGGCGCCCACGACGGCGATCCCGCCGGGCCAGCACGGTGACGAGGACCGGCGTGGTGACGGTGGTGGCGATTCCGATCTGGTTGACCGCGGCGACGATGCCCAGGCCCCAGACGAACACCGAGGCGATCGTCGCCAGCACCTTGCTGTAGGACACTCCGGACAGCACTCCGGAAATGAGGTCCTTCACGCGCGGGCGATGGCGGCAGCCACCACAATGATGATGATGATGATGATGATGATCGCGACGGCCGCGCGCAGCAGCCAGGCCACGACCGCGGTCGGCAGCGCCGACACCGGGTTCGGTCCCCACACCCCGAACGCGATCTCCAGTGTGATCAGCAGCAGCGCGGAGTACAGCAGCCTCGAGATCAGGTTGGAGGCATCGAACTTCGACCGATCCAGCATCGTCTTGATCCCACCGCGCTCGACCAGGCGGTCGGACCCGACCCGGTGCAGCAGCTTGTCGACCAGCTTCGCGATCGCTGTCGAAATCAGCCACCTGATGATGAGGATGAGCAGAAACGCGACCAGTTTCGGCACGAACGTCGCGACGGTGCTCCAGGCGTCGGAAATCCCGCGCCGGACATCAATGGCGGCCAGCCAGTAGGTGGAAATCGCGTTTTCTCCATGCACACATCATGGGTGCCTCCGACGGCCACCCACGTGGGCTCCCGACTACCCCTCGACGCGCGCTATCGCGCAGTTCCAGTGACTTTCAAAGAGGATCCTGCGGAGCCAGCCGGGAATTCACGCGACGGTAAGAGACGGCCCCGCCCGCCCTGTTTTAGAGCGGGCGGGGTCTGAATCCGAAATTTTCTCGCGCAAGCGAGTGCGGACCTCAACCGCGCGGGGGGTTCTCGGGCAGGCCACCGGTGTCGATGTGTTCCTCGCGCACCTCGGCGGAGACTGTCTCGGTCTCGGTGACCTCGTCCTTGGCCAGGCGCACCCGTTCGACCGGCACGGCCTCGGTCTCCACGACCGGCCGCTCCGCGTGCAGCGTCATCTCGTGCTCTTCCTCGGAGATGGCCGGCCCGTCGAGGGCAGCTGCGGCGTTGGCCTCGGTGATGGGCTCGCGCTCGACGCGGACCTCCTCGTGCGTCACCGGGACCGAGACCTGCTGGGTCTCGGTGACGACGTACTTGCGCAGCGCCGCCCGGCCGGTCTGTTCCCGCTGCGTGCCCACCCGCAGCCGTTCCTCCGAACGCGTCATCGCGTCGTCGGTGGTGGGGCC
>NZ_JBFAAJ010000076.1:0-7475 GCF_040639695.1 Amycolatopsis sp. NPDC023774
CGTTGCCCGGAATGTCCACAAGGGACCCGATGGCGTAGGACCGGTTGCGGATGTTGACCGCCTGTTGCTCGGGCACGTCGGCGACATCCGCGTAGGCGCGGCGTGTTGAGGATTTCCAGCGGTGACTTGTATCGCATCCGGCGGCGGCCGCGACTTCATGCGGCCCATCAGTCAAGCGGTTACGCGTGCCGCGCGAGCAGGTCATCGGCAGCACCGCAACATTGTCCTATGAGGACGACGAACGCGGTGACAAGCCGTGATCGCCCGGGCGTTCCGAACGGGCGCAAGCCGCCGGCCGGCGTGGCGAACGAGTGGATCGAGAAGTACCGGGGCCAACCGGCGCCGACAGAGGTGACCCCGCTACTCATCCCTCGCGGGTGAACCCCGCCCGGGCAGGCAGGCAGACACTTCGACGGGACAGAAGGGCTCGCCATGGATGTGACAGCGGTCCTGATCGTCGCCGTGGCGATCTTCGTGTGGGGTGCGGTCGCCGCCCGGTTCGCCCGAGTGCCCCTGGTCGCGCCGACCGTGTTCGTTGCGGTCGGCACACCGCCGGCCACTGGGCGCCTCGTCGATGCCCGGAAGGCCCAGGAGACGTTGAGGCCGCTGGTCGAGATCACCTTCGTCCGGGTCCTGTACCCGGCCATCGCCCTGATTTCGGTGCACGCACTCGGTCCCTACCTCGGCCGGTGCCTGCGGCTCGGAGGCGGCGGTCGGTGTGGTGCCCGCCGCACCGGTGTTGACCCGGCTACGGGTACCACGCGCGAATGTGCACGTCGTCCACTGACCCCTGGCACGCCCGGCAAACCGGCCGGTCCGTCTTGATGCGCCCGGGACTGGCACGCGCGGCGGCCGCACTGCTGTTGCTGCTGGCCTGGGTCGTGTTTCCCGGCGAGCGGAGCACGGCCCTCACCGTGTTCGGGGGCCTGCTGCTCGCGGTGACTCTCGTCGAGGCGATCTCGGCGGCCCGGCTCGCCCCGGCGGCCCGTCCGGCCGGGCTGCTCAGGTCAGTGGGGCCGGCCGTGGCCGGCCTCATCCTGCTTTTCGGCGGGCACGACGCGACGCGGATGTCGCTGGCGGTGGGTGCGTTGATCGCGGTGCGGGGGCTGGCCGACCTGGGTACTGCGGCGACGGTGGGCCGGGCGCTGCTCCTGCGCCCGTGGCTGGTGTTCCTGGGGACCGCGGAGCTCGCCCTGGCCGTCGCGACCCTGGCCGCGCCGGACCTGTTCGGTCAGGCCACACTCGTCGCAGTCGGATTCGTCTGGCTCGGTGGCGGACTTGCCACCGTCCTGGTTCCGACGCGCGCCGACATCGCGGCGCTCACCATCGCACCGGTGCCGCCGCGCGGTCCGATGGACGACACCGAGCGGGCGCGGATCGCGGACGAGGTGTACTTCGACGGGCCCGGCACCAGGACCCGGCTGGTCCGGTTCGTCGTGCTGCTGACGCTGGCGGCGGTCATCGCCACCTACGGAGTGTTGTCCGACTCGGACCCCACGGTGATCGGTGCGATGATCGTCGCGCCGTTGATGGTGCCCATCCAGGCGCTCGCGGCCGGCGTGGTGTCCGGTGTGGCCCGGCGCGCACTCGTCGCCGCAGCGGTCGTGATCGGCGGGATAGCGCTGGTTCTCACGGTGGCGATGCTGATCGCGGCGACGTTCCCCGATCTCGCCTCCTCGCTGCAGGACGCACAGGTCACCTCGAGAACCAGCCCGACCCTGACCGACCTGGCCATCGCACTGGCCGCGGGCACGGCCGGTGGCTTCGCGCTGGTCCGCGCGGACGTCGCCGGTTCGCTGCCCGGGGTGGCCGTCGCGGTGTCGCTGGTGCCGCCGCTGTGCGTGTGTGGCGCCGCGCTGACCGGCGGCGACACTCACTCAGCGCTCGGGGCGTTCCTGCTGTTCGCGGTGAACATGGTGGCGATCGTCATCGCGGTCGGCGGGGTACTGCTGATGACCGGGTTCGGCGCCGCGGTCGAACGGGCGGGCAGGCGACTGCTCACGATCTCGGTGGCGACAGCCGTGCTGCTCGCCGGCCTCGCGGTACCCCTGGCCACCACAGGATGGCAGACCGTGGAGGCGGACGAGTTGGAAAGTGTCGTGCGCACCGAGCTCACCGACTGGATCGGCCCGGACCAGATCTCCCTCGTGCTCCAACTCAGCGTCGACGGCAACACGGTCGAGGCGCTGGTCGCCTCCGGCGCCCGGCCACCCCCGGTCGCCGACCTCCAGACCGCGGTCCGGGACGCCACCGGCCGCCCGGTCACCGTCCGCGTGCAGTGGATCCGGGCCGAGTCGCTGCCCTGACGACGACTTTGCCGGTTGTGCAAAAAAACCGTCACGGCTGCCTCCAGCCAACAGCGCGGCCCTGCGAGGCGTCGAGGTCCCGCTACGCGTCGCAGTGATGGGTTGCGTGGGTGAACGGCTCCTGCGAGGCACGCGAGGCCGCCGGGGTCGCGTTGGGCCATCGCGAGAAGCGGGGGGAGCTCGCGGCGGTCAACGACAAGGACGCGATCGGCGGGCGGCAGCGGTGAAGGCGCGATCCGATCCGCGGTCGACGTCATCTCTGCGGGGTGATGCCCGTCGGGATCGGGACCGGAGAGGGTCGGCCCGGCGCCGCAATCGGCGAACCCACCGAGCGGCGGTGGCCGTGCACCAGGAGGTAGGGGTGATCGTGGGCGAGACGTTGACCGGCTTGGCGACGATGGCTGCCGTGAATCCCGTGCCGTGGGCGCGTTCGCAGATGGCGTTCACGCTCGGGTTCCACATCATCCTGGTGCCGCTCGGTGTGTCGTGGGCGTTCATGGTCCTGATCGCGAACTACCGGGCGTTGCGGAAGGACGACCGGGCCGCACTGGTGCTTGCGCAGCGCTGGTCGAAGTACATGGCCATCACCTTCGCGGTGGGCGCGGTGACCGGGACCGTGCTGAGTTTCGAGTTCGGTCTGCTCTGGCCCCGCTTCATGGGGATCTGGGGCGAGGCCTTCGGGATCCCGTTCGCGTTCGAGGGACTGTTCTTTTTCACCGAGGCGATTTTCGTCGCGATCTACATCTTCGGCTGGCGCCGCCTGAAACCGTGGACGCATTTCTGGACCGGCGTGCCGATCGCCCTCGCCGGGGTGTTCGGCTCGGTCTCGGTGGTCGCGGCGAACGCCTGGATGAACGCCCCGTCCGGGTTCACGGCGAACGCGCAGGGCGAGATCATCGACGTCGACCCGCTCGCGGTGATCTTCAACGACGCGATGCCGCTGCAGGCCGCGCACATGGTTGTCGCCGCGTACCTGGTCGGCGGGTTCCTGATCGCGTCGGTCTACGCGGTCGGGATGCTGCGCGGCAGGGTCGATCGCTACCACAAGCTCGGGTTCACCATCCCGTTCACCGTCGCCGCGGTGGCGACGCCGATCCAGATAGGCGTGGGCGACACCCTGGCGCGCTGGGTTTATGACAACCAGCCGGTCAAATTCGCCGCGATCGAACTGGTGCCGACGACCAGTTCGGATGTTCCCGAGACACTGCTGGGCCACCTCAACGAGGACGGCACGGTCACCGGAGGCATCCCGATCCCGGGCATGGCGTCGTGGTTGTCGGACCCGGGCACCGGCCGGTCGACCGTCATCCAGGGACTTGACAGCGTGCCAGCCGACACGCGTCCGACGGTCCTGGAGGCCAACGTCGTCCACCTGGCCTGGGACGTGATGGTGGGTCTCGGGTCACTGCTGTTGCTGCTGGCGGTCTGGTACGGCGCGGTCTGGTTGTTCCGGCGGCGCATGCCGGCGGGCAAGTGGTTCCTGCGCGTCGCGGCGTGCTCGGGCGTGCTCGCCGTCGTCACCATGGAGGCCGGCTGGGTGCTCACCGAAGTCGGCCGCCAGCCGTGGATCGTCTACAACTTGATGAAGGTCGAGGCCGCGGCGACGGGCAACACCGGCGTCTGGATCACTTTCATCGCCGTGATCGTGCTCTACCTCGCACTCGGAGTGACGACGATCATGGTGCTGCGCTCGATGAGCAGGCGCTTCCGCCGAGCGGGCGGGTTCCTCGACATGGAAACACCGTACGGGCCGGCGGAGAAGCCCGAGCCGGCCAAGGCCGCGGAGTCCGAGCCGTGAGCACCGCTGTCGCCGCTGTGCTGCTGGTCGCGCTGGCGACGTACGCGGTTTTCGGCGGAGCCGACTTCGGCGCCGGTTTCTGGGACCTGATCGCCGGCGGGCCCGAGCGAGGTGCCGCACCGCGCGGCCTGATCGAGCGATCGATCGGCCCGGTGTGGGAGGCCAACCACGTCTGGCTGATCTTCATCTTCGTCGTCACGTGGTCGGCCTTCCCCACGACCTACCAGTCGATCACGCTTACCATGTTCGTCCCGCTGACCATCGCGGCCCTGGGCATCGTGCTGCGCGGTGCGAGCTTCGCGTTCCGCAAGTCTGTGGTCACCGTTCGCGTCCGTCGTGTCTTCGGTGGCGCGTTCGCCCTCTCGTCGGTGCTCGTTCCCTTCTGCTTCGGCGCGATCGCGGGCGGTATCGCGTCCGGTCGCGTGCCGGCCGGTGGCGTGGCCGGCGACCCGGTGGGCAGCTGGCTCAACCCGACTTCGCTCGTGACGGGTGGGCTGGCGGTCGTGCTGGCCGCGTACCTGGCGGCGGTGTACCTGGTGTGGGACGCACGGCGAGCAGGTGACACCGCTCTGGCCGGCTACTTCCGCCGCCGCGCCGTCGTGAGCGCCGTGGTCGCGGCCATCGTCGCCGTGATCGGCTTCGTCGTCCTGAGCGCCTCGGCCCCGTATGTCTTCGGCCGCTTGACCTCGTGGGCGTTGCCCCCGGTCGTGCTCAGCGTCCTGGCCGGGTTCGGCGCCCTGGTGCTGCTGGTCCGCGACGCCGCGCGCGGTGCGCGGGTGCTCGCCGTGGTCGCGGTCGCCTGCATCATCTTCAGCTGGGGCGTCGCCCAGTGGCCGTACCTGCTGCCGGAGAGCCTCACCGTCTCCGCCGCGGCCGCACCGACCGGCACCCTGATCGCGTTGCTGGTCGCCGTGGGAGGGGCGGTGCTGATCGTGCTGCCCGGGTTCGTGTTGCTCTACGTGCTCGACCAGCGTCGGCTGCTGCCCGAGGAAGGTGTCGAGGACCCCGCCGACCGCGCCGGCGACACCGAGCCCGGCTGAGCCGGACCGCAATCACCTGCGAAAGGTGATTGCCGCACCGCCCGGTCCATCAATCGTCGAAGCAGGCCCGCGACTCCGCGCGTCACGACTGTGAAGGAGCCTCCGTGAACGCCACGACCTCGCCCTTCCCGCGGATCGCCGACTACGCGTTCCTGTCCGACTGCCACACCGGTGCCCTGGTCGCTCCGGACGGATCCGTCGACTGGCTCTGCCTGCGCGCGTTCGACGCCCCGAGCGCCTTCGGCAACCTGCTCGACCGAGGAGCCGGATCCTTCCGGTTCGGGCCCCACGGGGTCAGGCTCGCGGCTTTGTTCGGCTTCCTGCCGGGCACCGACGAACGGATGCGCAAGACGGTCGACGCGATCGCCGACGAGCTGACCGAGAACGGCTATGTCCTGCGCTACAAGACCGACGAGACCGACGACGGGCTGTCCGGAAAGGAAGGCACGTTACTGATCTGTTCGTTGTGGCTGGTCTCCGCGCTCGCGATGGTCGGCGAGATGGACCGGGAGCTGTCACTGTGACCGGGCAGCGTGACGAAAGCCGGAACGTCCTGGTGCTGGGCGGCGGGCTGGCGGGAGTCGCCTGTGCCCACCGGCTCGGTGACGAAGGCATCGGGGTGACCCTCGTCGACCGCAACGACTACCACCAGTTCCAGCCGCTTCTCTACCAGGTCGCCACCGCGCAGCTGCCCGCGGAAGACATCGCGCGCCCGCACCGGGTGATCTTCCACGCCTACCCGACGGTCGAGGTCCGGACCGCGCACGTCGCCGAGGTCGACCTCGCGAACCTCACCCTGACGCTGTCCGACGGCGAGAAGATCAGCGGATCACAGCTGGTGCTCGCGGCCGGCGCACAACCCGAGTACTTCGGTGTCCCGGGCGCCGCCGAGCACGCGTTCCCGCTCTACTCGGTGGCCGACGCCGAGCGGCTCCGGCTCCACGTGCAGGATCTGGTGCGGGCGGTCTCGGCCGGGGAGCTCGAGCAGGACGCGCTCGACATCGTCGTCGTGGGCGGCGGCCCGACCGGCGTCGAGATCACCGGCGCGCTCACCGAGCTGATGACCGCCCTCGCGACCATGGACCGGATACCGAAGTCCGGGCGGATCTTCCTGATCGACCGCGGCAGCACGCTGCTCGGCGCCTTTTCCGACCGATCGCACAAGTACGCGCACAAACGGCTCACCGAGCAGGGCGCCGAACCCCGGCTGGACACGGGCGTCGCCTCCGTACACGCCGACCGGGTTGAGCTCGACGACGGCACCGTCATCCGCACCCGCACCGTCATCTGGGGCGGCGGCGAGTCGGCGGCACCGGTGGTGCAGGCCGCCGCCGGGCTCAAGACCGGTCGCGGCGGGCGGGTGGACGTGCTGCCCGACCTGACTGTCGAGGAACACCCGGGCGTGTACGCGATCGGGGACGCCGCGAACATCCCGGCGCGGCACGGCCCAACGCTGCCGCAGCTGGGCTCGGTGGCCCAGCAGTCCGGCGACTGGGCCGCGGCCAACATCCTGCGCCGGCGAGCCGGACAGCCGACGAAACCGTTCCACTACAAGGACAAGGGCATCATGGCGATGATCGGGCGCAACGCGGCCGTCGCCGAGGTCGGCAAGCACCGGCACCAGGTCGACGGCCCGGTCGCGTTCGCCGCCTGGCTCGGAGTCCACGCGATGCTGCTGAGCGGCGCGCACAGCAAGGTCGACGCCTTCGTCTCCTGGGCGTGGGACTACTTCGAACGCGACCACGCCGCGACCGTCGAGTGGTCCACGAAACCCCAGCGCATCGCCTGGGGAGACGACGCCGCGGACGTCCCGCACATCTCGGTCCATCGCGGCGGCTCCGGGCCGAAAGCCGACAGCTCCTGAGGAGATCAGCATGACCGAGCACTACGACGTCATCATCGTGGGCTCGGGCGCCGGTGGCGGCACCCTCGCACACCGCCTCGCGCCGTCGGGAAAGCGCGTGCTGATCCTCGAACGCGGCGATTGGCTGCCCCGAGAGGCGCAGAACTGGGACGCCGAAGCTCTCTTCGTCGACAACCGCTACGTGTCGCCCGACAAGTGGTTCGACGACAAGGGAAAACCGTTCCAGCCTCAGGACCGCTACTTCGTCGGCGGTGCGACGAAGTTCTACGGAGCCGCGCTGTACCGGCTGCGCGAGCGAGACTTCGGCGAGCTCAAGCACCACGGCGGCGTCTCACCCGCATGGCCCATCGGATACGACGAGATGGAGCCGTGCGGACCCCAGCTGCCGGGGGTGTAGGTGTGCACGGGCGGTGGCGCGTCGAGCAGCGGCTGCATGATCCGCCAGGTCTCCTCGACGCTGTCCTGGC
>NZ_JBFAAJ010000077.1:0-6774 GCF_040639695.1 Amycolatopsis sp. NPDC023774
TCGATATCGCGCAGGTAGTGGATTCCGGTGAGCTCGCTCCCGGGAATCCGGAGGCGGCGGGGGGTGCCTCCGGTGGCCAGCGCGAGCCGATCGAAGACCATCGGCTGGCCGGATCTGGTGGTTGCGACACCGGTTCCGCGTTCGGGATCGGTCACGGTGATGTCCTCGATCCATTCGCCGCGGACCAACTCGATTTGCTGCGCCGCGTAGAAGTCGGCGCCACGGAGAGCCAGCCTCTCCTCCGGCAGCTCCCCTTTGAGGAACGCCTTGGATAGCGGGGGCCGCTGGTAGGGCAGCCGGGCCTCGGCGCTGAGCAGCGTGATCGGTCCCGAAGCGCCCAGCTTGCGGAGCGAACCGGCGAGCTCGACGCCGGCCTGCCCGGCACCGACGACCAGGGTTCCGGCGTTGCTGGCGCCTTCCGTCACCGCCATGAAGTCCTCCTTTGGTTATACCATTACACCTTAACGGAGGGCGTCGTGGAGGGCGAGGGTGTGCGGGTGTGAGCTTGCTCAGTCCTGCTCGGCGCCGTGCGAGACTCGTTGCGCGGTTCGGGCGATGTGCTCGCTCATCACGTGCTGGGCAGCGGCGAGGTCGCGCTCACGGATGGCTTCGGCGAGTCGCCTGTGTTCGTCGGTTCCGCGCTTGCCCATGGCGGGCGCGTGCTCGCGAGCCTCCCTCAGGGACATCAGCATGGGGCCGTGGAAACTCTGGATCAACATCGCCAGTGCCGTGTTGTGGGCGCACTCGGCAAGCCGGATGTGGAAGCGCGCCGAGATGTCCACCGTGTACGCGTCCTCGTCGACGGCGGCTTGCCCCTCCTCGGCGAGCTTGAACAGCGCGTCGATGTCGTCGTCGGTCGCCCGTTCGACGATCAGGGGGAGCGCGCCGAGCTCAACGATCTTGCGCGTTTCGGTCACTTCGCCGGCCGTGAGCGCGGACATTGTCAGGAGGTCGGCCAGGCCCTCGCCGACGCGGTCCGTGCTCGGCGCGGTCAGGAAGGCGCCACCGTGGGCGCCGACCCGAATCGTGACGAGTCCGCTGGCCTCCAGTATGCGGAGGGCCTCGCGAACGGTGACCCGGCTCACGCCGAACCGCTGACACAGCTCGCGCTCGCTCGGTAGCCGATCTCCTGGTGTAAGGGCGCCGTCCCGGATCAGGACCTTGACCTGGTCCACGATGACCTGCGAAACCCGCGGCGCGTTCACGCGGTTGAAGAGACCGTCTGTCGTGCTACGTCCAGTGGCAGCCATGTCCCCACCTAAAACGTCGTCGATGCCGATAGGACACCATACCGTAACAGTTAATGGTTTAACCTTAAGCCAGATCGCCAGGTCAGAGACTGATGCTGGGCGCCCGCCGGTCCCGGCATGGCTAGAAATCCCGCCAAGGCCATTGCTTTGGACTGACAATTAGTCCTACTCTCCCTCCCATGCTGAGCCGAGAGAAGCTGGCACCGTCCAGTACGGCAGCCCGTGATGCTGCACACACCGATGTGGGGGGCACCGGCGGGATCGCGCACCTCGAAGCACGAGGTGTCACGATCGAATACGCCAAGCCTGGGTCGAAGGAGGTAACGACGGCCGTCGAGCAGTGCGACCTGACCGTCGAACGTGGCGACTTCGTCTGCTTGGTCGGGCCGTCCGGCTGCGGCAAGACCACATTGCTCAACGCTGTCGCCGGATTCGTCAAGATCGCCGACGGCGTGCTCGAACTCGACGGGCGCCCGATCCCCGGCCCAGGGCCCGACCGGGCGATGGTCTTCCAGCACGCCAACTTGCTGCCGTGGCGGACTGTTCAGGCGAATGTCAGCTACGGTCTCGAGCTGACCAAGAAGGTCAAGAAGGCGGAAGCCAAGCAGCGCGCCGACGAGCTGTTGGAGCTGGTCGGGCTGGCCGGGGTCGGGCAGCAGTTTCCGGCGCAGCTCTCCGGCGGCATGCAGGCCCGGGTGAATCTTGCCCGCGCGCTCGCGGTCGAGCCGGAGATCCTCCTGCTCGACGAGCCCTTCGCCGCGATCGATGCACAGACGCGAGAAGTTCTCCAGGTTGAACTGCTCAGGGTTTGCGCGGCGCGCGACGTGACGGCTCTGTTCGTCACCCACGACATTTCCGAGGCCGCGTTCCTGTCGGACCGGGTCTGCGTGTTCAGCCCGCGCCCCGGTCGCATCGTCAAGGAGATCACCGTGCCGTGGGATCGGCCGCGTTCGCAGGAGATTCGGCGGACGGCGGAGTTCGCTCACCTGCGTGACGAGATCGCCGACGTTCTCTACGGCACCAAGAACGGCGTGGGCCAGGAGGCACACCGATGAGCATCACCTCTTCCGAGAAACCGGCCGCACGGATCGAATCCCGCGTTGGTGGTCCTTCCCTTCGCAATCGGCAAGCCAAGCGTCGTCGCGTGCCATCGTGGTTGAGCGAGCAGCGCCTGATCGGCATCAGCGCAGTCATCCTCGTGCTGGTTGCGTGGGAGGTCGTCGCGCTGCTGCGGCTTCAGCCGCAGCTGATCCTGCCTGGGCCGGTCGACGTCATCGAAGCCTTCGGGACCCTGATCCAAGGCGGTCAGATCTGGATCGACCTGTGGACCAGCGCCCAGGAACTACTGATCGGCCTCGGGCTGGCGGTGGTGGTCGGTCTGCCGCTGGGCCTGTTGATCGGCTGGTACAAGAGGGTCGCCTATGCGCTGAACCCCTTCATCAACTTCCTGTATGCCACCCCGCGTATCGCGCTGACGCCTCTGCTGATCATCTGGCTTGGCATCGGCAGTTCCTCGAAGATCGCGATCGTCTTCCTGATGGCGCTGTTCCCGGTGCTCATCAACGCCGCGCAGGGTGTCCAGTCGCTCGAACAGGGCACCGTCCGCGTCGCACGGTGTTTCGGGGCGAGCGACCTGCAGCTGTTCCGCACCGTGGCCCTGCCGGGCACCGTTCCGTTCATTGCCAGCGGGATGCGGCTGGCGGTGGGCCAGGCGCTGATCGGTGTCTTCGTGGCTGAGCTCAGCGGTGCGCAGCACGGTGTCGGCATGACGATGAACACCGCCGGGCAGCAGTTCCAGACCGCCACGGTCTTCGCCGGGCTGTTCATCTTCGCTGCGGCAGGCGTCATCCTGACCTCGCTGCTGCGCCGAGTGGAGAACCACTTCGCGGCGTGGCGTCCCAGCAACCATTAATTTTTCCCACCACCCCAGAAGGACAGAACAATGACGTTCAAACCTGGCGCTCTCAGTGCCGCCTTGGCCGCGGTGCTCGCCATGTCTTCTCTCACGGCCTGTGGCGCATCGTCTTCCCCCGGAGCCGACGGCGTCATTACGGTCAGCTACAGCGAGGAAGTTGCCGACGAGCTTCCCCTGTGGATCGCTTCGGAGGCCGGCTACTTCAAGGAGCAAGGCCTCAACGTCAAGCTCGTCAAGCTGGACAGCGACCAGGGTTACCCCGCGCTGATCTCCGGTCAGACGCAAATCGCCTCAATCGGCGGCTCGCAGATCGTGGCCGGAAAGGCGGCCGGCGGCGACGTGAAGGTGCTGGCCGCGCTCACTCCGGTGGTCCCATACCAGCTGTACGCGAACGTGGCGACCGGCGCCGAACTCAAGGGCAAGAAGATCGGCTACACATCGAAGAGCGGTTCCCAGTACATCGGCACCCTGTTGGCACTGAAGAAGCTGGGGATCAAGCCCAGCGAAGTGAACCTGGTTCCTCTGGGCTCGGTGACGAACGTCAACAACGCGTTGCTGTCCAAGACCATCGACGCCTCCGCCACGCATCCGCCGGCCAGTATCAAGTTCGAGGACGCCGGGATGCACATGGTGCTCGACCTGGCCAAGGAGAAGACCCCCAACATCGCGGTGGGAATCTCCAGCACGTCGGATTACATCAAGGCGCACCCGGAGGTCCTGGACAAGTTCATGGCCGGCCTCAAGAAGGGCTTCGACCGCGAGCGCGCCGACAAGGCCTACTCCACGAAGATCCTCGGCGCTCACCTCGGGCTTAAAGACCAGCGTGCGCTCGACGAGACGTGGGAGTACTACTCCACCGAGGTTCTCGCCGACCATCCGGTCGCGACCGTGGCGGCCCTGCAGTCTTCCCAGCAGTCGCTGGTGGGCTCGGTCGGCGGCGTGGAGAAGGTTGATCTCGCGGGTCTGATCGACACCTCCTTTGTGGACAAGGCGTTCCCCCGCAAGTAGTTCGTTCTTCGCGCGATCTCCTGAGGGAAAGGTTCGGAACAAAACAATGTGTGGATCAGAAGAAAGCTTCATCCTTCCGCCCGGGATGGTTGCGACCATCACCGAGGCGGCACGGCGAGGCGGCCGGAAAAGCTGGCAGATGAGCGAGGTGGCCTCGGTCCTGGCCGGCCTGCCCGAGGACCGTGCTCCTCAGGTCGGGTTCATCGGCTACGGCGACACCGCCGCCGGTGACCGCGTGCTCATCGCCGTCGACAACCACTACGACCAGACGGTCGTCGACGCGATGGCCACCGCCCTGCGCGACAAGGGCGCGACCGTCGACATCATGACCACCGACTCGGGGCCCGACCGTGAGGCCGACTACCGGGACGAGGTTGAGGCTGTCATCCGCGACACGCATTGGACCGAGAAACCGCGCCGATGGGAGGGGCTGCCCTCGGTCGAGGACTTCGCGGGCAAGGCCGGTTACGACCTGCTGCTCCACGGCCGCGGCGGCCCGACACCGCCGACCGACTACCGGTACGAGCAGTTCCCCTGGCTCAAGGAAGAGCACTTGCTCCAGGGCGCCGGTGGTTTTCCCCGGGACCTGCACCGTCTGATCAACATGACCACGTGGGACAAGATCTGGCACAAGGGCCCGGGGAGCGTGGTGCGGCTCACTGACCCCGAGGGCACCGACATCTCCTTCACCCTGCACGAAGAGTACTTCGACGGGAGCCGGCGCAACTTCACCGAAAAGCCGACTCGCGCGTTCGGGCACCTCCACGGGCACCCGCCCACGCCGATCCTCGACAAGGAAGACGCGACCGGGGTGATCGCCGGCACGACGAGCCACATCGGCCGGCCGTTCCCGCGGATCAAAGTGCACATCGAAGGTGGGCGCATCGAAGCCATCGAAGGCGGCGGCCCTTACGGCGACGCGTGGCGCGAGGTGCTGGAGGAGACGAAGAACGTCCACTACCCCTCGTTCCCGCGACCGGGCCTGTTCTGGCTGTGGGAGGTCGCGATCGGCACCAACCCGTGGACGGTGCGGTCGCCGAACATCAACATGGTCTCCTCCGGAGGCTTTGAGTGGGAGCGCCGTCGCGCCGGCGTCATCCACTGCGGCATGGGCACGCGCTGGCGCGCCGGCGAGGAGGCCTGGGCCGCGAAGAACAACGTCAAGTACGGGCACCTTCACGTTCACCTGCTTTTCCCGACCTACGAGATCACCACTCGCGAGGGAAACGTCATTCCCGTCATCCAAAATGGACACTTGAACGCATTGGACGACCCGGCCGTGGTCGACCTTGCGCGCGGTTACGGCGGGGACCCCGACGTGTTCCTGAAAGAGCGGTGGATTCCGGCGGTTCCTGGAATCACGGTGCCGGGCTCGTACGACGACTTCGCTCGTGACCCAGCCCCGTTCATCTACGACGACAATCGGAAGCTTTACGTCGCCTGACGAAGCCCCGACAACAGGTGTTTCTCGACGGGGCTGCCGGACTTCGGTTCGGCAGCCCCGTCGCTTGCGTTACCGAAAGGTAGGTTTGTGGTGAAAGAGTGGATGACCGTCCTTCCGCCGGCCGAGATCGCCACTTACCGCCGCGCCGGGTTTCTCGACGGGTTCCGGCTCGGCGCGCGGCCGACGCTGCTGGTGGTCGACGTGACTTACGGCTTCACCGGGTCGCGAGGGCTGACCTTCGACGAGGCGATCAGGGAGTTTTCGACGGCCTGCGGTCCGGCCGCCTGGGCGACGATGCCCACCATCGAGAGGCTGATCGGGGTGTTCCGTGGCCGGGGCGCCCCGATCATCTTCACGCGCGCCGATACGGACGGCCAGCGCTTCACCGGACGTGCGACGAAGAACAAGGACTCGAGCAAGGCGGCGCCGGGATACGGCGAGTTTCCGGACGAGTGCGCGCCGCGCGAGGGCGAGTGGGTGCTGGGCAAGACGAAGGCCAGTGCGTTCTTCCACACGCCGCTCCTGCCGTACCTGGTCCAGGAGCGGGTCGACTCGCTCGTGGTCTGCGGCGTGTCCACGTCGGGGTGCGTTCGGGCGACGGTCGTCGACGCGTGCTCGTACGGGTTCGACACGATCGTCGTCGACGACGCGTGCTTCGATCGGTCGTGGTTTTCCCACTGCACCAACTTGTTCGACATGAACGCGAAGTACGCCAGCGTGCTGTCACTGCACGAGCTGGCCGACTCCTGAAATGCGCGTTGCCCGGGTCGGTGACCGAAGTGGCACCAACCCGGGCAACGCGCGGTTTCTGATCAGCCCAAGTAGTCGAGCTGCGTCGCGCGGCGCAGGTCGTCGGCCGTGAGCCGATTCGGGTCGAGGGCGACCTCGGTGCGCACGGTAAGCGCTCCGAGGATCGCCTTGCGGACCCGCCGCCCGTCGAGGCCCCGCAGGCCTTTGGCCAGTTCCGCGCGCAGGTCGGCATCCTGGGCGAGCGGCATGAGCCCGGTCCACTGCTCGGCCAGTTCGGTCAGCGAGGACGCCACGATCTGCTCGATGACGTCCTCGTCGGGCAAGGTGGTGTTCATGACCAGGTCGGCCCGCGAGAGCACCGCTTCGTCGACCGCGTCGATGAAGTTGGTCGTGGCCACGAGAACCAG
>NZ_JBFAAJ010000078.1:0-6723 GCF_040639695.1 Amycolatopsis sp. NPDC023774
CGGTCGGGTTCGGGCACCTTGAGCACCGACTGGTCGAACCCGCCGACGGCGAAGTGGTGGTGGTAGAGGCCGTCCTCCTCACCGAGGAGCAGGTTGATCGGATCGTGGGTTTTGTTGTCCCAGTCGGCCTGCAACTCCCGCTCGTAGTCGGTGCGCACCACCGGGCGTGCCGTGCTCTCTTGAATGGTCATGGCCGTCGCTCCTTTTCTCCTTCTGGGATGTGTCGGGGCACAGCGGGGTCAGGCCGTGCGATGGACGATGAGGCGGAACAAGGCGCGCAGCTCGTCCGCTCCGGAGGCGGTCAGCCCGGCTTGGCTGAGGCAGTCGAGCGCCCGGTCGAGGTGGTGGCGCGACAGATCTTGGGCTGCTTGACGCCCGCCGGCTTGTTCGATCAGGCAGGCCATCTCGTCCAGGTGCTCGGCGATGGTGTCGCTGCGCTCCCACAGCCGGCGCAGGCCGATACTGGCCGGCCCGTCGGTGGCCAGGGCGGCCAGGACGGGCAGGGTCAGGTTGCGGCGCTTGAGATCACCACGGGCCGGTTTGCCGGTGACGGCGGGGTCTCCCCAGATGTCCTCGAGGTCGTTGGCGGCCTGCCACGCGATGCCGAGGTGGTGCCCGGCGCCGCGCAGCGCCGCCAGGATCGCCTCAGGCGCGCCGGTCCGGATGGCGGGCGCGGTGAGGCAACATTCCAGCAGGGCGCTCGTTTTCTGGGCGGCGACCTGCTCGAACTGCGCGACGCTCGCGGCGGGGTCCACGCCGAGCATCAGCTCGCCGGTCTGCCCGGCCAGGACCAGGCCGATCGCATCGGCGGCCGCGCGCGCCTGCCGGTCCTGGCCCTCCAGCATCAGCCGCAAGCCGGCGGCCTGCATCGCATCGCCGGCCAGCACCGCCAGTGGCACCCCGAACGCCGCCCACGCGGACGGCTGCCCACGGCGGGTCCGGTCGTCATCGATGATGTCGTCATGGAGAAGGGTCGAGTTGTGCAGCAACTCGACCGCGGTGGCCTCGGTGCCCACATCCTGCGGCGCAAGGCCCAGACCGGCTGCGGCCGCCATCATGAGGCCGGCCCGTACCAGCTTGCTCGAGCCACCTCCACCGTCGGTGAGACCGAGGTGGTAGAGGCAGACCCGGGCCAGGTCCGGCTGCAGCGCACGAACCCGCTCCTCAAGCAGTGGCCAGACGATCGAGCGGGCGCTCTCCAGCGAGGGCAACAGCCTCGATTCGACCGGTACGGCAGGTGTAGGCATGGTGGTCCTCCTCGGCCACAGTGTTTTGGGCCTCGTCAGTGGTCATGGATCGGCGGCGTCACGGCACTTTCGTTCTCGCGCACCGTCAGGCCTTGGCGAGCAGGAACGGGGCGCTCGCGAGGGTGAGGACCCAGGTCAGGAAGAAGAGCTGGAGGGTGAGCCGGTCCGCGGAACGGCTGTGCCGGCGCAGCGCCCGTGCGGCGCAGGTCCAGGACAGGATGCCGAGAACCACGGCGCTGATCACGCCCCTCCAGTCCCCGGCGCCTGACGGGCGGGCGAGTCCGAAGTAGACCACGCAGGGCAGCAAGGCCGAGAACGTGGCGAACCAGCGGCGCACGAAGGTCGGGCCGAACACCAGTGCCGGGGTGCGGCGCCCGATGGCACGGTCGCCGTCCATGTCGCGTACGTCTTCGAAAATCATGGCAAGCGGGAAGTAGAGCGACACGGTCGCGATCCAGGTCCAGGCGGTGGCGCCCAGCGGAGCCGAAACCTGCCATCCGGTGGCAAGCGTGGTGACCGCGCCCGAGATGTTCATGGGCGTCTTCCACCACAAGTAGTACCGAGGAGAGGCCCACCGGGAGTGCACCACCAGTGTGGTGACCTGCCACAGCAGCGGCCACGGCCACGCGCCGAAGACCCATCCGAGCACGGGGTAGACCACCATGGCCACCCAGAAGCGACGCCCGAGGCCCTTTGGGGTCACCAGGCCCGCCGGGACGGGACGATACGGCTTGTTCAGTGCATCTTCCGCGCCGGAGCGAGCCTGGTTCACCGAGACGAAGACGTAGACGAACAACAGCGCGAGCACGACCGCTTTGCCGACCCCTGCCAGCAGTTCCACGGCCGGCCGGCCGGCATAGGCACCGGCGGCTACCGAGAACACAATTGGCAAGACAGCGATGAATGAGTCGTCGGCCATCATGCGCCCGGTCAGGTTCGCTTCGCGGCGCAGCCAGCCCGCGACGGACCGCGACCCCGGCGTACCGTGGCCGACGCCGCGCCGCGCACGGTCGGCGCCGGCGGTCCCGTCGGTCAGCATGAGCGATCCACCACCGTGGCGGCGATGGCGCGCAGCGGAGCCGTTTGGCCGGGGTCCAACCCCGCACCGTCAAGATGGCCTTCGGCGTCGGCGAGCGCGGCGAGCGCGGCTTCCCGGCTGATGTCGCGCGCACCGATCCGCTCCATGGCGCAGACACACTCGGCCACCTGCTCGTCGGTGGGCGGTGTGGTGCTGCGGTAGAGGGCCTTCAACGGCCCCACGGCCGGATCCGGCGAGGCCAGGGCGACGAGCACCGGATGGGTCCACTTGCGGCGGCGGAGATCCGCCCCGACGGGTTTGCCGGTGGTCGCCGGGTCACCGAAGATCCCGAGCAGGTCATCGGCGATCTGGAAGGCCAGGCCGAGGGACCGGCCGAAGCGATCCATCCGGGCGACGACCTCGGGGCACGCGCCGGCAGCGGCGGCGCCCAGCGCGCACGCTGCACCCATCAGGGACCCGGTTTTGAGCCGGGCCATCAGCATGTAGTCGTCGGTGGTGAGATCACGCCGGGTCTCGTACTCGACGTCCAGCGCTTCGCCCCGGATCAGGTCCTGGACCGCCGTGCACAGCCGGCGCGCAAGGGGCACCTCGTCGAGACACCCCAGTGCCAGCGCCAGCACCGCGTCACCGGACAGCACCCCCGCAGACGTCCCGAACTCCGCCCACACGGTGAGGCGGCCGCGCCGCTCCCGATCCTGGTCGATCACGTCGTCGTGGAGGATGCAGAAGTTGTGCACCAACTCCACCGCGGCGGCCACCTCGTCAAGCCGATCGTGCGTCCCCCCGGCCGCCTCCGCCGCGGCGTAGACCAGCGCGGGCCGCAAGCCCTTGCCGGCGCGCGCGCCGATGACCGGTTTCCCGGCGGCGTCGCTCCAGCCGAAATGAAACGCCACCCAGTGACGCTGCTGCAGCGGGAGCCGGTCCACCTGGGCACGCAGGGCGGGCAGCACCCGCCGTTGCGCCCGCGTCAACATCTCCCCCACCAGTGGCGCGACAGTCAACCTCTCCTGCCCCATGAACCGATCACCTCCGCAACGACGACGGGGATACCAGCCACCCGAACACGCGCAAAAACGCCGGGCGTGAAAGAAAACGAGTAAACGCCCCAGCACCCGGCCAAATAGAAATGCCGTACCAGCGGGCGGCGTGCCGATGATTACTACGCTACCACGCCAACCAGAACGTGGAAGCGCCGACAATTGGGTGGGATATGGAACGCTGGCGCTTCATTGTATCGAGTGAAAGACTCACTGAACGCTCCCCCATTCTGCGCCATGTGAGCGACCGAAATAATCGATCATCGGCTCATGGGACCACAACAGTGTCACCGAGGGTCGACCCACGCACACGGGCGTGAGCGGCCGCTCCGCTTCGTCGGCGAGGAGCTTCTTGACCTCCCTCTTCCGCGCGTCGGGTGTCGAGGCAGTGGCGGAGCCGGCTCAGCGCGGTGAGCTGGTTGGCGGGGAGAGGTCGTTTGTTGCAGGGGCGCTGTCCGCGACGGACTCGGTTACGATCGAGTGACCGAAGACCCCGAAATTCGGCAAAAAGAGCCACGCACTTGCGTCCGAAAACGCGACAACAGGGCCTATTTTCAACCGAATGGCCCAGTTGTGTGGCCTCTGTGGGTTACCACCCGGACCAGCACCGAATTACCTCATCACCACGGTCGGGCAACCATTCAAAGTAAGGCATATTTATGCGCTGATTCTGATCACCTTCACAGGCCAGGCTCGCGCCTTCCCCGGCTGTCGCCCACCGGCGTGGGAGTGGCGTCGAAGGCCTTGCCCGGTGCTGGTAGATGGTGGGGCGGGTGACGCCGAACTCGGCGGCGATCTGGGCGACGGTGTAGCGGCGGTTGCCGTCGTCGCCGCGCTCGTCGTACATCTGCCGGGCCAGCTGCACCTGGCGGGCACCGAGCTTCGGTTCTGCCTGCCGGTGCGGCCGCGCGCTCGGGCCGCGGCCAGGCCGTCCATCGTCCGCTCGGACATCAGGGTGCACCACCAGGTCCCCTTGGCCTGCAGCTGCTTGGACAGCTCGATCAGGTGCTCCAGGGAGCGGCCGAGCCGGTCGAGCTTGGCCACCACGAGCTGGTCGCCGGCCCGGTTGGCCGACAGCAGCGCCTTGTCCAGCTCGGGCCGGCGGGCGAGCTTGCCGGAGTCCTTGTCGAGGAAGATCTCATCGCAACCTGCCGCTGTGAGCGTGCGTTCTTTTTCGGCGCGCGCTACTGGGAGGCCGAAATGGCGGGTCGAGACCACGCCGAAGATGTCCTCCTGGTGTTGCAGGGACTCCATCTCCGGGAACGCCTCCACGGTAAGCCATCCAACTCCACCGTTTCTCCAGCTTATAGCGGTGATCCGGGAGGCGATCGACGCCGGCGAGCTGCAGCCGGGCGACCGTCTCCCCTCGGGCGCCGAGCTGCAGGCGCGATACGGCCTCGCGTCGATGACCGTGCGATCCGGGAGCTGCGCGGCGAAGGCCTGCTGATGTCCCGGCAGAGGCAGCGGCGTGTTCGTGCGCAACACGCCATCACCCCCGGCCGGTGGCGACCGCGCCGCCGAGGTCCGGCGCATCCTCGAACGGCTGTACCAGCACCCGGATCGACGTGCTCACCGCCATGCTGACCGAACACGGCCCGGCGATCCCCAGCACCAGCGCGCAGGAGCGCTGCTCGGTGCAGCCGAAGACGAACAACGCGACCTTTCGGCGGGTCCTAGGGGCGGGAACCGAGTACGCCGGAAAGGGACTGCGGCAGGCGATCGAACCTTGAGCTCTGCGACCTCCTCTTCGCGGCGTGCGCTTGCGTGCGCGATGTTGGCTACAAAGGCCAAGGTGGGTCGATCGGGCGGCAATGTCACAGGTGAGCTTGACGGCTCGATAGGTCCTCGGTGATCGACTTGTGACACGGTGGAGGTGTCCCAGGAAGTCGAAGTCGCTCGGAGTACTCATGTCATTTCAGGTCCTTGGTACCGCGCACACGGGAATCACGGTCGTCGACCTCGAAAGGTCGCTGTCGTTTTGGAGGGACGTCCTCGGGCTCAAGGTCGTGCTGCGCGACGACGTGGCCGGCAAGGCGCTCGAAGAGATCACCGGCGTCCGTGGAGGCGCCATGTCGTTCGCCATTCTCGAGGTTCCCGGTGGCGGAGGCCAGATCGAGCTGTTGGAGTACACGCAGCCGGCCGATCGGCAGCATTTGCGGCCACGTCCCTTTGATGTCGGTTCGATGCACGTTGCGTTGTTCGTGGACGACATCGAGGCCGTGCTGCGGGATTGCGCTGCAGCTGGATGGCGCAGCCATGGGACGCCGCGGGTCAGGCAGGAGGGTCCGGCCAAGGGGATGACCTTTTTGTATATGAGCGACCCGGACGGCACCATCGTGGAACTCGTCCAAGCCGCCTCCTGAGGGCGCGCGACGACAGCACTGGGCGTGCGCCGGGTGCCCTGGTTGAACAGCCGCAGGGAAGAAGTACGCGGGCGACCTGCACAAGGCCGCCCGGGCCGGGTTCGACGAGGATGCACCGAGTGCCGCGACGACGAACTAGGAAGGCTGAGCGTCGGTCTCGGCGGCCGCCCTACGACGTGAGCCGCGCGGCCGCGTCGAGCACGTGCTCGCAGTACCGCGGTTCTCCCACCGACGGCAGCGGCAGCCATTCGGCGAACCCGCGTGCCTAGGGGATGTTCTCGATCAGGGTGGTGGTCCACGTGTACCCGACGCCGTGCTGCGCCGCGCGCAGTGCCCGCATCCGCCGGTCACCACGCATCCAGGGCGGCCCATCGGTGAACCAGTCCAGGCGGGAGAACGCGGCGAGCGCGAGGACCCGCCCATAGCCGCGGCGCCGAACCTCGCCGTCGACCTGGACGTGCTCGAGCACCCCGGTCCGGTCCTGGGGGCACACCGCCAGCGTGGCCGCGCCGACCGCGTGGCCATCCAGGTGCAGCTCGATCCGACCAGGCCCGGCGGCCTCGTCCGGTGGCACGGCGACCAGTTCCAGCCCCGCCCCCGTGGCCTCCTCCACGTCGGCCTGTTCGTAGGCGGGATCGATGAGAGCCCACTGATGATCGGTGTGGCCCTCGTCGCGGCACCGGTGGCAGATCAGCGAGTGCAGGCTCAGCGCCACGACCCAGGAGAACGTGCCCGAATCGGCGACGGGTGCTGGCGCGGGCAGTGCCGCGGCGGGTGGACGGCGAGCGACCCATCCGGGTTCAGCTCGTGCCGCAGCAACGGCCGCACCGGGAGGTCTTCGGGGCCGTACTCGCCGAGCGGGCGCCGAGCTTCGAACATATGTGCGAGTTACGACGCTCTTACGGCTGCGCCGCTGGTCAACGGGGTTAGCGGGGTTGTCGATGGACACATGCCCGTGCCGGAACTGCCGCTCCGGCTCGCCGTGGTCGAGCCGGCCGTGCTGCTGCCCATCGGCGGGGACGAGTACTCGCCGATGG
>NZ_JBFAAJ010000079.1:0-6626 GCF_040639695.1 Amycolatopsis sp. NPDC023774
CCGGTGCGCCGTGGGCACCGATACCCCGAACGAGGGCGGCAGGTGCCGCCACGCACAACCACTGGTCAACACGAACACGATCGCCGTGAACACCGCCCGCGGATCCCTCCGCGCACGACCACCACCCTGCGGACGCCCCTTTGCCGGCGGGACCAGCGGTTCCACCAACGCCCACAAGTCATCGGGCACCAGCCGTTGCGACAGCGAGTCGATCACGGTACAAGATCATGCAGCCCAGCGGGAAAGATCCAAACGAGACACGCTCTTAGTGGTCGTAGAATTGGTGGTGAGACCTAGGTCGTGAAATAGCCCACCGAGGTACGCGGCTCCGGATCGCCCTCCAGCCCGCGAGCCTGAGCCTTTCGCGATCCCCCGGGAACACCCACCGAATGGTTGTATGACGACGGATCCGCCACCTTCTTCATGAGGTTGTCGCGCCACGGACGAGTTCGGTGTCAGACAAGACGATTCAGCCAATTATTTCCGGCACCACAACCCGTGGGACACCTCTCGAGTTGAGTCCTTCCATATTGCCGCAGAAAACTGGGTCGGGCTAGCGCAAATACCGACAGCGATACCACACATCCGGACATCGAGAAAATCGAAGGCTGACGGCCTGTAGCGAAGCCTCACGCGCGCCCGGCTCGGGCATAGGTAGCAGAACCGCGTGGTCAGTCTCCCGCTTCACGGTGCTCGTGGGCATGGGATGTGCCCGCGAAGTCTGGTGATGATGATCATATCGGTGGTCCGCGCCGTAATCGGTCAAGTCTTGTTAGTTTCGTTCTTGTCGATGTAGTTCTCTCCGCCAGGAAGCGGGCTTTTGGGCCCCTTCGTCATTCTCTGGAACCCGGCTTTTTCGGCCGGATGGTTTGGGTGGCCAGGCGGAAAGCGGTTTCGGACTCGTCCGGCCCGCTCGGTTTCATGATATTCGGAACTAAAAAATAGGACATATGCCATGACTTTCGACGATTCGTCTCTGCCGCCGGTGTCACCTGAGGAGGCTGCGTCTCTAACTGCCGTGGTGGCGGGTTCGGTTCTGCTGCCGGGCGATGCGGGATATGACGAGGAACGCGCCGTCTTCAACCTGAATCACGAGCTGGTGCCGGCGGTGATCGTGGTGGCGCAGGGTGTGGCCGATGTCCTGGCCGCGGTCGCGTTCGCGGCGGACCGGCACCGGCCGGTCCTGGTGAAGACCACCGGCCACCAGATGGTCGGCACGGCGCACGGTGCCGTGGTGATCGCGACCCACCGGATGAATGACGTGGTCATCGACGCGGTCGGCCAAACGGCCCGCGTCGGCGCCGGAGCGATCTGGTCGGAGGTCGTCGCGGAGGCGGCCAAGGTGGGTCTGGCTCCGCTGAACGGGTCGAATCCCACGGTGGGAGTCTCGGGTTACACCTTGGGCGGCGGTCTCAGTCCGACCCTCGGCCGCTCCCACGGCTACGCCGCCGACCATGTGCACTCGCTCGAGGTGGTGACCGCGGACGGCGAACTCCGGCAGGTCGACGCGGAGTCCGAGCCCGAACTGTTCTGGGCGTTGCGGGGCGGCAAGGGCAACTTCGCGGTGGTGACCGCGCTGGAATTCGCCTTGTTTCCGGTGGCCCGCCTCTACGGTGGCGGCATTTACTTCCCCGGTGAGCGGATGGCCGACGTGTTGCGAGCCTGGGCCGCCTGGCACCCGGGCACCCCGGAGACGATGATTTCGTCGTTCGCCGTGCTGCGGCTGCCACCGCTGCCCGAACTGCCCGAACCGCTGCGCGGGGTGTTCTCGGTGACTTTGCGGTTCGCCTACAACGGCACGGCCGAGGACGGCGAGCGGCTGATAGCGCCGCTGCGGGCGGTGGCGCCGGCGATCCTGGACACCGTGAGGGACATGCCCTACAGCGAGGTCGCGTCGATTCACAACGAGCCGACCGATCCATTGCCCTACTACGAACGGGGCATCATGCTGCGGGAGTTCCCCGAGCAGGCGCAGGACAAGCTGATCGAACTCGTCGGCCCCGAGTCCGACACCACCATGTGGATCACCGAACTCCGTGCCCTGGGCGGCGCGTGGGACCGCGAGCCGGCGGTGCCCAACGCCGTGGCGACCAGGGGCCTGCCGTACAGCCTGCTGGGCGTCGAGGTCGGTCCGCTGTCGCAGGAGCCGCGGCTCAAGAAATCGGTCGCCGCGCTGCTCGACGGCATGGCACCCTGGCAGAGCGACCGGCGGCTGGTGAACAACCTCGCCCCGGAAGAAGCGGCCGACGCCGCTGCGATCTACGGCCCCGAGCGTTACGAGCGCCTCGCGGCCGTCAAGAAGACCTACGACCCGACCAACATGTTCCGGATCAACCACAACGTGGTACCGGCCACCTGAACAGGGAGGCATCAACCAACCCTGGGTAGCAGTGGAATGGGGTGCTGTGATGCCCTCATAGCAGGAAGGTGCGGTTTACCTCTGAGGATGCGAGTGTCTGGGTCGTATTCATACAGAGGACATGGCGCCTTCTCTGGTGTCAGCACTGTCCAGTTCCCGGACGTGCTACGCCGCCCACAGATAAGAGGGCAATCGGTGCCACCAAGTTGGGCTTGGGGCGGTATCTATCGTGGAGGGCTGAAGAGTGCACAGACCAGTGAGTGCGCAGGATTTGCTGATTACGGGTGGTTATGTGGTGACGCTGGACACCGAGGTGGGTGACCTGGCAGAGGGGGATGTGCTGGTGCGCGACGGGCGCATCGCCGCGGTGGGCCCGTCCGCTGCGAAGTGGGCCGGTGGGGACGCACGGCGTGTCGATGCTCAGGGCCGACTGGTGATCCCGGGCATGGTCGACGCGCACCGCCACGTGTGGCAGGGTGCGCTGGGTGGAAGTACTGGTGACGCGTCGCTGATGGGCTACATGGAACGCGTGGTCGGGAACATTGCCCCGGGGTACACCGAGGAAGACGTCTACGCCGGCACGTTGTGGGGGTCGCTGCAGGCCCTGAGCGCAGGGGTCACCACTGTGGCGGATTGGTCACACAACCTGCGCGGTTCCGGTCACGCGGATGCCGACATCCGCGCCCTGCACGACTCCGGTATTCGCGGGATCTTCCTTCACGGAGGGCCGGGCGAGGACACCGCGGGCTTCTTCGGAGAGCCCGCTCAGGGTCATCCCATCGATGCGGCGCGGGTGCGCGACGAGCACTTCCCGAACGGCGCGGCAGGACGCCTGAGGATGGGCCTCGCGTTGCGGGGCACGGCGTTTACCAGCGAGAAGGCAACGGCTGCGGATTTCGCGTTCGCCAGGGCCCTCGGAGTGCCGATCTCCGTCCACGTCGGGATGGCCGGATTCCCCGACACCGTCAGCAGGCTCGACAGCCTCGGCCTGCTCGGGCCTGACGTGAACTACGCGCACGCCAACCAGCTCACCGAACGCGAACTTGAACTCATCGCCGACAGCGGAGGCACCATCGCCATCTCCTCCACCACGGAGATGCTGATGGCCCTGGGCACCTATCCTGCCACGGGGGCCGTGCTGCGCCACGGCATTCCGGCAGGGCTCAGCGTGGACACCACCACCAGCAGTGGTGTCGACCTCTTCAGCGAGATGCGCCTTACGCTCGCGGGTGAGCGCTCCCGCGCGAGCGCCGAAGCCGTCGTGCGCCACGAGGCAGTGGCCCAAGTCGAGCTCGACCAGCGTGACATGTTGCGACTGGCCACGGTGGGCGGGGCGAGGGCCTGGCACCTGGACGACGAGATCGGCACTCTGACCGTCGGGAAGCATGCCGACATTGTGCTCGTCGACATGAGGGCCCCCCACCTGGACGGCTTCGGGGATCCGGTAGCCACCATGGTCTTCGGCGCGGGCCCTGCAGACGTCGAGATGGTGATCGTGGGCGGCGAGATAGTCAAAGCAGGCGGCCGGCTCGTCGGACCTCACGCCGAGACTGCCCGTGAACTGATTGAGATCTCCCGCCGGCGCATCCGGGAACGGGCCGCCGCATAACCCTGAAGCTTCCCCTTGGTCGTGGACACCAGGGAAACTGGGCCCGAGGTTCGAGAAGCAGAGCCAGGTCTGAAGCAAGGAGACGAAGCGGTCCTCCGATGATTGACAAGCGCGCTGCGATCGAACTCGTGCGGGTGGACGGTGACCGACGTCGCACGCGACTCGGGTCCAGTTCGGAGTGTCTGCTCGGTTGGGTGAAGAGAAAGGCCCCGGGCCGTTGCAGCCGAGCCCAGTCGAGGACACCACCGGTCTGGCGTAGAGGTTCACGAGGCCGAACCAGGCCACCGATTCCGCCCCACTTTCCCGGCGACGCGGAATCGGTGGCGCGCACCAGTGCTGCCGAGGACCTGCGCCAGGCCGTGCCCGCACTGAGCGAAGTTGATGCGCTCACGGCGCGGTGCCGCCGACGTCACGGCGATTGCCTGCGTGAGCCACCGCGCCGGAGCACGTGGAAATTCCTCTGGGATCTGTCCCGGAGGAAGTTCCACGTTCAGTTGTGTCGATTCCGGCTGAAGACTGGTTCGGGCAAGGTTTCCGTGATGGACCCTGGGTGGGTCTAGCGTCGCCTGGTCGATCATGCTGCGGGTGCGCTGATTTTGATCTGGATCGGGTGCTGTGGGCGCACTTGGCTTCGGTGCGGGTAGCGGCGGTGTCGGACACAAGCGGAGTGGTGCGGAATTGTCGCCGAGACCGTCGCTCCCACAGCGGGTCTGCCCAGACTTCGGTTGACATCGGAGCTGACTGTTTTCGCGCCGCTGCGGCGGTCGTGTAGATGGTCTCAAACTCGACTGGCGTGAGCTTGCCCAGGGCGTGTTGGCGGCGGTGCGGTGGTACCTCGTTTCAATCCAGGACACGATCACCAGCCTGAGCTCCTCCCGGGTACGCCATCGCCGGGTACCGAGAACGTTCTTCTGCAGCAACGAGAAGAACGACTCCATCGCGACGTTGTCACCACACGCACCGACCCGCCCCATCGACCCGGCCAGCCCATGGCTGCGCAACAGGGACCGGTAGGCCGCCGACCGGAATTGAGCGCCGCGATCGGAGCGGACCACGACATCGCGCGGGTCGCGCAGCGCGATCGCGTTCCGCAGCGCGCTGACGGCGAGCGAGGCCCGCATGTGCGAGGCGATGGAGTATCCGACGATCTTGTTGGAGTAGCAGTCCTTGATCGCGCAAAGATACAGCTTGCCCTCACCGGTGTGATGCTCGGTGACACCTGTCAACCACTTGGTGTTCGGCGCGGTGGCGGTGAAGTCACGGCGGACCAGGTCGTCATGCACCGGCGGCCCGGCCTGACGGGAGCGGCTCTTCTTCTTGGCGTGCAGCGAGAAGAGCTGCTGCATGGAGCAGATCCGTCGGCGCCGGCGGCGATAGCCGGGCGAACGGCAGCCGTCGTTTCGGAATCGCAGAGGGTTGCCAGTCCTCGGTGTGCGGGCGTGACTTGTGCTGAACGAGGAGAACATCCCCGCCCGTGTTAACCAGCCGGTCGGTGCCGAATTCGGTCTCGGCGTGCTCCAGCAGCCACTCGACGGAGGCGAGGCAGTCCTCGAGTTGCGGATGCTTCCTGAGTAGCCACAGTCAGCCGGTTGCCGTCGAAGAGCCTCTCGTCGCCACCAAGAATTGCGTGATGCGTGTCCGAATTTGTGTGAAGGACGGCCGGGAGTGCCTGGCATCGGACCGCGTTGAAGGTCACTCTGGTAGTGAGAGCCCGGGGATGCCAAGCGTGGCAGCGCGGGGTTGCGTGTCACCGACACGCCAGAGAGGAAAAGATGACCACCTCGAAGTGGATGTCCGCGAACGGATCGCACGATGTGCGCCTGAAACTGGCAGCCGTGGTTGCCGGATTCAGTGCTGTCGCTACCATCGTCAGCGGATGTAGTTCGTCGAGTCCGTCCAATGGAGCGAGTGCGTCGACAACCATGTCCATGGATGCGATGGCGCATAATGCCAATACGGACGCCGAAGTGAAGTTGTACACCGATCAGCGGAAGCTGTGGTCGCAACACATGGAATGGACTTACTCGACTGTCAATGCTTTCTTTCATGACCAAAACGCGTTGCAGCCTACAGTGAATCGACTTCTGCAGAATCAGCCTGACATTGGCGCGGCGTTCGCGGCCTACTACGGTTCCGACAAAGGTAAGCAGCTGACGGACCTGCTGACTACTCACATTAACGATGCGGTCCCGGTTCTGAAAGCAGCTCAGGCTGGCGACAACGCCGGACTTCAGTCGGCAATGAAAGCTTGGTACGACAATGCGAAGCAAATCGCGGACTATACTTCGTCGTTAAACCCTAAAAGTTGGCCCCTTGCAGACAGTGAGACGATGTGGCATCAGCACATCGATCAAACAGCCGCATACGCCGTGGATCTTCTGAAGAACGACTTCACTGGCGCAATTCGTGACTACGGCAAGGCTGAAGAGCACATGGCGTCCATGGCTGACATGTACAGCAAGGGAATCGTCACGCAGTTCCCGAAAAAGTTCACTAGCTAGACTTCGAGCCCTTCGGTAATTCTCGGTCGGTCGATAGGCGGACCGAGAATTACCGATATTGGGGGGTCTGTCAAACGAGCGGTGTAACTCGGGTTGAGTGAACTACTTGCGTCCGGCGGCGAGGCGGCCGTCGAAGGCGATCTCGAAGGCGTTCAAT
>NZ_JBFAAJ010000080.1:0-6314 GCF_040639695.1 Amycolatopsis sp. NPDC023774
GGCGACCACGGCAAGCTACAAGACGAAAACCGCCAGCTACGAGCCCGCATCGCCGCACTGGAATCCGGGCGATCGCCGGAGTCCATCGAGGCCGGCGAAGAGGACGATGAACGCGAGTGAGGAGACCGGTGTGTGGCTGTACGCCGTGACGCCTGAAGCCGGTGCCGCGTCCGCGCTCGGCGGCCTCACGGGCGTCTCGGCCGAGCACCCGCGCGTTGTGGCGGCGGGCACGCTGGTCGCGGTGGTGGGCGACGTGCCGTTGAGCTCGTTCGGCGAGGAAGCCTTGCCGCGCAACCTCGAAGACCTCGACTGGCTGGCCACGGTGGCGCGAGCGCACGACGCTGTGATCGCGGCGCTGCTCGATCGGGGGCCGGTGGCGCCGGTCCGGCTCGCGACGATGTACCACGACGACAGCTCCGTCCGCGTCGCCGTCGAGCAGCGCTCCGCGGACTTCGAGCGAATGCTCGAGCACGTCTCGGGCCGGGTCGAGTGGGGCGTGAAGGCGTTCCTGCAGACCGAACCGGAGCCCGCCGCGCCCGTGACGTCCGGAGAAGGTGCGGGTGCTGCGTACTTGGCGCGTCGGCGCAGGGCACTCGCGTCATCTGAAGAACGCCAGCGGCAGGCGGCAGAGCAGGCGAGTCACATCCACGCCGCGCTGTCCGAACTGGCGTCCGACGCCTGCACCCACCCGCCACAGAGCCGGGCGCTGACCGAGCGGGACGGGCCGATGGTGCTCAACGGCGCGTATCTCGTCGACGCCGAGCGAGCCGAGCAGTTCGCCGAAGCGGTGGACTCATGCGATCGGGACAGCGCCTTGCTCACCGTGACGCTGACCGGGCCGTGGCCGCCGTACTCCTTCTCCTCGCTGGAGGGATCATGACCTTGCCCGCACGTGCCGGGGACCGCAACGTCGCCCTGATCGACCTGCTCGACCGGGTACTGGCGGGCGGTGTCGTGGTGAGCGGCGAAATCACCCTGTCCATCGCCGACGTGGATCTGGTGCACGTTTCCCTGCGCACCCTGATCACCTCGATCACCGCATTGCAGCCCCATCATGAATGACGAGCAGCAGAACCGGATCAACGCCGACCCCGAAACCGCGGAACGCAGCCTCGTCAGCCTGGTCCTGACCGTGGTGGAACTCCTGCGCCAGCTCATGGAGCGCCAAGCGCTGCGCCGAGTCGACCACGGAGACCTCGGCGACGACAAGATCGAAGAAATCGGGCAGACGCTGATGTACCTCGATCTGCGCATGGACGAATTGTGCGACCACTTCGGACTGGAGCGACGCGAACTCAACCTCGATCTCGGACCACTGGGATCACTCCTTTCCGACGAATAAGTCGCCCCACTCACTTTCCGGCTCGTCGCCGGAAGCCCTTTCGGGAACAAACTACCGGAAAACGTCGGGCGTTGTGGGATGGCGACAGCGCGTTTGGCCGGCTTCCGACCGGGTACGCAGCGCAAATACAACCCGCTTGGGATTGCACAGCCCGGCCGAAAGGAGTGCATGGGCTGCTCCCACAAGCCGGTCGGCGTGGTAACGGCGGCGACGAACCGACCGGTGCCACAAGAGCCACCCAGGCTCACGCCCCGGACCTCGGTGTTCCCCTTCGACGCGACGACCGAGCCGGGGTTTTTCACCGCCAAGGCAGTCGTCCGCTGGGCCGTCTCGCGTCCACGCCGGATCGAAACACCAGAGCCGAAACGGCCGGCGCGGGTTTGCGCCGTGTCCACCCGGCTGACCACAATTCGTCCACGAAAGGAAAAGATCAATGAACACCGGCTTCAACATCCTGCAAAGTCTGCAGAGTGCGTTCACGACATTCGTCAACTACCTGCCCCAGGTGATCGGCGCGCTTCTCGTGCTGTTGATCGGCTTCCTCATCGCCAAACTGCTGGACAAGGCCATCACCAAAGGCCTGCAGAAGGCGAAGGTCGACGACCGGCTGAAGACCGGCGGCGGCGCGAACTACGTGGAGAAGCTCTCCCCGCAGGGCAGCCCGTCGAAGCTCGTCGGCCTGGTCGTGTTCTGGGTGATCATGCTGTTCGTGATTTCCTCGGCCATCGGGACCCTGGGAATTCCGGCGTTGACCGGGTTCATGAACCAGGTGCTGAGCTACCTGCCCAACCTCCTCGCCGCGCTGCTGATCTTCCTCGTCGCGGCCGCGGTCGCCGGCGCGATCGGCGGGCTGGTGCACCGCACCATGGGCGACACCCCGACGGGCAAGATCGTGCGAACCCTCGTCCCGGCAATGATCATGGGCATCGCCGTGTTCATGATCCTCACCCAGCTCGGGATCTCCCCGGTGATCGTCACGATCACCTACGCCGCACTCGTCGGCTCGGCCGCGCTGGCCGCGGCACTGGCCTTCGGCCTCGGCGGGCGCGACGCCGCCGCGGAATTGGTGGACTCCGGCTACGAGAAGGCCAAGGAACAGAACGACACCATCAAGTCCGACCTGGCGATCGGCAAACAGCGCACCGCCCAGGACGCCGTCGACACCAAACACAAGGCCGAGCAGAAGATGGGCGGCCAGGAGCAGAGCGCACCAGCCACGCAGCCGCCGCCCGCCCAGAAGGAGCCCAGGGCCACCACCGACGGTGCTCATCGAGCCTGACACCTGGCGTGCTCCGTGCTGCCGCCGCCTCATCGCGCCGGCGGCAGCACGGAGCACGATGCGCTGTTTTGTGGACCGAGCAGCGACCTGCACCGTGCCCGGACCGACCGGAACTGCGGCGGGCGCGCGACGAAGTCGCGTCCGCGGCGAGGATTGGCGTCCGGCTGCGGGGGTAGCCCGCATCATGACCAAAAAATCCCCCTTCGCCCTCAGCCACGCCAGGACCCGGACTGCGGCGGAAGCCCCGCCGCACCGACTGTTGTCCACTTTGGAAGACGTACAGGCACTGGACGCGCCCGCAGCCGCCGTGGCGAAGCCGGTGAACAAGCTCTTCGGGGGCCGGGCCGGCGAAGAGCTCCGGGGCCGCAGCCTCGGCCATCCGCTGCACCCGATCGCGGTCACTCTCCCGATCGGCGCATGGGCGTGCTCGTCTCTGCTTGACCTCGTGCCAGGCAACGAAACAGCGTCCCGGCGGCTGGTCGGGATCGGGCTGCTGGCGGCTCCGGCGGCCGCGGTTCTCGGTGCCGCCGACTACCACGAACTCGACGAGCGGCAGCGCCGGGTCGGGTTCTGCCACCTCGTGCTCAACCTCGTCGCGACCGTGATCTTCGCTGCCTCCTACCGTCGGCGTCGCCGCGGCGCGGCAGGGGGCAAGGTGCTCGGCGTACTCGGCCTGCTCGTCCTCGGCGCCGGGGGTGCGCTCGGTGGCCACCTCTCCTACGCCCAGGGCGCCGGGGTCTTCCGCTGGGAGCCGCCACCCGTGGGGATGGACGGCCGATGACTTGGCCCTCCGGCTTGGCTCTCGCAGGCAGAGTCAGGTCGGCAAGGCGCCGGTCACGGTGAATTCGAGGCGTCTGGCGACCGACACGGCCTGGTCACCGAAGCGTTCGTAGAACCGAGCCAGCAGGGCAGCGTTGGCTGCCGCCGCGGCCCCGCCTTTCCAGTTCCGGCTTGTGATCACTTCGAGTACTCGAGCATGCAGGTCGTCCACCGCTTGGTCGGCGTTGTCCAGCTCGGCGAACATGCCTGCGTAGGGCACCGCGATCATCTCCGCGAGCCGGTCGGCCATGCCCGCGGTGAGCTCGCCGAGGCAGCGAAAGCTCTCTTCCAGCTCGGCGGGGTCGAAGCGGCCCGGATGCTGGAGGCGCGCAGTGCCGGCGATGTGCGCGGCCAGGTCACCCATGCGCTCGAGCTTGTCGGCGCAGTACACCGCGGCGAGCACGAGCCGTAGCTCATGGGCGACCGGGGCCTGCAACGCCAGCAGCGCCTCAGCGTGCTCTTCGCACTCGGCGCGCTGGAGATCCAGCTCGATGTCGCTGCCGAGCACCTGCTCGGCCAGCTCCAAATCCGCGGTGAGCAACGCGGTCGTCGCCCGCCGCATCGCCTGCGCGCAGACGACGCACATTTCAGTCATCTCGCCCCCGAGCCGAACCAGCTCCTCGTGAAACGCCTGTCGCATACCAGCCCAACCCCTTCGCGCGTCTCCAGCGACCACGTCAGCACGCCGACGGAAAAGACGGACGACCACGACTGGGTGGACATGGTGGCCTGATCTCCAGAGTCCCCCTCGATTTTCCGGATACCCGGACGAAAGCAGGTGAAACTCCTCGTTCACAGCCACGCGGGTGTGCTGCTCCGTGGCCGCTTGCCACGTCGACGTCGTTGTCCTGTCTGGATGGCGGGCCCGCCGCCTGACCCGAAGGCAGCGGGAGCCGGAACTGTGTTCGTCGCGCGTTCGGCTGCCGGGCCGCGGTTTGTGGGCACCGAATGGCCGTCGCGGTCTGGGGCATTGTCCTTTTCCGGGGGTTGCCCTCGAGCCTTACCGCCCTCCGCTGCGGTCCTGTTGCCGGGGATGATGACGAGAGCCTCGGACCCGGCACGGCGACCGGATCTGAACTCGGCGGGTCAGCGGTGTGCGTACCGCCGCGGTGGTCGCGGTCGACGACGCCGTCGCGGGCGCGGTGGGCGGTTGGGCGGCAGGCGTTCCGCCAGGGCAGGGCCTGCCGCGCCCGGTCCGTGAGCACCGCCGCGACGACAGCCGCCGTTGTCGCCGCCACCATGCCACCGAACGCGACCCGCGCGCGCAGTCGAGGCCTGGGAGCCGCACCCTGTGGTCAAGCAGGCGCAACCACTGTGGCGGGCCGACGAAGCAGCGGCAGGGCTTCCGCTGCTGCGGTGGGCGTTGCGCGGGTTCACGGGCAGTCCTCCGCCCGAGGGTGCACGTGAGGGTGCGGGCACCCCGGCGGGACGCCATCGCCGCTTCGGCCATCGCGCCGGGTACTCGCGCTCCCGCGTCAGGCACTCCAGCAGCATGAGCTGAGCGCGGGGACGTAGGCGGCGAGCCCCGCGCCTTGCCGACGATCTGCTCGAGCGCGGAGTAGACGGCCGTGCCCGAGACGAACCCGGTTCCCGTGATGCCGGTCGAGCCGAGCTCGTGCGCGATACCGAAATCGCTGAACGGGCCGTAAGCGCCGAGCAGGATGGTGACGGGCTTGAGGTCTCGATGCACGACGCGCCGGGCGTGGATGTGCTCGACCGTCTCGGCGAGCTGCACCGCCAGATCAGTCACCTGCTCAACCGGCACGGGCCCGGAAAGGAGGCGCTGCGCGAGCTACACGACGAACGGCCGGCCTTGGTCCGTCGCTGGCGAGCACAGCCACCACACGCGGGTGGTCGATGCCGGTCTGGATCGTCCTCTCCCGGATCGGGCGCACCTACTCCACCGCGACCGTTTCCCCCGTCGCCCACCTTGACCGCGACCTCGCGGCCGAGCCTCCGGTCCCCTGTCCGGTAAACACGCGCGCCCTCCGCCTCACGCTCGAGCATCGGATAGCGCCGAAAGCGCGTTGCCGATCGGATGTCGCCGCCGCGACTGGGAATGGCCCACGGTGGGTGCAACTTGGGTGCAACTCCGTGGTCCGAGGGAACCGATAGCCCAGGTGGCAGCCGGTTGAGCAGTCAGCCGGCTGCCACCACAAGCCCTTCACCGATTGCCGCACCCCGGCCGCCGCACGTCGGTCCGCGACGAGCTGACGGGGCTCGACCTCACCCGGCCCCACGCGACCCCTCGTCTCGCTTGCCCGTGCTGTCCGCTCAAAGACGGTCGAGGCGTTCCGCGCTCCAAATCCCGGCGGATCGGAGCCCGGCGAGTACGGCGGCGGTCGTGTTCTCCGGCACCGCCGCCGGGCGCCGGGTGCCGGCCGCGACCACCACTGCCGCGACGTCGTGCAGCTTCACGTTCGTGTGCTGCGAAACCTCGCGCAACGCCGCGAACGCGTCGTCTGCCGACCAGCTCCGCAGGACCATGAGCATGCCCTTGGCTTGCTCGATCACCGGCCGCGTCGCGAGCGCGTGCTCCAGCTGTTTCAGCTTGGTGGCCTGCTCCACACGATCTGAATCAGGGCTCACTCGAAATTCCTTACCCCCGTCCCGGCTCAGTCCTAGGCCGACGAGCTGTCCCACTCGCCGTTTACCGCAGCCCTGCGTGGGTCCGGCGGACGCCGTCTTCTTGCTCGCGGTCGTAGCCGCGGAGGGTGAGGGCGAAGCTTTCGGGCAGGGGCAACGTGGTCACCGCTTGAGCCTCCCGCCGAGCAGACCGGCCAGTTCCTCGGGCCGCCCGGCAGCCCGCAGGCGGGGCGGGTCGGGCGTGCCCAGCGTGTGATCGTCACCCAGCACGGCCTCGGTGAACCGGGC
>NZ_JBFAAJ010000081.1:0-5523 GCF_040639695.1 Amycolatopsis sp. NPDC023774
GCCCGGTTCACCGAGGCCGTGCTGGGTGACGATCACACGCTGGGCACGCCCGACCCGCCCCGCCTGCGGGCTGCCGGGCGGCCCGAGGAACTGGCTGGCCTGCTCGGCGGGAGGCTCAAGCGGTGACCACGTTGCCCCTGCCCGAAAGCTTCGCCCTCACCCTCCGCGGCTACGACCGCGAGCAAGTCGACGAACGGCTGGCCGAGCTGCACGAGGAACTGCGCTTGCTCGCCCTGGACCGGGACGCCGCGCAGTCCCAGGCCGAGATCCTCGCCACCCGGCTCGCGCAGGCCCGCACGGAGATCACCGCGCTGCGTGGTCAGCTCGACCGCCTGTGCCGCGCCCCGGCGGATCCGGCCGCGGTCGGTGCGAAGGTGAGCCGCTTGCTCACCTTGGCGCGGTCGGAAGCCGACGACCTCGTCCTGGCGGCTCAGCGCCGCGCGGCGGCCCTGCGTGCCGAAGCCCAGGACGCTGTTCGCCGGACCCAGGCCCAGCTGCGCGCGATCGACGAGGTCCTCGCCGACGCCGAATCGGTCCTGGACGAAAAGAGCACGCTGCACGTGGCGGCCTGATCGGATAGCCCGACGTCCGATGTGGATTCTCCGCGCGCGGTCGGCCCACGGCGTGGGCGATGCCTGCTGGACCAGGGCAGTGTCCTCGGCCGAGAACACTGCCCTGGCACAGCCTGCAAACCGGAAGCGCGTCACGTCGGCTCATCCGCCCAGGCCGACGTGACCCCGCCTGGCCGCCGGCGAGCTCGTGAACGCCCTGCGCTACGACCAACGGAGCTTCCCATGAGGACGATCGCCGGGCCCGGCCCGCGTGGCTGTACTCCGCGGTCAGCTCATCGAGCTTGCCCATGCAGCGCCTACATCCGCACCCGGTGCTTCTCGCGGCGGGCGATGTGCTTCTCTTCCTCGACCCGCTCGATCATCGCGGGGTAGTGCAGCTCGAAGGCGGGCCGCTCGGAGCGGATGCGCGGCAGCTCGTGGAAGTTGTGCCGCGGCGGCGGGCAGGTGGTCGCCCATTCGAGGGAGTTGCCGAAGCCCCACGGGTCATCCACGGTGACGACTTCGCCGTAGCGGTAGCTTTTCACGACGTTCCAGATGAACGGCAGCATCGATGCGCCGAGCACGAACGAGCCGATGGTCGAGATCGAGTTGAGGACGGTGAAGCCGTCGGTCGACAGGTAGTCGGCGTAGCGGCGTGGCATGCCTTCGGCGCCGAGCCAGTGCTGGACGAGGAACGTGAGGTGGAATCCGATGAACGTCAGCCAGAACTGCCATTTGCCGAGGCGCTCGTCGAGCATGCGGCCGGTCATCTTGGGGAACCAGAAGTAGATTCCGGCAAAGGTGGCGAACACGATCGTGCCGAACAGGACGTAGTGGAAGTGCGCGACGACGAAATAAGTGTCGTGCACATGGAAGTCCAGCGGCGGCGACGCGAGGATGACGCCGGTCAGCCCGCCGAGCAGGAACGTGACCATGAACCCGACCGACCACAGCATCGGTGTCTCGAAGCTCAGCGTGCCCTTCCACATCGTGCCGATCCAGTTGAAGAACTTGATCCCGGTCGGCACCGCGATCAGAAAGGTGAGGATCGAGAAGAACGGGAGTAGCACCGCGCCGGTGGCGAACATGTGGTGCGCCCACACGGTTGCCGAGAGTGCGGTGATGCCGATGGTCGCGAACACCATGAGCCGGTAGCCGTAGAGGGGTTTGCGGCTGAAGACCGGCACGATCTCGGTGACGATGCCGAAGAACGGCAGCGCAACGATGTACACCTCGGGATGGCCGAAGAACCAGAACAGGTGCTGCCAGAGAATCGCGCCGCCGTTGGCGGGGTCGAACACGTGAGCGCCGAGCCGCCGGTCGGCCTCCAGCCCGAACAGCGCGGCCGTGAGGATGGGAAACGCCAGCAGGATGAGGATCGCGGTGAACAGGATGTTCCAGGTGAACAGCGGCATCCGCCACATCGTCATGCCCGGGGCGCGCAGGCAGACGATGGTCGTGGTCATGTTGACCGCCCCGAGGATGGTCCCGAGCCCGGAGACGATCAGCCCCATGATCCACAGGTCTGCGCCGACGCCGGGGGAGTGCACCGCGTTCGAGAGCGGGGTGTAGGCGGTCCAGCCGAAGTCGGGGGCGCCGGCGGGGGTGAGGAACGCGCTGAGCACGATCAGCCCGCCGAAGAGGAAAAGCCAGTAGGAAAAGGCGTTGAGCCGCGGGAAGGCGACATCGGGCGATCCGATCTGCAGCGGCAGGATGTAGTTGGCGAAGCCGAACACGATGGGGGTCGCGTACAGCAGCAACATAATGGTGCCGTGCATGGTGAACAGCTGGTTGTACTGCTCCTGGGACAGGAACTGCAGTCCCGGCCGCGCAAGCTCGGACCGCATGAGCAGGGCCATGGCGCCGCCGGCCAGGAAGAACGCGGTGGCGGTGGTGAGATAGAGCAGGCCGATCTTCTTCGGATCGGTCGTCCGGGCCAGGGCGAGGAACACCGATCCACGAGGCGATCGCCTCGGAATCCGCACGATCGGTTCCGCGCGGGCGGTCGACTTCACCTGGGTCACTGGTTCCTCCCGGCTTCGGCGCATGGCTCGCGCCGTTTACCCGATCGGCGCGCGGCCTACACCTGCTTCGCCACCGGCTCCGACGCCGCCTCGTGCGGAAGCAGGAAGCCTTGCGCCGGGATGACGGGGCGCGCGCCGGCTGGCAGCCGGGCCGGCCGGACCTCGCCGCGTATGCGCAAGCAGCTCACCCCCGCCCGGCGATCCGGTTGATGGCCGCGGCGATCAGCTCCGGCTCCGCGACGGTCGCCGTCAGGGACGGGTGGCGGACGAGGCCCCATGGGTCGATGCCGGGAATCGGCCTGTGGAACCGGATGCAGACACCGCGCTGGCTCGTCGTGCCGAGTGTGAGGCCGTGGTCGGCGAGTGACAGCCGGGCGCCGAGGCCGCGCAGGGCGTTGAACGGGCCGGTTGTTTCGGCGCCCGCCAGATTGCTCAACGAAGTCGTGACCACCCAGGGGCCGAGTCGCACCCGCAGGCCGTCGGTGTCCAGCTGAAGGCCGCTGCGTTCGCCCAGCAGCCGCCGGATCCACGGCTGGGTGGCGGCGAATTTCGCCCGCAGCCGGTAGTGCACGGCAGTCTCGGCGAGGCTCGGGCCAGGTTCGTGGCGTGCTCTGGCCTGTCTGCAGTTCGCGTCGTCCTCGATGACTGTGTGCCGTTCACGCTGCGGGTGCATGAAGCCTCCTTCAGGACGGGACGGCGTACGAAGCCGCCCGCTGGGACTACCCGGTGGTCCGACACGAAAACCCGCCGGGTGCGATCGAACGTGACGCTGAAATTCGTGGATGTGGGCGTGCCGTGACGGGGGTATGCGGCCCGGGTGAAACTCGCCGTGCTGGACATCGGGTCGAATTCGGCCCAGCTGCAGGTGGTGGACGTGTTCCCCGGGCGCCGCCGTTGCCGGCGCACGCGGTCAAGGAACCGACGCTGCTCGCCGACGAACTGCAGCACGACGGCGCACTGAGCGAGACCGGGATCGAACGCGCGGTGTGCGCCGTGACTCGCGCCGTGGACCAGGCGGCGCGGCTCGGCGTAGACCACCTCTACCCGTTCGACACGCCGGCGGTCCGCGACGCGACGAACCGGGACGAGGTCATCGACCGGATCGAGGCGGTATCCGGGATCCGGCCCCAGTTCCTCTCCGGTGAAGAGGAAGCGCGGCTGACATATTTCGCTGTGCGCCGCTGGTACGGCTGGTCGGCGCGGCTGCTGCTGATCGACATCGGCGGCGGGTCGATGGAGCTGGTGCTCGGCCGGGATGTGAAACCCGAGCTGGCAATCTCGCTCCCGCTGGGCGCGGGCAGGCTCACCCGGGAACTCCTCGCTGCCGATCCGCCGACGAGTAAATAGGTGAAGCGGCTGCGCCGGCATGTGCAGGACACGCTGTCCGAAGTCCTCGACCGGTTGCGGTGGGAAGGCCCGCCTCGGCGGGTCGTCGCCACGTCCAAGACTTTCAACCAGCTGGCTCGCCTGTCCGGCGCCGCGGCGCAGCGCAAGGGGCCGTTCGTGACCCGCGAGCTCACGGTCGCGGCCCTGCGGGAACGCATCCCGCAGCTCACCGAGGCGACGGCGGCCGACCGCGCTCACCTCCGCGGCATTTCCCGCTCGCGCGCCCGGCAAGTCGTTGCCGGCGCGCTCGGCGCCGCGGGGGCCCTGTCCGCACTGGATGTCAAGCGCGTCGAGGTCTGCCCGTGGGCGCTGCGCGAGGGAATGATGCTGCGGCACCTGGAACGGATCGCGGAAACGCCGGCCCTGCCGCTTCTGCCGCTGACGCGGCACCGGGACGCCACGGTCCGCCCCCTGCGCCCCGCCGAGGAACGGCAGGCCCCCTGAGCGGTCCGGCCCGGTTCGATGCCCTGGGCGCGGGGTATTCGGCCCGAACGAACCGATACGCACAGGAGGACCGATGGCCGAAGATCGACTGCGTCCGCCGCAGCAGCAAGAGCCGCCTGGGCTGACCGAGGACATGGACCCCCGGCCTCGGGACACGATGGCGGACTACGAGGGCCGCGGGTTGTTGACCGGGCTCAAGACGCTGATCACCGGCGGGGATTCCGGAATCGGGCGCGCGGTGGCGATCGCGTTCGCCAAAGAGGGTGCCGACGTCGCGATCGCCTACCTGAGCGAGCACGCTGACGCCGAGTACACCGCCGAGCGAGTACGGGCCGAAGGCCGTGAGTGCCTGTTGCTGCCTGGTGACCTGGCCCGCGCGCAGCATTGCCGGGACGTCGTCGACCAGACCGTGAGTCACTTGCACGGCCTCGACATCCTGGTGAACAACGCCGCCACCCAGTGGCCGGTGGACAAGCCCGAGGACCTCGGTGACGAGCAATGGCTCCATACGTTCGACGTCAACATGCACAGCTATTTCCGGGTGACCTCAGCGGCGTTGCCGCACCTTCGGGAAGGATCGGTGATCATCAACACCGGCTCGGTCAACGGCTTGCGCGGCAACAAATCCCTCATCGACTACTCCGCGACCAAGGGTGCGATCCACGCGTGGACGATGGCGATGGCCCAGGCCTTGGCCGGCCGGGGCATCCGGATCAACTGCGTGGCGCCGGGCCCGGTGTGGACACCGCTCATCCCGTCCACGTTCCCGCCCGAGAAGGTGGAGAAGTTCGGGCTGCAGGTGCCGTTCGAACGCGCCGCGCACCCCGACGACCTCGCGCCGTCTTACGTATTCCTGGCGTCGAACCGGCTCTCGTCCTATTACAGCGGCGAAGTCATCGCAGCGCTCGGCGGCGAGACGACACCCGGCTGACCGATCGTGTCGAGCCGGGGAAGGCGCGCCTTGCTCAGGTTCACGACGTACGGGCTGCGACGACGCGAAATGCCGGAAAGTGAGCGAGAAACTATTCGTCGGAAAGGAGTGATCCCAGTGGTCCGAGATCGAGGTTGAGTTCGCGTCGCTCCAGTCCGAAGTGGTCGCACAATTCGTCCATGCGCAG
>NZ_JBFAAJ010000082.1:0-5375 GCF_040639695.1 Amycolatopsis sp. NPDC023774
GAATACCTCGACCAGGCCGCCGATCTCACGCACACCAGCAGCACGCATCACATATTCTCCATTTCACTGTGAACAACTTGGTATTTTTTGGACCAACAGCGACGAGTGCGGTTTCATCCGCGCCGTCCCTTCCTCCGGATGCGGAGTGGACGAGGGTGGACGCGATCATCGTTCGCTCGCGTTGTCCTTGCTGTGCTCGCCCGGCATGGTGGCGTCCACGAGCTTCTGCGATGGGGCGGCCCCTTTGCGGGGTTTGCCGAAGAAGCCGATTTCGCCTTCGGCGTGCATGCGTTCGATCATGTGCGGGTAGTGCAGCTCGAAGGCCGGGCGCTCGGAGCGGATGCGCGGCAGTTCGGTGAAGTTGTGCCGCGGCGGCGGGCACGACGTGGCCCATTCGAGGGAGTTGCCGTAGCCCCAAGGGTCATCGACGGTGACGATCTCGCCGTAGCGGTAGCTCTTGAACACGTTCCAGATGAACGGCAGCGTGGACGCACCGAGGATGTACGCGCCGATCGTGGAGATCGTGTTCAGGGTGGTGAACCCGTCGGAGCTCAGGTAGTCGGCGTAGCGGCGGGGCATGCCCTCGGCACCCAGCCAGTGCTGGACCAGGAACGTGCCGTGGAAGCCGAGGAACGTGGTCCAGAAGTGCCACTTGCCCAGCCTTTCGTCCAGCATCCGACCCGTGATTTTCGGGAACCAGAAGTAGATGCCGGCGAAGGTGGCGAACGCGATGGTGCCGTAGAGGACGTAGTGGAAGTGCGCCACCACGAAATAGGTGTCGGACACGTGGAAGTCGATGGGCGGAGCGGCCAGCAGGATACCCGTGAGGCCGCCAAGGAGGAACGTGACCAGGAAGCCGACGGCGAAGATCATCGGCGTCTCGAAGGACAGCTGGCCCTTCCACATCGTGCCGATCCAGTTGAAGAACTTCACGCCAGTGGGGACGGCGATGAGGAAGGTCATGAAGGAGAAGAAGGGCAACAGCACGGCGCCGGTGGCGTACAGGTGGTGCGCCCAGACGGAGAATGAGAGCGCTGCGATCGCCAGCGTCGCGAAGACCAGACCCTTGTAACCGTAGAGGGGCTTGCGGCTGAACACCGGGAAGATCTCCGACACGATCCCGAAGAACGGCAGGGCGATGATGTACACCTCGGGGTGGCCGAAGAACCAGAACATGTGCTGCCAGAGGATCGCCCCGCCGTTGGCGGGGTCGAACACGTGCGCTCCCAACCGGCGATCGGCCTCCAGGCCGAAGAACGCGGCAGTGAGGATCGGGAAGGCGACGAGGATCAGGATGCTGGTGATGAGGATGTTCCAGGTGAAGATGGGCATCCGGTACATCGTCATGCCCGGCGCCCGCAGGCAGACCACGGTAGTGATCATGTTGACCGCACCGAGGATCGTGCCGAGACCGGACACGATGAGGCCAGCGATCCACATGTCGGTGCCGGGTCCTGGAGTGTGGGTGGCCTCCGACAGTGGCGTGTAAGCCGTCCAGCCGAACTCGGCCGCGCCCCCCGGTGTCAGGAAGCCCGAGATGACGATCAGACTGCCGAAGAGGTAAAGCCAGTACGAGAACGCGTTGAGCCGCGGGAACGCCACGTCCGGCGCACCGATCTGCAGCGGCAGCACGAAGTTCGCGAACCCGAACAGGACCGGGGTCGCATACATCAGCAACATGACCGTGCCGTGCATCGTGAACAGCTGGTTGTACTGCTCCTGCGACAAGAACTGCAGCCCGGGCCGGGCCAGCTCCGTGCGGATCAGCATCGCCATCGCCCCGCCCGCCATGAAAAACGCGAAGGCGGTGACCAGGTACATGGTGCCGATCTGCTTGTGGTCCGTCGTCCGCATCAACCGAAGCAACGCCGCGCCCTTCGTGAAAACGCGCGTGCGATAGGGCCGCGTTACGACCGGGCTGGGCGTGATGGTCGGCATGACTTCCTCCGGCTGGATGCTGGACTGTTTGGTTTTTGATCCCGGGTCCGGAGGCTGGGAGCCGTTCGACGGCACCGGTCCGGCCTTTCGTGGAGAACTCACCTTGTCGGACCGAAACGTTCAATCCGGACCCGGTTCCAGGTCTTGGTCCGAGACGTCTTGGGCACGAACTGCAGTCCTGTCGCTCTCTGCCACGATGCGGGAAGGATCATCAGTCGCCCTTGTATCGTTCTTCCTGCCACGGGTCACCGTGGTCGTCATAGCCGGTCTCTCAGAGCCCTGGCTCGTTATCGGCCGTCAGGGGTGCTTCCCGAACCCACTTGGCGCTCTTACCGCGCTGGCTGAAGCGGAGACCCGCTTGGTAACGGTGCCTGGGCATGGTCGCGCAGCCAGAATGAGTTACCTGTGGATGCTCACCGGGGCCGACACCTCAACCAGGACGGCGCGGTGAGCCTGACGGAAGCCCGCGACCTGCTCGCCACCCTCGCAACGCGGCTGGGCTGTACCCCATGGGAACTCGACCACGCCAGCTGGCGCCAACCAGAGCGCCCACTGACACCTGCGACGAAGAGCAGCTGCGCCCGCCCGCGGGTGGTGGGAAATTCTAGATCGGCCCGGGCCCTGCGACGGGCTCACTGTCGCGGGCCGCGCTCGACGTTGCTCGTGATCGCCGAGCAGACCGACTTCGCCGCCCGGATCCGCTCGCGTACCAGGCTCGTCGACACGGGGGATGTTGCGCCCGCCAGCGCCTCCGTGGCGCTTAAGCCCTGCGAAGCGGAACGACCAAGCCTGCTCGAGCTTGCGACGAGCTCGCACACCGAGGCATTCGATACTCGCAAATTCTTGCCGGCGGAGTTCAGCCGCTCGCTGGATTCAGCCATACGCCCTCTCCTCTGTACTGGTCTTCTTGTCGGCGTCAGTCGACGATCGGTTCTTACCGGCGGCTGATGCCTGCACACCAGCTTGACCCGAACCAGAGGCAGATCCTCATCCGCGTGCGACAAGGCCACACGCTCCACCGGGACCAAGTCGGCGTACACCAGCGACGGAGTGCGGCAACACTTGATGGTCAGCCCGGCTACTTCTCCGTCTTGCGTCTACCGGAAGTTTGACATCCAAATCGCGGACGTCCAGGCGGTGAACTGCCCGATGAAGACCACCGCGCCCGCCGCCATTCCGAACCGGGCGTCCCGCCCCGTCACGACGCCCACGAGATCACGCAGGTGCGTACGCCCGTCCGGCGGAATGCCCGGCAGTATGACCGTCTGCGCGACCACGCAAGCAGCGTCGCTGCCGCAGCGGTGGCGAAAGTGAGACGCCGGCCGAGGAGGATGCCGAGGAACTGGCCAGCCGGCAGCCCCACCACCCTCCCGCCCGAAATGCCCGCCGCGATGATGGTGATAACGCGAGTGACGCCGGCTGAACTAGTTGGTGACGGCCCGGCGGGGCCTTCGGCCGGACCGCTCCCACCGCCGGTCGCGCTCGCGGTCGATATCGGCGGCGACACGCTGCTGGTCGACAGCGCGTTCGTTGGCCTCACCGACGCTGGCCGGGCCGTGCTCGACAGGTTGGACCGGAGCTGCAGGACTTGACCCGGCGCGGTACCGCTCGCCTTCGTTGACAAGGTGAACAGCTTCGTGAAGGAGGGTGTACGCCTGGTCAGCGTTCAGTCGTCGGTTCGGCTCCTTGGCTAGGAGGCCCTCGATGACCGGGCGCAATGGGCCGGCGCGCGAGAATGGGGCTGGTGGTTCCTCGGCCACGGCGGTGAGGGTGGCGGCTATGTTGTCCCTGGTGAACGGTGACGTACCTTCGACGGCGGTGAACAGCGTTGCGCCGAGTGAAAAAAGGTCGGACGCCGGTCCGGCCTTGCCCCCGCGGAGCCGTTCGGGTGAGACATAGCCCGGGCTGCCGGCCATGCAAATCTGAGTTCGTGAATCACTGCCGGTTGCGATCGCGATGCCGAAGTCGGTGAGCATCACCCGCGCACCATCGCAGAGCTGCACATTGGCCGGTTTGACATCGCGATGCACGATGTCCGCCCGGTGAACGGCACGCAGCACGTCGAGAAGGCTCAGTCCGATGTGGATCACCTGCTCGACCCGCAGCGGCCCCTCGGCGTCGAGCGCTTCGGCCAGACTCCGCCCCCGCAGCAGTTCCATGACGATCCACGGTTCGTCGTCGTCCCTGACCACGTCGTAGACCGTGACGACGCCGGGGTGGTTCACTTGCGCAGCGGTACGCGCCTCCCGGAGTGCCAGCACGCGAGCCGCTCTGCGTGATTGCTCAGATGCGCGGTCGTTCACGTTGATTTGCTTCAGCGCGACCTGCCGCAGTAGGAACTCGTCCTCGGCGAGCCAGATCAGCGCCATTCCGCCGCGGGCCAGTAGCGACTCGACTCGATACCGGCCCGCCACGAGACGCCCGGCACACTCGGTCGCATGGTCCTCACCGTGGTCGCCGGCGTCGGTACCATGTGTCGGGTCAAGTGCTGAAAGCAGAGGTTTCGCGGGGCGTTGGCTCCGATCTGGTGACTCCAGAGGCTTCGTCATACGTGTGACGATCGGGCTTGATGGCCGGGGTGTCTTCACGGATGGCGCCAAACCCTGCTGCCGGTTAGCCGGAATTCCGCGATACCCGCCACCGCGAAACGCTGCGACCCAGGTATTGCCGCCTGCCATGGCGTCGCCGCAACCTGACGATGTCCCGTGTAGTGGCCGAGGCCGTGGCAGCCTCGGTGGAGCCATGGACCGCGATCGGCACCATCAAGGTGCGCTGGCACGGCGGTGAGCCGTTGACGCTCGGCGCCGGCGGGCTGGGTGCACTGCTGGACTGCTTCACCGGCCTCAAAGTCGAGCAGGTGTCCAGACGAACGCCGTCTCGCCCCGCGGAGTTCGTCGCCGAGGACGCTCGCGAGCTTGCCTGCGTGCTTCTGGCCATGAACCCCACCTTCCGGATGATCAGTGTCACGGGTCCTTTCCGGACCCGCACGGAGTTCGTTGCAATCCGCACCTGGGTGCACTCAGGCGCGCTGCAATGGCACGCTCCGCAGGGGAAACCGTCCGATTCGGGATGCGTCCGATGAGTTTGCGTTGGGCTCAGTGGCGTTGGGCGCCTGCGCTTCCGAGGAGGACACCCCGGGGGAAAACACCGCCGGACAGGCCCCGAAGGAGATGCGGATGAGGGTCTGCTTCTGGTTCGGGTCAAGCTGGGTGTGTCGGCGTCAGCCAGGGGTAAGAACGGATCGTCGACTGACGCCACCAGAAGACCAGTACAGAGGAGAGGGGCGTATGGCCGAATCGAACGGGCGACTGAACTCCGCTGGCAGGGTGGCTGCCGAGGAAGTCAGGAACTTGATCATCGTCGGGTCGGGTCCCGCCGGTTACACGGCCGCGGTCTACGCGGCGCGCGCGCAGCTCGAGCCGTTGGTGTTCGAGGGC
>NZ_JBFAAJ010000083.1:0-1356 GCF_040639695.1 Amycolatopsis sp. NPDC023774
TTAGTTCGGCGGCGTCCTACTCTCCCACAACCCTTCGGTTGCAGTACCATCGGCGCTACCAGGCTTAGCTTCCGGGTTCGGAATGGGACCGGGCGTTTCCCTGGCGCTATAACCACCGAAACACTATGAAACACGCGTGGTGTTTCAGAACCGTAGAGTGGATGCGTAACATCTTCGTAGGCAAGTCCTCGGCCTATTAGTACCAGTCAACTCAACAACACATTACTGTGCTTCCATCTCTGGCCTATCAACCCAATCGTCTCTTGGGGGCCTTAACCCACACGGGGTGGGATACCTCATCTTGGAACAGGCTTCCCGCTTAGATGCCTTCAGCGGTTATCCCTTCCGAACGTGGCCAACCAGCCATGCCCCTGGCGGGACAACTGGCACACCAGAGGTTCGTCCGTCCCGGTCCTCTCGTACTAGGGACAGCCTTCCTCAAGTATCCTACGCGCGCGGCGGATAGGGACCGAACTGTCTCACGACGTTCTAAACCCAGCTCGCGTGCCGCTTTAATGGGCGAACAGCCCAACCCTTGGGACCTACTCCGGCCCCAGGATGCGACGAGCCGACATCGAGGTGCCAAACCATGCCGTCGATATGGACTCTTGGGCAAGATCAGCCTGTTATCCCCGGGGTACCTTTTATCCGTTGAGCGACACCCCTTCCACCAGGTGGTGCCGGATCACTAGTCCCGACTTTCGTCCCTGCTCGACATGTCTGTCTCACAGTCAAGCTCCCTTGTGCACTTGCACTCAACACCTGATTGCCAACCAGGCTGAGGGAACCTTTGGGCGCCTCCGTTACTCTTTAGGAGGCAACCGCCCCAGTTAAACTACCCATCAGGCACTGTCCCTGAACCAGATCATGGCCCGAGGTTCAGATTCCCAATTCGACCAGAGTGGTATTTCAACAACGACTCCACAGTAACTAGCGTCACCGCTTCACAGTCTCCCACCTATCCTACACAAGCCGAACCGAAAACCAATACCAAACTATAGTAAAGGTCCCGGGGTCTTTCCGTCCTGCCGCGCGTAACGAGCATCTTTACTCGTAGTGCAATTTCGCCGGGCCTGTGGTTGAGACAGCCGGAAAGTCGTTACGCCATTCGTGCAGGTCGGAACTTACCCGACAAGGAATTTCGCTACCTTAGGATGGTTATAGTTACCACCGCCGTTTACTGGCGCTTAAATTCTCAGCTTCGCCCTCCGAAGAGAGCTAACCGGTCCTCTTAACGTTCCAGCACCGGGCAGGCGTCAGTCCATATACATCGTCTTGCGACTTCGCATGGACCTGTGTTTTTAGTAAACAGTCGCTTTCCGCTGGTCTCTGCGGCCACCCACCCCTAGTCCGCAC
>NZ_JBFAAJ010000083.1:1454-3507 GCF_040639695.1 Amycolatopsis sp. NPDC023774
CGGGACTTCAAGGTGTTTGGCCCCCCTTCTCCCGAAGTTACGGGGGCATTTTGCCGAGTTCCTTAACCACAGTTCACCCGATCGCCTTGGTATTCTCTACCTGACCACCTGTGTTGGTTTGGGGTACGGGCCGTGCATGCACTCACTAGAGGCTTTTCTCGGCAGCATAGGATCACCCTCTTCGCCTCAAACGGCTACGCATCACGTCTCAGCCTCATGGAACACGGATTTGCCTATGTTCCGGCCTACACGCTTACACCAGGACAACCATCGCCTGGCGGAGCTACCTTCCTGCGTCACCCCATCGCTTGACTACTACGAAATCAGATCCCACGCTCCACACAACATATCCATCCGAAGACTTCCATGCCGGCTTTGGGTGGTTAGTATCAAACGCCTCGTCATGGGCGCACATGCTCGGGTACGGGAATATCAACCCGTTGTCCATCGACTACGCCTGTCGGCCTCGCCTTAGGTCCCGACTTACCCTGGGCGGATTAGCCTGGCCCAGGAACCCTTGGTCATCCGGCGGCAGAGTTTCTCACTCTGCATTCGCTACTCATGCCTGCATTCTCACTCCCACACCCTCCACCACTGGTTTCCACCGTGGCTTCCCTGGATGCAGGACGCTCCCCTACCCATCAACACGACTACACACAACCCCGAAAGGTTGAGCGGATCTAATGTGTCAATGACACAGCTTCGGCGGTGTGCTTAAGCCCCGCTACATTGTCGGCGCAGGACCACTTGACCAGTGAGCTATTACGCACTCTTTCAAGGGTGGCTGCTTCTAAGCCAACCTCCTGGTTGTCTGGGCAATCCCACATCCTTTCCCACTGAGCACACACTTAGGGGCCTTAGCTGGTGTTCTGGGCTGTTTCCCTCTCGACGACGAAGCTTATCCCCCGCCGTCTCACTGCCACACTCTCACACCACGGTATTCGGAGTTTGGTTGATTTCGGTAACCCGGTAAGGCCCCTAGACCATCCAGTAGCTCTACCCCCGTGGTGAAACATGTGACGCTGCACCTAAATGCATTTCGGGGAGAACCAGCTATCACGGAGTTTGATTGGCCTTTCACCCCTACCCACAGCTCATCCCCCAGGTTTTCAACCCTGGTGGGTTCGGGCCTCCACGACGTCTTACCGACGCTTCACCCTGGCCATGGGTAGATCACTCCGCTTCGGGTCTAGACCACGCGACTCAAACGCCCTATTCAGACTCGCTTTCGCTACGGCTACCCCACACGGGTTAACCTCGCCACGCAGCACTAACTCGCAGGCTCATTCTTCAAAAGGCACGCCATCACCCATAGGCTCTGACGGCTTGTAGGCACACGGTTTCAGGTACTCTTTCACTCCCCTCCCGGGGTACTTTTCATCTTTCCCTCACGGTACTCGTCCGCTATCGGTCTTCAGGAAGTATTTAGGCTTACCGGGTGGTCCCGGCAGATTCACAGCAAATTCCACGAGCTCGCTGCTACTCGGGAACACCACCACACAATCCAAACACAGTTTTCGCGTACGGGACTCTCACCCACTCCGGTCCGCCATCCCAAGCGGTTCCACTAACTGCGCTGCATCATGCCCAGAGTGTCAGCTCTGAGAAGATGGGTCCCACAACACCGCTCACACAACCCCTGACAGGTATCACATGCAAACGGTTTAGCCTCTTCCGCTTTCGCTCGCCACTACTCACGGAATCACTTTTGTTTTCTCTTCCTACGGGTACTGAGATGTTTCACTTCCCCGCGTTCCCTCCACACGCCCTATATATTCAGACGCGGGTAACACCACATCACTGGTGCTGGGTTTCCCCATTCGGAAATCCTCGGATCACAGCTCGGTTGACAGCTCCCCGAGGCTTATCGCAGCCTCCTACGTCCTTCATCGGCTCCTGAAGCCAAGACATCCACCATGTGCCCTTAACAACTTGACCACAAAGATGCTCGCATCCACTCTACAGTTCTCAAACACCACACCAGAAACACACACCGTTCCGGGACCGTGTCCAGCCCCAAGGCGTGTTGCCTCAGGACCCAACAGTGTGCACA
>NZ_JBFAAJ010000084.1:0-5070 GCF_040639695.1 Amycolatopsis sp. NPDC023774
CGCCAGAAGCTGCGCAAGGCCGCGCTCGCGCTGGCCGAGGACGGGGTCGAGCCGGCGGGCAACCGGGCCCAGGACCAGAAGGTGCGCTCGGTCGCGGTCGTGCTGCCCGCCGAACAGTCCTTTGTGGACGGCATCGGCGAGGCGATGGTCGCCAGGCCCGGCGTGCGGCAGACCACGGTCTGAGACGGCGAGGAACACCGTGTTGCAACGTGGCTTGGTCAGCAGCTGTGCTCGCGCGGCGACCGCCGAGGAAGCGGCTTTCCGGATCGACTACCCGTTGTCCGCCGCCCGCAACACCCGGGTGGTGGCGCTCGACGACGCGGCGAAGGGCATCGTCGGGCGAGCGGCCGCCGAGGAGTGGGCGCAGGCGCGGTTCTACTCGGCTTTCGGCGCCGGTGACGAGTTGGTCACCATGACCGGCGACCGGGTGGCGCTCACCGAAGAGCTGCGCGACAGCAACACCGTCGTGCTGGTCTCGACCACCGGCGAGAACGCGGAGGCGGCGGCCACCATCGGCGCGGCCTGCACGGTGCGCGGGATCATGACGGCCGGCCTGGTCGTGACCTCGGACGGGGTCGCGAACGAGGCACTGTTCTCGCTGCGCCCGCACGCCCGGATCCTCTTGGTGCCCGCCGAGGAGGACGACCTGTTCGAACTGCTGAAAGCGACGCGCGCATGAGCCCCGAGAGCGATCCGGCCGGCAAGGTCACCATCCCGGCTCTGCAGGCGATGAAGACGCGCGGCGAGAAGAGCGTCTGCATCGTCGCCTGGGACTACCAGATGGCGCGCATCGCCGACCGGGTCGGCGTGGACATCGTCTCGGTCGGCGACACCGTCGGGGTCAACCTGTGGGGGCAGCCGCATCCGCTCGAGATCACCTTCGACGAGGTGCTCGTGGTCGCGAAGGCGGTCCGGCGGGGAGTGCGGCGAGCGCTGCTCAGCTGCGACTTCCCGTTCGGCCCGCTGCAACAGGGCGCGGCCAGTGCGGTCGACGCGGCGATCAGGCTGGTCAAGGAGGCGGGCGTCGACCTGGTGAAGCTCGACGGCGCCGCGGACTTCCCGGAGGCGGTCGAGGCGGTGACCAGGGCGGGCGTTCCGGTTTTCGCGCAGTTCGGGATCACGCCCCAGACCGCCCTGAAGTACGGCATCGAATACTCGGCGGCCAGTGTCGCGCAGGTGCCCGACGGGATGCTCGACGAGCTGGTCGCGGAGGCCAAGCGGCTCGAGTCCGCGGGCGCGGTCGCGCTCAACTTCACCAACTCCGGCCCGGTGGTGGGGCCGGCGGTGGTGGACGCGGTGTCGATCCCCGTGCTCGGCGGGTTCGGTGGCGGGCCGTGGCTCGACGGGCGCATCCGCATGGCCACCGCCGCCATCGGCTACAACGCCGCCAACGTCGACAAAGAGATCGACACCTACGCCAACGTCGCGCGGATCACGTTCGACGCGCTGACCGAATGCGCCGCGGACATCCGGGGCGGCCGGCAGATCCGCGGTGGCATCAAGGTGCCGCAGAGCTGAGGAGAAATTCGCATGCCCGTGGTCGTGCTGGACGGGATCGCCACGCGTTACCGGATCGTCGGTGACGGCCCGCCGCTGCTGATGTTCAGCCCGGGCGGCTTCGATTCCACTTTGGACAACTGGACCGGCTTCGGGCGCTACCGCGACCTCGGGTTCCTCGACGCCTTCGCTCCCGAGTACACCTGCGTGGTCTTCGACCGGCGTGAATCGGGGCAGTCGAGTGGCCGGGTCGAGCGGCTGGATTGGCCGGCCTACACGAGCCAGGCGCTCGGGCTCCTCGATCACCTCGGCATCGACTCGGCGCACACCATGGGCGGCTGCGTCGGGTGCTCGACGGCCGCGGCGCTCGCCGTCGCGGCACCGGAGCGGGTGCGCAGCATGGTGTTGTTCTCCCCGGCCGGCGGGCCCCGCTACCGCATGGCGCAGCACCGCCGGTTCGTGCGGCACCTCGCCTACGTCGGCGAGCACGGGCTGCCCGCCGTCGTCGACCTGGCCCGCTCGACGAGCGCCGGCTTCAGCGCCGACCCGCGGGTGGGTCCGTGGGCCGCGCCGCTGCGCCGTGACGAGACCTTCGCGAAGGCGTACGCGGCCTTCGACCCAGCTCGCTACGACCTGCTCGTGACCGCCTCCGTGCGCGGCCTCTTCGACCGCGACACCGTCCCGGGCGTGGAGCCCGAGGACCTGATGACCTGCGACGTGCCCGCGTTGATCGTGCCCGGGCAGGACAACTCGCACGCCCCTTCGGCCGCGCGCTACCTCCAGGAGTGCCTGCCGGTGCACGAGTACTGGGACGTGCCCGTCGCCGAGCAGACGGCCGGGACCGCGCCGGCGCGGGTCCTCGAGTTCCTGCGCGGGCACGACCGGTGAGTCAGCTCGTCCTGCTGCGCCACGGTGAGAGCACCGCCAACGCCGGGGACCTGTTCGCCGGGCATCTCGACGTCCCGCTGACTCTGGCCGGCGTCGGCGAAGCGCGAGCCGTCGCGGACGAGCTGGCCGGCTGGGTCCCGGACGTCGTGCACTCCTCGCCGCTGGTCCGCGCCGCCGACACCGCCGCGATCGTCGCGGGCGTGCTCGCGCCCACCACGGAGGTCGAGCACCGGCCGGCGCTCGTCGAGCGGCATTACGGTGTGCTGCAAGGGATCGAGCGGGCCGACGCCCGGGCGCGGTTCGGTGCGGAAGCGGTCGCCCGCTGGCGGCGGGCGCCGGACGGGGTGCCGCCGGGCGGCGAAAGCCTGGAGATGCTGCACGAGCGGCTGCGACCGTATTGGCTCGAAGAACTGTTGCCGTTGCTGGAATCGGGCCGCTCGGTGCTCGTGGTCGCGCACGGCAACTCCCTGCGCATGCTGCTGGCCCACGTGAGCGGGCTGGACCTCCGGGAGGCGATCGGCGCCGAGGTGCCGACCGCCGTCCCGCTCCGCCCGGCGGTCAGGCTTCCAGCGCGGTGATCTGGTCGATGCGGTCCTGGTGCCGGCCGCCCTTGAACGGAGTGGACAGCCAGAGGGCGAGCAGTCTTTCCGCTTCGTCGTCCGTGATGACCTTCGTGCCGATCACGAGCACGTTGGCGTTGTTGTTGCCGCGCGAGATCTCCACCATGAACGTGGTGTGCCCGAGTCCTGCGCGCACGCCGCGGATCTTGTTGCAGGCGATGACTTCGCCTTGCCCGCTGCCGCCGAGCACGAGGCCGGCGTCCGCGCGGCCGTCGGCGACCCGTCGGCTCACGTCGGCGCACAGCGGCGGGTAGTCGACGGTGTCGGTCGCGCTGTGCGAGCCGCGGTCGGCCACTTCGTGACCGTGGGCGGTGAGCCAGGCGGTGAGGCGCTGCTTGAGGTTCACGCCGTGGTGGTCGGCGGCGATCGCGATCCGCACGGCTCAGCCCACCAGGTCACGGGTCGCGGGCGCGAACATCGAGTCGACGTCCACCGGCTTCGTCAGGATGTGTTGCGCCGCAGCCTGTTCGACGAGGAGCTCGAGGATCGCGCGGTTGGGTTCGATGCCGTAGGGGAGGGGGTCGGTGGTGGCGGTCTCGGCCATGACCCGGGCGTACATCCGGTCGTCGGCGGTTTCCGCCACCCCGGCCCGCAGCCGCTCGACGTAGCGGCGCTTGGACTCGGCGAACGCCTCGAACACGGCCTTCGCGACGCCCGGGTGCGCGTCGAGCACCTCGTCCTTGACGACGACCAGGTGGTTGATCGGGTAGAAGCCGCGTTCGCGCAGCGCCGCGAACCCGGCTTCGACCGGATCGGCGATCAGGGGCACGACGTCGGGTGAGTCGACGCCTGCGTTCACCACGGCGTCGACCTCACCGGCCAGCAGCATGTCCCCGAGTTGCTTGCCCGGCCCGGCCGGCTCGACGTTCCCGGGCGGGCGGTAGGACTCCACGTGCTCGTCACCGCTGAGGACCCAGGTCACCGAGTCGAGATCGAGGCCGTGTTCGAGCGCCATGATCGCGCGCGCCCAGACCCCGGTCGTGACCGTGTAGCCGCGGCCGACGCCGACCCGCTTCCCCGCGAGGTGGCCCGGCTCGGTGATGCCGGAGTCCTTCCGCACGAGGATCGCGCCGTGGTGGAACCCGCGGACCAGGAAGACCGGGAGCGCGGTGAAGCGCACGCCGTGCTCGCGCGCGGTGAGGTAGGTCGTGAGCGCCATCTCGCAGACGTCGTAGGCGAGCTCGCGGACCATCCGCCGGAACCCGTGGACGAGCACTGGTTCTTCCTTGAACGCCAAGGGAAAACCCGCGGGGACGACCGCGCCGTCGGTCAGTGCGCGGTTGTTGCCCTGGGTACGCGTCACGGTCAGCAGGTGCTCGGCCATGCGGCTCCTCGCTTCGTCATGGTGGACTACCTCGCCGATGGTATATTGGGCTGTCCATTCTGCCAACGAGGGAGATTCGATGGTCCAGACTGTGCAGGCGGCGGTCCGCGTCGCGGCGGGCACGACGGAGATGCAGGAGTTCGAGCTTCCGTCGATCGACGAGGATTCCGCCCTGTTGCAGGTGGAGGTCGCGGGGATCTGCGGGACGGACGTGAAGATGTACGCCAGCCCGCCCGCGGTGATCCGGGGCCGGGTGATCATGGGGCACGAGAACGTCGGGGTCATCGCGCAGGCCGGGTCGCGTTTCAAGCAGCGCCACGGGTTGTCCGAAGGCGACCGGGTGTTCGTGGAGCACTACGTCGGCTGCTTCACCTGCGAGTGGTGCCGCCTCGGCGAGTACCGGCACTGCGAGGCGACGGACTGGCGGACCAACCCGGACGGCCGCCGGTTCGGTTACACCTCGGCGGAAAACCCCGGCACGCTGTGGGGCGGGTTCTCCGAATACATGTACCTGCCGTGGAACTCCGTGCTGCACAAGATCCCCGACACGGTCACCCCCGAGCTCGCCGGCATGGTCATGCCGCTCTCCAACGGCATCGAGTGGGCGCTGCTCACGGCCGGGGTCGGGTACGCCGACACCGTGCTGATCCAGGGTCCGGGCCAGCAGGGCCTCGCGCAGCTGGTCGCCGCCAAAACCGCCGGTGCCGCCCAGATCCTGGTGTCCGGGACCACGCGCGACAA
>NZ_JBFAAJ010000085.1:0-4821 GCF_040639695.1 Amycolatopsis sp. NPDC023774
TCCGAACCAGTGGGTCAGGCGGCGTAGCGCGGTGGCCGCCGCGGCCGGGCCGTCGCCGACGAGGGCCTGGCGCACGGTGCCCTTGCGGCAGCCGGACCGGCCGGCCTTTCCGGCCACCCTTGGCGAGCTGGGCGTGGGAGATCACCCGGCACAGCCGCCGATAACCCTCGACCCCACGCGCCAGGGCCAGCAGGTGGGAGCCCTCGGGGTCGGGGACGCCGCCCTGGGGCGCGGACAGTCCGAGCGACAGTTCGGCGCCGTGGCCGGTGCGCATGCCGAGCTCGCGGCCGGCCTCGGCGAAGCGGACCGCGCCGTACATGCCGTCGTGGTCAGCCAGCAGGACCGCGTCCAGCCCGAGCCGCGCGGCCTCTTCGACGAGCTGTTCGGGGTGGCTGGCGCCGTCGAGGAAGCTGAAGTTGGAGTGACAGTGCAGCTCCGCGTACGGCACCCGCCCGCCCTCGGCCTCGACATCCGCCCGTGGCCGCAACCCCACGGGCGGCTGATAGCCCTCCCGCTTGTGCGACCGCGGCGCCTCCTCGGCACCCGGCCGCGTGACCGACGCGCCACGGCCGGACGCGATCCGCTCCAGCTCCGACCACGGCATCGGCGGGTTGTTGAACGCCACGACGAACTCCCACAACAACGTCTTCGCCGTGGGAAGGCCGGCAACCAGCAACTATCGAACGCGTGTTCGTATACTCTCCTTGACGTGCGTTGATCGCAACATGCCCATCGCCACACTGCCCTGAACGGGTGGTGGACGCGGTGGGCATCGTCGGCACGTGGACATGCTGCGAACGCCACACCGCGAGAGGCATGTCGAGCCCCGGTGACCGCCGCGGCCCGGTGGCCGCCGCGGCCCGGCTTACGGTCAGCGCAACCCAGGGTGGACGAGAGCAGGGATGTGGCCGTGGCCGAGGAAGACCAGCCGACGAAGAAGTGTTTCCAGTGCCGGAGTGCCGAACCCGGCCCCGGTGGCGTGTTTCTCCGGACTAAGACGGAACGTCCTTGATCACTGATGCCCCGGGTTCGTCACTGCGGCGCGTCGGTGAGGGCACGTAGGTTCCATGGTTCACCTGTCGGCGCGGATCTTCCTCCGGATGGGCGCACCGGTACCTGTCCTGTTGGGGCGGCCGGTTGGCCGGCCCCGCCAACGACACTGCTTCAAGCCTGCCGAGCCCTGCGTCAGGGTCGCGGCCTGCGTGCTGCCCGGTATTCCTGTCCGCGCTCGTCCGACTGTTTGTAGACGACGTCGGGTGCTTCCGGTGCTGGCCACACGGAAAGCAGGTAATTCTCGACGGGTTCCTGGATGTTGAGATGGGGGGCGATGTCGCGGCCGCGGGCGTGCACGCGTAGCCGGTAGGTGCCGGGTCCCGCGTGGGCCAGGTTGGGGAATTCCGGAGGGGGATCAGCCGCCAGGTCGTGAGCGATGAGTTCTCCGTCCTCCGACTCGACCGAGACTTCGGCGACCTCGTCCGAGTCGTCGAGCTCGACCGAGTCGGGTGCGGTGTCGAGCAGCTGAACGGTCACGGTGACGGGACCGTCAGTGATGCCGGTGAGGATGAGCGCCCCGTTGAAGTCCGACCCCACGAGACCGTTGACATAGGCAAGTCTCAGGTCGGGGCAAGAGCCGCTCCAGTCCGTCACGACGAAGAATGCATAACCAACGTGCAGATCAGCGGTCGCCGTCCTCACCGGCTCGTTCATGGGGCCTGACGCGACCTCGGCGAGCGCGTCGGCCCCGGCAGGTACGACGAGTTCGCCGGGTGGGGCGGATCCAGCCAGGGCGCCACCGCGGTGCCAGGAGTGGAGATGCTGCTCGCCGCCAACCACGACCCGCTCAGATCAGTACGGCACATCCACACCGAGCTCCCGCAACCTGGCTACCGCCAGAGAAAGACACACTTCGGCACTGGACCCATCGGCCCGCATACCTGTGCTCAGCAGCCCGCCACTCGCCACGAAAGTCCAGGACGGACGCCCCTCTGTCAGCCTCTCAGCATCAACCCTCAGCATCGCGTTCACGCCCTGCTCCGCGAGCCAATCCAAGATCAGCAGCGCCGCATCTTCGACACCGCCGCCATGGTCAACCTTCGGCCAACGGCCCTTCTGTCCAGTCACGACACAACCCTACCGACGAGCCGCGACAACCCCATGGACTGCACGAGCCCACCGTCCGCGACTTGCAAAGTGCAGAGAAAGCGTGGAAGTCCACGGGTTGAACTTCCCGGGCGCGGCGCCTCCCGCGCCCACCCATCGCTACCCCCGCCCTCGTAGACGGCTGTTCAGCATCAAACCGCAATGAAGCACGAACGTCGATCTGCCCACGTCTCCGACATCGGCCCACCCATGCGAAGCCGCGCCGCCGCAGGGCCCACGTCAAATCCGGTTAACGGTGCTGTGCGCCGGCTGCCTGCACGACATCGCCACCGCGCCGCTGGCCTACGACGTGGCTCTCGCCAACGCCAAGAAGCTGTCCAGCCAGTACCGCTGACCAAGCTCCTCCGGGGGATCTCAACTCGGGTAGTACCCATCGCCCCGCGTGCCGGATTGACCGGCCGCCGGGCGTTGTCATTCATCGCCTCGTTCACCTTTGACCTGCACGTGGTGTCGAGTTAGGTGTGGGTGTGGAAGGGAAGTTCGCCGGTGGCGGCGAAGGTTACAAGATCTTTTGTGGGTGGGTTCTGGCTGGTCGGTGCCCAAGGACGCAATCCTGCACGCGGGCCAAGCGGGTTCAGTGTGGCGTGCCGGTGAGGGTGCGTAGGTGGTTCTCGACGCGGGCGGCGAGGGCTGGTGCGTGGTCGCTCTCGTCGAGCAGCAGGTCTATCGCGACGGTCAGCGCTCGGCTCAGCTCGGCTGGGTCAAGGGAACGGACGAGCGCCTCGGCGAACCGTTCGCGAGTCTCTGCTGGCAACAGGTGTGCGCCGCGTGCGTGCCAGTCCTGAACGCCGGCGCGTCTGCTCGCCAGGGTGAGCGTCTCGTTGCGGAGGCTGCTGATCCAGTACTCCGCTTGCAGCGCGCGGCCGCGCTCAATGCACACGCGAGCACGTACTGCGTGGTGAACGGCGTGGCCGAATGCGTCTGTGTTGTCGCGCGGGGCGGCGGCGATGGGATCGTTAACCTCCCCGAACAAGAGCCGGAAGGTGTCGCCCCGTGCCGCGAACTGGCTCGTCGGCGTCACCGAGACATCGACCTGCAACGCGCCAGGCAGCAGGAACACCCGGTAGGTGATGGGATCTGCAGCGAGGTCGAACAGCGCCGTGCCATCGAACTGTGTCCGCAGCTTCTCCGCCCACTCATCGAGTACCGCGACAGGTTTCGTGGTGTCCGCGACCGCGAACGTGAGGTCGATGTCCGACCATCGGTCGCCCTCAGCGTGGGCCCGGGATCCCACCACCGCGGCTGCAGTAATTCGCTCGTCGACCTCGGCAAGGCGGATGAGGAAGCCTCGACCTCGTCGCGCAACACAACGTCAAACATGCCCGCAAACTCCTCACCGTCGACGCGCAGAACCTACGCCCCTTAGGCCGGTCAACCGTGCTCTGCACGGCCTGCAAAAAGGACGTCGCCACGTTCGTAACCCCGTGGACGAGGTTCTGCCGAGAGCGAAGCAGGTGTCGAGTCAGGCACGCTAAGCGCCGTTGTTGACCGTGGCCGCACCTCGCGTGCAGGCCTCCCGGTAGCAAGCGGCGGGGAAACAACGCTGAGCGGTCAGTGGTCGGGGCGGGTGGCGAGGCCTTCGGCGTAGAACTGCTCGAGGGATGCAGCGCGGGCGAGGTGATCAAGCGGCAACCGCGCCGCTGCACGATAAAGACCCGTCACCCCGGCTAGTCACCCATGGCGCGAGCGGCGTCGGCGCGATGCTGTGCCAGGTTCCGCAGTCGGGCGAGCACGAAGTTTCTGCCGGTGCCGTCCCAGGCCGCGTGCGGGTCCCCCTCGGTAGCCCACGGCACATGCTCGACCAGGGTGAGGTCGGAGTCGGCGCTGGGGAACGAGATCTGCCCCTCGCCGGGGCCGGCGTCGGGGTCGGTGAGGTACAGCACCGTTTTGGTGCCGGGCAGCCCCGTGGGGTCGGTTTTCAACCGCGGGTTCAGGCCCGGGTCGGCCGCGAGCGCCGCGAGCAGGTGCATCCGATCGAGGTGGACGGAGCGGAGCTGGGCCTCCAGCTCGGCCACCCGGGCCCGCAGCTGCTCCAGCTCACCGCCGGGGGAGCCGTCGAGGCCGGCAGGTTGGACGCTCCCACGCTGCTCGTCGTGGAAGCTCATGGTGCAGCCTTTCCAGTCTGGCGTGCGCTACTGCACGGTCCGACCACCCGGACGAAACACCAGCGGTGGAGAGATGACACCAACTCGCAATGGACCGTGTGTTTGTCACGTCCGGTGGTGGGTATGGCCGGGGACAGGGGTCGCGACCCGACAAGCGTGCGTCGCACGGCGGCGCGCGGGGGTGCTGCCGGTCAAGCAGCGGCCGGCAGCGCCCGTCTTTCGCAAGACAGACGAATAGCGGCACGCGGCGCGGGTGGCCGCGTGCCGAGTCAGTCGACGGTGTTGAGGCCCTGGGCCTGGTTGAGGCGCTGGGCTTCGTGGAGTTGGTCTTCGAGGGTGACGATGCGGCAGGCGGCGTCGATGGCGGTGCCCTGATCGACCAGTTCCCGTACCCGGGTGGCCAGGCGCAGCTGGTGGCGGGAATAGCGGCGATGCCCACCGGCGGAGCGTTGCGGGGTGATCAGGCCGGCCTCGTCGAGGCTGCGCAGGAAGCCTTGAGTGGTGCCGAGCATGTCGGCGGCCCGGCCCATGGTGTAACCGGGGTAGTGCTCGTCGT
>NZ_JBFAAJ010000086.1:0-4736 GCF_040639695.1 Amycolatopsis sp. NPDC023774
ACTCTTCAATAGTATTACCCATAACGCGGAGAAGTCCAAACGGGACCCTTGGTTTTTCCCTTGGCGTGTCTGCGGTCCGCCCTTTCGAAGGGCTCGGGAACGGTCGGAATAACCACCACTCTATTCGCTCTTGTGTTCGATTGTTCGCGCAGAGTGGGGCTCTACCAGCGGTTTTGACCCAGCGACCACCGCCGCTCCATGCTTCTCCAGTGGCGGAAGGCGATCTTGTCCCGAGCCTAGGAGTGTCCTTTGCGGACTGACGAACGACCGCCCCGCGATCGTCGGAAATCCGGTGCGCGGCGGCCCCCCGCGGGCTGAGCAGAGGGTCTCCGGGGAGGGCCGGAACCCCTGCCGCCGCGGGTTTCGGCGACCCTGCGGTGGCGACGGCCGTTGGGCGGCAAAGGAGTCGACCGGCGGACCGGAGCCGGCCGCGAAACCCGACAAAGCAGAACCCCCAAGAGCGGCAACAGGTGCGCACCCCGGACGCCCGGCAGGGGGCCGTCGCGTGAAGACTCGGCCAAGAGTGTGACCGGCGAAGGCCCGGACCGGCCTTTCATGTGACGCAAGGGCAGGCGCACTCGGCCGAGCGAGTGGCGCCGCGGTGAACGACGGTTCGGTCGCCCGAAGCCCTGCCAGGGACAGGTATCGGGCCCGCGAAGGACCCCTCAAGTGACCTGAAGCACCCGGCTCGCTCAGTGAGGGATCGGCCCGTCGGCACGGAAACCGAGACCCCCGACCGGGTCCGCGAGCACAGAAAAAAGCGCCCCGACCAGAACCGCGGAACAGCCGCGCCGGCCAGGGCGCCGTCAGGGATCAGCTGGTCAGGAGCGAGATGATATGTCCACTCAGGACCGTCAGGCGGGCGCCGTGGTCCGGGCGAGCGCGAAGTACCGCTCGTCGCTGTAGGGCCCGGCGGCGCCGGTGGCCGGGCCCCAGATCGTCCGCGACAGGTGGAAGAGATCCCCCAAGTACACGTGCAGCGCCACGGACCGGCCGGCGGTCCGGTTGGCCACCGAATGGATCACGCGCTCGTCCATCGGCAGCACGGACCCCGCCGCCGTGTCGGTCTCCCCCACGCCGGTGATACCCGAGCCGTCCGCGCGGTAGAAGGTGTTGGTCTCCCGGCCCTCGAGCACGGCGATGCACGCCGGGATGAGGTGGTCGTGCGGCGGGTACTCCGTGCGCGGCCCGATCTCGACCCGGAGCAACGTCAGCGTCGGCTCGGCGTGGACCACGTGCTCGTCGACGCCGGCGCCGGGCAGCCAGCCGAGGACCTCGGCGGCGGACGCGGCGATCTCCCGCTGCAGCCGCAACAGCGCGGCTGCCGGGTCCGAGGCGCCGCCGGCGCGTCGGGCGGCGAGGATGAGGTCGGTGAGTTCGGTCATGGGGACTCCGTCCACCGGGGAGGGTCGCGGCCGGTCGGGCCGCGAAGTGGGGACAGGGTGCCATCGAGGGGTGTCGTGCGCTCGTGAAGGCGGCCGCCGGATTCTCAGCCGGCTCAGATGGTCGGCACAGGTTCGGGCGCCCGAACCGCCGCTTGGTGAACGGCTGTTCGGCGTGAGGCCGAAAAGAAGGCCGCCTCTCCGGGGGGAGAGGCGGCCTGAGGCGGAGAGTGGTGGGAGTCAGCGGGGGCGGAGCGTCAAAGCCGTTCCTGAAGCGCGTCCGCCGCGGCGAGCAGGTCGGCGGCCCAGCGCGCGCCCGGTTTGCGGCCGATGCGTTCGATGGGCCCGGAAACCGACACCGCCGCGACGACCGTGCCCGACGAATCGCGCACGGGCGCCGAGACGCTCGCCACGCCGGGTTCGCGTTCGGCGACGCTCTGCGCCCAGCCGCGGCGGCGCACTTCCAGCAAAGTGCGTTCGCCGTACACGGCTTCGGCGAGAATGGTGCGCTGCGTGTGCGGATCCGACCAAGCGGCGAGGACCTTCGCGCCCGAGCCGGCCGTCATCGGCAGGCGCGAGCCGATCGGCACGGTGTCGCGCAGGCCACTCGGCGGCTCAGCCGTCGAGACGCACACGCGTTGCACGCCATCCCTCCGGTACAGCTGCACGCTTTCGCCCGTGATGTCGCGCAGCTTCGGCAGCACCGAACTCGCCGCGTCGAGCAACGGGTCGGTCGAGCCGCCCGCCAGCTCGGCGAGCGCGGTGCCCGGGCGCCAGCGGCCGTCCGGACCCCGGCGCAGCAACCGATGCACTTCGAGACCGACGGCGAGACGGTGCGCCGTCGCCCTCGGTAGTCCCGTGCGTGTGCAGAGTTCCGCCAGCCCACAGGGGTCTTCGGCGACGGCCTGCAGCACCGCCACGGCTTTGTCCAGTACTCCGATACCGCTATGCTGTCCCACGACGCGATACTAACTTCCCGAAGTTTGGGAAGTCCAGAATCTGGGAAAAACGAACTCGAGCTGCGCACGTGACGTGGCTCGCCCCGCCTTCGGACGTCGCCCGAGTTCCTTGCTCCCGGCCAACCCCTTGGAAGGAGCCGGAGATGACCAGCCCGACCGGCAAGGCACGCACGCTGGCGGAGAAGGTGTGGGACAGCCACCTCGTGCGCCGAGGCGAAGGTGCCGAACCGGACCTGCTCTACATCGACCTCCACCTGGTGCACGAAGTCACGAGCCCGCAGGCGTTCGACGGCCTCCGCCTGGCCGGGCGACCGGTGCGGCGCCCCGACCTCACCATCGCGACCGAGGACCACAACGTCCCCACCGTCGACATCGACCTCCCGATCGCGGACCCGGTGTCGCGCACCCAGGTCGACACCCTTCGCCGCAACTGCAAGGAGTTCGGTATCCGGCTGCACCCGATGGGTGACGCCGAGCAGGGCATCGTGCACGTCATCGGCCCGCAGCTGGGGCTCACGCAGCCCGGCACGACCGTGGTGTGCGGCGACAGTCACACCTCCACCCACGGTGCGTTCGGCGCGATGGCCTTCGGCATCGGCACTTCGGAGGTCGAGCACGTGCTCGCCACCCAGACGCTGCCGCTGCTCAAGTTCAAGACGATGGCGATCACCGTCGACGGCGAGCTGAAGCCGGGCGTCACGGCGAAGGACATCATTCTCGCCGTCATCGCCAAGATCGGCACCGGCGGCGGGCAGGGCTACGTGCTCGAGTACCGCGGCAAGGCCATCGAGGCGCTGTCGATGGAAGCGCGCATGACGGTGTGCAACATGTCGATCGAGGCGGGCGCCCGCGCCGGCATGATCGCGCCGGACGAGACGACGTTCGAGTACCTGAAGGGCCGCCCGCACGCGCCGCAAGGCGCCGACTGGGACGCGGCCGTGGCCGCGTGGCGCGAGCTGCGCACCGACGAGGGCGCCGAGTTCGACGCCGAGGTGCACCTCGATGCCGACGAGCTCACCCCGTTCGTGACCTGGGGCACCAACCCGGGCCAGGGCCTGCCGCTGGGCGCCTCGGTGCCCGACCCGGCCCAGATCGTCGACGAGAACGAGCGCGCCTCGGCCGAGAAGGCCCTGTCCTATATGGATCTGCAGCCGGGCACGCCGCTGCGCGAGATCGCAGTGGACACCGTCTTCCTCGGTTCGTGCACCAACGGCCGCATCGAGGACCTGCGCGCGGCCGCCGAGGTGCTGCGCGGGCGCAAGGTCGCCGAGTCCGTGCGGATGCTCGTGGTCCCCGGCTCCATGCGCGTGCGCCAGGCGGCCATCGAGGAGGGCCTGGACAAGGTCTTCACCGAGGCCGGCGCCGAATGGCGGCAGGCGGGCTGCTCGATGTGCCTGGGCATGAACCCGGACCAGCTCGCCCCCGGCGAGCGCAGCGCGTCGACCTCCAACCGCAACTTCGAGGGCCGTCAGGGCAAGGGTGGGCGTACGCACCTGGTGTCGCCACTCGTGGCCGCCGCCACGGCCGTGCGGGGGACGCTCTCGTCCCCGGCCGACCTGGCCACCGTCTGACCCATCCCGAGACAGGAGCTCCCACCATGGAACCGTTCACCCAGCACACCGGCATCGGGGTGCCGCTGCGCAGGTCCAACGTGGACACTGACCAGATCATCCCGGCCGTCTACCTCAAGCGCGTGACCCGCACCGGCTTCGAGGACGGCCTGTTCGCCGCCTGGCGCACCCAGGACGACTTCATCCTCAACCAGGAGCCGTTCGACCGAGGCAGCGTCCTGGTCGCCGGCCCCGACTTCGGCACCGGCTCGTCGCGCGAGCACGCCGTGTGGGCGCTCATGGACTACGGCTTCCGCGCCGTGATCGCGTCCCGCTTCGCCGACATCTTCCGCGGCAACTCCGGCAAGGGCGGCCTGGTCGCCGCCCAGTGCGAACAGTCGGACGTCGAACTGCTGTGGAAGCTGCTCGAGAACGAGCCCGGTACGGAGGTCACGGTCGACCTCGAGACCAAGACCGTGCGGGCCAAGGACTTCACCGCGCCGTTCCAGATCGACGACTACGTGCGCTGGCGCCTGCTCGAAGGGCTCGACGACATCGGCCTCACCCTTCGCCACGCCGAAGAGATCACCGAGTTCGAATCGGCCCGGCCCTCCTGGAAGCCGGTGACCACCCCCATCACGGCCTCCTAGCCCTCGCTCGGGTCACGGATTCCCTGCTCGAAAAGGGAATCCGTGCCCCAGCGGCAAGCCTCGCCACCCGCACCAAACGGCACCTCCCCCGGCCCCGCACGGGTCCCTCGGGAGGCGGAACCACTCCCCGTGCAAGGGAAAGTTCCGCGTGCCGTTTGGAATTTGTGCTGCGTTGGTAATACCGTGAGCGCTAAG
>NZ_JBFAAJ010000087.1:0-4596 GCF_040639695.1 Amycolatopsis sp. NPDC023774
TCGATATCGCGCAGGTAGTGGATTCCGGTGAGCTCGCTCCCGGGAATCCGGAGGCGGCGGGGGGTGCCTCCGGTGGCCAGCGCGAGCCGATCGAACTGCACCGTCCGACCGGACCGTGTGACCGCGACGCCGCCACCGAGCCCGGGATCGGTGAGGGTGATCCCGTCGATCCATTCGCCTCGGACGAGCTCGATCCGCTGAGCCTCGTAGAAGTCGGGGCCACGCAGAGCCAGCCGCTCCTCGGGCAGTTCCCCCTTGAGGAACGCCTTGGATAGCGGGGGCCGCTGGTAGGGCAGCCGGTTCTCCCCGCCGAGCAAGGTGATCGGTCCAGAAGCACCCAGCTTGCGCAGCGAGGCGGCCAGCTCCACTCCCGCCTGGCTCGCGCCCACCACCAGGGTGCCGCTTCCCTTCCCCGCCATGCCTTCACCACCCTACTCTCGTTGGCTAGTCCATTAGACCTTAGCGGAAGGCGGCGTCCAGTGCGAGAGGTGTTCCCGAGGGTGGTGCGGGGTTTCGACTGCTACTCGACCTCGTGCGACACGCGCTGCGCAGTCCGGGCGATGTGCTCGCTCATCACTCGCTGGGCGGCGGCGAGGTCGCGGCTGCGGATGGCCTCGGCCAGTTCCCGGTGTTCGCCGGTCCCGCGCTTCCCCATGATGGGCGCCTGTTCACGGGCCTCCCGCAGGGACATCAGGAGCGGGCCGTGGAAGCTCTGGATCAGCATTGTCAGCGCGGTGTTGTGGGCGCATTCGGCGAGCCGGATGTGGAACCGCGCCGAGATGTCCACTGTGTACTCGCCCTCGTCGACGGCGTGCTGCCCCTCCTCGACGAGCTTGAACAGCGCGTCGATGTCGTCTTCGGTCGCCCGCTCGACGATCAGGGGGAGGGCGCCGATCTCGACGATCTTGCGGGCCTCGGTCACCTCGCCGGCGGTGAGCACGGACATCGAAAGGAGGTCGGCCAGGCCCTCGCCGACGCGGTCCGTGCTCGGCGCGGTCAGGAAGGCGCCACCGTGGGCGCCGACCCGGATGGTGACGAGTCCGGTGGCCTCCAGTACGCGAAGTGCCTCACGCACGGTCACCCGGCTCACGCCGAAGCGCTGGCACAGGTCACGCTCACTCGGCAGCCGGTCGCCGGGGGTGAGGGAACCGTCGCGGATGAGGACCTTGATCTGGTCCACGATGACCTGGGACACCCGCGAGGTGCTCACGCGGCTGAAGAGGTCGTCCTTCTCGCCGCGCCCTGTTGCAGCCATGTCTCCACCTCGTCATGGTCGATGCCGGAAATGCACCGTAGTTTAACAGTCAATGGTCTGACCTTACGGTACTAGCCCTGGTCAGGGGTGGCCGCACCGCTCCGGCCGGTCACGACCTGGTCAGAAAACTCAGTTGGACCATTGCTTTGGACTGACAATTAGTCCTACGCTCCCCTCCATGCTGAGCCGAGACAAGCCGGCACTGTCCAGAACGGCAGGCCGTGATGCTGCGCACATCGATGTGGGGGCCACGGGCGGGATCGCACACCTCGAGGCCCGAGGTGTCGCCATCGAGTACGCCAAACCTGGGTCGAAAGAGGTGACGACGGCTGTCGAGCAGTGTGACCTGACCTTGGAGCGGGGGGATTTCGTCTGCCTCGTCGGGCCGTCCGGCTGCGGCAAGACGACCTTGCTCAACGCGGTCGCCGGGTTCGTCCATCTCGCCGACGGCGATCTGGAACTCGACGGCCGGCCGATCCCCGGTCCGGGGCCCGACCGGGCGATGGTGTTCCAGCACGCCAACCTGCTGCCGTGGCGGACCGTACAGGCGAATGTCAGCTACGGCCTCGAGCTCACGAAAAAGGTCAAGAAGCCGGCGGCCAAGCAGCGCGCCGACGAGCTGCTGGAACTGGTCGGCCTGGCCGGCGTGGGGCAGCAGTACCCGGCGCAGCTCTCCGGCGGCATGCAGGCCAGGGTCAACCTCGCCCGCGCGCTCGCGGTCGAGCCGGAGATCCTCTTGCTCGACGAGCCGTTCGCCGCGATCGACGCACAGACGCGCGAGGTGCTCCAGGTCGAACTGCTCAGGGTTTGCGCCGCACGAGACGTGACAGCTCTGTTCGTCACCCACGACATCACCGAAGCCGCGTTCCTCGCGGACCGGGTGTGCGTGTTCAGCCCGCGGCCCGGTCGCATCGTCAAGGAGATCACGGTGCCGTGGCCGCGTCCGCGGTCGCACGAGATCCGGCGGACGCGGGAGTTCGCGCAACTGCGGGACGAGATCGCCGATGTGCTCTACGGCGCCAAAGCCGGCGCCGGGGAGGGAGCCCGATGAGCGTCACCTCTTCGCCAAGGTCGGCCTCGCGAGTCGAACCTCGCCCGGCGGGCCGGAGCCCTCGCGCCGGACGAGCCGCCCGCCGCCGGCTGCCGTCGTGGCTCAGCGAGCAACGCCTGTTCGGCATCGGCGCCGTGGTCGTCGTGCTGGTCGCGTGGGAGGTCGTCGCGCTGCTACGCATCCAGCCGCAGCTGATCCTGCCCGGGCCGGTCGACGTCATCAACGCTTTCGGCGCGATGATCCAAGGCGGGCAGATCTGGATCGACCTGTGGACCAGCGCCCAGGAACTGCTCGCCGGTCTCGCGCTCGCGGTGGTGATCGGCCTGCCGGTGGGGCTGCTGATCGGCTGGTACAAACGCATCGCCTGGGCGCTCAACCCCTTCGTCAACTTCCTCTACGCCACCCCGCGCATCGCGCTGACGCCCCTGCTGATCATCTGGCTCGGCATCGGCAGTTCCTCGAAGATCGCGATCGTCTTCCTGATGGCGCTGTTCCCGGTCCTCATCAACACCGCGCAGGGCGTCCAGTCGCTCGAACAGGGAACTGTCCGCGTGGCGCGGTGTTTCGGGGCGAGCGACCTGCAGCTGTTCCGCACCGTGGCCCTGCCCGGGACCGTCCCGTTCATCGCCAGCGGGATGCGGCTCGCCGTGGGCCAGGCGTTGATCGGTGTGTTCGTGGCCGAGCTCAGCGGCGCGCAGCACGGCGTCGGCATGACGATGAACACCGCCGGCCAGCAGTTCCAGACCGCCACGGTGTTCGCCGGCCTGTTCATCTTCGCCGCGGCCGGGGTGATTCTCACGGCACTGCTGCGCCGGGTGGAGAACCACTACGCCGCCTGGCGTCTGAGCAACGACTGACGTTTCCCGTCCCCGCCCATTCCCAGAAGGACAGAACAATGAAGTTCAAGTCTGGCGCCTTCGGCGTCGCCTTTTCCGTGGCGCTCGTGACGTCGTTTCTCACCGCGTGCGGCGGTTCGTCGGACGCCGGAGCCGATGGGGTCGTCACGGTCAGCTACAGCGAAGAGGTCGCCGACGAGCTGCCCCTGTGGATCGCTTCGGAAGCCGGCTACTTCAAGGAGCAAGGGCTCGACGTCAAGCTCATCAAGCTCGACAGCAACCAGGGGTACCCGGCGCTCATCTCCGGTCAGACGCAGCTCGCCTCGATGGGCGGCTCCCAGATCGTCGCCGGCACCGCGGCGGGCGGTGACGTGAAGGTGCTGGCCGCGCTCACCCCGGTGCTGCCGTACCAGATCTATGCGAACGTGCCGACCGCCGCGCAGCTGCGGGGCAAGAAGATCGGCTACACCACCAAGAGCGGATCGCAGTAAATCGGCACCTTGCAAGCGCTGAAGAAGCTGGGCATCAATCCGACCGACGTGAACCTGGTCCCGCTGGGCTCGGTGACGAACGTCAACAACGCCCTGCTGGCCAAGACCATCGACGCCTCCGCCACGCACCCACCGGCGAGCCTCAAGTTCGAGGACGCCGGGCTGCACATGGTGATCGACATGGCCAAGGAGAAGATCCCCAACATCAACGTGGGCATCTCCAGCACGTCCGAGTACCTCAAGGACCACCCGGACGTCGTGGGGAAGTTCATGGCCGGACTCAAGAAGGGCTTCGACCGCGAACGCTCCGACGAGGCGTACTCGACGAAGATCCTCGGCGCCCACCTCGGGGTCACCGACCAGCGCGCGCTCGACGCCACCTGGAAGTACTACGCAGGCGAGGTTCTCACCGACCCGCCGGTGGCGACGGTGGACCAGCTCAAGTCGTCGCAGCAATCGCTGGAGGGCTCGGTGAACGGGGTGGACAAGGTCGACCTCGCGTCGCTCATCGACTCGTCCTTTGTGGACAAGGCCTTCGGGGCCAAATAGGTCGTGCCGCGCGAGAAACGCGCGGTGCCGGGTCGGTCGTCGACCCGGCACCGCGCGTTCGGCTGTCGTGGGGCGTCAGCCGTCGAGCTGCGTCGCGCGGCGCAGGTCGTCGGCCGTGAGCCGCTCCGGGTCGAGGGCGACCTCGGCCCGCAACGTCAAGGCCGCGAGGATCGACTTCCGGATCCGCCGGCCGTCGAGGCCCCGCAGGCCTTTGGCCAGTTCCGCGCGCAGGTCGGCGTCCTGGGCGAGCGGCTTCAGCCCGGTCCACTGCTCGGCCAGTTCGGTCAGCGAGGACGCCACGATCTGCTCGACGACCTCGTCGTCGGGCAAGGTGGTGTTCATGACCAGGTCGGCCCGCGAGAGCACCGCTTCGTCGACCGCGTCGATGAAGTTGGTCGTGGCCACGAGAACCAG
>NZ_JBFAAJ010000088.1:0-4560 GCF_040639695.1 Amycolatopsis sp. NPDC023774
GCGCAGACCAAGGCCCACCGCGGTGAGGAGCTGCCGGAGAACCTGGCGCACCTGGCCGAGCAGGGCCCCGCCGCACAGGAAGCCAGCTCACTGCTCGCACGCTGACCAGCGTTCGCTGGGAAGGGCCCGCTCACTTCGAGCGGGCCCTTCGTCGTTGCCGACCCCTACGGGCTGTCCCGGGGAAGTCCCCCAGGTCGGAGCGAACGCCGTGACGAATTCCAAAGAATCCGTAAAGTGACCTTGTGGCTTTGGTAACGGATCTCCTGAACTGGCTGCAAGGGCTCCCGGAACCGGGCCTTGTCGCCGCGGCCGGCGGGCTCGTGTTCGCCGAGTGCACCATCGGTCTGGGGTTCCTCGTCCCCGGCGAGTCGGCGCTGCTCATCGCGGCCACGACGGCGACCACGACCCCGCGGTTCCTCACGCTGTGGGCCGTGGTCACGGTGTGCGCGGCGCTCGGCGACTCCGTCGACTACGGGCTCGGCCGCCGGTTCGGACCACGGCTGCGCGAGACGAAGCTGATCCGCAAGTACGGCCTCGACGCTTGGGACAAGGCCGCCGGCGTGCTGGAGCGGCGCGGCGCGGGGGCGGTGTTCTTCGCGCGGTTCCTACCGGTGCTGCGGACGTTGATGCCGGCCGCCGCGGGCGCGTCACGGCTGCCGTTCCGGAAGTTCCTGCCCGCGACGGCCGCGGGAGCGCTGTGCTGGTCGCTCGTGCACATCAGCCTCGGCGCGGCGCTCGGGGAGGCGGCGAAGCAGGTGGAGGGCGCGCTCAGCACCGGCTTCCTCGTGGCGGCCGCCGTGGTCGTCGGGGTGCTGGTGTTCTTCCTGGTGCGCCTGAAGAAGCGCAAGGCGGCGGCGCCGAAGAAGACCGAGGAACCCGTCCGCGTCGCGGAGTGATTCGGGGTGGCATCACACGTCCGTGACACCTCCGTGAGCGCTCACGCTTACTACATTCGGCGGTATGACCCCACTCGATCTCCCCGGACCGGTGGCGTTCGTAATGGGCGGCGGAGGGAGCTTGGGCGCGCTGCAGGTCGGGATGCTGCGCGCGCTGGACGAAGCCGGTGTGACACCCGACCTCGTGGTTGGCACGTCGGTGGGTTCGCTCAACGCGGCCGTGCTCGCGCTGCCCGGTGCCGACCGGCTCGGGCGGCTGCACGACATCTGGAAGCACATGACGAAGCACGAAGCGTTCCCCGGCGGGGTGTTCAGCCAGGTGCGCACGCTTCGGCACAGCAAGACGAACTTGTTCCCCAACACCGGCCTCACGAAGATCATCGACGACCACCTCGGCCCTGGCCGGCGCTTCGAGGACCTGGAGCTCCCGCTCGGCGTGGTGACCACCGACGTCGACACGGCCGAGCCGGTGCTGTTCCGCACGGGGCCGGTGCGCGAGCCGTTGCTCGCCAGCTGCGCGATCCCGGGGATCTACCCGCCGGTGGACTACGACGGCCGGCTGCTCTACGACGGCGGCCTGGTGGCCAACGTGCCGATGCGCCAAGCGCTCTTGATGGGCGCGAAGTCGTTGGTGGTGTTGGACTGCGCCTTTCCGGGCAAGATGCCCGGTGCGCCGCACACGTTCGCCGAGGTGATGATGTTCACCGCGTTGATCAGCATGCGCAACCAGGCGGCGCTGGAGGCTCCCGCGGCGGCGCGGCGTGCACCCGTGGTCTACCTGCCCGGGCCGGCGCCCGTGCGGGTCAGTCCGCTGGATTTCACGAAGACGGACCAGCTCGCCGACGAGGCCTATCACTCGGCCCGTGACTACCTGAAGGAAGTGGTCGTCGACGGCCCCGGTCTCTACGGCGCACCGGGGCTCGTCACCACGTGATCCACGCCACTGCGATGCACCTATCCGCTGCGTGGGGCGTCTTCCTGATCGCGTAGTTTTGGAATGGAAGAAGCCTGCCGTCCCGCGATACCCCGCAAAAGAGACAAAATGTTCCCGAAGAAGACTTTCCTTTCGGTTGCCGGAATTCTCGCGGCAACCCTGCTGGTTTCGGCCTGCTCCTCCGGTGGGGACACCGGGGGCAGCGCCGCGCCCGTCACCCCGGGTGGTACGAGCCAGGAAGCGGCGCCGGCGACGGTGTCTATCGACCCGGCCGACGCCTCCGGGATAAGCCCGACCACCCCGATCGTCGTCAAGGCCGCCAACGGCAAGCTGACCGACGTGACGGTGACCAACTCCAAGGGGAAGTCGGTCGCCGGCAAGCTCGCGACGGACGGCTCGAGCTGGACCAACACCGAGGTACTCGGCTACGGCGGCACCTACAAGGTCGTCGCGCACGCCCAGGGTGCCGACGGCAAGCAGGTGGAGAAGGACGGTGACGTCACCACGGTGTCGCCGAAGAAGCAGGCGAACGCGAACCTGATCCCGGCGCCGTCGGCCGTGAAGTCGACCGGTGTCGGCGTCGGGCAGCCGATCGTGTTCAGCTTCGGCGTCGCGGTGAAGAACAAGGCCGCCGTGGAGAAGGCGCTGTCGGTGCAATCGTCGCCGAAGCAGGACGGCAGCTGGTACTGGATGGACGACAAGAACGTCCACTACCGGCCCAAGGAGTACTGGCAACCGAACACCACGCTGACCGTCACGGCGAAGATCTACGGCGTCGACTTCGGCAACGGCGTGTTCGGCGCCGAGGACCGCACCGAGACGTACAAGGTGCACGACTCCTGGATCGCCAAGGCGGACGGCAACAGCGAGCAGATGCAGATCTTCCACAACGGCTCCATGGTGAAGTCCATGCCGATCTCCATGGGCAAGGACGCCACGCCGACCCACCTCGGCGCCCACGTGATCTCGGACAAGCAGGCCAACTACACAATGGACTCCTGCACCTACGGCGTCTGCCCGCCCGACCCGAAGGCCTACCGCTCCAACGAGAAGTGGTCCGAACGCATCTCGAACGACGGCGAGTTCGTGCACGAGAACCCGAACAGCGTCGGCCAGCAGGGCAGCTCCAACGTGTCCCACGGCTGCATCAACCTGAACGCCGCCAACGCCGAATGGTTCTTCCAGAACTTCGGCCTCGGCGACGTCGTGGAGGTCACCAACTCGGGCGGCCCGCAGCTCCCGGTGTGGGACCTGTACGGCGACTGGTCCAAGTCCTGGACGGACTGGCAGAAGGGCTCGGCTCTCTGAGCCTTCGCTCCGTCTCGGGGTAAGGCTCGCGGGTGATGGACCGGCGGAAGGCGCCGGAGCGATTGTCGCTCCGGCGCCTTTCTCGTGTCCGGGTGCGCCTGCGGGCTTCGTTTCGGGAATTTGTCGCGCGAAGGCCGGTGCGAGGGTTCCGTGCCCGGTCCGGATCGCCGGCTGGGTCGGCTTGCCCGCGGCGTACCGAATTGGTGCTACGGCGCCTCTCGTACCCGGGTTGGCGCGTTGGCTTTTGTGCTGGGATCTTGTTGTGTGACCGGTAAGGAGCCGCGTTTCCGGCCTGGTCTGGACCGACGGTCCGGGTCTGGGCGGCACAGCACCCGTACCGACCCGGTGCCGGTGACCAGGTGCTGCTTTCGCTCAGCTCGGGCCGTCAGAGGGTGCCGAGGACGGCGATGAGCTCTACGACGTTGTAGGCCGTCGGGAAGTCGGGTGCCGTGTAGCGCAGGGTGCACCCGTCCCGGCGTTCCATTCCGGGCACGAGCAGGGCGTGTTCGGTCAGGTGGGGGCGGTGCACCTGCACCTCGAGCTCCACCGGGCCTTCGACCTCGCGCGGACGCACCTCGGTGCGGGTGGCCAGAGCCCGTGGTACCGCGGCCTCGATACGCCGGCAGGCCTCCTCGGGGTGGATCATCGCGGCGGCGCGGGCGCCGAGCGCGCGCTTCACCACCACGGCGTGGATGCCGGGGGCCGCATCGGCCGCTTCGACGGCGACGGTGTCGTCCCCGCTCACCAGCGCCGGCGGCACGCCGTGATGGGCCGCCAAGGCGGTGTTGAGGCCCAGTTCGCCGAGGGAGGCACCGTTGCACCGCACGTCGGCGATCACCCGGCCGGCGATCGTGTGCGCGAGGACCGAGCGCGGTGTGCCGGCCTTGCCGTGGTAGCCGATGTACAGCACGGCGTCGAGGTCCGGTGAGAGCCCCGCCATCATTCCCCACGGGCGCGGTGTGCCGCGCAGCAGTTCTGCTCGCCGGTCCAGCAGCTCGGGCACCAGGTTGCGGAACTGTGCGTGGGCGTCGGCGACCAGCACCTGTGCGTCCGGGTCGGCGGCGTAGACGCCTCGCACGGCGGCGTTGGCCTCCTCGGTCAGCAAACCGCGGTTGCGTTCGTATTCGCGGTGGCCGGGCTGGATGTCGTCGCTGTGGACCACCCCGGCGATACCTTCCATGTCGACCGAGACGAGCACCCGCATCTTGACCACGCCTTCCCCTCCACGCCGTACCCGGCTTACCTGAATGGTTCCGGAGGCGTGTCTGCTTCTCAAGCGGGGGAGGTGTGGAAATGCAGTCAGGCCCCGGGAGAACCATCAAGAGGGGTTCTCAGACCGGGGCCTGACTGTACTGTTAGTTCGGCGGCGTCCTACTCTCCCACAACCCTTCGGTTGCAGTACCATCGGCGCTACCAGGCTTA
>NZ_JBFAAJ010000089.1:0-3685 GCF_040639695.1 Amycolatopsis sp. NPDC023774
AGCAGCAGAACACCGACCAGAACTAGACGACAACACCGCGCACGGGGTCAATTTTCCCGAGACCACCCGGGGTCAAGGTTCCCGAAGCGTTGACACCACCCGTCCGCGCAGTGCGCCCTCCATTCCCACGCGGCAAGAACCGGGCCGCCACCACCTCTGCTGTGAAGGTCCTGCACTCGCCTGAGATCATCGCCGCACCGAGCAGGCGCCCTCATCACCCACTACCCGTCCCACAGGCGCCAGAACGCCCCCAGCTCCAGCGATCAGCCCCCAACCAACCCCGCACTCCGGCCGCACTCACGCCCCTCCGGCTGACCAGCGAACGGAAACCCACGCTCGGGCCGACCAGCACGCCCTCCAGTCGAGCAGCCACAGTTTCAGGGCCTGGCTCTGCTCTGGCTCTGGCGCAAACAGACCAGTGCCCCTCACCAAAACACGGCGGCCCCAAAGCCCGCCGCGCCCGTTTCAAGAACCTGATGCTCCGGCCACCCGCCCGCTCGCCAGGTCAGTCACCGCGTCCCAACCGAGAACTAGCTCCTGCGGCCATGCACGGCATGCGTAGCCCGACCACACGAACCACCGCGTACACGAGCAACACCCCACTGCCCGCCCCGACAGCCCTCCGAGCCAAAGACCCGAGCCGCCACCCCCGCCGCAATGAACAGTCCCGTGTAGACGCCCACCAACACAGGCCAGCGACCCCTGCTGAACCCCCGATATCATCCAACCCCAGAAATGCCAAAAACCCAGGTCCGCAACTGCGAAACCTGGGTGGCGACTATCTGTACCCCCGATGGGATTCGAACCCACGCTACCGGCGTGAGAGGCCGGCGTCCTAGGCCGCTAGACGACGGGGGCTTAGGATCTTTCCCCGTTTCCGGGGAGCTATTCTGTTTTTCTTGCTGGAGAGAACTTACCAGAGGCGATTTCTCGCCCTGCAAGGGGGTCACTCTCCGCAGCTGGGGTACCAGGACTCGAACCTAGACTAACTGGACCAGAACCAGTCGTGCTGCCAATTACACCATACCCCAGTGAGACACTTTCCCGGCTCGGCCGGTTCAGCACCGCACGGAGAGAAATACTAGAGCACGCTGCCGCGCAGCTGCGCAGCGGGGGTGCCCGCCGCGCGCAGGACGGGGACGCCGACGGTCGCGTACTCGGAAACCAGCAGCTCAGGCAGCTCGTCGAGGGTTGTGACCGTGTGTACGCCGGCGGGTGCGCGTTCGCCGGTACGACCGGTCCCGTCGCGGTCGAGCCAGACGGCGCCGAGGCCGGCGTCGTGCGCGCCGATCGCGTCGGTGTCGAGCTTGTCGCCGACGTGCACGGTCTGCGCCGGGTCGCACCCCAGGCCCAGGCACACCGAGTGGAACATCACAGGGTCAGGCTTGGCAACGCCGAGTTCGCCGGCGATGGCCACGTGGTCGAAGAACGGCGCCAGCCCGAGGTCCGCGATCTTGCGGCGCTGGTGCGCGCCCGAGGCGTTCGTCACGGCCGCGAGCAACAGGCCCGCCGCGCGCAGCCACTCGAGGCACGGCAGGACGTCGTCGAACAGTTGCCACGACGTGGCGAGAATGTCGCGCCGACGCGCCTCGAACGCGGTCACCTGCGCGGAATCCGCGGAGATGCCGAGCTCGGCGAGGAAGCATTCGGTGCGACGGTGGTGCATCACGTCGTAGCCGAGTTTTCCGGCGACGACCAGCGCCACGTGCTCCTCGGTGATCAAGTCCCACAACGGCCAGAGATCACTGCGGCCGGTGAGGGCGCGGAGGCTGACGCGGATCGCGGCAGTGCAGTCGATCAACGTGTCATCGATGTCGAGGCAGACCAGACGCAGTTCCGGAGGCGCCCACGGTTCGGATCCGACAGGTGCCGGAGGGGCACTTCGCGAAGGGGTCGGGGGTGCCACAGCGAAATCCACCCAGTGAGGCTAGGGCACTCGCCGCGTTCGCAACGCGGCCAAAAAGGTGATTACCGCTCCGCTGATCCGGCGCGCCGCGTCTACTCCCAGTCCGAGGAAAGTGTTGATCCGGTTACGACGCGGGAATCCGGCCAACCGGGTGAGTGAACCGATTCGTGCGATGCCAGTGAAACGGTTCAAGCGGCGCCTTGCGACGAAACCGTGCGCGTAAATACCGCCCCTCGCACGCACGAGTCCGTTGTGGACAGTCAGCGACGTGACGCAACGACCACTTGACGCGGGAGCGGTCGCGGGTGCATTCTGAAGTTATTCAACGAGTGATGAAAAGAGGGAGTTGAGTCAGATGACCGAGCACACGCGTTGCGTGGTCGTGGGCGGCGGACCTGCGGGCATGGTCGCCGGCTTGATCCTGGCGAGGGCGGGGGTCGAGGTGACCGTGCTGGAGAAGCACGCCGATTTCCTGCGCGACTTCCGCGGCGACACGGTCCACCCCTCCACCCTCACCCTGCTCGACGAGCTCGGCCTCGGCGAGAAATTCGCCGCGATCCCGCACAGCGAGTTGAGGGAAGCCGGCTTCCCCACCCAGGACGGCGGCCTCATGAAGCTCGCCGACCTGTCGCTGTTGAACGTTCCACATCCCTACATCGCGATGGTCCCGCAGTGGGATCTGCTCAACCTGCTCGCCGAATCGGCTCAGAAGGAACCGACGTTCACCCTCCGCCTCGAGACGGAGATGACCGGCTTGCTCCGCTCGCGCGGCCGTGTCACGGGCGTGCGCTACCGCACGGCCGACGGCACCGAAGGCGAGCTGGAGTCCGACCTCGTCATCGCCGCCGACGGTCGCTGGTCGCTCGCGCGCCGCGCGGCCGGCTTGAAGCCGCGGGAGTTCGACTGCCCCTTCGACGTCTGGTGGTTCCGCCTTTCCCGCCACGAAGACGAAGTCGGCTCGATGCTCATGCCGCGCATGAACCGTCGACGGTTCGCGGTGCCGCTGCCCCGCAACGGCTACTACCAGATCGCCTACCTCGCACCGAAGGGCGAGGACCTGCGCGCCGCCGGCATCGAGGCCTTCCGCCGCAACGTCGTCGAGGTCTGCCCCGAGTTCGCCGACCGCGTCCACGAGCTGGAGACAATGGACGACGTCAAGTTCCTCGACGTCCGCCTCAACCGCCTGCACCGCTGGCACGCCGACGGCCTCCTCTGCATCGGTGACGCGGCCCACGCGATGTCGCCCGTCGGCGGCGTCGGCATCAACCTCGCCGTCCAGGACGCGGTCGCCGCCGCGACCCTCCTGGCCGACCCCCTCCTCCGCGGCCGCGCCTCGCAGGACGACCTCGCGAAGGTCCGCACCCGCCGCCTAACCCCGACGATCGCCGTCCAGACCCTGCAACGGCTCCTCCACCGCGCGGTGATGCGCCCCGTCATGGCCGGGCGCCGCGATGGCCCGCCGCCCCAGCTCATCGCTCTCTTCGCGCGCTTCCCCAAGCTCGCCTACATCCCCGCGCGCCTACTGGGCCTGGGTTTCCGTCCCGAGCACGCCCCGGCCTTCGCCCGCCGCCCGATGGAGCCGGCCGGGAAGAAATAGGGCTCTGTTGATTTATGTGTGGGTGCGGTCGGGTAGTTCGGGGCGGTAGCCGCCGAGGGCGAGGAGCGCGAGGGAGATCAGGGCGTCGGGGTGTTTGAATCCGAACGCGAGGCGTGTCAGCAGTCGGATCTTGGTGTTGGTCGACTCGATCAGTGCGTTGGACAGGCGGTGATCGAGGGTCG
>NZ_JBFAAJ010000090.1:0-3493 GCF_040639695.1 Amycolatopsis sp. NPDC023774
GCCGCCGCGGCCGGGCCGTCGCCGACGAGGGCCTGGCGCACGGTGCCCTTGCGGCAGCCGGTCAGCACCAGCACGTGCCCGCGCAGCTCCTCCACCACCTGGTCGAGGTCGTAGACCGGCCGGCCTTTCCGGCCGCCCTTGGCCAGCTGGGCGTGCGAGATCACCCGGCACAGCCGCCGATAACCCTCCACCCCGCGCGCCAGGGCGAGCAGGTGCGAGCCCTCGGGGTCGGGGACGCCGCCCTGGGGCGCGGACAGGCCGAGCGACAGTTCGGCGCCGTGGCCGGTGCGGATACCGAGCTCGCGGCCGGCCTCGGCGAAACGGACCGCGCCGTACATGCCGTCGTGATCAGCCAGCACCACGGCGTCCAGACCGAGTCGCGCCGCTTCTTCGACGAGCTGTTCGGGATGGCTGGCGCCGTCGAGGAAGCTGAAGTTGGAGTGACAGTGCAGCTCCGCATACGGCACCCGCCCGCCGCCGGCCTCGACATCGGCCCGCGGCCGCAACCCCACGGGCGGCTGGTAGCCCTCCCGCTTGTGCGAACGCGGCGCCTCCTCGGCACCAGGCGGCTCGGCCCCGCCGCCGCGCCCGGAGGCCAGGCGCTCCAGCTCCGACCACGACATCGCTCTGCCGCCGTTGAACGCCATGACGAACCCCCGCACCTCACGCCGCGGGGAAGACGGCAGCCGTAGTCGAACGCGTGTTCGTCAGAATGCCGCTGAGGTGCGGTTTTCGCAACCTGCTCGTCGTCACCAATGGGCTGAATGGGTGACAGAACCTGGCCGGGGCCGGGCCTAGTGGAAGGTGGTCGGGGGGCCTGGTTGTCGGATGGCGCGGTGGACCAGACGGGCCCGTCGGTGCCGTCTACGCCACACCCGCCGGCCGCCTGTCGGGCACGGCGGCGCGCCGGCGTGGACCTACGGTCGCCACGAACCACGGGGACCACGAACAAGGGAGCGGGCATGGCCGAAGACGAGCAGACGTCGAAGAAGTGCTTCCGCTGCCAGAAGTCCGAACCCGGCGAGGGCGGCGTGCTGTGCGCGGGGTGCCTGACGGAGATCACCGGCTTCGTGGTGCCGTGGGACGACGTGATCGCGAACTCGAAGCAGCTCTCCAGCCAGTACGCGCTCCGGCGATGAGCAGACGTTGCTGATGGATGGCATCCCGCGGTAGGCCGGGGGCGGCGACGGCCCCGGTCACACGGTGACCGCAGTCAGCACTCCGGGCAGCGATGACCACTCCTGCCATCCGGCCCGTCAGGTGCCGTCGGCGGCCAGTGCTTTCGCCGCTGACGAATACCGGGCGAACACCGCGCCGAGCCCGACCAGGTTGAGGGCGCGGTCGAGGTAGCGTCCGCCAGCCGCAGCTCGGTGCTCTCACCGGTGGCCTCGCGGGCCTCCACGAGGGCTCCGAGTGCGGCCGAGGAGAAGAACTCGACCTCGGTCACGTCGAGCACCAGCACCGGCGGGGCTTCGACGAGGGCCTCGCGGATCGCGTGCCGCAGCTGGGGCGTGGTGAGCACGTCGAACTCGCCGCGCGCGCTGAGCACCACCGCGGGGCCCTCGCGGCGCTGGCTGAGGCTCGCCTGTACTCCGGGCGCGGCTGTGTCCCCTCCGGAGTTTGGTCGAAGTCCTGCAAGACCCCGATTTTGGAGTAGCGGTCACCGCGCTGCACAGCGATAGCTCGCAGGCACCATGCCACGCCGCATCAGCGATTCTTGTCCGAGAGTGACCGGGGCGCAGGTGTGGCCGGCGTCGTATGGTGGTGGTCAACTCGCCCGGTTCAGTCACGTGCCCGGTGGGCCAGCGGCGATCACTCCGGACTGCAGCCGGGGCTCACCGTGCCGGCGTCACCGCGGCCCCCGGACCCAGGGCCGCCGCGTCCATTTCCTCCGCGCCGGAACCCGGCAGCGATCGAGGGCTGAACTCCGGGCACCGCGCACGTCTACTACGACCAGGCGCAAGCGGCGAGCACCTCGTGGCCTGGGTAGACCCCCTCCCGGTGCTCTCGGCGCCGCGCGTGGCACCCGCCCTCCTGCTCGGTGTGTTTCCGACGGGGTGATCGGGTAGGCAGGGTGGCGCGCCGGTGAAGGCCACCGTGTGGTCTGGGAGCGGCGTGTCCGCAGGCGGCCCCGGCGGTCAAGCAGCGGCTGTGGGGTCGCTTTGCGCGTGTGCCGGCACGGTGGCGAGGAACTCGTCCAGGAACGCTTGTGCGACGTCGCGGAGCTTGACGTTGGTGTCCTGCGACAGCGTCACGAGCACGTCGAAGGCCTCCTGCGGGCCGCAGCGGCGCTGGGCCATCAGCACGCCTTTGGCCTGCTCGATCACGCCTCGGGTCCGCAGCGCCTCCCGCAGCTGCCGGTTCTCCTCGGCGAGCACCGCCGCGGCATCGACGTCGTCGGGCGCGGGGGGAGCAGCCGGCGCTGAGCAGCTTGTCGGCTCGGTCTGTGCGTCCACCAACGACATGGTTGCTCCCCTCGATTCGCCGGCCACCCGATCCGGCAGGACGTCCGAATTTACCCCGTCGGGTGGTCGCGTGAAACCGACGTTCCCGCTGGTGGAGGCCCGGGGGTATTCAGCCCCAGTCCACGGCTGCGCCCGAGAGCTTCTACGAGGCCGGCCAGTGGAAGCCGAAGCTCGAGGGCAACCAGCAGGCCTCGCACACCCACGACTCGAAAGAGGAGGCGGCGGCCAAGTAAGTGGCCAAGGCGATAGCGCCCGTCTGATCGGGCGACAACTGGATGGGAGCCCGCCCAGCCGCCGCCTGGGGGAGTCCGAACTTACTTACCCTGCGTCAAGAGCCAACGACCGCTTTCGCCCGAGCTGAAGATCATTTTTCCGGTCGTCGCTGCATCGGGCCTGCCGCCGACTCCGTCGGCGCACGAGGACCGTTGCCGCGGCGGTCCCGGCGCTCGTCATCGCCCTGGCCGCGCTCGTGCACGAGGTTAGCCAGCTCGTGCACCCAGCCTCGTGATGCTCCCGGCTGGGTCACGCTCGAAAACCTGGCCGTCCAGGCTTTCGGCCTTGACCTGCAGATTTCATGTCTTCCCGATGACGTGCCGAAGGCTTGGGGTGATCGAGTCCAGGCAACAGCGGCGGGCCTGACTAGAAGCCCTGGTGACCTGCGTCTTTGACCAGCTCGCGGAAGTCCCGCAAGAGGGGGATTCGGGCGTAACCCTTCGCGTAGCGGAGCTCATGGATCATCTTCACCAGGTCGGTGTTGTCGACGGTCTTTGCGCCATGCCTCGGCGATTCCGGGGGCGTAGATCGGAACGGTCTTCTGGAATCGGTCGCGCACACGCAGGCTGGGGCCGTTACCGGTGTGAGGTCGGAGAAAGCGAGCTCGTTGCGAACTTCATCGAGGCTGGTCTTGTCCACGTCGCCGGCGAACTGGAGGCCTGTCGTTGCTTCGTGAAAACTGACCCCCAGGAGTCTTCCGAAAGTTGACCCCTCTGAGGTAGGAGGGTGCTGAACGTGGAGGACTGGGCGGAGAT
>NZ_JBFAAJ010000091.1:0-3356 GCF_040639695.1 Amycolatopsis sp. NPDC023774
CACATCCACCGCCGCAGCAGCTACTTCCGCGCGCTGGCCGCCAACAACCTGGTGCCCTCCACCGTCTGGGACCTCACCGCCGAAGCCATCCCCTACTGGCAGCTGAGGTCACATTCGAGCCACCGCACCGGCGTCGAACAGGCCTTCCTCGACGGGCACCAGTCCGGCGAGCTGAACTACCTGGTCATCGTCGCCGACGCCATCCGCGATCGCGGATCCGCGGTGAGAGAGTGAATCCGGTCAGGTTGAGGCCCGAAGTTGCAGGCCTGCGCGAGGATCGCGGGTTGGGTGCTCCGGGATAGCACCAAAGGTGCCCGGCTGCGGCGGGTCAGCGGCCGGGCAACGCCACGCGGGTGCCGGCCAGCAGGTCGCCGTGTTCCTCGCCGCGGTGCAGCACGTCGTCGGCGGTGAAGACCTGCACCACACCATGATCAACCAACACCCCCAACCGACCTACACCAAGTTACGAGACATCGCTTAAGTGTCGCGTGCTTGAGTTCTATTTACGTTTGATCTTGGCGGGTAGATCGTCTGCGGTCTTTGTCCAGGTGAACGGCTTGGCGCGGTTGTTGTAAGTGTCGATGTAGGTGCGGATGGCGTCTTCGAGATCTCGACCATGTTGAGCCACGAGCAGCTGGTCAGGGTGAAGTGCAGCGTGATCCGCGGATGTTTGGCCAGCCAGGCGGTGACGTTGGGGTGGGTGTGGGTGCCGTAGTTGTCGCAGATGACGTGCAGCTTGACCCGGGGGTGCGCGGTGGCCACCTGCTTGAGGAAAGCCAGGAACTCCACGTTGGTGTGCCGCGGGTAGCAGGCGTCGGCACTGATCCGGCCGGTGGCGACCTCCAGTGCGGCGAACAGGGTGGTGGTGCCGTGGCGCAGGTAGTCGTGAGTCTGCCGGGCGGGCAGCCCGGGACGTTAGCGGCAGCATGGGCTGGGTGCGGTCTAGTGCCTGGATCTGACTCTTCTCGTCGACGCTGACCACTACCGCGCCCTTGGGTGGTGTGAGGTAGAGCCCGACCACGTCGCGGATCTTGGATTCCAGCTCCGGGTCGGTGGAGAACTTGAACGTTTCGATCCGGTGTGGCTGGATGTTCCACTTGCGCCAGATCCTGGCCACGGTGGCGAACGAGATCCCCAACCGCTGGGCCAAAAGGCGTTAAAACCAATGCGTCACCCCCAGCTCGGGCGGAGGATTTCCCTTGTCTGCCAATGTTTCCGCCAGTACCGCAACCTCATCGATCTGCCTTTGGCGACCAGGTCGAGGCAAGTCAGCCAGCGCGCCGATCCCCGCGTCGGCATACCGGGCCCGCCATTTGAGCACCGTGGGCCGGGTCGTCTGCATCCGCTGCGCGATCTCGGTATTGGCCACCCCATTGGCAGCCATCAACACAATCCGAGCCCGCGCCACCACGCCGGCCGGTGCCATCGACGCGCGTGCCAACGCCTCCAATCGAACCCGGTCACCATCACGCAACTGCAACGCCTGGGCCACATACACGGCCGGATTCTCCCGCAGCCTCATACGTATAACTACCAACGACACGCGACACTAGGGCTAACGAATTGAGGTGTGTCAAGGTTCTTGGACGGCCCTCGATGGGTTTCCTCAGGCCGCGCTCGCGGTGAGGTGATCACGGTAGGCCTCGACCGGGGTGCGGTAGCCGAGGCCGCTGTGGAGTCGTTTCCGGTTGTAAAAAACTTCGATGTAGTCAGCGACAGCGTACCGCGCACGGACCCGGGTCGGGAACATTTCGCGGTGATACATCTCGGTTTTCAGCGATGCGAAGAACGACTTGGCCGCCGCGTTGTCCCAGCACACCCCGGTCCGCCCGACACTGGTTCGAACCTGATTGCCGTTGCAGAATCGGAAAAACTCGGCCGAGGTGTACTGCGTTCCGCGGTCGGAGTGGAACACTGCGCCCGGGCTGACATGGCCGTGGGTGATCGCCATGCCCAGGGCGTCGGTGATCAACGATGTGCGCATGTGATCGGCCAGCTGCCAGCCGACGACCATCCGGGTGGCCAGATCGATCACGGTCGCGAGATACAGCCAGCCCTCACCGGTTCTCAAGTAGGTGATGTCGCCGACCAGCCGTTGACCAGGCATGTCCGCGGTGAACTCACGGCCGATCAGATCGGGACTGTGCACGGGTTGTTCCCCAGGCAGGGTGGTGCGTTGTATGCCCGGGGCTGGCAGCCGGCCAGCCCGAGTTCGCGCATGAGATCGGCGACCAGCCCGACGCTGCACGGGTGGCCTTCGCGGTTGAGCTGGGCCGTGACCCGTCGGCAGCCGTAGGCGCCGCGTCCCTCGGTGAACACCCGGGACACATGTTCCCTGAGTAGGCGGCGCCGGGCTTGGGTGGCTGTCTCGGTGGAAACCCGGTGCCTCCAAGCGTAAAAAGACGACCGCGGCACCCGCAGTAACCGGCACATCCAGGTGATCGGATAGTGGGCCTTCTCCGCGTCGATGACCGCGCAGCGCTCGGCTACTGCGAGGTCCGCGCGAAGAAGGCCGCGGCTTTTTTCAGGAACTCGTTTTCCATCCGCAGCGGGCGGATCTCGTCTTCCATCTCCGCGACCCGGGTGCGCTCGGACGGGCTCACCGGTTGCGCGGGTCCAGGGTTCTCGCGCCGCCCGGCGTTGACCCAGTTGGCCAGTGTGCCGGCGTTGATCTCGAGATCCCGGGCGATCTCGGCGACAGGTTTACCGGTCTCGATCACCATCTGCACAGCCTCGGCCTTGAACTGAGCGCTGAATCTCCGACGCTGCTCGGGCATACACGCATCCTCTCAGACAGGAGGCCCTGTCCAAGATCCTTGGTACACCTCAGTTTCTCGTGTATCCCGGCGGTCCCCCCACCACCGCATCATCCGCCGCATGCGCCAGTAGCACGGCGTCCTTGACGACCACCAGTGGACCGCCCGCACCGGCCCCCTCGGCACTGTGGGCGCGGTCATGGCACTGCCCGGAGCATCCAGCCGGCGGCCGTATCACCCCGGCGTCAGCCACGGCGCGGGGTGCCCAGGCGCGTGCTCGTCGGCGTCGCCGCCAGCGACTTAGGCTTGCTCACCGGCCGGGCGGACGTGGCGCGATGCGGAAATGCTCCACGAGACACCGAGCATGGCGTCGACGTGATCATGATCGGCGCCACTCTCGCGGAGCCTCAGCGCGAATGTGTCGAGCAACCGGCCAGGCCTGAGGTTGGTGATGCCAGCGTCAGCGCCGACCCTGCCGACAACCTTGACGATACCGATGGTACTAAGAGCGTGTCTCACTTGGTGAGTTTCTTGTAGCAGGTGATGGCGGCGCCGAGGGTGAGGAAGGCGAGGTAGTGGCTGGGTTTGCGTTCGTAGCGG
>NZ_JBFAAJ010000092.1:0-3000 GCF_040639695.1 Amycolatopsis sp. NPDC023774
CGCCAGATCTACAAGCTCCTGGAACGAACAGCAGCACCCACACGAACAACCCTCAGCCCCGTCGCCGAGGCGGCTTGACAGATATAGCAGCCTCGGAAACCAGCGCTAAGCGCTGATCATGGCTTGAACTGCGGCGCCGCTGCCCGGCAAGGCCACCGACTCCCGCGCCGCCTTCCCCACCGCCGACTGGCACCTCATCGAGGTCGCAAGTCGACGCGCTCGACCCCACTGACTTGCACACTCTGTTTGACTCCGCCATTGCCCGCTGGTGGAACCCAAGCCCACACCGCCGTCCTCGCCGCCGAAGCCCACGACCGACTCGAGAGCCTGTAGACCGGTGGCCAGCCGACCACGCCGGGCAGAAATTCCCGGCCGACCGGGCAACGCAGATCGCTCTTCGCGCGTATACCTCTCGAACCGAGGGGGAACCGATGACCGACCCGACCGAAGCCGAGGTCAAGGCGGCCGGCCGATGGCTGGAGAAACACGACGTCCCGGCGAGCCGGCTCACGCCGCTGCTCATCCGGCGACTCGGCGTGCGCGCGGGTGCACGACCCGGGCCGACGTGGACCGGGATGCTCGCCGGTCTGCTGTTGATCGCGTTCGGCACGTTCACGGTGCAGTTGCTGTCGCTGCTGCCCGGAGTGGACCATGACGACCTGCCCGAGGGCCGCGTTCTGTTCTGCCTCTTCGCCGGGCTGCAGCTCATCCTCTGGTTGCCGGTGCGGTGGGCCGACCGGCGCACCGCGGCCTGGCTCGGCTCGACCGCACCCGCGCCGCGACCTTCGTGGCGCGGGGTGCTGACCGGGTGATTCGTCGCGGCCCTGGTGATCACGTTCGGTGGTGGCGCGGCCTTGGCGGTGACGATGGTCGTGTCGTCCGGCAGCGTGTGGGCTCTGTTGTGGGTCGGGCTGCTGGCGCTGGGCGCGGTCGTGGTGGCGGCGGTGCTGATCGGCGTGCTGACCCGGCCGGTGCTCGCCGACGACGAGCTCTCCCGTTCCGTCGACGGGATCCTCCGCCGCACCGAGCCCGTCCGCGCACTGCCGGCGTTCTACGCGCTACCGGTACTCGCCGACCTCGCCACGACCAACCGCCAGCCGCCCGGGTTCGCGCCGTGGCTGATCGCATACGTCGTCATCGCCGTCGGCGCGCAGGCGGCCGGGCTGGTCCAGTACCGGCGCCGGGCGCTCACCGTGGCTACCTGAACGCCGCGCGATCACCCCACCGTCCGCGGCAGGGCCACGCCAGCCGTGGCGACCGTCATGCCCTCGGGCGGATCGCCCTCGACGAGTTACCCGGCCACTGACCCACCGTGGCACCTTTGGCTGCTAGCCACGAAGCACCCAACCCACGTAGCGTCGCGCCGCTGCGGCCAGGACGAGGCACAACGTCAGACGAGCAGCCTCAACATCGCGTTCAGCGAGGCATGACACACCGAGGTGTAGACCACCGCCTTGCTGGCCGTTGCGTGGTCGACGGCCAGCGAACCCGGTCAGCCCGGATAAAACTGTCGGTGGTCAGACTCATGGCAACGTCTGACCACCGACAGCAGTTATTTTCGCTTCTTCCCGCTACGAATTATGGCTACGGAAGAAACCAATATTCCGATCAGTAATACGATGATTCCGAACATCGATGCTGTCGACACCCTCGAACCCGACCCGGACTCCGACGGCGGGGTCGCGATCCTGCTCGGTCTGGCCGGCATCCGCTCGGTGGGCCAGGACCTCGCCGAATGGATCGTGGCCGAACGCGACACCGGCGGCCCCTACGGCTCGATCGGGTAGCTGACCGAGCGGGTGCAGCTCGACCGGCCCGTCATCGAAGCCCTCGCCACCACCGGCGTGTTCACCCGCGTCGGCCCAGATCGCCGCGCCGCCCTATGGGCCGCTGGCGCCGCCGCGACCCGCGCCGAGCACCTGCCCGGCCTCGCTCTCGGCCACGACGCCCCTGCCCTGCCTGGCATGAGCGCGTTCGAGCTCGCGTCGGCGGACCTGTGGGCCACCGGCATCACCGACTGCCGTCACCCCATCGAATTCCTCCGCGCCCACCTCGACGGGCCCGGCGCCATCCCCGCCGGCTGGCTCCTCGACGTCGCCGACCGCACATTGTCCGTGCCGGCCGCAAGAGCTTCGTACGACTCGGGTTCATGCAGAAAGCGGCAGCGGACCAGCAGGTCGTGCGGGCGGTAGGCCAGCAGCGCGTCGTAGCTGGGCAGCACCACCTGTTCCAGCAGAAGCCACGACGAGGCCCGCATCCGCGCCTCGCGGACCGCCCTGGGTGAAGGGACGGTGGTCGGGCAAGGTACCGAGCCAGTCCAGGCCGGTATCGGCGCCCGACGCCTGCCACCGCTGCTGCCAACCGGCGCCAGGGAACCCCACGAGCCAGCTCAGCAGGCGCCGCAACTCCACCATCGTCGCGTTGTTCGCCTTGAGGTCGACCGCGACCCACAGCGGCGAGCGCGCCGGCAACTCGAGCACCTCGTCGATCGTCAGCTGGTCACCGCGGCCGACGCGGGGACGATCCAGCAGGTGCGCGAGGTCGATCATCCAATCCTTCGTGCGCTTCGTCTCGATCGACGTCACCGGAGCTCACCCCCGAACAGCACCTGCAGATGCGCGGCCGCGTACGGGGCCGCTGGCCTCGGCGGCGGGGCAGGCGCGGCGGCCAAGGCGGCCAGGTGGTCCGCAGCGCGCGCGAGGACCTCAACTTGGTCCTCCACCAGGTACACCTCGGCAGTTGTGCTCAGGTGCGCGTGACCGAGGATCACCTGGACGTCACGCATCGACAGACGCGGGTCACGCGACATCCGAATCGCCGCCGTGTGGCGCAAGTCGTGCAACGTCCAGTTCGTGCCCAACGTCGCGTTGAGCCGTCGGAACACCGCACGCAGCGAGTCGTAGCTCTGCCGGCCTCTGCTTGACCGGCAGCGCCCTCGCGCGCCGCCGTGCGACGCACCCCTCCTCGGGCCGCAGCCGACGCGATCGATCACCTGCGGGC
>NZ_JBFAAJ010000093.1:0-2749 GCF_040639695.1 Amycolatopsis sp. NPDC023774
ACGGCGACTCTTCAGCGTTCTCCACGCCGGACATCATCTCGGTCATCAGGTGCACTTCCATGATCGGGAGTTACACCGCTCGTCTTACAGTCCCGTGGATCGCGCACCTACGGCCGCCCCGCCTGACTTTCGTCATGCCCGACCAGCGGCGACAAGCTCCAGGAGAGAGCGCGACACGCGACTGCTGCTCCGGGTCATCCACGGGCACTCGTTCACCGAGAGGCCTCGGCGACCAAGGCAGCTACGCTCGCCAGTAGGGGGTGCCTCCGCATCAGGCCGATCCGCGTTGTCCATTGGTGATGGTGGCGAGCAGGGCGATGGCCTCGTCGATGGCGTGCGGGGCGATGTTGCCGTAGCCGATCACTACACCGTGCGGGTCCACGTCAGGGTTTATCTGGTAGCGGGTGATGGAGTCGAATGCGATTCCGAGGGCTTGGGCGCGGGCCGTTAACTGGTCAGGGTGGGTGCCGTCGAGTTGGGTGGCGAGGGTTTGGACACCGGCAGGTGTACCGGCAAGCCGCAGGGGCACGTCGTGGCGAGTGATGGCCTGTTCAAGTGCTTGCCGAGCGGTTCGGTAGCGGTTCCGCGCGGCGCGGATGTGCCGGTCGTAATCGCCGGCCTCGATGAGATGAGCCAGAGCGAGCTGATCGAGGGCCGGACTGCCGTGGTCGGCGAGGAACTTCTGTGGCAGCAGCTCGGCGTGCAGCTCGGCCGGGCTGACCATCCAGCCCAAACGGACCGCGGGTGCGAGCGTCTTGCTGGTGGACCCGAGGTAGACAACACGGTCGGGCGCACGGCCTTGCAGGCATCCCACGGCGCGTCGATCGAAGCGGAACTCCCCGTCGTAGTCGTCCTCGACCACGATCGCGCCGCAACGCCCAGCCCATGCCAGCAACGCCTCCCGACGGGCGGGTGCCATGACCGCGCCTGTAGGAAACTGGTGAGCCGGGGTGGTCAGTACCGCGTCTACGCCCTGCTCGGGTAGTTCGTCGACGAGGATGCCGTCGGCGTCGACCGGGATCGGCAGAACATTGAGACCGGCCTGGCGCAAGATCGCTGCACGGTGAGGTAATCCGGGGTCCTCAAGTGCGACGGTCCGGGCACCTCGGGCACGCACGGTATGGGCGAGCAGGTGGAGGCCCTGAGTAAACCCTGCACAGACCAACAGCCGCTGTGGGTCAGCGTCCACGCCGCGGACCCGACCGAGGTAAGCGGACAGGACCTGGCGAAGCTGCGAATGCCCGGCGGGGTCGGGGTACGCCAGATCGGAATCCGCTGCGGCACCCAGGGCGGCTGTCCATGCCCGCCGCCAGAGGTGGCGAGGGAACGCTGACAGGGTGGGAAGGCCCGGACGCATGTCCCATCGAGCTGGGCGCTCGGCCGGTCGAATCAGGGCAGGCGCATGGGTCGGGGGTGGCAAGTGCAGGTCAGAGACGCAGGTGCCGGAGCCTGGCCGACTGACCAGATAGCCCTCGGCGGTCAGCTGGGTGTAGACCTCGACGACCAGACGCCGAGAGACTCCGAGGTCACCGGCCAATACACGGCTGGCTGGCAGCCGCTGACCGGCCGCGAGCCGACCAGTACGCACTGCGTCGCGTAGGGCGCTTTCGAGCTGAACCCGACGAGGCCGTCCGGGCTCCGGCGACTCGATCGGCAGGAAGAGTTCCACCCCGGAAGTGGTACCCATATCTGTCATGAAGTCGGACCCTACTACGGATCCGAATGGCGGCTAGCTTAGTCGTATGGAAGCAACCACAGCACGCGTGGAAACCGCGCCGGTGGAGGTCCGTGAGCTGGAACACCCAGAAGCTGATGATCAGGTTACGGCGCTGCTGGAGCACCTGCGGCCAGGCACGGCCGACTGGGTCGGAACCGTCGCGGCGTCGGTGGCGCAAGGAGTGCGATATCTGGGTGCGTTCGAGGAAGCCGGGGTACTCGCAAGCCTGGCCAGCTGGCGAATCATGTCGACCACCCGGGGGCGGGTTCTCTACGTCGTCGACCTGGTGAGTGATCCAGGGATGCGACGCAAGGGTGCAGGCCGCGCGTTGCTCGCTTGGCTCCGGCGGGCGGGCGTCGCCGCCGGCTGTCGGACACTCGAGCTGGGCTCGGGTGTGACGCGGAACGACGCGCATCGATTCTATGCCCGCGTCGGCCTTTCCATCAGTGCCTTTCACTATTCCAAGCAGCTCCCTGCTGGCTAGGGCATATGCGAAACGAGAGGAGCTGAGAACATGATCAACGCCGATATGCGGATGATCGTCGAAGCCGCCAAGCTCACCTTCGTCGCGACGGTGCGAGCCGACGGCTCGCCCAGCCTGTCGCCGAAGGGATCGGCACGGGTGTATGACGACGAGCACATCGCGTTCATGAACATTGCGTCACCCGGGACGATCGCCAACCTCACCGCGGACCCACGTATTGAGATGAATGTGGTGGACTTCCTCCGGAGACGAGGCTACCGGTTCACCGGAACGGCGACGATTCATGGTAGTGGAACGTCGATTTACCAGTGGCTGCACAGCTGGCTGCTCGACCTGAACGGACCGGATTACCCCGCCCACGAAGCGGTCCTGGTCCACATCGATCACGTCCAACCAATCACATCGCCCGCATATACTTTCGGTGGTGGCGATGAAACCGCACTCGTCGCCGAGTGGTCCAAAAAATACCAAGTTGTTCACAGTGAAATGGAGAATATGTGATGCGTGCTGCTGGTGTGCGTGAGATCGGCGGCCTGGTCGAGGTATTC
>NZ_JBFAAJ010000094.1:0-2562 GCF_040639695.1 Amycolatopsis sp. NPDC023774
CGGCGAGCTCGGCCACTGCACCCCAGCCCAGACCGAAGCCGACCACCGAGCATCACGCTACGATCAACCCCTCGAGCCTGCCCGGGCTCGGTGACCTCGGTCATCAGGTGCACTTCCATGATCGGGAGTTACACCGCTCGTCTTACAGTCCCAGGAACGCCGGTCATCGCGTCAGCGGCTCCTCTCCTCGGCAACGGAGCCGACAGCCTGCGCCATCACGCAGCGGGTCCGCCACCCGAGCCCGGCGTTCCTCGCCAGATCCGCACCTCGGCGTGTCGCGCGCACGATTTTCCGTTGCGCTACCACGAGAACGTGAACAGAAGGATCAGGTGAGCAGGCCAGTGATGAGCTTGCGGGCTACGGACTTCGACAGCCGGTTGACCGCGTGCATCGTCTTCTCCTCCGGCGTGCTCAGTGGCTGGCGATGTGCCAGGTGTGCTCGCCCTCGGGCCGGTCGAACCAGAGAGTGTGCGCTTCGGGTGTGACGGTAAGGCCGAAGCTGTCCCAGCCGGGCCGACCGAGATCAACCCAGGTGCTGTGGGCGATCTCGACCAGCCGCCAGAGGCGGCGGGGTCCGTCTTCGGCGACCCCGTGCTGGCCGTTCTGAGTGGCGAAGGTGATCTCGGCCCAAGAGCCGTCCGGGGTGGCGATCCAAGACGCGGCCGGTGCGGTGTCGCTGTAGGCCGGGATCAAGCCGCCCTCGGGAAGGGTGTAGCCGTAGGCGATGTCGGGGCCGAGGTCGAAGGAGGCGAGGAACCAGACGAGCAGCGAAGTCCACGGGGTGGTCGGGTCCAGACGTGTGGTGCTGTGCTCGGCCTGGTTGTGGTCCCGCTCGACGCGGAACCCGTCCGGGTTGCTGCCCGGGGTGTGACGGAGGTCCATGAACGCGGCGTAGGTCGCGTCGAAATGGCCCTCCGCCCGGTCGTCGTCGCGCCGGGTGAGGCGGACGAGGCTACCGGCGCCGGGCGCGGATTTGAGGTCGGCCAGGACCACGCCGCCAGGCCGGACCTGCTCGATCCAGGCCCACGGGATCGCGGGAACAGCGCAGGTGGCGATGATCGCGTCGAACGGCGCGTTCTCGGGCAGGCCGGCCGCGCCGTCACCGACGACCAGGGTCGGGTGGTAGCCGAGTCCGGCCAGCCGCGGGCTGGCCAGCTCAACGAGCTCGCCTTCGACGTCCACCGAGTAAACCTGCCCGTGGCCGAGCTGGTGCGACAACAGCGCGGCGTTGTAGCCGGTTCCGGTACCGATCTCCAGCACCCGCGCCCCGTCGGCGAGATGCAGGGCCTCGATCATGCGGGTCATCAACCCCGGCTGCGTCGACGAGGACAGCACGGTTGTCCCGCCTGTCGCGGTCGCGGCGAGGGTGGTGATCAGGGCGGTGTTGGCGTAGACGGCGGCCAGGTCGTCGACGCTGACGCGCTCAACCCAGGAGCCGTCGGCGGTCTGCTGGTGGTAGGTGGGGACGAACACATGCCGCGGAACCGCCCGAACGGCCGCGGCCAGGCGCGAGTCGGTGAGCTTGCCCGCCGCGACCAGTTCCTCGGCCAGCCGGGCAGCGTGGGGACCCCACTCGACGTCGCCAGCGGTGTTGATCGTGGTCACGAGCGTCCCCTTCGGTGGTGGGTGAGCAGGCCGGCCAGTGTGGCGGTGATGGGCGCACCGGTCCGGGCTTCCAGCCAGCCGTGCTGACCCGACGAATTACTCTCGAGGAACCACAATCGGTCCTTCTCGATCGCGAAATCGACTGCGGCGTAGGCCAACCCGAGAGTCCCATGTAGCGGCGCGGCCCCTTCTCAACCTCCCGCGGCGTGTCGATCAGCTGGTAGCGCAGGGCGGTGAAATCGGCTCGCCGACCCACTCGCGCTGAAGGTGAGTCCGCGGTGATGGTGATGCTGAACATCCGCTCGCCGATCGGCTTCGTCGTGGTCGACCTGGCCGACTTCGAACGCCGGCGCGTCGTCCCGAAACAGCACTCCGCCGTCCCCTCCGGCGATGGGACGGCGTCACCAAGCCCAGGCTGATCGCTGCATCAAACGGGTTAGTCCGGTTAACGGTGTGGCGCCGCTACCGCAACGTTTTTCTCAACGGCCCGGCACTATCGCCCAAGTCGGTCAGGGCACGCCGCCGTCTGCATGCGCATCCGCAGCCTGTCGCCGCTCCATCCACGACCTCCCCGAGGGAGCGCAGGTACAGCTCATGCCCGACACACTCAGCCCCTCACCCGGCCACACTGTTCGGCAAGAACTGGTGACCGTGTTGCTTATCGTCAACCACAAGGTGCCGTCGGAGGGCGCGACGTCCACTGCTGATCTTCATCTCTCCTCGTGCCAGCAACGTCCCAGACCAATCGGCAGGCCCTGTCCACGACACCCGCTGGCTGCCGAGATAAGGGAGTCGCGGTTTCACCGTTTCCCCTTGCCTGCGATGCGCAACCTCGCCGGCCGCGGCCTACCCAACCGGGTTGAGCCGCGCCGACCACTTCTCCTCGATGCGCCCGAACCGCCACACGGCGAGCGCGACCACCCAGGTGAAGATGAACAGCCCGACGATCGCGAACCC
>NZ_JBFAAJ010000095.1:0-2550 GCF_040639695.1 Amycolatopsis sp. NPDC023774
GGGATCGTGGTCGACGAGTCCGCCCGCACCAGCACGCCCAGTGTGGTCGCCGCCGGCGACTGCACGATCGTCGCGCACCCCGACCACGGCGCCCTGCGCCTCGAGTCCGTACCCAACGCCATCGCGCAGGCGAAGACGGCGGCCGCGAGCCTGCTCGGCCTGGCCGCTCCCGCCACCGGGATCCCGTGGTTCTGGTCCGACCAGGCCGATTTGAAACTCCAGATCGCCGGGGTCAGCAGCGGGTTCGACGAGACCGTGCTGCGGGGCGATCCGGGCAGTGAACGGTTCTCGCTCTTCTACTATCGCGGCGGGCGCCTCGTCGCGATCGACGCCGTCAACGCGCCCCGCGACTACATGGCGGTGCGCAAGCTGCTCGAGGCCGGCCGCACCGTCCCGCCGCACGTCGCGGCCGACACCGAGGTGGCGCTGAAGGAACTCCTCCGCGCGGCCTGAGGCCGGGCGAGCTCGCCGGCGGGGAACGGTTGCCCGCTGGCGAACTCGCCGAGGTCCGCGGTCAGATGACGAAGGACTCCGTCGACTCGGGCGCGAACAGTTCTTCCGCGGTGCGCAGGCGCGACGAGAGCCCCTGTTCGTGGTGGTAGCGGAGGAACACGTCGAGCACGTGCCGGTTGGCCTCGAGTCCGTAGGACCAGTAGTCGGGGCCGAGCAGGCTCCGCGCGTCCTCTAGGTGCTGGTTGAGCCACGGCTCCATGAACCGCAGCGCCGAGGCGTCGTAGATCCGGGCGTATGCCTCGTTCTTGGCCGCGGTGAGCGCTTTCGTCAGGGATTGCGCGACCCACGGGTGCCGCTCGTAGACCTCGCGGCGCAGGGCGACGACGTGCATGATCGGGAAGATCCCGGTCTCCGCGTAGTACTGCTTCTCGGCCGCGACGGTGTCGGGGAACAGGCGGGCGACGCGGCCGTCGCGGGCGATGTACGAGCTCGGGATCCGCGGGCTCTGCAGCGCGTCGATCTCGCCGGTGGCGAGCATCTCCGACAGCGTCCGGTCCGCCGGGATCGGCTGGACGTCGAAGCGGGTCGAGACGGCGCCCTTTTCGATCCGCCCCGGCGTTTCCTGGCCCCCGGTGAGGTAGGTGACCGAGTCGAGCGGCACGTCGTACGCGTCGGCGAGGATGCCGCGGATCCAGACACCCGCCGTCAGCTGGAACTCGGGCGTGCCGACCCGCTTGCCGACGAGGTCGGCCGGTTTTTCGATGCCCGCCGCAGTGTTGAGGAAAATCCCGCCGTGGCGGAACATCCTCGAGGTGAACACGGGCAGGGCGACGAACGGCGCCGGGTCCCGGTCCAGCGAGGCGACGTAGGTCGACAGCGACATCTCCGACGCGTCGAATTCGCCGTGGCGCAGCATGCGGAAGAACGTCTCCTCGACCGGGAGCCGCAGGTACGTCAGGTCGATCCCGTCGGGCCGGATCGACCCGTCCTCGAGGGCGCGCGTGCGGTCGTAGTCGCCACACGCGAACGTGAGGTTCAGCCGGCTCATCGGATCACCTTCCTACGGCGGCGAGCCGCCGGTCGAGCCGGGGGTAGACCCGGCGAGCGTTGTCTTCGTACACCGCCGCCAGATCCTCGGCGGTAAGGCCGGCGCGGTCGACGTACTGCTTCGTGTCATCCCAGGCGATGCCGGTTTCCGGGTCGGCGCCACGGACCGCGCCGAGCATCTCCGAGGCGAAGAGCAGGTTCGGCGTGGGCAGCACCTTCAGCAGGAGATCGACCCCGGGCTGGTGGTAGACGCAGGTGTCGAAGAAGACGTTTGACAGCAGCTCGGCCGGGTCCTGCCAGCCGTTGCGTATCGCCAGGCCCCGGTAGCGTCCCCAGTGGTAGGGCACCGCTCCCCCACCGTGGGGGATCACCAGTCGCAGACCGGGAAACCGGTCGAAGAGCTTCGACTCGAGCAGCTGGGTGAAGACGCTGGTGTCGGCGTTGAGGTAGTGCGCGCCGAGGGTGTGGTGGTTCGGGTTGCACGCCGTCGAGACGTGCACCATCGCGGGCACGTCGAGTTCCGTGAGGACCTCGTACACCGGGAACCACGACTCGTCGGTGATCGGCTTGCCCGCCCAGGTGCCGGACGGGTCCGGGTTGAGGTTGACGCCCACGAAGCCGAGTTCTCCGACGGTCCGGCGGATCTCGGCCGCGACGCCGCCGAGGTTGCCCTCGGGCGTCTGCGGAAGCTGCGCGACCGGGGCGAAGTGCTCGGGGTACAGCTCGGCGACACGGTGCACGAGGTCGTTGGACGCGCGCGCCCAGGCGTTCGCCACGCCGGCGTCGGGCACGTGGTGCTCCATGCCGGATGCTTTGGGAGAGAACAGCATCAGGTCACCGCCACGCTCCCGGAGCACGCGCAGCTGGTGACCCTCGACGCTCTCGCGCAGCTCGTCGTCGCTCACCGGCGCGAGCGTCGGCCGCTCGCCGTCCAGCTGGGCGTCGCGGAACTGTTTCAACGCCGGCGGTGCAGTCGTGTAGTGGCCGTGGATGTCGATGATCACTTCGCGCGCACCTGCCTGAGGTAGTCGTCGTGCTCCACGTACCGCA
>NZ_JBFAAJ010000096.1:0-2325 GCF_040639695.1 Amycolatopsis sp. NPDC023774
CGGCGACTCTTCAGCGTTCTCCACGCCGGACATCATCTCGGTCATCAGGTGCACTTCCATGATCGGGAGTTACACCGCTCGTCTTACAGTCCCTCAGGTGGTTCCGGCCGTGTTCGAGCTGAGCGGGACGAACGAGAACTCAAGGCCGCGAAGCCCGCCTCGTCGCCCGACGTCGCAGCGAACAGCAGCAACTGCGCATCGAGCTGCGCGCCACCGCGACTCGGCCGCGGCCCCTCGGGGCGACGGCATCGTTTGACTACTCTCAAGATCGACATGTGCCACTCGCGGCGCTCATTCGCCGCTCTCATATTCGATCCTTGGCGCTATGAGGGATATGACCATGCAACTGTCCAAACGTTATGACTACGTTGTTGTTGGTGCCGGCACGGCGGGGAGTGCCCTCGCTTCGCGGCTTTCTGAGGACCCAGGGGTGCGGGTCCTGTTGCTTGAGGCAGGGGCCGAGGAGCCGTTGGATCTGATGGCGATTCCGAGGGCATGGCCCGCCTTGGCGGGCAGTAGCGCCGACTGGGGCGACTCCAGTACTGAGCAGCGCTTTGCTGGTAGGGCGATGCCCCTGCCTCGTGGCCGGGGGATGGGGGGTTCGTCGAGTATCAACGGCCTGGCATTTGTCAGAGGGCACCGCTCGAGCTATGACAGCTGGCCCGACCAGGGTGCCGTGGGCTGGGCATACGACGATCTGCTCCCGTTCTTCAAGCGCAGTGAGAACGCGCCGGGACGGGATGATTCTGTCCGCGGGACGGGTGGTCCGCTGACGGTGACGCCCCCGGCCGAGCCCAATCCGGTGATCACGGCATGTGTTCAGGCGGCCGTGGAGGTAGGACACCGCAGGGTGGAGGACTACAGCAGCGGCCTGGAAATCGGTTTCGGCTGGCCTGACAACAACATCGTCGACGGAGTTCGCCAGAGCGCCGCCGACGCCTATCTGCGGCCGATTCTCGACCGGCCCAATCTGGACGTGTTCTGTGAGGTCATGGTGCGGCGCCTGCAGATTGTGGACGGGCGCTGCATCGGGGTCGAGTACGCAGCTGGTGACCAATTGGTCTCGGTGGGATGCACTCGGGAGGTCGTGCTGTGCGCCGGCGCCATCGGGTCGCCGCAGTTGCTGATGGTGTCGGGCGTCGGCCCGCAGAGGCATCTGCGGGAAGTCGGAGTGGCCCCGGTGTTGGATCTACCGGGCGTGGGAGCCAATCTCCAGGATCATCCGGCGTCCACGCTCACCTATGCCCTCAAGCAGCCCATGCCCGTCATACCGGCCAACCCGCTGGGGGAAGCGCTGGGGCTCGTTCGAACCGATGCCGCTCTGGATGCGCCTGATCTCCAGATCCTCTTCGGAGGCTTCGCCCCTTTGACTCCCTTGCTGAAGGGCCCCGACGAGGGCTACACGATGCTCTTTTCCGTGATGAACCCACGCAGCCGGGGCACCGTGCGTCTGGCGAGCCCGGACGCAGAGGCAGCTCCCCTGATCGATCCGAACTACTTGAGCGACGACCGTGACGTCGCCACGATAATGGCCGGTCTGCGCATGGCGCGTGAAATCGGGCAGGCCTGCGCCCTGACCGACTGGCGCGGTGAAGAGATTCTCCCTGGTCCGATGGCCCGCGACAACGACGCGGTCCGTGACTACCTGCGCCAAAGCCTCACGTGCTACTACCACTACTGCGGCACGTGCAGGATCGGAGACGACGACATGGCTGTGGTCGACACCGAACTGCGTGTGCGGGGCCTCACCGGGCTACGCGTGGCTGACGCATCGGTCATGCCCTCCATCGTTTCCGGCAACACCAACGCCACCGTCTGCGCCATCGCAGAACGCGCGGCACACCTCATCAATCCCCCTCAGCAAAGCAGTCTGGAGCGATGACCGGCCCCGAGATCTCAGCCTCCCTCGGGGGTGAAAACGGCGCTAACTCATGCTCGGAAATGGTCGGCCGGAACCTCTGATACGCCACCCGCCGCACCGACGCCACAACCACACGGCCAATCACATGCTGATCGGGGGTCTGCCCAGGGTCTGGTTGACACCTCACCTGTGAGGCTCCGGCCTCGCCTGGAAGGATGTCACCGTGCCCAAGCCCTGCTTCCGATGATGCCCGGTATGCCTGAGCGTCGTACTCATGACTACGTCCGTAACGGTCTGACCACGCTGTTCGCGGCGTTCGACGTCGCCACCGGCGAGGTCGTCAGCGCCTTGCACCGCCGGCATCGGGCCGCGGAGTTCAAGAAGTTCCTCGCCAAGATCGACAAGCAGGTCCCCGCTCATCTGCAGATCCATCTGATCTGCGACAACTACGGCACCCACAAAAC
>NZ_JBFAAJ010000097.1:0-2213 GCF_040639695.1 Amycolatopsis sp. NPDC023774
TGTCGTTGCTTCGTGAAAACTGACCCCCAGGAGTCTTCCGAAAGTTGACCCCTCTGAGGTAGGAGGGTGCTGAACGTGGAGGACTGGGCGGAGATCCGCCGGTTGCATCGGGCTGAGGGTGTGCCGATCAAGGAGATCGTCCGGCGGCTGGGGATCTCGCGGAACACGGTCCGGGCGGCGTTGAGGTCCGAGGGGCCGCCGAAGTATGAGCGGGCTTCGCGGGGGTCGGTGGCGGATGCGTTCGAGCCGCAGATCCGGGCGCTGCTGGCCCAGTGGCCGCGGATGCCGGGACCGGTGATCGCGCAGAAGATCGGGTGGCCGCACTCGATGTCGCCGTTGAAGAAGAAGCTGGCCGTGTTGCGCCCGGAGTATGCCGGGATCGACCCGGTCGACCGGGTGGTCTACGAGCCCGGCCAGATCGCCCAGTGCGACCTGTGGTTCCCCGAGCCACGGATCCCGGTTGCCGCGGGCCAGGAAAGGGTGCTGCCGGTGCTGGTGATGACGCTGTGCTTCTCGCGGTTCCTGGCCGCGACGATGATCCCGTCGCGGCAGGCCGGCGACATCCTGTCGGGGATGTGGCAGCTGGTCAACGGGATCGGCCGGGTCACCAAGCGGCTGGTCTGGGACCGGGAGTCTGCGATCGGCGGGACCGGGCGGGTCAGCGCCCCGGCTGCGGCATTCGCCGGCACCCTGGCCTCGAAGATCGTGCTCGCGCCGCCGCGGGACCCGGAGTTCAAGGGCATGGTCGAGCGGAACAATCAGTTCCTGGAGACCTCGTTCCTGCCTGGCCGGGTTTTCACCAGCCCGGCCGACTTCAACGCCCAGCTCGACGAGTGGCTGGCCCAGGCGAACAACCGGAGCGTCCGGTCGATCCAGGGTCGCCCGGTGGAGCTGCTGGAGACCGACTACCAGGCGATGCTGCCGCTGCCGCCGGTCGCCCCGCCGATCGGGCTGCACCAGCGGGTCCGGCTCGGTCGGGACTACTACGTGCGGGTCGACACCGTCGACTACTCGGTCGACCCGCGGATGATCGGCCGGTTCGTTGACGTTACCGCCTCGCCGGGCGAGGTGACGGTGTTCTGCGACGGGCAGGTCGTCGCCCGGCATGACCGCTGCTGGGCCAAGCAGGTCGTGGTCACCGATCCGGCCCACCAAGCCGCCGCGGCCGTGCTGCGGAAGAACTTCGCGGCCGAGCGCCTGCGCCGCGAGGCCTCCGGCGAGACCCGTCGTCACGCCGACGGACACGTCGTCGCGATGCGGGCCCTGCCGGACTACGACGCGCTGTTCGGCGTCGATTTCACTGCCCCGCCAACGAAAGCGAGCAACACGTGAACACAACCGCCAAGCCCAAGGCGGCGACCGCGACGAAGGACGGGCTGCCGTCCCAGATCGCCTACCTCACCCGGGCGCTGAAGACCCCGACGATCGGGGCGTTCTGGGAACAACTGGCCGGCCAGGCCCGGGACGAGAACTGGTCGCACGAGGAATACCTCGCCGCGCTGCTGCAGCGCCAGGTCGCCGACCGCGAGTCCAAAGGCACCGTGATGCGGATCCGCACCGCCCACTTCCCGGCCGTCAAAACCTTGGAGGACTTCAACCTCGACCACCTGCCCTCGCTGCGCCGCGACATCCTGGCGCACCTGTCGACCGGGACGTTCGTCGCCAAGGCCGAGAACGTGATCCTGCTCGGCCCGCCCGGCCTCGGCAAAACCCACCTCGCGATCGGGCTCGGCGTCAAAGCCACCCAGGCCGGCTACTCGGTGCTGTTCGACACCGCCAGCAACTGGATCGCCCGGCTCACCGCCGCCCACCACAGCAACCGGCTCGAGGCCGAACTCAAGAAGATCCGCCGCTACAAGCTGATCATCATCGACGAAGTCGGCTACATCCCGTTCGACCAGGACGCGGCGAACCTGTTCTTCCAGCTCATCGCCTCCCGCTACGAACAGGGATCGGTGATGGTGACCTCGAACCTGCCGTTCGGGCGCTGGGGCGAGACCTTCTCCGACGACGTTGTCGCCGCGGCCATGATCGACCGTCTGGTCCACCACGCCGAGGTCCTCACCCTCACCGGCGACTCCTACCGCACCCGCCAACGCCGCAACCTGCTCCGCGACCAGCAGCAGAACACCGACCAGAACTAGACGACAACACCGCGCACGGGGTCAATTTTCCCGAGACCACCCGGGGTCAAGGTTCCCGAAGCGTTGACA
>NZ_JBFAAJ010000098.1:0-2190 GCF_040639695.1 Amycolatopsis sp. NPDC023774
CTCCGCCCAGTCCTCCACGTTCAGCACCCTCCTACCTCAGAGGGGTCAACTTTCGGAAGACTCCTGGGGGTCAGTTTTCACGAAGCAACGACAGGTGGGCGCGGGCTCGAAGAGCGGTGTTGCCTGCGCAACGGCGATGGTGGCGTTGCGGCTGTCTAGTGCGGGCAGCTTGCTGGCGGGATCGGTCGATGCTTTGGGACGGGAGGGGTGCTGCTCCGGGTGGGGATGGCGCTGCCGGAGCCTTCGGGCGGAAGCGTGCCGGTGAGGCCGGTCGGTGCTGTGTGCCGGCGCGTGGGGCCGGACTCGAGGTAAAGGGTGTCGCTGGTGGGTGGGGTGGGTGTCTTGGGTGCGAGGTGCCCGGTCGATGTTGTGCCGGCGAGTGGGGCGCGGGGGCTCGACGTTGGGGGGTCGCTGGTGGGTGGCGTGAGTGCGGGTCTGCCTTGGGCGCGAGGTGCCTGGTTGGTGCTGTGTCGGTGCGTGGAGCCGGGGCTCGCGCTGGTGGGTGTCTTGGGTGCGAGGTGCGCGATTGAGCTGTGCCGGCGCCTGGGGCGGCGACTGGGGGTGGGCGGTGTCGCGGGGGAATGGCAGGGGTGTCTTGGGTGGGAATCAAGGTCTGCCGGTTCATGCTGTGGCTGCGAGTGGGGCGGGGGGCTCGGGATAGCCGGTGTTTCCGGTGTTTGGCGTGGGTGACCTCCATACGAGGCATGCCGGCCGGGCTGGTCGAAGCTGGGTGCGGGAGGCGGAGCTGCCGGGGTGGGGCCGCGGTTCGGGTGCTTTGTGCGGGAAGCGGGCTGGGTAGAGACCTGCTGATGCTGTGCGTTGACGCGTGGGAGATGGCTTCTGGGAGGCGCGTCGCGGGGAGCGGTGATGGTGCTGGGGATGGGCCGATGCGGCTTCTTGATGGTGAGCCGGGGGCGAGCCGGGCCTGGTGTGGCGGTGTTGTCGGTGAGTGTCGATGGGCGATCCGGGCGTGTTGCGCGCAGGGCTGAGGAGTGGGGTCGGCCGGTGCGGTGGGAGGCAGAGGACCGGCGGTTCTGCCAGTGGTGGTGCCTGGGCGGATGTTTGCGCGCAAAGCGAGCTGCGGGAGAACGGTCGATGTCGTGTGCCGCTGGGCGCTGTGGGGAGGAGGCGGCCCTGCGGTGAATGGTGACGGATGTGAGGACTGGAGAGATCGTTTCGCTGATGGTTGACGGATGGTGTTTGCGGAGCCTTCCGGTAATGGCGATGCCTCGCTGAGTGGAACCAATTGGCGTATCGAGCCAATGCGAGGGAAGCCGATTCGGATTGGCCGATATGACGGCCCGGGTGAGAACTGGCATCAGGGCGGGATTGAGTGCGGAGGGGTTGTGGTGGTGGCGGAGCCCGGGTCGGATCGCTGTTGAGAGGCTGAGAGACGGGTGTTCCGAGACGTGCCGCGGACCGGATGGGCGAGGCTCCCGGTGGGCGAGGATTCGTCGCGGAGGGAGGGATGCCGGCGGGTGGTGAGGGTCTGGGGCTTCGCCGCCGGTGAGGCACGGAGTGGGGGCCGTGATGCCCTCCTGCGCAGGCCGATGTGAGCCGATGCCGATGCCGGTGGTGAGGCGGCGCAATCCGCGTCCGTGATGCCGCGCGGCAGGCCGGAGTTGGTGACGGCGGGGCCGAATGTGGCAGCGAGGCGGAGTGATTCCGCCCCGGGGCTGCTGTGGGGCGGGCCGATGTAGGGCTAGGCGGGGCCGACTCTGGCGGCGAGGCGGAGCGATCTCGTCCGGGGCGCGATGCGGCGCGGCAGGCCGAGGTGAGATTAGGGGGAGCCGACGCCGGCGGTAAGAACAAGCGATGCCGTCCGGGGTTGTCTGGCGGCAGGCCGATGTGAGGCTAGGCGAAGCCGATGCTGACGGTGAGAAGAAGCAATCTCGTCCGGGAGGCGGCGGGCCGATGTGAGGCTAGGCGGGGTCGACGCCGGCGGCGAGAGGGGAGTCCCGTCCCGAGCCGCGTTCGGGAACCGGAGTGACTTCAGGTCAGTTCGGTGCCTGGGTACGTTGCCGGACAGACGGTTCCGGCCGAAACCACCGGCGAGGTGAAGACCCCGAACGTGCGGCAGGGCCCCGTCCCGGGAGTGGGAGGGGGCCCTGCCGTGAAGTGCACGTCCTGGCGCGAGCGCCGGGGTGGTGTTACTTCTTCTTCGCAGCGCTGGTGCGCTTGGCGGCCGGC
>NZ_JBFAAJ010000099.1:0-2155 GCF_040639695.1 Amycolatopsis sp. NPDC023774
GTCGAGGGAGCAACCGATGACCACAGCTGTACAGCCCTCCGGTGGGGGTGGCGGTCTCGATCGGCCGTCCTCCAGCAGTCTCGCCGACGTGATCGACACGATCCTGGACAAGGGGCTCGTGATCGACGCCTACGTGCGGGTGTCCCTGGTGGGCATCGAGCTGCTGACGATCGACGCCCGGGTCGTGGTGGCCAGCGTCGATACCTACCTGCGGTTCGCCGAAGCGGTGAACCGGCTCGACATCTCGGGCACCGAGCAGAAGGGCCTGCCCGACCTGCTGGAGGACGTGACCTCCGGCGGTAGCAAGGCCAAGACCCGCGGCGCGCTCGAGGCGGCCGGGGACAAGCTGCGCGACATCCTCGGCGCCGACGAGGACGAGGAAGAACCCGTCAGCCGCGGCCGGAAGGGACGGTGACGCGAGTGACCACCGACACCGACACCAACACCGACGACACCGACACCGGAACCGAGACGGCGATCTACGTCTACGGCATCCTGCCCGCCGACGTCGACATCGACGACGACACGCGCGGAGTCGGTGACCCACCGGCCGAGGTGAGCACCGTGCCCAGCGGCCCGATCGCCGCGCTCGTCAGCGAAATCCCCCGGGACGCACCACTGGGCCGGCCCCAGGACCTCTCGGCGCACGCCCGGCTGCTGGACGCGGCGGCCGCCGAACTGCCGGTGCTGCCGCTGCGCTTCGGGGCCGTGGTCACCGACGAACAGGCCGTGGTCGACGAGCTGCTCGACGCCAACCGCGACGACTTCACCGCCGCCCTCGAGCAGCTGGAGGGCAAGGCGGAGTACCTCGTCCGGGCGCGCTACGACGAGCGGGCCATCCTGCGGGAGATCCTGTCCGAGAACGACCGGATGGCGCAGCTGGCCGAGGCGATCCGGGGCAAACCCGAGGACGCCACCCGTAACGAACGCATGGCGCTGGGCGAGCAGATCACCCAAGCCATCGAGGCCAAGCGGGCCCTCGACACCCAGCGGGTGGCCGACGCGCTGGCCGAATCGGTCGTGCAGCTCGCACCACGCCAGCCGACCCACGAGGAAGAGGCGGTGCACCTGGCCGTGCTGGCCGAGACCGAGCGGCAGGACGAGCTGGAAGCCGTGATCGACCAGCTCGCCCAGGAATGGCAGGGCCGCGTCGAGGTCCGCCTGCTCGGCCCGCTCGCCGCCTACGACTTCGTCGTCACCCGGATACCGGAGTAACGCCATGGGTTTGGTGACCGGGATCCTCGGGCTGCCGCTGGCACCGGTGCGCGGGGTCCTCGCCCTGGGCGAGCTGATCCGGCAGCGGGTCGAGGAAGAACTCCACGACCCCGCCTCGGTCCGGCGCGAACTGGAGGCCATCGAGCACGCACGAGCCGCCGGCGAGATCTCCGCCGAGGACGAAGCCGAGGCACAGCAACAGGCCCTCAACCGGCTCACCGGGTCACCGCGCCGACCCGCGCGCCGCCGCGACGACAGGAAGAGGTGAGCGCCGATGGCAGCCGCGAAGGGTGACGGGCGGGCCCCGGCCCCCCGTCGCGCCACACGCGACGGGCTGGTCGCCTCGACCGCGGCCGCCGCGGCGGTGCGTCAGCTGGGCGAGCTGGTCACCAGCGAGCCCGTGGGCGTCACGTCGATCGAACCGGTCGAGGACGGCTGGGTCGTGGAAGTCGAAGTGATCGAGGAACATCGCATCCCCTCCTCCGCCGACATCCTGGCCCTCTACGAGATCGAGCTGGACGAGGAAGGCGACCTGCTCGCGTTCCACCGCACACGCCGCTACGCCCGCGGCAAATCGGGCACCGGCAGCGAGGGGAGCTGACATGGTTTCAGGCCAGCCGGTCACCCGGCCCCAAAGCGGGCTCGGTGCCACCGGCTCCCAGCCCGCCAACCTCGGCGACATCCTCGAGCGGGTCCTGGACAAAGGACTCGTCATCGCCGGAGACATCCAAGTCAACCTGCTCGACATCGAACTGCTCACCATCAAGCTGCGGCTGGTGATCGCCTCCCTGGAAACCGCCCGCGAGGTCGGCATCAACTGGTGGGAAAACGACCCATGGCTGACCGGCGACCACGGCAAGCTACAAGACGAAAACCGCCAGCTACGAGCCCGCATCGCCGCACTGGAATCCGGGCGATCGCCGGAGTCCATCGAGGCCGG
>NZ_JBFAAJ010000100.1:0-2048 GCF_040639695.1 Amycolatopsis sp. NPDC023774
GGCGTCGTCGATGAAGCGGTCTTCAGACATCCCAACTCCTGTGCTGCTCGATGGTGACGGTCACCAGAGGCAGTAGCGCCTCCGCGGGGAAGCGCGCCTCGGCAGCGTTGCCCCGCAGGCGAGGCAACGCCGGCGACGTGCGCTCATGCCCCCAGCGTCGCCCCGCCGGGGCGCAGCCACAACCCCGCCCACCAGCCCCGAATTTGCAGGTCACCGCTGCAACCCGCTCTACATGAGGCGGCGGACGGGCCAGGGCGAGTTCGCTTCGAGGGCGCGGAGCAGGTACGGGCTCGGGGGAACGCCTTTGACCTGCTTCGCGAACACGTAGCCGCCGCGGGAGCCGCGGCCGCCGGCGCGGACGGGTCCCATGTTCTTCGGCTTGAACACGAGGAACTTGGCGTTGCGGGGTCGGATCGGTCCGCGGCCGACGTACACGCCGGTGCCACGAGCGAGGTGCACGGCTGGATACCGCAGCAGCGGGCCCGATGCTGGCCGACTGTCCCGAGAGTCAGGGACTTCTTGCCCTGACCCCGTTGCCTGCAGCCGCGCACACTCGACGGTGAACTCACTTTTCCGCCGACTACCGGGATCAACGATGACCGAGTTGCGCCCTTTGACCACACGGGAATGCATCGACCTGCTGTCGACCCAGCCTGTGGGCAGGCTGGTGTTTTCCGAGAACGCGTTGCCTGCTATCCGGCCGGTCAACTTCTCCGTGCACGAGGGAAACATCATCGTCCGGAGCAGCCGCACCGGGTCGGTCGCCAAGCTCCGCGACGAAGTGGTCGCGTTCGAAGTCGACAGCATCGACCTCGCCACCCGCACCGGATGGAGTGTTGTCGTGCTTGGCAAGGCGAATCCGATCACCGAAATCGACGAACTGGTGGCGCTGGCCGAGCCCCGCCACCGGCCATGGCCCGGCGGAGAACGTTCACACTTCGTGCGGATCCCGATAGAAGTCATCAACGGGCGAATGTTCCACGTGTCCGACGCCGGCGCCACTCAGCCCTGCGGACTCGGACGGCAGGAATAGATCTCTCGTCCGTGCCGGGAACCCTCAGTCCCGCTGGTGAGGAGTTCGCCCACCCGCTCATGCGGCACCCCGATTCGGAAGTTCAGCACTGCCGAGTGGGAGACCGCGGCTGACGAGGTCGATCCCGACCGCAGCATCCGCGGCGCGGCTGACCACGAAACCGAGCAGAGGTGGGGGAGAAGACGTCCGTGATGCTGCCCGAACGGTCCGCAGGGGACCAGCCAGCCCGCCACCGGCGAGGCCGGCTCCCGCGCGACCTCGCGGGCCCGGCTGACCGAGCACGCCGACTCGATCGGCACCGCGGCCGCGCAGCTGCGCGCTGCGGTCGCCGACGCCCTGACCGTGCCCGACCCCGACCCGCTCGTGCTGGCGCTGGAGGCCATGGCCACGCAGCCGGAGGCGCACCGCCGCGACCTCGACCGGCCAGCCGTCACGCCCGTCGACCTTGACCACCTGGACGCGGCTCCCGACGACGACGTCGACGAGCCGGGCACCGGCGCGCCGGGCGGGGCAGCAGTGGTCGTGGCGGAGGACGCGGCGCCGGCGTGGGCGCGGGTGGTCATCGACACCGCGGCGCGCTGAGCCCCGCGGCGGCGCACCACGGGAAGAACGGCCGCCGCGGCGACATGGCTATGAGGCACGTATTCGCCAGCCAAAGCCCACAGCCCACGACGAGCTCACGCGGCTGATGGCCGCGTGGAGCTGCGACGTCGACGCCGAGCCGTTCGCTCCCGAGCTGGAGATCGTGGCGATGCGGCGCCGCTGGATGGCCCAGCAGCCGCCCCACCAGCCGCCGCTCGGCGAATCCAACGAGCTCGGCACGCACCGCGAGGCCCCGCGGATGACCCGCGAATTCGTCGACTTTTAGCCGTGCGAATCCGCGGGCCTCCGCGTGCTCGCCCGATCAGGACCGGATGAACTCGAGCAGGTCGGCGTTGATCGTCTCGGCCTGCGTCGTGGGCATGCCGTGCGGGAAGCCCGCGTAGGTCTTGAGCGTGCCGTTCTGCAGGAGTTT
>NZ_JBFAAJ010000101.1:0-1988 GCF_040639695.1 Amycolatopsis sp. NPDC023774
GTCGAGGAGCTCCTCGACGCTGCCCGCGTACCGGTCTTCCTTCTGGACGAACACCAGGTCGTCCGCCCTGGGGAACTGGGCTCCTATGCGGAAATCGCCGCGAAGGCCGAAGAGAAGGGCCTGCTCGTTCGCTCGATCGACCTCAACGGCCAATTCCGCTGCGGGGGCAGCCGCGCGTACGAGCAATGGGTCGTGAACCTGCTCGGCCTGGCCGAGGACGCGGCAGCACCGGCTCCGTGGCCAGGTGACGATCGGTTCCAGGTCAGCGTGGCCGGCAGCCCCGCCGATCTCGAAACTCAGCTCGCCGCGAAGCTCGCCGACGGCTTCGGCGCACGCATGACCGCCGGCTTCTGCTGGAAGTGGAGCGACGCCCACACCGGCGCCAGCCTGGTCCACGATGTCGTCATCGGGGACTGGCAACGCCCCTGGAACGTCAAGGGTGACCGCGGAGTCGACGGTGCGCCGCCCTCGCAGTTGTGGGCCACCGATCCGGCCGGGTTTGGCCAGGTCGGCTGCATCTACACCGCACAGGGCTTCGAATACGACTGGAACGGCGTCATCTTCGGCCCCGACCTGGTCTGGCGCACCGACCGCTGGGTCGCTGACCCCGGTGCGAGCAAGGACACCGTCGTCGCGCGTTCGAAGGCCGGCGAGTTTGAACAGCTGATCAAGCACACGTACAAAGTCCTGCTCACCCGTGGCATGGTCGGCACGATTCTGTACTCCACCGACCCGGAAACACAGGAGATGTTCCACAACTTGAGCGGTTCCTGAAACTTCGCCGGGGCCACGCGCCTTGCTTGGGGCCTGTACAAGCGCCGCACCCACGCGCCGGCCTCGCTAGCAAGCGTTCGGGGTGTCGCACTTCGGCGGCGCACCGGGTGATCGACACGATCGGGCCGCTGCTGGCGCTGGCCCCGGTCCGCAAGCGGCGGATCGACGCGGTCGCGATCGTGGACGGCACCCTGGCGCCCACGCGAGATCACCGGCCGGCTATGCCGTCGAAGAACTACCGTTACTCGGCAGACGTGCAGATCGCGATCGACGCCGACACCCGGCTGGTGATCGCCACCGGCGACGCGCATCCAGGCAACCGCAATGGCTGCACCGTGTATCGAGACTCCGGCATCGAGTGGGAACTGCCGGGGCGTCCGGCGATGGCCGACGGCGGCTACCAAGGCAACTCCGAGGTGATCATGCCCTACCGCAAACCCCGTGACGGCAGCGATCTGCCGGATTGGCAGGAAGACCTCAACGCCGGCCACCGCAAGATCCGTGCCCGCGTCGAACACACGCTGGCGCGAATGAAGTGCTGGAAGATCTTGCGCGACTACCGCCGCGCCGCCAGCACCCTCAACGACACCGTCTCCGGCATCGCCCATCTCCACAACATCGTCCTCACTGACTGCCCCGCAACACCCGCCCACCACCCACAACATCAGTTACGAGACATCCCCTAAGGTACGGTCGCAGCTGCCTCCGCGAGGCCGTACGGGTCGACTGGTCGTCGGTCGCGGCGCACAGCTGTCTGGCCGTCTGCACTGAGTTGGCGAAACGTGGGTTTTTCGCGGAACGCCACCCGCGCAGTTTTTGGGCCCACGCCGTGGTTATTTCGGCACCCCTACCCTCAGGTCAGGCAGTAGATTCAACCGGACCGCCGCCAACCGAGCGGCCGAGTATTAAGGAAGTCACCTCAGTGCTGACAACCCGGTGGGTCGACCCGAGCGACGGGTCCGTCGCGTGGCAGGACGACTTCCAACACATCCTGGAGGCGGCCGAGATGCAGATCGACCCGATGTACCGGCGGTACGTGGCAAAAGATCCGACCGTCTTCGCCTTCGATTGCGACGCGGTTGTGGGAGTCGCGCAGGGCCACATGGTCAGAGACGGCTTTGATGCGCCCCGGGTCTGGTGCAGGTCTCGTTGTCTGTCACCGAGCCCGGGCAGGCTCGAGGGGTTGATCGTAGCGTGATGCTCGGTGGTCGGCT
>NZ_JBFAAJ010000102.1:0-1980 GCF_040639695.1 Amycolatopsis sp. NPDC023774
CAGCAGAACACCGACCAGAACTAGACGACAACACCGCGCACGGGGTCAATTTTCCCGAGACCACCCGGGGTCAAGGTTCCCGAAGCGTTGACACCCCTCAACGTCTGGACCACCAGAATTGGTGCGAGCATCAGACCTAGAGGGCGATCAGGCTGTGCCAGAGTCTGATCAATAGCTGCTTGCCTCGTACGGAGCTCAGATTCAGATACCGGTCAAACAAGTCAAACCAGGTGGACTCTGGACCGGATCTCCGTAGTCCGGATAAGCACGCCGCCCAGTCCGGGCTCAGACTTCCGGCACCGGAAGCACTTCGTCGACGCCTGCTGCTCGTCCTCGGCCACGGCCACACCCCTGCTCTCGTCCACCCTTGGATGCGCTGACGTAAGCCGGGCCGCGGCGGCCACCGGGGCTCGACATGCCCTCCCGTGGTGTGGCGTTCGCGGCATGCCCACGTTCCGACGATGCCCAACAGCGTCCACCACCCGTTCAGAGCAGTGTGGCGATGGGCATGTTGCGATCAACGCACGTCAGGCAGAGTATACGAACACAAGTTCGATAGTTGCTGGTTGCCGGCCTTCCCACGGCGAAGACATTGTTGTGGGAGTTCGTCGTGGCGTTCAACAACCCGCCGATGCCGTGGTCGGAGCTGGAGCGGATCGCCTCCGGCCGCGGCGCGCCACCCACCCCGCCCGGTGCTGAGGAGGCCCCGCGCTCGCACAAGCGCGAGGGCTACCAGCCGCCCAAGGGTCTGCGGCCACGGGCGGATGTCGAGGCCGGCGGCGGGCGGGTGCCGTACGCGGAGCTGCACTGTCACTCCAACTTCAGCTTCCTCGACGGCGCCAGCCACCCCGAACAGCTCGTCGAAGAGGCGGCGCGGCTCGGGCTGGACGCCGTGGTGCTGGCTGATCACGACGGCATGTACGGGGCGGTGCGGTTCGCCGAGGCCGGCCGCGAGCTCGGCGTGCGCACCGGGCACGGCGCCGAACTGTCCCTCGGCCTGTCGGCGCCCCAAGGCGGCGTCCCCGACCCGGAAGGCTCGCACCTGCTCGCCCTAGCGCGTGGGGTCGAGGGTTATCGGCGGCTGTGCCGGGTGATCTCGCACGCCCAGCTGGCCAAGGGCGGCCGGAAAGGCCGGCCCGTCTATGACCTCGACCAGGTCGTGGAGGAGCTGCGCGGGCACGTGCTGGTGCTGACCGGCTGCCGCAAGGGCACCGTGCGCCAGGCCCTCGTCGGCGACGGCCCGGCCGCGGCGGCCACCGCGCTACGCCGCCTGACCCACTGGTTCGGACCGGAGAACGTGGCGGTCGAGCTGATCGATCACGGCCAACCGCTCGACGCGGTCCACAACGACCTCCTCGCCGACATGGCTACGGACCTGCGGCTGCCGACCATCGCGTCGAACAACGTGCACTACGCCCGCCCCGAGCAGGCCCGCCATGCCGCCGCGGTGGCGGCGGTGCGGGCCAACCGCTCGCTCGACGAGCTGGAGGGCTGGCTGCCGGCCGACGGGATGGCGTTCCTGCGCGACGGCGCCGAACAGCAGGCACGGTTCGCCCGGTACCCGGGCGCGGTGCAGCGCGCGGCACTGCTCGGGGTGGAGCTCGCGTTCGACCTCGCCCTGGTCGCACCGAAACTGCCGCCATTCCCCGTGCCGGAAGGCTTCGCCGGCGAGGACGCCTACCTGCGCCACCTCACCTTCGAAGGCGCCCGCGCCCGCTACGGCACCCGGGACGAGAACCCGAAGGCCTACGCGCAGCTCGAGCGGGAGCTCGACGTCATCGAGCGGCTCGGGTTCCCCGGCTACTTCCTGGTGGTGTGGGACATCGTTCGGTTCTGCCGCGAGGCCAACATCCTCGCCCAGGGCCGCGGCTCGGCCGCCAACAGTGCGGTGTGTTTCGCGCTGCAGATCTGCCACGCCGACCCGGTGAAGTGGAACCTGCTCTTTGAGCGGTTCCTGTCGGCCGAGCGTGACGGGCCGCC
>NZ_JBFAAJ010000103.1:0-1948 GCF_040639695.1 Amycolatopsis sp. NPDC023774
GGTCGGTTTCACGTGGAAGAACCCGACCACGGACATCGTGGACCAGAAGTCGATTCCCTACGGCGGGATCCGCGAAACGATCGTCCGCAACCCCGTCACGGAGAACCTGGTCCAGCAGATCCGCGACAACGGCGGTGACAACGAGGTCTACCTGCACATCGGCGACGCCGACGTCAACTCGCTGAACACCAAGAACGGTCCGCTCTTCGACGCGGTGAACACCACCGTCAACAACAACCCCGAGGGCCCGCCGGAAGTGATCAGCGGCGGCTACGGTGTCCGCCCCGGCGACGGCGTCAACGCCAACAACGCCGCGCAGCTCGACCTCGACGTCCGCAACGCCATGGCGAAGGTCGACTCCCGCAGCGTCTACTTCCCGGAGCCGAACACGTTCGTCCGGCTCAACGGCGGCAAGCTCGAGAACGACGCGACGTTCGGCACGAAGAACCCGAACACCGGCAAGTTCGACTACGGGGCCAAGGAAGGCCAGGGCCTGGTCGATTCCGTGCTGGCCCAGCGCAAGGCCGGCTGGGACTACGACGGCCACCTCACCGACATGGCCAAGTTCGACTCCGACCTGGCCATCAAGACCGACGGCACGCGCATCGCGGGCAAGGTCGGGACGAACCCGGCGAACGTCACCAAACTGACCCAGAGCCACGCCAACGAGACGACGTGGGCGGACCAGGTCGGGCACTACCTGGGCAACCACACCAGCCTCGACCCGAACCTCGCGAAGACCGCCGCCAAGGTGGCTTTCGACGGCATCAACCCGCCGGGGCCGATGCCGAAGGTGCCCACCAAGTTCGGCGACCTCGGAACGAACCTGCCGCCGGCGGAGCGCAAGGCGTTCATGAAGGGCGTGCAGCAGAACGCCGACGACGGCAAGAAGCTGCTCGGCCTCACCCTGGGCACCCGCCAGGCTCTCATCCAGAACCTCGGCGGGCACACCAACCAGACCTCGTCCGAGGCTCCGCCGAACCGCACGACGACCGACCCGCAGCATCAGCCGAAAACGTCCACAAAGGACCTTCCGGCCCCGAAGGAGTGGGGCGGACGGCGCGACACCGCCCCGCCGTCGCGGTTCGTGTCGGAGCGGTTCGACCCCAAGAAGGCCATCGCGAGCCAGTTCGACGGCGACCGCGAAGGGCTCAAGGGTGGTCAGCTCGAGGGCGCCGTCACGCACATTCGCTACGACGTCCGTCGGTTCGAGACGTCGCCGGGCAACTGGGTACGCGAGTTCACCGTGCCCCTGGACCTCACGTCCTCGACGGGTTCGGTCTCGATCGACACCCGCAACCAGCTCGCGCAGAACCTGCAGAACCACCTCGACGAGAACGTCAACCAGCGGTACACCCTGCCGAACGGCGACCAGCTCCACGTCACGGTCGACGCGCGCGCGAACGACGACGTCGAGCCGAACGACGACAGCTGGACCGCGGATCCGAAACGCGGTGTCCCCGTCAACGTCCACGATTCCACTGTGGACAAGAACCCGCCGTCGACCAACCAGACGAACTGGGACGTCCACGACGAGAACACCGGCCTGACCCACGAGGTCATGCACTTCCTCGGTCTGGGCGAGGGCTACCGGAACAACAACCTGCTCTTCAACCGTCAGGACCAGCCCGGTTTGATGGGCCCTGATGCCTGGACCGACTCGGCGCTGACGAACGACAACCTGGCCAAGATCGAGGACATCTCCAACCAGGCGAACATCCACGACCACCACCTCGGCGCCGAGCGCGGCCCGACCCCGCATGACAGCCGACCGGACACCGGACGGCACACTACCCCGAACCCCCACCGCCACACCCCGGCCGAGGCCCCGAAGCCTAAGAACACCCCCAGCGCGAACACCAACGCCGGCCCTGGCCCCAACGTCGGCAAGGTTCCGCCCGTGGCCGGTGGCAAGGACGATTTCAAGCTGGCCCAGGAGAACTTCAAG
>NZ_JBFAAJ010000104.1:0-1927 GCF_040639695.1 Amycolatopsis sp. NPDC023774
CGCATGGCGCATGCCGAGCGTGAACGCCGTGACCCCCAGCCCGATCCCGAACACACCCGACGCACCCAGGTCGTAGTGGTGCGGGGCGATGAACAGCACGAGCACACCCCAGCCCACGAGGTTCAGCAGCAGAATCACCGCCGCCATCCCGGACAGCGACCCCCACTCGCGCCTCGACAGCGGCTGCCTGCCGGAGGTGGAGGGTGCGGAGACGGCCATCGAGATACCTTCTTTCTCTTCGTTCGACTTCTGAAACTGCCGTCACGAACGGCGCTGGAGTCCTGGGGTCACGCCTGTGTCGGCTCCTCGGCTTGCGCTCGGGCGTACTTGCGTACCGGGTTGGATCGGCCGAAGTGGCCAATGGCGAAGGCGACGGTCGCGAGGCCGCCGATCATGAGGGCGAGCACGGGACCGATCGCGGCGGCGACGCCACCGATGACCGTGTCGCCGAGGGCGGGGCCGCCGCGGGAGGCCATTTGGTAGATCGCGGAAACCCGGCCGCGCATGTCGTCCGGCGTCTCGAGTTGCACGGCCGCTTGCCGAATCGTCGTGGCCATCGCGTCGAAAACGCCGAGCAGCAGGCACGCCAGCAGCGCGATCAGCAGCGCGTTGGCGTAGGCGAGGAGCACGGCACTCAGCCCATACGCGATGGTCGAGTAGAGCAGGACTCTCCCGAGTCGTTTGCTGCGGTCGACCACTCGGAACACCGTGTACGTCGCCAAGAGAGCTCCCGCTGACGGCGCCGCCGAGAGCAGGCCGTAGGCCGTGGCGCCCAGGTGGAACCGGTTGACCGCGAGGGCCGGCAGGAGGACCCGGTACGCCGCGAACACGGTCGCCACCAGGTCGAGCAGCACCATCTGCGACACGATTCGTCGTCCCAGCACAAAACGGACACCCTGTGTGAACTGCACTCGAAGGGGCACGTTCGCCCCCGACACGGGAAGTTCCGGGATTCGGAGCACGGCCAGGGTGACCATGAGCAGCAGGTAGGTCGCCGCGTCGACCGCGTACATCATGCCCGGCCCGCTCACGGCGATGAGCACACCGGCTACGGCCGGGCCCAACAGCACGGCCAGCTCCCTGGAGGGATTGAGCAACGCGAACGCCTGCGGCAGCTGCGCTCGCGGAACCAGGGCCGGGATCAGAGCCTGCCGGGCGGGCTGGTCAAAACTGGCCGCCGCGGTCGTGAGCACCACAGAGGTAACCACTTGCAGCACGTCGGCGTGACCGGTGAAGCTGGTGGCGGCGAGCGCGACCGCCACGACCATGGCCACGGCTTGCGCCCACTGAAGCAGCTTGCGCCGATCGACCCGGTCCGCGTAAACACCCCCCAGTGGGCTGAGGACCACCAGCGCCGCGACCTGGGCGGCGCCCACTAGGCCGGTTTGCGCGACCGAACCGGAGAGTTCGTAGACCTGGTACAGGTTCGCCGCGATCGTGCCGCGGCTGCCGATCTGCGAGAGGACAACGCCACCCCAGTAGATGTCGAAGTGGCGGTTGCGCAGAACCTCGGCAACTTTCATCGGGCGCCACCGTGGTGTTCTCGCTCACAGCCGAGCCGGGTGGTTGTCGCCGAATCGGACACGCCTACCTCCTTGTAGCACGACTCAGCCGCAGTCGGGCGGCACCGAGCAGCGAGGATCTTCGATTCGGCCCATCATTTTGCCTTATGGTATGACCAAAAGTCCATAGTTGCGGTAGTGCGCCCGGCGACCCACAATGCTGAAGGTATAATGGTCCTGCCAATCAAGGAGGCTTAGGTGTCGACGAAGACCACGACGAAGACAAGCCATTACCACCAGCAGAAAGCCCGGCGGGCGAAGTTCCTGGAGGACTGGCGCGCGAACCACCGCACGATCATCCGGAGCGAGGACGTCACCCTCGCCGAAACCGCGCGGGGCATGCGCACCGGCGTCTACATGGGCGA
>NZ_JBFAAJ010000105.1:0-1894 GCF_040639695.1 Amycolatopsis sp. NPDC023774
AAGGCGGCTCTGCTGTCCGACCTGAAGGACGTCCTCTGACCGAGCCGGCGCTGTCCAGCTGCTGAGAACCCGGGCCTGCGGGAATCGCCCCGCCGACCCGGGTTCTCGCACGTTCGGGCGAAGTGTCCGTGGCCATGATCACGCAGGTGCACGGGCGTGTCCGTCCTGCGGCGGCTTGCGCTCTGCCGGGTCACACCGACCGGGCCTGCGCGCTCACCGAGAGTTCACAGGGCACAATAGGTGCCCTGGGCTTACACCCACACAGGTTTTCTGGTTCCGCATCGAGCTGGTTTCGGTGCCCTAGGAAGAGCGAGGAGTGCATGCGGGTACTCCGCCGCGGTGACGCCGGTCCGGACGTCGCCGAGATCAGGTCGATCCTTGCTGGGATGGACCTGCTCCCGCCGGTGGCGGGGACCGAGCAGTACGGCACCTTCGACGCCGCCGTCGAGCACGCCGTACGGGCCTTCCAGCAGCGTCGTGGGCTGATCACCGATGGGGTGGTCGGCCCCGCGACGTTCCAGGCGATGAAGGGCGCGAGCTTCCACCTGGGGAGCCGTCCGCTGCAGTACATGCTGTCCTCGCCCGTCCAGGGCGACGACGTCTTCGCGCTGCAGGAGCGCCTCACCGAACTCGGCTTCGACGCCGGCCGCCCCGACGGCTACTTCGGCCCCCAGACCGAACGCGCCCTGCGCACCTTCCAGCGCGACATGCGTCTGGAGCCCGATGGCATCTGCGGCCCGGCCACCATCCGCGAGCTGCACCGCCTCTCCTCGCCCCGCGCCCGCGGCGGTCGCCCCGTGTTCTTGCGCGAACAGGAACAGGTCCGCCAGGCCGGCCCCCGCCTGCGCGGCAAGCGCATCGTCATCGACCCCGGCCACGGCGGCGAAGACCTCGGCGTGGTCGCCGGCGGCCTCCGCGAAGCCGACATCGCCTGGGACTTGGCAAGGCGGCTCGAAGGCCGCATGCAGGCCACCGGCATGGAAGCGCTCATTTCGAGAGGTCCCAACCACAGCCCCACGGACTTCGAACGCGCCCGCTTCGCCAACGACGCCGGTGCGGACCTGTTCCTGTCGCTCCACAGCGACAGCAACCCGAGCCCCCGCGCCCAGGGCATCGCCAGCTTCCACTTCGGCACCGGCAACGGCACGACGTCCACGGTCGGCGAACTCCTCGCCGGCTTCATCCAGCGCGAGGTCGTCGCCCGCACCGGTTTGCGGGACTGCCGCACCCACTACAAAACGTGGGAAATTTTCACCCGCACGCGCTGCCCCGCCGTCCGCGTGGAGATCGGCTACCTCACCAACCCGGACGACAGCCGCAAACTCGCGGACCCCGCCTTCCGCGACATCGTCGCCGAGGGCATCCTCATCGCCGTCAAACGCCTGTACCTCCTGGGCGAAGGCGACCAACCCACGGGCACCTTCACTTTCGCGGACGTGTTGGCGCACGAGCTGGCCAAGGCTGAGTAGGTCCTTTCTGTCCTGCTTCGCAACCCCGCATCTTCATGACTGAGCCGGGCCTTCGTTTGGAGGCCCGGCTCACGTCTTTTCGCTGCCGCTCACGTCTTTTCGCTGCCGCCCATGTCTTTTCGCTGCCGCCCATGTCTTTTCGCTGCCGCCCATGTCTTTTCGCTGCCGCCCATGTCTTTTCGCTGCCGCCCATGTCTCTTCGCTGCCGCCCATGTCTCTTCGCTGCCGCCCATGTCTCTTCGCTGCCGCCCATGTCTCTTCGCTGCCGCCCATGTCTCTTCGCTGCCGCCCATGTCTCGTCGCTGCCGTCGCGGCCTCGGGCGCGACCCGTGTCGTTGCTTCGTGAAAACTGACCCCCAGGAGTCTTCCGAAAGTTGACCCCTCTGAGGTAGGAGGGTGCTGAACGTGGAGGACTGGGCGGAGAT
>NZ_JBFAAJ010000106.1:0-1784 GCF_040639695.1 Amycolatopsis sp. NPDC023774
GCGGCGTTGCTGCAGGACGTGGTGCAGGTCCGGGGCGTGGGCGGCGAGCGCGGTGATGGTTTCGTGCAGGTAGCGGTAGGCGGTGGCCACGCTGAGACCCGGCACCTTGCTGCCGGCGTGGTCGGACTCTTCCGGTCAGCGTGGCGTGGTGACCTTCAAGGTGAGAGTTCTGTCGGGTTCCCTGTCGGTGGCGATGGCGGTGCTCGATTCATGGCGGCGGTGGTCTTCGGCCCCGTGGAGCGGAAAGCCAGTACTGAGGGCAGGGGAGAATCGAGCCCGGTGATCCGTGAGCCGGGCTGGGTGAGTTCGAAGGTGAGCGCACACCCCCAGAACGTCGGCATGGGGTGTTCGGTGACGACTCCCGGAGTCCGGTTTCGTTCACCACCGTACCGAACGTCGCGTGCAACGAGCGGCTCGCGCTGAACATCGAGTACGTGCCACGCCGTGCAGGCGCGATGTTCACCTGCTGGGGATGAGGACAGAGCGGGCCATCTGATCGAGAGTCCAGGGGCACAAGCGCGTCCGCGGCGATGCGCACAACTGCCTGCCGGGAAGCACTAGGAGGCCTGTGATGACCGACGACATCGAGGCAATGGGGCCGATCAGCTATCTGGTCGTCGAGTTCCCGGGCAGCAAGATCACCGGGCAGGGCTTGTCGATCCTGGTGGACTTGGTCGAGCAGGGCTTGGTCCGCGTCCTCGATCTGCTGTTCGTCACCCGGGACGAGGCTGGGTCAGTGCGCGCGATCGAGTTGCGCGACCTGGACCTTGACGGCCAGCTCGACGTGACGATCTTCGAAGGCGCGTCCTCGGGGCTGCTCGACGACGGCGACCTGGCCGACGCCGCGTCCGCGATCGAACCTGGATCGTCCGCGGCGATCCTGCTGTTCGAGAACCGGTGGGCACGGTCGTTCACAGAGGCCCTGCGCCGCGGCGGAGCCGAGGTGGTGGCCGCCGGTTACGTCCCACTCGACGCAGTCGCCGCATCGCTGGATGCCGCCGAAGCAGCCGACGTCTGATGTGAGGGAGAAAGGACGAGAACCATGCCAGGACTCCTCCGAGGTATCGCACGGACTGCCGCGATCGCGGGGACGGCAACTGCCGTGTCGAATCGAGTTTCCCGTCGACAGGGACAACGCTGGGCCAGACAAGAGGACGAGCAGGACGCCCAGCAACCGCAGGAGGACGCGCCGCCCCAACCGGCTACGGCACCTGCCCGCGACGCGGTCACGCAGCTCAAGGAGCTTGCCGAGCTCAAGGCGCAGGGCATCCTCACCGACGCCGAGTTCGAGTCCCAGAAGGCCAAGATCCTCGCGTCATGACACTGCGGGGGCTGGAATCGGCGGGATCGCGCAAGCGCGACGTGGACGCCGCACTCCCCTCGAACTGATGGTGAGGTAGCCCCGCAAGCTGGATGTGCTCACCGAGGTCAAGGACGCGACATCGCCGATGTGTACGCGGCAAGGCGCGGCGGCCATGAGGCGGAAGCCTGCGGTTGTGCCACAGGCGCAGCGCGCTTGCGGCTGGGTTCCGAGCTGGGCCGCTTCGCTACGCAGCTGTGTTGCCCGTGCCTCGTCCTCCGTGGCGGACACCGGGGCGTCTGGTCGGCCGTGAGGACGAGCCCGGATAATGCGAGAGGTCACGACGGGTTGTCTCTTGGCGCTGACGCTGAAGGGCTCGCAGGTCGGTTTGTTCCGAGCGGTGGTGGAGGCCGATCCGGTCCACTACGTGCGCGGCCAGTACGACGGTTACCTCGACATCGACGGTGTTTCACGCGCCTCGGCC
>NZ_JBFAAJ010000107.1:0-1640 GCF_040639695.1 Amycolatopsis sp. NPDC023774
TCCCGCCCCGACCACCTGCGCCTAGGGCAACTTCCGGCTTCGACACGACCGGACCACCCACGAGCACGGGCCCGTCATGGGCTGCCCGGGGCGCAGCAGTGCGGCCACGTCGTGGATGCCGAGGTGAGACCGACTAGTAGGGCGGCGGTGTTGCCGACTGATCGGGACGGGCGGCGGCAATGAGGCCGCCGGCGCAGACCCAGCATTTCCAGACCGCGGCCAGCAGCCGCCACAACGGTTCCAGGCGGGTGAGCGGGACCAGGACGATCGACACCAGCGCCACCGCCAGCAGCGGGGCGATCACCAGCCCCGCGCGCCAGGCCAACCGGGGCCCCAGCCTAGCGCCGGCCGCGCCCCTGGAGACTGACCAGATCAGCAGGGCCAGCCCGGCCAGGTTCAGGGCGCCGCCGGTGCTCAGGATCAGCCGCCCGAACACCCGCACAATGCTGTCGTCCGCGTCCGCACCGAGGATCACCATCAGCACCGACAGCAGCGCCGACACGGCCAGCGAGGCTGCCGCGAGCCCATATCCGGCCCGGCAGGCACGCCGGTGGGCCGGACTGATCCGGGCGGCGAGCCCGGCGCCGAACCGAGCCAGGCCGATAGCCGCGACCAGCTGCAACGCCGATGCCACGAGCACCGACGCCCGGCTGTCCGTGTAGTACTCCCGCAGTTCACTTGGCGAGGCCCCGGGAAGGTAGAGCGAGACCCTTGCCAGCGCTGCACCGGCTACGAGACTGGCGACGAAAAAGGCCACGAAGACCACACCGCCCAGCCGCCGCACGTCGACGTCGACCACTACCTCGAAGTCAGCACCATCCCGCCCGGCACCGCCGAGGCCTTCGCTGCTGGTGACGAGGGATTGATGACTTGGCGCAGCCTGGGCCGACGGTCTCGCGCACTGGCTGGGTCCCAAGGCGACGCAGGTGCCAGCACCAATGAATGCTGGCACCCCATCTGGAAACTCACCTTTTAAGATCTTGTGTATGTCAGCGACGTCCGGAGACCGGCGCATTCCCCGGTACACCGCCTACGACTCGGTGCAGGCCTACAACACAGCGCACCCGGATGCGCCGATGCCGCTCAGCCCTGACGCCCGCAACATGTTGCGCAGCTTCACCTGCGCCGGCGCTGGGCTGAAGGACGACCTGACCGCGAGCGAGAAGACCCACACGCTGGACTTCCTGCCCGGCGGCGCACCCGGACCAGGCCAGCCGGATCGGACCGGCACGGTCGTCGCGACCCACTGGGGCAACCCGCCCTACCTCGTCCTCGCCGAGAACGTGTCGCTGCGGAAGGCCTGGGAAGCCATCACCGCGCGGTGGCCGTCGGACCTCTCAGCCGCCGTCGAGGCGCTGCGAGATCTAGCCGACAGGGCGGTCTCCGACAGCCCATAGCACTCGCGCATGGGCCACGGCCCACACCGTCGTCAGTTGCCAGTGGCCCGCCGCTTCGCCAGCTCCGGTCGAACCTGCGACCAAACAGCATTTCCGCCCGGGCGGGCCGACTCAGCCGCCAGGCAGCAACGAGGTTTTCCCGTTGAGAACTACGAGGAGTGTCGAAGTGGCTCGTGGACACCAGATGAAGGCGCTCGCCCTTCTCCCGGCTTTCGCGCTGGTCGGCCTGACCATGGCCTGCGG
>NZ_JBFAAJ010000108.1:0-1618 GCF_040639695.1 Amycolatopsis sp. NPDC023774
GTGGCCCAGTCGGCGTCGGTGCCGAACAGGAAGGGCAGCTCGATGCAATGGGTGGCCCCGAAGGGGGACGCGGGCGGGGCGTAGTCAAAGCGGTAGGCCCACACGCGCGCCCCGCTGTCGTTGAGGCGGGCAGCCAGGCGACGGGTGGGGCGGTTGCACACGGCGTCGCTCGCGTGACGTTCCCAGGTGTTGGCGATCACTGGTCCCACGGCGGGAACTCGGCGCAGGCTGCGCAGCGCCGGATTCAAGGTGTAGAAGGCGCTCATCTCGCGTGCGGTGGTGCCGATGATGACGTCCAGCGTGGGCGCGCGGTGGACGAGGCAGCTGGTCCAGCCTGCCTCGTCCGGGAGGGGTCCGACTCCGGGGATGGGACAGAACGGGGAGATGATCTTCAGCCCGAACCTGCCGGCGGCTGCGCGCGCGACCACGCTCTGGGCATCGAGGATGTCGGGCACCGAGGCGGCGCGCGGGTCCTCACCGAGCCGGGTGAGGAATCGTTGGGCGGCACGCTGGGCGGTGCGGGCACTAGTGAGGTCGAAACCCGGCGCACTTTGGAGGATGGCCCGGCGGAAGAGGTTCTCGGCGGCGGGCATGCCCAGGAGGCACTGCACGGTGTGGCCACCTGCGGACTGGCCGGCCACCGTCACCGCGTCCGGGTCACCACCGAAGGCGGCGATGTTCTGGTGCACCCACCTCAGCGCGGCGAGCTGGTCGGCAAGGCCCAGGTTGCCCTCGGAGATCCCCGGGGCACGCAGATAACCGAGCACGCCCAGCCGGTAGCTGACCGAGACGACGACCACGTCGCCTTCCCGGGCCAGCCGGTGACCGCCGTACCACTTCCACGAGCCGGCGCCCGAGATCCAGGCGCCGCCGTGGAACCACACCAGCACCGGCCGGGCACGATCGTCGGCACCAGGAGTGGTGATGGTCAGGTTCAGGCAGTCCTCACCCTGTTCGTGGGGCTCCGGAGCACCCATGACGGGCTCCAGCCGGGACGGCCTCTGCGGGGCGATCGGACCGTCGACGGTGGCGTCGCGCTCCCCGCTCCAGGCGGGCACCCGGCGGGGCGGGCCGAACCGCTCGCAGGTCGCATAGCGCACACCCCGGAAAACGGTCAGGCCGTCCTCGACCCGCCCGCGCAGCACGCCATCGGCGGTCTTGGCCATGGTGGTGAGCACAGAAACCTCCTCGGATCACCCAACGCAAGTCAACTTGCGTTACACCCAGTGAAGCTCCCTTTCCGGCAGAACGCAACTCGACTTGCGATGATGAGAGGTATGGCGCCACCCCGCCCGGGCCCCTCGCACCGTCGCGGCGCCGCCGTACGCCGAGCCGTCCTCGAGGCCACTACCGAACTCCTGGCCGCCGAGGGCCTGGCGGGTGCTCGCGTCGCCGACATCGCCGCCCGCGCCGGGGTCCACGAGACCTCCGTCTACCGCCGATGGGGCACCCGCAACGCCCTGATCCTCGAGGCCCTCTCCGATCGTCTGGATGCTGAGCTGCCCTGTCCGGACACCGGCTCCATCCGTGAGGACCTGACGGCCTTCTTCACCGACCTGGCTGCCTTCCTCGCCACGCCCACCGGCCGGGCGCTGGCCCGGATCACCCTCGTCCAACC
>NZ_JBFAAJ010000109.1:0-1582 GCF_040639695.1 Amycolatopsis sp. NPDC023774
TTTAACGAATGAGTGGTCGGCGGAGACCCCTGTCGATCATGAGTGAAGCCCTTGGTCGATCATTCCTCCTGCGACAGAGAGAAGATCGGACCAAGGGCTTCAGTTGATCAGTGTGCATCATGCCGGCGACGCCGGTGCGTCCGGGGAGTTGTCCGTGCTCCGGCAGGAGTTCCACCGATGCCTGACCCGGCGGGCGGACGCGTTGTTCGAGCTGACCGAGGCGGTACTGTGCGCCGACGGGCCGGTGCGGTCGATCGCGGAATTGTCGCTCGCCGGTGAGCACCGTCGTGGCCACGGCAGCGGCTATGCCGCGTTGGCATGCGGACGTGTTGACATCGATCGGCTACGCACCGCGCTGAGCGGGGTCTCGCTGCCGCGTGCCGCGGACGGGCGCCTGGTGCTGGCGGTGGATGTGACCTGCTGGTTGCGTCCGGAAGCACACACCTGTCCGCAGCGGATCCTGTGTCACACCTACGGCCGCGGCAAGGACCAGCACATGATGGTGCCGGGCTGGCCCTACTCGGTGGTCGTGGCGCTCGAGTCCGGGCGGGGTTCGTGGACCGCGCCGCTGGACGCGGTCCGGCTCGCGCCCGGTGACAACGCCGCGAGCGTGACCGCCCGGCAGATCCGCGGCGTGGTGGAACGCTTGACCGCGGCCGGGCATTGGCGGCCGGGAGACCCAGACATTCTTCTGGTCGCCGACGCCGGCTACGACGGGCCCCGCCTCGCCCACGTGCTGGCCGATCTCCCGATCACCGTGCTGGTGCGGATGCGCACCGATCGGGTCCTGCATCGCCCGGTCCCGCCGCAGCCGCCCGGCACGTCGGGCAGGCCCCGCCGCCACGGCGACGAGTTCGCTTTCGGCGACCCGGCCACCTGGGGACGACCCGACGTCGTCAGCGAAACGACGACCCGGCTCTACGGTCCCGCGCTGATCCGGGCCTGGGATCGGCTGCATCCACGGCTGACCCACCGCATAGCCTGGGCCGGCCATGACGGCGCCCTGCCGATCATCGAGGGCACCGTAATCCGGCTGCAGGTCGAGCGCCTGCCCTCCGGCGCGATCCCGAAACCCGTGTGGCTCTGGCACTCCCGCACCGGCCTCGACCACACCGAAGTCGATCTGGCCTGGCAAGGGTTCCTGCGCCGGTTCGACATCGAGCACACCTTCCGCATGCTCAAGCAGACCCTCGGCTGGACCACCCCGAAACTTCGCTCACCCGAGGCGGCCGACCGCTGGACCTGGCTGCTGCTGACCGCCTACACCCAGCTGCGCCTCGCCCGTGATCTCACGGCGGATCTCCGCCGCCCCTGGGAGAAACCCCGACCAGCCGGCCGGCTCACCCCGGCCAGGGTCCGCCGAGGGTTTCGGAACCTGCGTCCACACCTCGCCTGTCCGGCCGGTGTCCCGAAACCCTCACGGCCCGGCCCCGGACGTCCCGCCGGAACACCCAATCAACGACCCGCGTCACGCCACGACGTCCATACCGTCACCAGCACCAACACCCGAAAGCCCAAGCACAGCAAGAACACCAAGTCGAGCAAACCGCGGCCCCGCCGAACAGGTTAAAAATCAAGCTAG
>NZ_JBFAAJ010000110.1:0-1499 GCF_040639695.1 Amycolatopsis sp. NPDC023774
CCGAACGCCGCCCACGCGGACGGCTGCCCACGGCGGGTCCGGTCGTCATCGATGATGTCGTCATGGAGAAGGGTCGAGTTGTGCAGCAACTCGACTGCGGTGGCCTCGGTGCCCACATCCTGCGGCGGAAGGCCCAGGCCGGCTGCGGCCGCCATCATGAGGCCGGCCCGTACCAGCTTGCTCGTGCCACCTCCACCGTCGGTGAGACCGAGGTGGTAGAGGCAGACCCGGGCCAGGTCCGGCTGCAGCGCACGAACCCGCTCCGCAAGCAGTGGCCAGACAATCGAGCGGGCGCTCTCCAGCGAAGGCAACAGCCCCGATTCGACCGGTACGGCAGGTGTAGGCATGGTGGTCCTCCTCGGCCACAGTGTTTTGGGCCTCGTCAGTGGTCATGGATCGGCGGCGTCACGGCCCTTTCGTTCTCGCTCGTCAGGCTCACGCCAGCAGCAGCGGCGCGGTCGCGAGAGTCAGGCCCCAGGTCAAGAAGTACAGCTGAAAGGTGCGCCGGTCGGCGGGACGACCGTGTCGCAGCAGTGCCCGGGCGGCGCAGGTCCAGGCCAGGATCGCGAGCACCGTGGCGCTGGCCACGCCTCTCCAGTCCTGGGCGCCCGACACGCGGGCGAGTCCGAAATAGACCACGAAGGGCAGCATCACGATGATGGCGGCGAACCAGCGGCGCACGAAGGTCGGGCCGAACACCAGCGCCGGGGTGCGGCGCCCGACGGCACGGTCGCCGTCCATGTCGCGAACGTCCTCGTAGATGAAGGCGAGGGTGAAGTAGACCGAAAAGATCGCGATCCAGGTCCACGCGGTGGCGTCGAGCGGGGCCGAGAGCCGCCAGCCGTAGGCGGGCACGACGACCTGGTACGAGAGGTTGGAGAGCGGCTTCCACCACAGGTAGTGCCGAGGAGAAGGCCAGCGATACTGCAGCACCACGACGACTTGCCAGATTAGGATCCACGGCCACACGCCGAAGACCCAGGCGAGCAGGAAGCAGATCGCCATCGCCACCCAGAAGCGACGTGCGAGGCCTGCCGCGGTGACCAGGCCGGCCGGAATGGGGCGATACGGCTTGTTGAGCGCGTCTTCCGCGCCGGAGCGGACCTGGTTCGACGAGTCGGTGACGTAGCTGAACAGCAGCCCCAGCACGGCCGCTTTCCCAACGCCAACCAGGAGTTCCGCAGCGGGCAGGCCGGTATGGAAACTGGCGGCAAGCGAAAGCATGATGGGCGGCAGGAGACCGGCGATCAGGTTGTCGGCGATCATGCGCACGGTCAGGTCCACCTCACGGCGGAAGCGGCGAGTGACGGACCGCAGCCCCGACGTGCCGCTGTCGACGCCGCGCCGCGCACGGTTGGCGCCGGCGGTCCCGTCGGTCAGCATGAGCGATCCACCACCGTGGCAGCGATGGCGCGCAGCGGAGCCGTTTGGCCGGGGTCCAACCCCGCACCGTCAAGATGGCCTTCGGCGTCGGCGAGCGCGGCGAGCGCGGCTTCCCG
>NZ_JBFAAJ010000111.1:0-1383 GCF_040639695.1 Amycolatopsis sp. NPDC023774
CTAGTGGTCGCGCCTGTTAGTTGGTCGGGGGTTCGATCCAGGCGGTGTGGTCGTTGAGGTAGAGGCCGCAGGCACAGTCGAGGGCTTCCTCGGGTGTGCCCGCGGGGTATCCACTGGGCAGGATCGAATTCTCGTACCCGTCCTTGCTGGCCAAGTAGACCGCGAAGCCCCAGGTGCTGGCGGAGCCGGCATAGCGCAGGCGGAACAGCGGCAGTGTCGTCCCGTCAGCCAATCGGCCGCTGACGTAGGCGAACGTGCCGTGATGATGGGTGGTGACCTGGGCCAGCTGCGGCCAGCGGTCACGGGCTCGCGCTTGCAGGCGTTGGCGCAGCGAGGTCCTGGTCGACTCGGGCGGGGAGGCCATGGGGTCCATCCTGCCCGATATCGTCCCGCCCGTGGTTGATCTTGAGGGGCGGCCCGGTGGGGCTCCGTAGTCCGTACGTGGTCGCACTCGAGTTGGCCGACCGGCACACGCTGGAGCGTCTGGCGCGCTGCGGCCGCGCCGAGCATCGCCGGGTGCTGCGGGCGCGGATTGTGCTGGCCGCTGCGGAGGGCGAGCCCAACGCCGCCATCGCCCGCCGATTGGGCGTGCATGAGGACACGGTTCGCAAGTGGCGCAAACGGTTCTGCCAGCAGGGAATGGCAGGGTTGGCCGACCGGCCCCGCAGCGGGCGGCCTCGGGTGTTCCCCGCTGCGGTGGTGGCTGAGGTCAAGGCCCTGGCCTGTGAGCTGCCCGCCCAGGCCGGGGCGCCGCTGACACGGTGGACCTGCCCGGAGTTGGCCCGCGAGGCGATCGCCCGCGGCGTCTGCGGACGGGTGTCGGCGTCCACGGTGCGCCGGTGGCTGGCCGTCGACGCGATCAAGCCCTGGCAGCACCGTTCATGGATCTTCCCACGTGACCCGTATTTCGCCGTCAAGGCCGTTCGGGTGCTCGACCTGTATGCCCGTCTCTGGGACGGTGAGCCGTTGGGGGACAACGACTTCGTGCTCAGTGCGGACGAGAAACCCGGCGTCCAAGCCAGGTACCGCACCCGCGACACCCTGCCTCCCGCGGCGCGCCGGCCCATGCGAGTGGAGTCGGAGTACACACGGGGCGGCACACTGGCCTACTTCGCCGCCTACGACGTCCACCAGGCGAAGGTCATCGGCCGATGCGAGCCCACCACCGGCATCGCCCCGTTCTCCCGGCTGACCGAGCAGGTCATGACGACCGAGCCATATGCCAGCGCTGACCGCGTGTTCTGGGTTGTCGACAACGGCGCCTCGCACCGCGGGTGGACCGCCGCGGCACGGATGAACGACGCATTCCCCAATGCCCACATGGTCCACCTGCCGGTGCACGCGTCATGGCTCAACCAAGTGGAAATCTACTTCTCCGCCGTG
>NZ_JBFAAJ010000112.1:0-1374 GCF_040639695.1 Amycolatopsis sp. NPDC023774
AACACGATCGCGGTGAACACTGCCCGGTCGTCCACACGCGACATTCCACCGCCCTGTGGGCGTGCCTTTCCCGCCGGGATCAGCGGTTCGACCAGTACCCACAACTCGTCCGGCACCAGCCGCCGTGACAACTCATTCATCACAATTCACGATCTTGCCCGGACGTCAACCAAAATCCAAGTGAGACACGCTCTAAGAGGACCCTGCTGACCGGTCCAAAATGGAACCGGCTGGCCGCCGCGTTTCCCGATCCACGCGTGAAGTAGGGCCCGGGCAGTGCGCGGCAGCGGCACTTCCCGGACCTCGTCGCTGTCGCCGCGCAGGCGGATCCGGAGTGGGACAGCCGTGAGCCTGACTTCGTCGAGCTCGAGGCGGGCGCATTCATCAACCCGCGCGCCGGCGTCAAGCAACACCGCGATGATCGCCGCGTCACGGGTGCCCCGGCGTCGCGCGGCGCGCGCCAACGCTGTCCTCTCGACCGCGCTGAGTACGTCGGGATCGCCGCGCCGTGGTCGTCGAACGCGCGTGGCGTTGATCCGCCAGCTCCAGCGGCGTTCGTAGAGCCACGTGACCGCGTCGAGCGACTGGTTCACCGCGCTCGGGCCGGACGTTGTGGCGAGCAGCAGGTGCTCGCGCCACGCCTCGACGGCGGCCCCGGCCGCGTCACGGTCTGTGAAAGCCGCCGGGTGCTGTGCGGCGTTGTCGCGCACCCAGGTGATGTAGGCATCGGCCCGACGCCGGTACACCTCGGTCGTGACCGTGGAGGGCGTGCCCCGGGGACGGCCTCGCCCGCGGATCGTTGCCCCGGCGGCTTCGAGGCGCATGCGCATAACCGCAACCGGCACCCCGTACTTCGTCGCCAGCGCCGCGAGGCTAATGTGCTGGTACTCCTCGACCATATCGGCAGTCGCCTCGCGTGGCGGATGCCGATGCCGCGGCGGCTCGCTGCGAATGTCCACCCCTTCAGCGATCGGCAACGTGCAAAGACCCTGCTACGTAACGTCGTACTCAGCGGTGATTTCGTGGAGTGACCTGTGGGAATAGAGGCTTTTCACGAACGGGCCCGGCGCAGGAGGCAATGGCTTCTTCATCTGCGTAGTCATTTCCGTGGTAGCTGCCTGATCCAGCGTGCTAGTGTCGCGTGTCGTTAGTTGTTTGACGGTTGGGTGGGTGTCAGAATGCGGCATGGCGAATCGACCGGCTGCGGCGTTGTCTCTTCGTGATGGTGATCGTGAGCGGTTGCTGTCGTTGACCAGGAGTTCGTCGGTGCGGGCGGGTGTGGCGCAGCGGGCGCGGATCGTGCTGCTGGCCGCCGAGGGTGTGGCGAACAGTGTGATCGCCGAACGGGTCGGGGTGTCGCGGCCTACCGTGATC
>NZ_JBFAAJ010000113.1:0-1371 GCF_040639695.1 Amycolatopsis sp. NPDC023774
TGATGCGCCCCGGGTCTGGTGCAGGCTCTGATCCCATGGAGGATGCGGAGCATGGCGGCACCGAAGAAGTACAGCGACGAGCTGCGTGAGCGGGCGACGCGGATGGCGTTGGACGCGATCGCGGCCGAGGGGCAGCGGATGGCGGCGATCCGCCGGGTCGCGGGCCAGTTGGACGTGCACCCGGAGGCGTTGCGGACGTGGGTCAAGCGCGCCGAGATCGACGCCGGCACGGCACCCGGTCGCACCAGCGACGATGCGGCGCGGATCGCTGAGCTGGAGCGCGAGGTGCGTGAGTTGCGGCGGGCGAACGAGATCCTGAAGACGGCTTCGGCGTTTTTCGCCGCCGCGGAGCTCGACCGCAAAATCAAGTAGCCCCGGACGATTCCGCGCCTCGGCGGGAGGTTCCGCTCGCGGTGGTCGTCGACTATATCGACGACCACCGCGAGCGGGTTGTTGAGGGGAAGAATCTCGGGGTCGAGTCGATCTGCGCGGTCTTGAGTGACGCGGGCGTGCAGATCGCCCCGAGAACGTATTGGGCGGCCAAGAAGCGCGCACCTTCGAAACGCGCTGTGCGGGATGCGGAACTGCTCACCGAGATCGAGCGCGTGTTCCGCGAGAATTACGGCGTCTACGGGGCGCGGAAAATTCATGCCCAGCTCAACCGAGAGGGCATCCGCGTGGCTCGCTGCACGGTCGAGCGGTTGATGCGCCGTTCGGGCCTGCAGGGACTGCGGCGAGGCAGGCGACCCAGGACCACCATCGCACCTGCGGCTTCGCCGTCTCCGGCGGACTTGGTCGGCCGCCGCTTCACCGCCGACCGGCCGAACCAGCTCTGGGTTGCCGACATCACCTATATCCGGACGTTTTCCGGCTGGGTGTATGCCGCGTTCGTTATCGATGTGTTCTCCCGAATGGTCGTTGGCTGGCAGGTGTCGACCTCGCTGCACACGAATCTCGCCCTCGACGCGCTGGAGATGGGAATATGGGGCAGACGAAGAGCTGGACACGACGTGACCGGCCTCGTCCATCATTCCGACCGTGGAGTTCAATATCGATCCATCCGCTATACCGAGCGCTTGGCGGAAGCCGAAGTCGTCGCCTCGGTCGGTTCACGCGGTGATTCCTACGATAATGCGATGGCCGAGGCATTCAATTCACTGTTCAAGGGTGAATTGATCCATAACCCTGTCGTTCGTGGCCGCGGCTGGCAATCGGTTCGCGATGTCGAGATCGCCGTCGCCGAATACGTCGACTGGTACAACCATCGCCGGGTCCACGGCGAGCTCGGCCACTGCACCCCAGCCCAGACCGAAGCCGACCACCGAGCATCACGCTACGATCAACCCCTCGAGCCTGCCCGGGCTCGGTGAC
>NZ_JBFAAJ010000114.1:0-1360 GCF_040639695.1 Amycolatopsis sp. NPDC023774
CCTAGTACTGCAACGGCAGTTGCTGGTGTTGTGGTAGATCATCCTGGTGGTGGTCGATGTGGTGATGGATCAGCTGGACGGGGTGCATGGGCGGATCGGGGGCCGGTTCGCGCGGTCGGAGCCGCGGAATCGGGCTCGGGAGTATGTGTCCGGGCTGGTCGCGGGTTTGGAGCGGAAGAACGGCTGGACGCTGGCCGAGCAGGCAGGCGAGGTCTCACCGGACGGGATGCAGCGGCTGCTGCGCTGGGCGGACTGGGACATCGACGGCGTCCGCGATGACGTGCGCGACTACGTGGTCGAGCATCTCGGTGAACCGGGCGGGGTGCTGATCGTGGACGACACCGGGTTCGTGAAGAAGGGCACTCGGTCTGCGGGGGTGCAGCGGCAGTACTCGGGAACCGCGGGCCGGATCGAGAACTGCCAGATCGGGACGTTCCTGGCTTATGCCGGTGCTCGCGGGCATGCGTTGATCGACCGGGAGTTGTATCTGCCCGAGCCGTGGATCGCCGACCCGGATCGGTGCCGGCGGGCGGGGATCCCGGAGGGCGCCGAGTTCGAGACCAAGCCGCGCCAGGCCATGGCGATGCTGGCGCGGGCGTTCGCTGCGAAGGTGCCGTTCGCGTGGGTCACCGCCGATGAGGCCTATGGGCAGGTCAAGTACTTGCGGTTGTGGCTGGAGGCCCACGACGCGGCGCATGTGCTGGCCACCAAGGTCAACGACACCCTGGTCACCACCGGCGGTCGCGAAGCCCGAGCCGACGAGCTGATCGCGGATCTGCCTGCCCGGTCATGGCGGCGGTTGTCGGTCGGGGCCGGCGCGCACGGGCCGCGGGAGTACGAGTGGGCGCGGGTGGCGATCCGGATCGGCTGGCAGCCCGGGCGCGGGCACTGGCTGCTCGCCCGCCGCTCACTCTCAGACCCGGCCGAGATCGCTTACTACGTCTGCTACGGTCCCCGGCGCTCGACGCTGCTGGATCTGGCCCGGATCGCCGGGGCACGCTGGCGGATCGAGGAGTGCTTTCAGCAGGCCAAGAACGAAGCCGGACTGGATCACTACCAGGTCCGATCCTGGCGGGCCTGGTATGCCCACATCACCCTGTCCATGCTCGCCCACGCCTGGCTCGCAGTGTCGCGATCCCTTGCCATAAAAGGGGAACCAGTGCCGACGAACCAGGCATGATCGGATTCACGCTACCGGAGATCCGGCGCCTGCTCACCAAACTGATCCTGCGTGTCACCGACACTGCCGACCATATCTGGGCATGGTCACGCTTCCGCCGCAGACGACAACACCAAGCCCGACTCAGCCACTACAAACGACGCGGCTACCCACTCACCTAACCGCCGTTGCAGTACTAGG
>NZ_JBFAAJ010000115.1:0-1269 GCF_040639695.1 Amycolatopsis sp. NPDC023774
ACAACCCCAGGCCTTTCATCTGGACCAAGACCGCCGCTGAGATCCTCGAGTCACTCGCCAACTTCTGCCGACGAATTTCTGACGCAGGACACTAGGCGAAGTCCGCGAGTTCGAACGGCCGATTCCTGCTGACCAGGTGCTGAAACCGCTGGGCATGGCAGCACCGTTGCGCAGCATCACACTGGTCCCCGTCGAGAAGCACGCTGTGGTAGGCGACCTGGTCACGACCGGTGAGACCCGCCAGGCAAGGCACTGGGTCTTGCAGTGCAACCCGAAGAAGTGGGACGTGTGGTCCTGGTGGGAAAACCGGGAGGAGCCCGTGACCACCTGGTCTGTCGCCCAGCACCTCAACGACCTGCGCACCGGGGACCGATTCGCTCTGTGGATCTCCGGCGCGCACCCGGGAGTCCATGCCGTCGGCACCGTCACATCGGAGCCGTACCAGACCGAGGATTTTGACGAATACTGGGCCGAGCAGCCGGAGCTGCGTCACGTCGTCGACGTGCGTTTCGACCGCTTCCTGTTCGACCACCCGCTCACGAAGCAGGAACTGGCATCGGACCCGGCTTTCGCCAACGCGCGGATCACTCGCATGGCCTATGCGGCGAACCCGACTCTGCTCGAGCCCGCCGAGTGGGCGGTGATCGAACGAAGGGCGGACCGCCGGGGTCGGAGCAGCATCGCCGCGCCGACCGAAGCAGTGGTGACCTCACGCCCGGTAGGGAGCATCCCGGAGAAAACGACCGCGGCCGGCCGCCCCGGGACTCGCGTGGTCGACTTCCCCGAAGCGAAGCTCTTGAAGCGGTACATGGATTTCGTCGGTCGGGCCCGGTACTGTCTCAGCGCGCTGTTGCCCACCGGCGAACGGCTCGTGTGCGACTTGTTCGATTCCGAGACGAACACGCTCATCGAAGCGAAGGCATCCAACACGCGAGAAAGTGTCCGCATGGCACTCGGCCAGCTCCTCGACTACCGCCACCATCTCGCGCCCGACGCCACGCTGGCGCGCCTGCTCCCGGCGCGCCCGGCACCGAGCATCGTCGACGTACTGCACTCGCACCAGGTGAAAGTGATCTACGAAGACGAGGGCTCCTTCCGCACCCTCGTCTAGCCGACTTCTGGCGCGTCGGCGGTAACACGGCGTTTGACATCCGATAGCATGATCCGCATACACCCGACTGGCTTCCACGGGCTTGCCCGCGGACACGCCACCCATGTATAGGAGTGTTTCTCTGTCTTCGTTCCTGATCTCCCGGTCCGCGCAGAGCA
>NZ_JBFAAJ010000116.1:0-1217 GCF_040639695.1 Amycolatopsis sp. NPDC023774
CCGGCGTCGTCAGGGCTCACCAACCGCCATCGGCTCAACCGGACCGGGGACCGGCAGCTCAATCGCGCCCTGCACACCATCGTCATGATCCGCACCCGCATCGACCCCGCCACCAGGAACTACATCCTGCGCCGCACCGCCGAAGGCAAGTCCTCCCGAGAAGCCCGGCGCTGCCTCAAACGGACCGTCGCACGCCAGATCTACAAGCTCCCGGAACGAACAGCAGCACCCACACGAACAACCCTCAGCCCCGTCGCCGAGGCGGCTTGACAGATATAGCAGCCTCGAAATCCAGCGCTAAGCGATGAGCATGGCCTGAGCTGCGCTGACCCAACGCCCGTGGCGACTTCGGCTTTTTTGCGGTCCACCCATCGCCGGCGTGTACGTGGCACGGGTGATGGGTGGGCCGCTGTCGATCGCGCAACTGTGGAGAGCGCCGATGTCATAGGAAATGCGAGTGCTGCGGGTCGTCAGGCTGGTCGCGTGTGGGGCCTCGCCGCCACACGCGACCAGTCCACCTTCTCCGTATTGGAAGGAAACGAACGTCATGAAGCCGAGCCCTGTGCAGAGCGTAATCAGTATCGATCTCAGCGGCCGGACCGCTCTGGTGACAGGAGCGGCCAGCGGGGTCGGCCGGGCATGTGCGCTTCGCCTCGCCGCCACGGGTGCGCGCGTGCGCGCTGTGGACCGCGATGCCGACGGTCTCGCCGACCTCGCAGAGCAGTCCCCCTGGTGGAGGAAGTGGTACTGGACATCAGGGCTGTGCTCGCCGACTCCCTCCCTCGCGTGGGCCGGCCTTCGCAGAGGGACGTGCCTTCATGCCCACGGGCGGGACGGGTGGCGTGACGGCTGGGTAACTACGCGCGTTCGGCAGGCGGTGTAGTGGAGCGGACTCCGGCCAGGAGGAGGTCCACGAGCCGGCGGACGTAGTCGCGGTCAGCCGGCAGATTGCGTTCCAGGATGCGCAGGTGGAGCGGGCCGGTCAGGGCCTCCAGCAGGAGTTCCGCGTCGGTTTCGCGCGGGATTTCGCCCCGGTCGATGCCGCGGTGGATGACTGCGCCGACGCGGTCGAGGCGGGCAGTCCAAAACTGCTCGAGCAGTTCCTGGAACCGTGTGTCATCGGGTTGGACGAGGGTGATCCGGGCCAGCGCCCGGCCGGTGGGCGTGGCGAGGAAGGCAGCCAGGTCGGTGAAGAAGGCCGTCAGGTCCTCACGGAT
>NZ_JBFAAJ010000117.1:0-1211 GCF_040639695.1 Amycolatopsis sp. NPDC023774
TCCCGCCCCGACCACCTGCGCCTAGGGCAACTTCCGGCTTCGACACGACCGGACCACCCACGAGCACGGGCCCGTCATGGGCTGCCCGGGGCGCAACGGTGCGGCCGAGGTCAGCACGCCTCCAGCCTGGTCCCACTGAGCCTGGCCCGACGACGCCGGTTCTACGTCGGTTCGGCGTTGAGCACGTCGACGGCCAGCGCCGCGCAGCGCGGGCATGACGATGTGCGCGGCGATAGTTGGTTGAGTCCGGCTCCGCATGCCGGCGGGCCTAGCCGGAGAGCGTGCTGATCGCGGTGAAGAAGCCCAGGACCAGCCAATTTGAGCAGCGCGCCAAGGTTTGGCTTCGCCCCGCGGTGATGACCACGCTGTGCAGGCCGAAGAGCGCCCGGCCGATCGTGGCGCCCCACCACCACTGGAGCAGGACCCGGTGGACGAACGAGACCACGATGTACCTCCCGATCAGAGTGACCAGGACCGACAGGACGAGTCTTGTCGCGACGACGATCGTGATCGTCAGGTGGAGCAGAGGTCGACCACGATCGCACAGGCCCCCTGGCAAACGGGCGGCGGCGGCAACGGCAGCGTCGCGCCGGGTCCGCGAAGGTCGTGGCGGCGGACGGCGTCCGGCAGGGTGTGCCCGCCGCGAGCAGCTGCATCCGATCGACGTAGACGGAGCGGAGCTGGGCCTCCAGCTTGGCCACCCGGCCACGCAGCTGCTCCAGCTCACCGCCCGGGGAGCCGTCGAGGTCGGCAGGTCGGACGCTCCCAGCCTTTCAACGCTGGCGTGCGCTACTTCTCGGTCCGCCCACCTCGAACGAACGCCGGAAGTGGAGAGATGACACAAACTCACACTTGACCGTGCGTTTGTCACGTCCGGTGGTGGGTATGGCTGGGGCGGGGGCGCGACCCGACGAGCGTGCGTCGCACGGCGGCGCGGGGGCGTTGCCGGTCAAGCAGTGGCCGGCAACGCCCGGCCTTTCGCAGCGCAGGAGTTCGGGGCGCAAGGGGATACGCCACGGGTGCGGCTGCGGACGAAGAGCGGCACGCGGCGCGGGTGGCCGCGTGCCGGGTCACTCCGCGGTGTTGAGGCCCTGGGCTTGGTTGAGGCGCTGGGCGTCGTGGAGTTGGTCTTCGAGGGTGACGATGCGGCAGGCGGCGTCGATGGCGGTGCCCTGATCGACCAGTTCCCGTACCCGGGTGGCCAGGCGCAG
>NZ_JBFAAJ010000118.1:0-1128 GCF_040639695.1 Amycolatopsis sp. NPDC023774
TGCGCCCCGGGCAGCCCATGACGGGCCCGTGCTCGTGGGTGGTCCGGTCGTGTCGAAGCCGGAAGTTGCCCTAGGCGCAGGTGGTCGGGGCGGGACGTCCGGTGAAGCGGTCGTTCAGCCAGGCGAGTGCGGCGGGCAGGCCGGTGGTTTCCCCGGTGATGTGGTCGCCGGGGACGACGGTGAAGACGGTGCGGGCGCCGTGGGTGCACCAGGTGCGGTTCAGGGTTTGTGCTTGGCCGATCGGGACGATCTCGTCGAGGGCGGCGTGGTACTGGAACACCGGCACGGTCGGTGCCGGTCGGGTGATGAGGTTGTTCTCCGCGTAGACGGCGGCGACGTCGGGGCGAGTGTCGAACTGCTGGATCGTCTCGCCGGTGGAGTAGTCACTGAACTTCTTCAGCGGGAAGCCGGCGAGAGTTTGCACGACGCACTGGGACTTCACCGAATCCTCGGTGGCCTCGCCGGTGGCACTGAGGGCCTCATCGAGCGGGAAACTCCCCGGGTAGGCCTGCTGCAAGCCGATCAGCGCGTACAGCTGCAGGCCCTCGCCGATCAGGCTGCCGTCCAGCGATTCGGCCACGTCCTGCACGTCGGCCGGCACGCCGCCGGACACGTCGGTGACCAGTCGCAGGTCCGGCGCGTAGGAGGGGGCCAGCGACGCCGCCCAGCTCGACGCGCCGCCGCCCTGGGAGTAGCCCATCGTGGCCCACCGGGTCGTCGAGGAGATACCCGTCCCGGCGACGGCACCCGCCGCGCGGGCCATGTCCAGCACGGTGTGGGCCTCGGACACGCCGGCGACGTAGGTCGGAGTGGCACCGGTGGTGTAGCCCTCGTAGTCGCTGACCACCACACCCCAACCCCGGGCCAGCAGCAGCTCGACCGGTTCGAGCTCCTGCTCGGTCGAGGCGACGAACTGCTTGGACGGCGCACACTGTTCGCCCAGCCCCTGCGTGCCGACCGCGAGGTCGACCCACGGCCGGGAGCCGGCGCCCAGCCACGGCAGCCGGGGGGTGAAGACCGTGCCGGTGACCGCGACGTCGGCGCCGCGGGCATCGCGCGAGTGGTACATGACCGTGGTCGCCGTCGCGGTCAACGCCGTCGCCAGCACCGCCGCGGGCTCGGTGCGGA
>NZ_JBFAAJ010000119.1:0-1127 GCF_040639695.1 Amycolatopsis sp. NPDC023774
TCCCCACCAGAAGCGGCGGTCGAGACCGCGATCCGCCGCGGCTGCGCGGTTTCGGCCACCGGAACCCGCACGGTCAACACACCGGCCTCATACACCGCGCTGATCCCCGCCGGGTCCAACCCCTCCCCCAACAACACCTGCCGGGAGAACACCCCATACGGCCGCTCCGCGATCTGCAGCCGCGCATCCGCACCAGCCCGCACCGGGCGCCGCTCGGCCTTCACCGTCAGCACATTGCGCTCGAGCTCCACCTCCACCGCCTCGGGATCCACCCCCGGCAAGTCGAAACAGGCCACGAACTCCCCACCGGCCCGATAAGCGTCCATCGGCATCGCAGCGGGCCGCGACCACGTCCCCGGCGCCGCCCCGCCCCGCAACTGCTGCGCGAGCCGGTCGACCTCGCGGAACGGATCGGTGCGCATCAACATCGGTTCCACCTCCAGCGCTCGTCTCGGACTTGTCAACGCGCCCCACCGTTCTAACATGTCATCCAAACGTTGACAAGCAGAACGTCATCGGAAGGTTGACACCATGCACGAAGCGGACGCCCTCACCCTCATCGACCACGCCGTCACCGACCTGCGCGCCGGCACCGCCGACGCCGACCAACTACTCACCGCCCTCAGCGCCCTGCACGCACTACGAACCAGCCTCGCCACCTGGGAACCCGAACTCATCACCGCCGCACGCACCGCCGGCGTGAGCTGGACGGCACTGGCACCCGCCCTCGGCGTCACCAGCCGCCAAGCCGCCGAACGCCGCTACCTACGACTCCAACCCACCACCACCGGAGAAACCACCGGCGAAGGCCGCATCCACGCCCAACGCGACCGCCGCGCCGGCGACCGCGCCGTCTCGCAATGGGCCCGCCGCAACGCCGCAGTCCTACGCCGCCTCGCCGCCCACATCACCACCGCCGAAGGCATGACCCCCGCCGGACAACAAGCCGCAGCCCACCTCACCCAAGCCCTCGCCACCGACGACGCCTCAGCACTACTCCAACCCCTCGCCGCCACCCACCCCCACCTCACCCCCCACCACCCCGACCTCGCCCGCCAAATCGCCCACATCAACACCGAAAGCGGCCGCATCCGAAACCAAGCCATCTCCGACCGACGACGCCGGAC
>NZ_JBFAAJ010000120.1:0-1089 GCF_040639695.1 Amycolatopsis sp. NPDC023774
TTGGGGAAATGACCGCGGGCCTTGACGGCGCGGCGGATGCGGGCGTTGACGCTTTCGATCGCGTTGGTCGAGCAGATCACCCGCCGGATCTCCGGGTCGAACGCCAGGAACGGCACGAACTCGGCCCAGGCGTTGTCCCACAACCTGACGATGGCCGGGTATCGGGCGCCCCATGCCTCGCTGAACTCGGCGAACCGCTCGCGCGCGGCGGCTTCGGTCGGCGCGGTGTAGACCGGTTTGAGGGCCTTCGCGATCGCGGCCCAGTGCTGGCGGCCCGCGTAACGGAAACTGTTGCGCAGCAGGTGAACCACGCACGTCTGGGTGATCGTGGCCGGCCAGACCGTGGCGATCGACTCGGGCAGCCCCGCCAGCCCGTCACAGACAACCATCAGCACGTCGGCCACGCCGCGGTTCTTGAGCTCGGTGAGCACGTGCAGCCAGTATTTGGCGCCTTCGCCGCCCTCACCCGCCCACAGCCCGAGGATGTCGCGGTGCCCCTCGCAGGTCACCGCGAGCGCGACGTAGATCGGGCGGTTCGCGACCTTGCCGTCCCTGATCTTGACGTGGATAGCGTCCACGAAGATCACCGGATACACCGCGTCCAGGGGCCGGTTCTGCCACTCGACCATGCCCTCGACGACCTTATCGGTGATCGTGGAAATGGTCTGCCTGGACACCTCAGCGCCGTAGACCTCGGCCAGGTGCGCGGCGATCTCTCCGGTCGTGAGTCCCTTCGCAGCCAGGGAGATCACCATCGCGTCCACCCCGGTGAGGCGTTTCTGCCGCTTGGCCACGATCTTGGGCTCGAAGCTGGCATCCCGGTCTCGGGGCACCTCGACCTGCACCGGGCCTACGTCGGTGAGCACGGTCTTGGAGCGGGTGCCGTTGCGCGAGTTGCCTGTCCCGCGGCCGGCCGGATCATGCTTGTCATAGCCGAGGTGGTCGGTGATCTCACCCTCCAGCGCCGACTCCAGCAGCCGCTTGGTCAGCTGCTGCAACACCCCGCCCTCACCGGTCAGCTTCAGCCCACCGGCCTTGGCGCGGCCCACCAAATGCTCGACAAGCTCGTCGTCCAGGCCGTCCAGGCCG
>NZ_JBFAAJ010000121.1:0-1082 GCF_040639695.1 Amycolatopsis sp. NPDC023774
CCGCTACGAACGCAAACCCAGCCACTACCTCGCCTTCCTCACCCTCGGCGCCGCCATCACCTGCTACAAGAAACTCACCAAGTGAGACACGCTCTAATACTGCAACGACACTTCGTGATGGCCACGTCGTCGGTAGTGGCTGGTACGTGCTCGGGCTTGGCTGGTGCGTCGCCATCGTGACCAGTGCATCGCATGCTGGATTGTGTGGCGGATCGGTGCGGTGACGCGGTTGAGCAGTTTGCGGATTTCGTTGGACGTGAGCGGTATCAGGCCGGGTGCAGATCCCCTTTTTTCGCGGCGTCTCGGGTGATGACGAGGAATGCCGCCGCCGCCATGGAGAGGGTGATGTGCCGATACCATGCTTGGTATCGGCGGACCTGGTAGTGGTCGAGCCCTGTTTCGTTCTTCGCGGTTTGGAAACTTTCTTCGATTGCCCAGCGGCTTCCGGCGACGCGCACCAGTTCGTGGATGTCGGTGTCGGCGGGGCCGAAGCAAATGTAGTAGGCGGTCTCGGTGGGGTCACTGACTGAGCGGCGGGCCAGCAGCCAGTGGCCGACTCCTGGTCGGCGCAGGGGGCGGATGTCGACGGCGGCCCAATCGTAGATCCGTTGCCCGTGGGCGCCATCGCCGCAGGACAGACGCTGCCAGGTGGCCGGGTCGACGTCCGCGATGACGGCGTGGACGCGTCGTTGCCGCAGATCCATGGAAATCACCATTTGGGACTTGGGTACTGCCAGCACATGCGCGATGTCGTGCTCTTCCAGCCAGAGCCGTAGCCGCCCGACCTGCCCATAGGCTTCATCGGCGGTGAACCATGCAAACGGGATTCTCGCGGCGAGCGCGCGTTCCACCATCAGTTGTGCCAGTTCGGGCTTGGTCGCGAATCCGACGTCGTCCGGAATACCAGCTGCAGCGCACCTTCCCCGATCCGCGATCCACTCTTTCGGCAGATACAACTCGCGATCGATCAAAGCCCGCCCCCGATCTGAGGCGTACGCCAAGAACACGCCGATCTGCGAATTCTCGATCCGCCCGGCCGTGCCCGAATACTGGCGCGCCACGCCGGCGGATTTCGTGCCCTT
>NZ_JBFAAJ010000122.1:0-1080 GCF_040639695.1 Amycolatopsis sp. NPDC023774
GGCGGGGAGAAACGACCGGGCTGGCGCTGGCGCGCATTGTGGTGCGTTCCAGCGCCGGTGCCGGTGCGTGGGGACTCGACTGGACTCAGTTTCCGGTGAGCCTGGGTCCGACTTGAAGGACGACTGGGCCGCCCTTGGCGCCGGAAATGGCGTCCTCAAGCGCCGTGGCCGCGTCGGCTAGTGGCAGTACGGAGCCGACCGCCAGGGTCAGCTGGCCCTCACCGAGCAGCGCGCAGAGCTGTGCGAGCTGGGTGGCGTCTGGGCGCACGTAGACGTTGGTGACGCGGATGTCACGCTCGGCTGCGGGTGGGTCGCCGGTGATGGTCGCCATCCGGCCACCTTCCCGCACAGTCACGATGGTGGCGGTGCTGCCTCCGGGGACCGCGTTGAGGGCGGCGTCGGCGCCGATGCCGCTGGTCAGTTCGCGGACGCGTTCGGGCCACCTGTCGTCGTGGTAGTCGAGGACCTCGGCTGCTCCAGCCTGTGCGACTCGATTCGCGCTCGACGGTCCAGCAGTGGCGATCACCCGGGCCCCCCGCAGAGCGGCCAGCTGCACAATCAACCCACCGGTTGTGCTGCCAGCACCGTGGACAAGCAGCGTTTCGTTCTCGGCGAGCTTGAGCGACTCGGAGAGGACCTGCTCCGCGGTCAGCGCGGGAACCGGGAATGCCGCCGCGGTCTCCCACGACACGCCGGCAGGCTTCAGTACGACCAAACCCGCGTCCACGACCACGCGCTCCGCCCAGCAGCCCTGGTGACGCAGTGGAAGCGGGTGACCCAGAACCTCGTCGCCACGCTGAAGGTTCGTGACCTGCGAACCGACCGCGACAACCGTGCCGGCGGCTTCCACGCCAAGCGCCATCGGCGGTGTCAGCCCGACGTTCCACGCCCCCGTCCGCACGATGTTGTCCCAGTTACCGACACCGGCCGTCTCAACCTCGATCACCACCTCGCCCGGACCCGGGTCATCAGGCTCCGGGAGGTCGAATACCTCGACCAGGCCGCCGATCTCACGCACACCAGCAGCACGCATCACATATTCTCCATTTCACTGTGAACAACTTGGTATTTTTTGGACCA
>NZ_JBFAAJ010000123.1:0-1040 GCF_040639695.1 Amycolatopsis sp. NPDC023774
TGTCAGTCACCTTGACGGTGTTGTTGCCCATGGTTTCTCCTTCGGGTGGTCGGTATCGGAAAGTCAGTGGGTGCCGGCGCCGTAGCCGCCGCCGACCAGCTCGGACGCCTCGTGGGCGTTCTCGTCGCCGTGCTCGGCCAGCCATCGTTCCGCGTCGATGGCCGCGCTGCACCCGGAACCCGCCGCCGTGATGGCCTGGCGGTAGGTGCGGTCCACGAGGTCACCGGCCGCGAAGACGCCCGGCACGTTCGTGTAGGACGTGCGCCCCTGCGTCACCACGTAGCCGTCCTCGTCGACCTCGACCTGGCCGCGCACGAGCGCGCTGCGCGGGTCGTGGCCGATCGCGACGAAGAAACCGGTGACGTCCAGCGTCTTCTCGTCGCCGGTCTTGGTGTCCGTGACCTTCAGGCCCTGAACCTTGCCGTCGCCTTCCACCCCGGTGATCTGGGAGTTCAGCTGCCACTTGATCTTGTCGTTCGCGCGGGCGCGCTCGAGCATGATCTTGGAGGCCCGGAACTCGTCACGGCGGTGCACAATCGTGACGGACTTGGCGAACTTCGTCAGGAAGGTCGCCTCCTCCATCGCGGAGTCACCACCGCCGGCCACGGCGATGTCGTGGTCGCGGAAGAAGAAGCCGTCACACGTCGCACAGGCCGACACACCGCGGCCGAGCAGGTCCTGCTCACCGGGCACGTTCAGATAGCGCGCCGCAGCGCCCATCGCGAGGATGACCGCGCGCGCGGCGTACCGCTTGCCGTTGGCGACCACGTACTTGACGGCGCCCGTCAGCTCCAGCGACTCGACGTCCTCCGCACGCAGCTCGGCGCCGAAGCGCTCGGCCTGCTTGCGCATCTCTTCCATCAGGTCCGGGCCCTGGATACCGTCGCGGAAGCCAGGGAAGTTCTCGACCTCCGTGGTCGTCATCAGCGCACCACCGAACTGCGTGCCCTCGAACACCAACGGCTCGAGCTGCGCGCGCGCCGCGTAGACCGCGGCCGTGTAACCGGCGGGACCCGACCCGACGATGATCAAGTTCCTGA
>NZ_JBFAAJ010000124.1:0-1030 GCF_040639695.1 Amycolatopsis sp. NPDC023774
CACCGCTTCGACCTGGCCAAGGAGCTGGGCGCCGACGAGGTCATCGACGTGCTCACCGAGGACCCCCGGGAGAAGGTCATGGACCTCACCGGCGGCCGCGGCGTCGACATCGTGCTCGACTGCACTTCGCGCGCCGGCACCGCGCCGGTGCTGCTCGGCGTCGACGTCCTCAAGCGCCGCGAAGGCACGCTCCTCATCCAGGGGGAGCTGGCCGCGTTCCCGGACTTCCCGGTCAAGAAGGTCACCGAGAAGGCGATCACGATCAAGTCCGCGCGCGGGCACTCGTTCCGCGCCTGCGAGCTCGCCGTGGACCAGCTGGCCTCGCGCCGCTTCCCGCTGGAGAAGCTGGCGACCCACCGCTACGGCATCGACCAGGTCGACCACGCCATCCGCGTGCTCGCCGGCGAGACCGACGAGGACGCGATCCACATTTCCCTGATGCCCTCGCTGGTCGGCCAGGCCGGTGGGGCGGTCGTGCGATGAGCGGGGTCGTCGTCACGAATCCGCCCCGGACCGGTCCGGAAACGCGCGACGGCCTGGGTCGGTTCGGGGTCGCCACGATCCACGAGGCGCAGGGCCGCACCGGGCTGATGGCGTCCTCGCTGAACCCGATCTACCCGGGTTCGCACATCTCGGGCACGGCCGTGACGGTGAGCGTGGCGCCGTGTGACAACTGGATGATCCACGTGGCCGTGGAGCAGTGCGGGCCCGGTGACGTGGTGGTCGTGGCGCCGACCTCGCCGTCGGACGCGGGGTACTTCGGGGAGCTGCTGGCGACCTCCCTCAAGGCGCGCGGGGTGCGGGGCCTGGTCATCGACGCCGGCTGCCGCGACATCGCCGAGCTGCGTGCCCTGCCCTTCCCCGTCTGGTCCCGGGCCGTCTCGGCCGAGGGCACGGTCAAGGAAACGCTCGGCTCGGTGAACACGCCGGTCGTCTGCGGTGGCCGCCTCGTCGAACCGGGTGACGTGATCGTCGCCGACGACGACGGCGTGGTGGTCGTGCGCCGCGCCGACGCGGACGAGGTCCTCGC